>NZ_JAIPUT010000068.1 GCF_020055635.1 Marivita sp. | reverse complement strand
CGGCTTGTCAGCCGGGCCATTTCCCAGGCCGATCTCGTGCTGACGCCGATGCGCGCCACCACGCTGGATGCAACCATCGGAACCCGGGCGCTGCAACTGATTGCGGAGGAGGAAGAGGCGCTCGACCGGCAGATCCCCCATGCCGTCGTCTTCACCATGACCAAGGCGATCGTGTCGAAGCAGCACAAGGGCATCGAAGCCTCGCTACGAGACCAGGGCGTCGACGTGATCGACCCACCGCTGATGGAACGCGCGGCCTTTTCGGGGCTCTTCGCCTTTGGCGGCGATCTTCATTCGATGCCCGCCCAAGGCAACATGGCCGGCGCGCGCGATAATGCCCGGGCCTTTGCGATGCAGGTCTACAAACGTCTGGCAGGGGAGGGCTAAGCCATGTCCGACAAGAACCCGTTCGGGATTTCGCTGACCCCCGGCAAGCTGAGATCCAAGCCCAAGGACACCAGCCCCAAGACCGTGGCTCGCTCCGACGAGGCGGCAGAGAAACACGGCTTCGTCGACCGTGGGCCGCAAAAGCGCCGTGGCCGCAAACCCAGCCCCCGCACCGGGCAGGTGCATGCCAAGGTGATGCCCGAAGTGGCAAAAGAAATTGCCGCCGAAGCGCGGTTTCGCGGTGTCCAGCAAGGCGTGGTGATCGAAGAGGCTTGGGCGCTCTACAAGGCGAAAAACGACCCGTAGTTTCAGAACGGATGGCCATGTTCAAGACGGGCTTCGCGGCCAAGATTGGCTTGAATGGCGCTGCAGGATGCGCGATGGCACAGGCATCGGTCGGATGCGCGGTCATGCGGCTCGGCACGGAGTGACAAGACAGGCAGGGCAGGGGACACGAGATGATTCAGGATGATCCATCCCAACCCGTCGGCAAGGTGAAACGCTACACGCCTTCGGTGGATGACCGCCTTGCAGCGCCCGCTACGGTGCAGGACCCCGTCACCTCTGATGTCAGTTCTGCAAAGGGCGGCGCGCTGTTGGCAGTCACCGCGCGCTTGGCGGGTACCCGCAAGGCAGACGCGCCCGCCGCATCCTCCGCACAAGCAGGACCAAGGACAATGACCAGCCGCCGCAAGCTAACCCCGATCAAACGCCTGGAACGCTATGTTTCGGCCATCTTCAAGTTCGGGCGCACCGAATACATGGCCAAGGATGCCCGCAAACGCATCACCCACGCCGAATTGCGCATGGACGATATCGAGGGCGAACTCGGCCGTTTCGGACGCGACATCCGCGAGATCTGGCGCAACACCGACCAGATCACCGAACTGCGCCAGATCGTCGAGGACGACCGCCCGACAATCTCGAAATATGTTGCTGATGTCACGGAGGTTTCGCAACGGCTCGAACAGCACCAGGTTCTGACCGACAGCCTGGTGCACGAGTTCCGCAGCGAACGGGCGCATCTGCACACCACGCTCCGCTCCGAGACGTCGCTCCTGGCACGGGTCTTTGCGGATCTGTCGCGCCGGGTGGACCAGATCGGGCAGCGGAGCGGAGCAGCGTCCGAAGACCTGTCGGCCCCGGCCACGCAGATCGACCTGCCCGCCTCCGAGGGGTTCGAAGCCTTCAAGGACAGCTTCTACCACCGGCTGGAAAACCGCTATCGCGGATCGGTCGAAGAGATCGCCGACCGGCTGCGGATCTACCTGCCCGATGTCGAGGCCGCCGTGATGCGCAGCGGCGGCAAGCCGGTCATGGATATCGGCTGCGGCCGGGGCGAATGGCTGGGGCTCCTGAAGCGCGCCGGGATCGACGGCTTTGGCGTCGACACCAACGCGGTGCAGATCGAGGCGGCGAAAGAGCAAGGGCTGGATGTGCGCCTGGGCGATGCGCTCAAGGCGCTGGCCGAGATGGAGGACAACAGCCTCTCGATGATCTCGGCCCACCATCTGGTCGAACACCTGCCCTTTGACGCCGTGGCCTGGATCGCCCGCGAGGCGCTGCGCGTGCTAGCGCCGGGGGGCATCCTGCTCTTCGAGACCCCGCACACCCGCAACGTGCTGGTGGGAGCCACCACCTTCCACACCGATCCCACGCATCTCAAGCCGATGCCGGAACAGGTGTTGACGGTGCTCTTCGACACCGCCGGGTTCGACCCCGTCGAGGTGCGCGCGCTCAATCCCCATGCGCGGTTCCACGAATTCCTGAACACCCCCGATTTCAACGACGAACTGGCCTTCCTGCTGTTTGGTCCGCAGGACCTTGCGGTGCTGGGCACCAAGCCTGCGCCAGCGGACGAGGAGTAAGCCCATGCGCATCGGTGTCCTTCGCACACAGGTTCCCTTCGTGCAGGGCGGGGCCGAACGGCACGCCGCCAATCTGGTCTCGGCCCTCAACGCTTACGGTCATGAGGCGACCGAGATCACGCTGCCCTTCAAATGGTATCCCGGAGAAGTGCTGGCCGATCATATCCTCGCAGCGCGGATGCATGACATCTCGGAATTTGAGGGCGTGCCGGTGGATCTCGCCATCGGGCTCAAGTTCCCCGCCTGGCTCGCCAATCACCCCAACAAGCTCTTCTGGATCATCCACCAGCATCGCTCGGCCTATGACCTCTGGGCCGCCGGCGATGCCGATCTGATGCACGACCCCGATGGCGATGCGCTCCGCGCACTCATCCATGCCGAGGATCGCGCCGCCTTCACCGCCAGCCCGCATCCGCTCTATGCCAATTCCGGCAACGTGGCGAAACGCCTAAAC
This sequence comes from Marivita sp., assembly GCF_020055635.1. Lineage (GTDB taxonomy): Bacteria > Pseudomonadota > Alphaproteobacteria > Rhodobacterales > Rhodobacteraceae > Marivita. The sequence goes on along the minus strand of NZ_JAIPUT010000068.1, from coordinate 14,981 downwards.
CAGTATCTCGATCTGGAGGCGACACCGCTCTACCACCCGCCGCCCAATGCCGAGGCGCTCTGGCAGGGCGAGTATGGCGACTACCTGTTTGCCCCCGGTCGCATCAACCCCTCCAAACGGCTGGAACTGATCCTGCGCGGGCTGGCCGCGACCCGCTCCAAGATCCGTCTGGTGATCGCAGGTGTGGCCGAAAACCCTGGCTACCAGCAGGACCTGCACGCGTTGGCGCTGGAACTGGGCGTGGCCAACCGGGTGACATGGCTGGGCCGGGTCGATGACGAAACCCTTCTGCGCCACTACGCCGAGGCTCGTGCCGTGGTGTTTGTCCCGCAGGACGAAGATTACGGCTACATCACGCTCGAAGCGATGCTGGCCGCGCGGCCGGTGATCACCGTGACCGATGCGGGCGGTCCGCTCGAATTCATCACCGACGGTCAGGAAGGCCGCGTTACCGCGCCCAAACCCGCCGAGCTGGGCCAGGCTTTTGAAGAGATCATGTCCGACCCGGCCGCGGCAGAACGCATGGGGCAGGCGGGTCTGGCACGTTACAGCGCGATGCAGATCACCTGGGAACACGTGGTCGAAACACTGGCTGGGCGCAGCGATCAAGCGGTGCATCCCACCCCGGTGCCCGGCGACGGAACGGGGCAGGGGGCCACCGCCGCCTCGGAGGAGACCGCAGAAGGCACCACAGGGGCGTCAGAGGCCCCGGCGGAGCTGCCCCGCCAGGACCAGGCCGTTCAGGCGCTCACAGCCGCCATAGCGCCCCCTGCGCCGCCCGAGGGCCTGCCCTTCGACAGCATCGAAGACGTGCTCGCCGCCTATGCCTTCGACGAACTGCCCGGCCTGATGGGCGATGACGCCCCGCCGATCGACAAAGGGCTCGCCAGCTATCTCGGCACGCACTGGACGCGCTACATGACGACCCTGCGGGCGCTGGACGGGCTGGAGATCACCTCCGCGCTCGATGTCGGTGTCTTCCCGCCACTGGTCTTCCAGGCGCTCTTGGCCAACCGCTTTCCCGGCATCGACATGGCCGGTCTCTGGGAAGGCCCCGATCCGTATAGGCAGACCGTCCGATCCGTATGGGATGACGCACTGCCTGGGTTTGAGATCCGGCTCGAAGCCGCCAATTCCGAACGCGACCCATGGCCTTACCCGGACAACAGCTTTGATCTGGTGACCGGGATGGAGATCCTCGAACACCTGGCCCTCGATCCCTATTTCTTCTTTGCCGAGGCGGCGCGTGTCCTGAGACCCGGCGGGCACATCCTGCTGACCACTCCCAACGTCGTCAGCCACCGGGGCGTGAACAAGATGCTGAACGGCACAGCGCCCTATTCGTTCGGCATCTTCGTGCCCTCGGGGGGCGTCTATGGCCGCCACAACCGCGAATACGCGCCCACGGAACTGCCCGAACTGGGGCAGGCGGCAGGGCTCGAGACCGTGTCGCTCAAGACCGTCGATGTCTATGACCGCAAGGTCGACCCGCGCACCGCCGAGCTCCTGGTGGACCGCGAGGACAATCTGAGCTTGCGGGGCGAAACCATCTTCTACCTCGCCCGTAAGGAGGGCCGCGCCACCGGCCTGCCCAAACGCTTCTATCACGGCGACCCTACCCGCATGGCGGGGGCACTTTCGGTCGCCTCGGTCGAGGACAGCACGGGGCTGACCCGCATCGCCCTACACAACCGCTCGTCACAATGGTGGTCGGTGGCGGGGGATCACGCCACCTGCATCCTGGCCGAATGGATCGACACGGACGGCTGCCTGCGCCACCAGCACCTGATGCAGCCCATCACCGCCCCCATCGCGCCGGGCACAAGCGGAGAAATCACCCTGCGCCTCGACGCGGCGGATACAGATGGTCAGGGCAGCCTGCGCCTGCATCTCTACCAGACAGGCGTCGGCAGCATGACAGGCTCGGGCCGCGCGCCCACGCTGACGCTGCCCTGCTCTCAGGACGCCTTCCTACGCGTCGTCCGTTCCACCCCCCTGCCGGGGGACGCGTCATGAAACCAAAGGTGCACTGGGTCTCCCCCATCCCCGAGGCCACGACCGACATCGCGCATTACACCTACCGCATCCTGCCGGAACTGGCCGCGGTGACGGATCTGACCGTCTGGACCGACGCCCGCCACTGGGACCGCGCGGTGGATGCGATCTGCCCGGTGCGCAAGATCGACCCGCACCACACCCTGCCGCGCGATTTCGCGCGCTCCGGCCATGGCGACGGGCCGGATGCGATCTTCATCCATATCGGCAATTCCTGGGCCCATCATGCGGGGTTCCTGCAACTGGCGCGCCGGGTGCCGTCGATCATCGTGCTGCATGACCTCGCCATCCAGGAGATGCTGCACGATTCCATGCGCTTTGCCGGCTTCCCGCGCGATGTCTACGAGGCCGAGATGCTGCGCTGGTATGGCGAGCCGGGGCTGGCCGCCGCGCAGGACGTGCTGGCGCGTCGCTCGGGCGCCAATGTGCTGTCCGAAACCTATCCCGGCTTTCACCTCGCCCTCGACCGGGCCGTCGCGGTCCTGTCGCACACACCTGCCGCTTTCGAGGCGGTGCAGGCGACGGGCATCGTGCCCGCCTACCAGCTCGATCTGCCGTTCCGCCCCTCGCAGACAGCCCCCTCGGCAGAGCGTGCCCAGGACGGCCCCCTGCGCCTCGTGCAGTTCGGCCATATCGGCCCCAATCGCCGCCTCTGGGAAGTGCTCGAGGCGCTCGGGCCGCTCAAGGACGAGATCGACTTCCGGCTCGACATCATGGGCAATGTCTGGGACCGCTCGGTGCTCAGCGAAAAGCTCGAACGCTTCGGACTGGAAGCCCACGTGACCGTGCATGGCTTCGTGCCGGAACCCGAGCTTGACGCCGCGCTGGCCGAGGCGCATCTGGTCTTCAACCTGCGCTATCCGACCATGGGCGAGGCGTCGGGCAGCCAGCTGCGCATCTGGAACGCGTCCGCCGCCGCCGTGGTCACCGATCTGGGCTGGTACGGGTCCTTGCCCGACGACACCGTGTTCAAGATACCCTTGGACGGCGAGATCGCGGCGCTCCGGGATCTGGTGCGCCGAATTCACGGCGAGCGGTCCCTAGGGGCCATCCTGGGCCGGACCGGCCGCGCCCGGCTGGAAGCCCGCCACACACCCGCGCTCTATGCAAAAGGGATCGCCGAAATCGCAGAGCGGTTTCCCGAGGACGCAGCACAGTCCCTCCATGCGCGTCGTCTGCGCGAAACCCTCGCCAAGGTGCCCCACAAAACCCCGCTTTACGAGGCCGCTCTCAAGAAGAGAATGTAAGCGCAGGCGGTTCGTTCAAGGGCGTAGTCTGAGGAGTATCCGTGTATGGTGAGGCCATTTTGGATTTCTTCAGCGGCCCGTTGCGCGGCATTCACAGGGCGCAGAAAATCACGCATTCGTTGCAGATCCCGGATTGCCGAAGGCGCGTAGACTACTCGTGGCATTCCGGAGCAGGCAACTCGTTTTCAGTTCCCCAGCTGGCCAGCCACTGATCGACTTCTTCGGCGGTAGCATGTTGTCCGGTTGCCTGAAATTCTTCCCATGTCCTGAGCATATCCTGCTGCAAGGCTTCGCGCTTTTCTTCGCGCTCGACATATTGGGATATCGCTTCCCGCATGATCCAGTGGGATGTGCGCTTTCGCGTTTCGGCAAGCTGCCGGACGCGGGTCTTCATGTCTTTGTCCAGCTTGATGGGTGTCGAAGATGCCATCTCAGGCTCCCGTTAATAGGTAATATCTTGCGCTACGTTGTAGCATTCTTTGCAAGCCTGCCCATCTTCCTTGCCATATCCGGGCGGTGTCTATCTGGGTCAATATCCAGGTTCTGAGCGCGTTCTGGAGTGTTAATAAGTGTTAGACTCGTGTTACGCCCTCTCGGATCGTGGTTTTTGCAAGCGTCTTCAAGCACTTCCAGATACCCCCCGTGTGCAAAGTGGTGATTCTGCGTGTGTAAAGTGGTGATTCACCGTGTGTAGAGTGGTGATTCCCGAATCGACCAGAGATCGTCCTTTAACCCCTGTGGATAACCTTCTGGTGCGACTCGGTTTTTCCGGCTGAAGCGTGTGTGAAGTGTCGAAGTGCCCGTGTGTGAAATGTCGTTTCGGTCTTGGCGTGTGTGAAATGTCGTTGTACGGTGCTGCGTGTGTGAAGTGTCGTAGAGGAAACGTGCCCATGTCCATAGCGCCAACCGCCTATCCGCTGTTGCCGGACCGCCATCCGCAGGGGGATTTCTTCGTCTGCGACATCCTCGATGCCGCCCCCAAGGGTGACATGGGCTCGATGGAGCACCCGATCTTCTCGCTCTCCACCAAGCCGGACACCCGGCCGCGGAAATACGAACACAACGGCGTCACCATCGAGATCAAACCCTCGGTCGACGGGCTGGCCACGGTGCATGACCGCGACGTGCTGATCTACTGCATCTCCGCGCTCATCAAGGGCATGAACGACGGCAAGGAACCGCAGCAGGTGATCCGCTTTCACGCCGCCGACCTGCTCAAGGCCACCAACCGGATGACCACCGGGCGCGGCTACAACCTCTTGAAAGCGGCGATGGAGCGGCTGGCCGGCACACGCATCTCGACCAACATCACCACCGGCGGGCAGGAGATCTTCGAGACCTTCGGCCTGATCGAACGCGCCCGCATCGTGCGCGAAACCCGCGACGGGCGCATGCAGGAAGTCGAGGTCAAGCTTTCGGACTGGGTCTTCAACGCGATCCGCGCGCAAGAGGTGCTGACGCTTTCCCGCGAGTATTTCCGCCTGCGCAAGCCGCTGGAGCGGCGCATCTACGAGCTGGCGCGCAAGCATTGCGGCCGCCAGAAGGAATGGCGCGTCTCGATGGAGGTGCTGCAGAAGAAATGCGGCTCGGGATCGACCCTGCGCGAATTCCGCCGCCTGGTGATGACCATCGCCAAGGAGGACTCCGAATACGGGCACATGCCGGATTATCAGATCCGCATCGATGACGAGAAAGACCAGCTCATCGTTCGCAGCCGCGGCACCGTGGGCGACGACCGCTCCCATGCGGTGGACATCCCGCCGCTCGATCCGGACGTCTACGACATGGCCCGTGCCGCCGCCCCGGGCTGGGACGTGCACGTCATCGAGGCCGACTGGCGCGCCTGGGCCAGCAGCACGCCGCGCAACCCCGAGATGGCCTTCCTGGGCTTCTGCAAGAAATGGGCGCAGCAGCGGGGCGAGGGGTGAGCGTGCATCGGGTCACTTCGAAAGTCTGGTACTTCGAGCGGATCGCCCCGTGACACCACGATCCTTCGCCGCGCTCTACGCACCGAAACTTCTCATGACAGCGCAGAACTGGGGAGTAATGCCGCATCCCGAAACTGGCTCGGCGATCCGGCGTCTGAAAGACACTCCCGGGGCTTACGGCTACACTCGGACAATCCACGGGGCGTATGACCCGCAAGAGCCCATGCGCGCTCCTGACCTGCGCCCGGACACGCCTGAGGGCGACGCCTACGCGGCCCGGATCGCTGAGCACGGCACCTACCCTGAGCCATGGAACTTTGGTGTCTTTGACGTGCCAGCCGTCCGGCTGTTAGCGCAGCACGGCGTCCATTCGGCCAAGTCTGGCAATTTCATCGAGGTCTATTGCGGCCCCGAAGCGCTCCGGAATCCGAAATACGAACTGGCCCGTCTCACCCTGCCGGCCCTGCCGCTCAAGGGAGAGCACGCGGGCGGCATCCTTTTGGCCCCGGCTTGGCACCACAATTTCTATCACTGGATGATCGATATCCTGCCACGCCTGACGCTTCTGTCGCAGCCCCTGTCCGAAGGTCTGCCGATCGTCGTTCCGGACAGTCTGAAAGGCTTCGCTCGCGGCACGCTTGCGGCCGCGCTTGCGGCACTCGAGATCGAAAACGAGATCGTCATCCTGAGCGACGGGGCGCATCGTTTCGACAGGCTTGTCATGCCGACCAACCTGTCGCGCACCCTGGATGTCTCGCCGAGCCAGCGCGACTTCCTGCGCTCCGTATTCTCACCGAAAGGCACCGACGGGCAAAAGAAGCGGCGCATCTATATCAGCCGGGAAGACGCCCAAGTCCGGCGGATCGCGAACGAGGCCGAAATCAGGGAGATCCTCCTGCCACTAGATTTCGAGATCGTCACGATGTCCGGCCTTTCGGTGCCGGAGCAGGCGGCGCTCTTCGCCTCGGCTGACATCGTCATCACTCACCACGGGGCCGCCATGACGCATCTGGCATTCTGCGATCCGGGCACTGTGGCGATCGAGATCTTCCAAGACGGGCATTTTGCCCCGTGTTTCGCGAAGCTCGCCCAACTGGGCGACCTGCGCTACGGATTTGGCGTGGGCACACCTGTCCAGGGCGATACCCATCTCGATTCTGGACAGCTTGTCGGCCTGCTCGACCGGATCGGGTTGTGATCCAAGCCCAGTACCGTCCTGCCGTCAGAGCCTTTTCAGCTCGGGCAGGATTTTCTGGAAATAGGCAATGGTCCGGCGCAGCCCTTCGTCGAGCTGCACCTTGGGTTCGAAACCAAGCGTGTACCGTGCCTTGTCAATGACCGGCTTGCGTTGTTTTGGATCATCCTGTGGCAAGTCGGTATAGATGATCTCGGACGTGGACCCGGTGATCTCGATGGTTTTCTCGGCAAGCTCCCTGATCGTGAACTCGACCGGATTGCCGAGATTGATGGGGCCTGTCTCGTGGTGACCAGTGTCCATGAAGCGCAAAAATCCCTCGACTAGATCATCGACATAGCAGAAGGAGCGCGACTGGGAGCCATCGCCGTAGAGCGTGATCGGCGCGTTGCTCAGCGCCTGCACGATGAAATTCGACACCACGCGACCATCAGCGTGATGAATGCGCGGCCCGTAGGTGTTGAAGATCCTGGCCACCTTGATCTCGAGCCCGTGCTGCCGGTGGTAGTCGAAGAACAGGGTTTCGGCGCAGCGCTTTCCCTCGTCGTAGCAGGAGCGTGGGCCGATGGGATTGACATTGCCCCAATAGCTTTCAGGCTGCGGATGAACGCTGGGATCGCCGTAGACTTCACTGGTCGAAGCCTGGAAGATCTTGCACTTGAGACGCTTGGCCAGGCCCAGCATGTTGATTGCGCCGTGGACCGAAGTTTTCGTCGTCTGAACCGGGTCGTGCTGGTAATGCACCGGAGAGGCCGGGCAGGCGAGATTGTAGATCTCGTCGACCTCCACATAGAGTGGGAAAGTTACGTCGTGACGCATGAACTCGAAGCGGGGATGATTGTGCAAATGATCAATATTGCGCTTGTTGCCGGTGAAGAGGTTGTCGAGACACAGCACCTCGTGCCCCTGCGCAAGCAGCCGATCAATCAGATGCGAGCCGATGAACCCCGCACCCCCGGTCACAAGAATGCGTTTGCGACTTTCGTAGAGCAGCGTCACATCGGACCCTTTCGAACCAGCGGTCGACTCGATGACCATCATGGAACCATGATGACTACCTTGAAGCAGGGTCAAACGTTCATATTGAAACAGACTGTTTCAAAGCGGGTGTCGTCATTCGTTGCCTTGGTTTCGAAGTTCGGGTCCACTCAAAGCCGGGACGTGCACGTCATCGAGGCAGACTGGCGCGCCTGGGCCAGCAGCACGCCCCGAAACTCCGAAATGGCATTCCTGGGCTTCTGCAAAAAATGGGCGCAGCAGCGGGGCGAGGGGTGAGCGTGCATCGGGGCACTCCGAAAGACCTGAACTCCGAGCGGCGCGTGTCGTGACACCACGATCCGGCGTCTGAAGGACGCCGCCGGTACTCACGGCTACAAGCGGACAATCCAAAAGAAGCGGCGCATCTATATCAGCCGGGAAGACGCCCAGGTCCGGCGGATCGCCAACGAGGCCGAGCTTCGGGAGATCCTCCTGCCACTAGATTTCGAGATCGTCACTATGTCCGGCCTTTCGGTGCCGGAGCAGGCGGCGCTCTTCGCCTCGGCTGACATCGTCATCACTCACCACGGGGCCGCCATGACGCAAAACAGACAGTGATTAAATTTCGGGGAGCTCATTCGAGGTCTGTGTCACCGGTAATGCGTCGCCTGTTAGTTCGGTACCGCTCCCAAGGACGGTAATCTCGTACAAGTCTTTTGCGACCATGTGCCAAGAGCGCAGTTCCGTCTCTCGGATACGCGCTTCAAGTGCTTCACGATGATCAGTATCGGCTACGAGCCGCAAGACCGCGTCAGCAATGCTTTTTACAGACTCCGGATCACAATACTCAACCATGTTCCCGCCCACCTCTGGCAAAGACGACGAGTTGGACACGACCGCAGTCTTTCCGAAGCTCAAAGCTTCCCCAACAGGCAAGCCCCAGCCCTCGAACAGACTGGGCATCGCAAGAAAGAGGCAGTTCTTGTAAAGTCTTGTCAGGGCTTCTTCGCTGGGACTTTCAAGGACCGACACATACCCGTATATGTTGCCTGTGGCATGCAGCAGATCCTTGAGAGATTGGATCATGACGCTCTGTTTGCCCGCAATCACGAGCCTCGGCAGATCGACATGCCCTTGATCGATCAAGCTCTTCCAAGCCAGTGCAAGCCGCCACAGATTTTTTCGCGGCTCAACGGTGCCCACACACAAGACATAAGGGGAACCGAGAGCTTCTCTCGTGGCATCGGAAAGATGTATGATCGTGCCCAGATCGGGCAAGCACTTCAACCGATCATGTTGCTTCCCTAGGCTTTCATTTTCACTGAATTGGCGGGAGGCTTGAATCTTGTTCTCATCATCAAAACGATCTTGAGCCAGGCTTAGAACTCGAATCTCTCGATCTTCTCCAAACTGGTCCAAAAAGATTTCGAGATCGCGACGCGTTGCGTGGGAAACTGTCAGATAGGAATCAGTGAAGTCTAACGACCCTGTAATCCATCTCTCGAAGTCTAAAGGCAGAAAGCCCGGTGTCGTCTCAGGAGAGATGATTGGTATCAGGTCGTGGACAAGTGTGTAGACATGACATCCTGCGTCTCGAGCTCTCTTGAAAGTCGAAAAATATCTCTCATTCCACGTTGAATCGAGCAATACCAGCCTGTCGCCTGATCTCATCATATCGGCGACAAGATGTGGTTCGGCCAGATTTTTTACGGAAAAGTTTTTTTCGCTCTTTCTAATTTTTATCCATTCATCAGCGGTAATTCCAAACCTCTTGAATTTCCTGTTTTTGCCCATTTTGGCAAAAATATCGAATTGAAACTTATAAAACTTGAGTTTTAGAGGTTTTGTTGCATACCGCTGCAAAATTACATCAGAAGTTTCTAATGTTGTTCTTTCGAAGAAAGCGGCCTGCAGGAGGGCAGGGGACCTCATCACTTTCGAACCTAAGTCTTCAAGAGATACGCATTTATGCTTTCTGTCTTTACGATCTAAATATGTGATAAATACATTGCTTGCTGTATGTATCTCACCGATCTCAGAAACCAACATCGAAACAACGCGCTGAATTCCAGTATAATGACCGGAGTGTCGAATATGGTTTAGCAAGGAAGATACGTCGAAAAACAGACGAGTTTCGTTGGTGATCATTAAGGTGTTCCAGCGCGCCAGTCGAGTTTTGTGGGTGACTATGGCGTCTCCTCAACGTAGTCAATCAGGATCGTTCGAAGGTTAATCTCCTCTACTGGGGTAGGCTTGGCTTGACCTCTCTAGGTTACAAGGGGTTAGGGTGCGCGAGCGCCCACGTGCCGGAGCCGCCTCTGCGAACGATGCAAACAGGCGCTGCTCAAGCGGTCGCCATGCACGGTGCAGGCTTGGTGTCGAAGATACTTGCAGCAGCGTTGAGGAACACACTAGTAAGTCGGATGATCCATCCCAACATCAAAGACCCAAGGCTTCAACGTAAGCAATGATGACATTCAAGAGAAAACCCAGAACCTTTATATTCACGGTTATTAGTCAAGAATATGCCAGATTGGGTATGGCGTGGGGCCTTCAGGTCGAACGAGTTACAGGACTTGTCCCCCACTTTATCTGCGCGGACGCAGAATCACTGCAGATTTTCTCTTCTGCGGGATTTCCATGTACCGCATATATTTTCGATAACTCTGCCATTTCTTCCGTGGAGGAGAGCTATGGAGATATCCACTTTCCAACTAAAAAGGCGGTATTCACGGTTTCGTTGAAGTTTGCTATTGCATCCAAGTATCTCAAGGCTGGCCGTTCTGTTTTGTTCAGTGACGTAGACGCAATTTGGATGAAAAATCCCCTTCACGAGATTGGCGACATTGACGCAGATTTCATCTTCCAACCTGGATCATTTCCTGAAAACGTAAAGAAGCAATGGGGGTTTTCTGTATGTACTGGGTTTTTCTTCATTCGATCTAACGCTCAAACGATCATATTTTCAGACGCTGTTCATGACAAGTTCGACGGAGATGATCAGCGCACTCTGAATGATGTTCTTATAGAGAATTATGATATTGAATGGTCAAGCCGCCCTGAAAAATGGGAGCACTGTTCCTTGCAAAATGGCTGGACCAAACCGGTTTTTGGTGTTTGCCGTAAAACGGGCTTTTCGGCTGCAGCATTGGCCCATTCATATTACCAGCGCCATGCAGCTTGCAAGGAGACATGCGGACATGCCGTCATTTGTCACCCCAATTCCCCGAAGGATCAAGAAGAGAAATTTGGGACGTTGGAGGGGCTTGGGATAGACCTTGAAGCCTTACTTGGGTCACCTCTTACGGGAACAAGCACACCTAAGCCAAGAGGGGTTCTGAGCCGGGCCAGGAGGGTTTGGAGGTCCCGCCGGAACTGAAGTTCGAACGATGTCAGATCGTTGACAATGTACTGGAAAGAATCGAGAAATCTTCTAATATTTCTGCGATGATTAAAAGTAACAATTTTGGTTGCAGTGCACTTGATAGCTGCGCTGTTGAGCAGCGGATGCTCCATCTGCTTGGTTGTTGGGCAACTTCATCATCACCTCAAATTGTGATTTCTGCATAGTAAAGGAACTACTCATGGCCCTCGATTTTTCGAATCTTTCACCTGAAGAACGTGTCACTGCGATTTTTGTTGGCTACTACAATCGTGCACCGGCTGTGCCTGGTAAAGATCAATATGTTAATGACTTTTCAACCGGTCAGACACCTGCGGACGTCGCAAGGTCGTTTGTTCCACAGACCGAGACGCTCAATCTTTACCCGTCTCTGAACAGTGCGGAGATCACGCAGGCTGACGCGATTCAACTTGTTACGGACGTCTTCCAAAACCTTTTCAATCGAGCCCCAACCAACATCGGTCCCGACAACTTCTGGGTCAACAAGCTGCTGACCGAAGAAGGCGTAGAGGTCGGCCAGGTCATTCTGGATATAATGAGCGGTGCTCAAGGTAACGACTTGGCCGTGCTGCAAAACAAGATCGACGTTGGTCTCGCGTATGTCACAGCTGCGGAAGCCGCCGGTGACAACGGGACGGGCGCTCTGAAAGATACGATCTTGGACAACGTCGACGCTACGCCAGGGTCCGTTTCAGCCGCGACCGCCACCATCGGTGCGGCCTTCCCGGTTTCGGGTGAAACGATCATCCTGACCACGTCTCAGGACCAGCCGGGCGGGGGCGCTGGGGCAGACACCCAGGGAACCGGGGATGCTGATTCATACTCTGCAACAATCTCGGCCAATGGCACTGGTACGCTACAAGACAATGATTTGATTGCGGCCGGCGGGGGCACAGACTCCCTCGCGGTGCGTGTCATTTCCTTAGGTAACGGCGAGACGGTTGCCCCTGCAGCCACAGGTCTTGAAGAAATTATCGTTGATAATCAGGCCACAAATGGCACTTTTGTTTTGAATTTCGTAGCAATTGGCGGTGAAACTTCGGTGACCTCCACCATGAGTGGTTCGACGAATGGACTATTTACTGATTTTACCAATCTTGATGAAGGCACGAACATCAGACTGGTCGACATGGATGGCGAAACGACCGCTAGCTTCAAAGGAGATCGAAGCGCCTCAACCAATGATGTCATTGATCTGTATGTAGAGAACTCCGGAAGTCTTGAAGACAGTGCGGTCTTCTACGCAGCCACCACTGCTCCAGCATCGGACACAACTTTCGAGATTGTTAATATTGAAACGAGTGGCACAGGCTCTTCTGTTCTGGACTTACAGGGCATGGAGCTTCTGTCACTTGTCGTCACAGGTGATCAAAAGCTCTTCCTCGAAGACACAGATGATAATTTCAGTACCATTCAAACTGTGAATGCAAACGGAATGACCGCGGGCGGCCTTGCCATAAATGCCGAAGACAACAACGTGTCCTCGTTTTCCTTTATCGGGAGCGGCGAGGCAGACTCTCTGGAGTTAAACAACGCGTTGTTTAACAACGCAAATACCTTGTCGCTCAATGGAAACGGCGGTCTCGATACGTTGATTGTAGAGACGTTTGCCAACTTGTCGCCATCTTCGATCAATCAAGTCACCGGATTTGAAATCTTGGAAGCCTCAAATGCGGTCTCAAGCCTTGCTGCAAGCGATTATACAAACTTCGATACCTTCGTGTTTGCCGGCCAGACATCGAATAGCAGTCGCCTCAACATCACCGGGATAACGAACCAAGACAACTTCATTTTCACTTCAGATCAAGGCCAGTCTGATGAAACGGTTCGGTTCTCCGGCCAGAATGCAGGAACCTCAATCTCTTTTGAAATGCAGGCCCAAAGCGGGGCAGGAGGAGAAATTCGGATTGTTACAAATACCAATTCTGGCAACGACAATGCTGCTATTGGATTCGGTAACTCCAACATTTCTTCGGTCGAGATCGTTTCCAGTGGCACCAACACCGAGGCGAACGTCATCCGGTCGGTCGATACCGGCAGTAACCTATACTACGCTTTTGACAATCAAAACGGGCCAAATAATTTCGCGATTTCCGGATCTCAAGCACTCACAATTACGGCTGAAGTTGGCGTCAATCTGAACGCCAGCTCTGACGAGCGTGGTTTTGAAAGTGCTGTCAATCTTGACGCCTCTGATGCAACAGGAAACCTTCGCATTGCCGGTTCTGGCAGCGCGGACGTCCTTCAAGGCGGCTCCGGGGATGACATCCTCTATGGGTTGGGCGGCGATAATGTTTTGATTGGTAATGACGGCTCCGATCAGTTCCGGTTTTCCAATTGGAGCGGAAGTTCGACACTTCAGGATTTCGTTGTTGGGCAAGATAAAATTGGCTTGGAGCGTGTGGACTTTGGGAATACCAATGCAACGAGCGCAGGAGCAACTCTTAACTCAAATGACTATATCGAAAATGTCTCATCGATCACGGGGATGTCGAATGCTGAAAGCGATCGTGTAGTTGAACTTCAGTCGACGCTCTCCCAGAATCAGATTGAAAACCAAACAGGTAGCGCCACAGACGCATATGTTCTTGTTTTCAATTCGACCTCTGGAAGGGGCGAGCTTTGGTTTGATGCCGATTGGTCAACAACCGGTGGCAGAAGCCAAACCGCTATTATCGACGATATCACCGATCTGGTTGGACTGACCGGATTGTCGAACAGTGATATTGTAGAATATACCTTTTAAATCAGAGGGTTGTTAATATTTGGCGCTGCTTCTCGGATGATCTTATATGCCCTCGAAGGCTATAAGATCATCCGGGCTGGGCGGTTAACCATTTTCGCATGCGTGCCATGACATTTGTTGAGTCTGACGTGGTATTCTGATTATTCTCCAATGACCGAACGTCTGGTTTTGAGCCTATCTGATCGTTGGACAGAAATCTCGCATAGTCATAAAAGAGAAAATCGTATTTTAGATCTTCCCGGCACTCGGCCAGAAATCCCTCATCAAGATCAATGTCTGGAGACACAGAGCGATCTTCGGAGACATTTTCCTTGGGGATCTCGGTGGGTTCTCTAACTTCGCTCTGGAGCTCGGGGATGCTTTTCACGAATTCGTCCAAGTTCTCGACAGTGCCGACTTTGTAGTCTCCAAGGTTTTGGCATGCTTGTCTGAAGAGTAACGACATCTCTATCTCACGGGCCTTGTCCGTCGATCGTAGGCCAAGCATAAACATAGCCATGTGTTTTTCACTACGACTGTTTTCTGACCTGAAGTAGTCTTCAAAGGTCATGGCTGTCATGGCACGTTGGTCTTTAGTTGCTTTGTCCGGCTCGGTCATTACCGCAAAATGCGCATATTTGTATGAGCTTATAAGTCTTTGGAGTGGGTCACGCAGTAGTACGATTCGCTTCCTTCCAGGAAATAATTCCCGAACCTCGAAGTGATAGAAATGGCCACCGATAGCTGGGATATTTCCAAAATCCTGCTGCAAATTACTTTCAAGAGCTTTGCCATTCTGAAAATATCTACATTCACCCAGTTGCTTTGTAATTAACTGAGTGAAGCTTGTTCCGCCGCATTTTGGTATATGAAGGAATAGCAAGTTGGTGTATTGATCTCGCGTTTTTACTGAAGCTTCGTTCTTCGTCTGTAGGAGCATAGCGTGCAATTAGATGGCAGGTTGGCGATCCCTGATCAAGGAGTTTGTATCTTGCCAAAGGGAGCTAATTCCAAAGATTGGTGACGGCCTTGGTGATGTAGCGATGCTAAGTTGCTTGATCCAATCCCCGAACCAGTCGTGACACTGCGCCCTGGAAGGAAACTGTGGCGCACAAGCTGCTGGTTTTCTTCTTCGTCCAGCAGATGTGCGTGTTTCGAGATTAACGCGCAAACTTCCGTTAGCACGTGCGGTTCTCACCATGCTTTCCGGGTGCAAGCCCAGTGCGGCGGATGAATGACCTCAGCAGGTCCGTTCGGTTGCTCGGGACAGGGCTGAATGATCGATTGCCTCGGCCTTCCTGAGGTCGAGGCCCAGCAGGACAAGCTTCTTGTTCAGACCACCGTAGAAGCGGGGTTCGGAGAGCGCGGTAAACCCGTAGCTGCGACGGTAGAACTCGATCTGCGCTTCCTGGACGGCGGCGACGCCATAATCGGCGTCCCGGCCTTTGTC
>NZ_JAIPUT010000060.1 GCF_020055635.1 Marivita sp. | reverse complement strand
CAACGTGTGCATATCGCGCGGGCGCTGGCGCAGACACCCCAGGTGATGTTTCTGGACGAGCCGACCAACCATCTCGACATTCATCACCAGATCGAGATCCTGCGTATGGTGCGCGATCTGGATCTGACCAGCGTCATCGCCCTGCACGATCTGAACCTTGCCGCCATGTTCTGTGACCGGATCGTGGTGCTGGAAGCCGGGTCCGTTCGCGCCTGCGGCACGCCTGACGCGGTGCTCACAAAGGCCATTCTGCGAGACGTGTTCCGGGTTGCTGCGCATGTCAGCAGATCGCCCGATGCCAGCCGGCCACATATCCGCTTCAGTCCGGAATGAAACGGTCATACCCAACGGCTTGGACGACGCGTTGGAACGACATCCCTGCTTCAAACGTTTCCATGAAACGCAAGCGAGGATTTACTATGGACCGTCTCAGTATCATTCTGACCCTCATCGTGGGCGCAACTGTCACGGGCGTGCTCGTGATCGCTGTCATGTCTGTCGGCTGGTACTCTTGGCTTGCCATTGGCGGCGCGGCCGCAGTCGGCTTCTTGTTAAGCTGGCCTGCAAGTTATTTCGTATCTCGCCGGATCAAGCGGCAGGATCCCAATTGGGATGAAACCCGCGTGGACAAGGTCGAGGGAGTGGTCCCTGACCCTTCCAAAAAAGAGGTTTAGGCAGCTTTATTGGCCCGGCGTTCAAGTTCTACACCAAAGTCCAACACGCGACGTGGTTCGGCCTGTAGCGAGATGCTGCGGGGCATTTGAACCGCACGCGATCGACCCGGCGGGGCAGAGTTATCGCTCTTTTTCGAAGGCTGGGTTGAGCAGAGATTCACCCATAGCAAAGCTCGCCAATACCAGAATTCCACCAAACTTCGGCAAGTCCTCAAGGATGAAGCCGGCTCTCCACAGGAAATACTGGGTTTGGCTGGGCGGCAGTATGAAGATCACAAGATCACCCCAGACCACGTCAATCGCCACCGAGACTGCAAACGCGCCAAACGCGACGAGCACAGGCCACGGAAAGAAATCCGCCGTTTTCCAGAACAGAAACAACACAATGAAAGCCAGAAGGCCATACAAAGCGAAGGCCAGAAATTCCCAAAACCCGAGCCTTTCGTGGATCAGGAATGCATCGTCAATCGTGAAGAGACAGCAAAACACGCTTAGAAAGGCAAGCGGCAGGCTTGACGCCTTCCAGGCACCAAAACCGGCCGTTGCCGCCGAAAATCCCATGAGCAAGATACCCAGATTGCTTAAGAGTCCTGCTTCCGGGCCTTCACTCAGGCTTTGGTCCCTTACTGCGGCAACAGCGTCGTACCCTGCCAGGTGCAGAGCCACGACCAGTATTGATGCAAAAATCATCCCGGCAAAAAGCACTGCCAACGTTCCTGCTGGTCCACTTTGACTATTGAGCAACGCGACGTGAATGATGTGTCCCCAAAAACAGTTACGTATTTAAGCCAGCAGTCCCCACTGGGCCTGCTACATCGCGCAGGTGTCGCCTGACGGGGCCTGCAGTTCAAGCAATTTTGCCGGGCGCAGCCATTTCACTCAGTTCCCGATTGTGCGGCCCTTCGAGATGTCGATGTGCCTCAGCAGGACGACAGGCCGTGAGTTTCCCTGCCGGACCGAGTTGCCGCATCGCTATGTGTATCATGACGTGACCGTCGCGGCTGCACCCGCACGCAAGAATGAAAAAAGGTTTGGAACACTGCGAGACCATCCGGGTTTCTGATGTGTCGCCTGATCGATTGACCGGGGCGCTTCGCTGTCTGAACCTTGGTCGCGTGACAGTATGCACGATGGTGACAAGGACAGATGCGGCGCAGCGGAACACCTCGGCCTGTGTACCGGCACGGGCGACCGTGATGGAGAGTGTTTTCATTATGGATAGACAGGCCTGGACAACGCTCTTTCATCGGCTGCTTTTCACCAGCGCGGTTTGGATCGTCTTGAGCGGGACGGATGCAAAGGCTCTTGCCGTCGGCGCGTTCGCGGTGCCAGCGGCGACCTGGCTTAGCCTGCGTCTCTTGCCCGGCCGCGATCGCCTGGTTCTCTGGCGGTTTTTGCGGCATTTTCCGTCTTTTGTGGGTGGGTCGCTGCAAGGCGGGGTTGACGTGGCGCGGCGCGCCATATCTCCAGGCATGCCGCTTTTGCCGGGCTGGGTCGAGGTTCCGGTACGCTTGCCGGATGGTGGGCGTGTGGCCTTGGGCGCAGAGCTTTCGCTGATGCCGGGAACGCTGGCTGCGGGGGTGCGGGGCGACCGTCTGCTTGTTCATCTGCTCGACACCGATGCGGGGTTCGAGAACGCCATCCCTCGCGAAGAGGCGGCGATCGCGGCGATGATCCTCGGGACCGGCAAGGAAGTTGGCCCGTGATGACTTGGCTGACATGCGTGGCCGTCGGCGTGCTGGCGAGCCTTAGCGCTGCGCTGTTGCGGGTCTGGCACGGTCCCGGGCGTGCGGACCGGATGATGGGCGCGCAACTCGCCGGGACGTCCGGCGTCGCGGTTCTTGTTGTGCTTGCACCGCTCGAAGGGTGGGCCGCACTCGATGTTGCGCTCATCCTGGCGCTTTTCGGGGCGCTCGCTGCGGTCGGTTTCGTGAAGGCGGTGAGCGCGGATGGTGGCGGCGACCCGGAAGAGGATGAGGACCTCGCCGCGACGCCCTCGGCGAATGGAGTCTCCAGTGAATGATCTTGCGACTTACGCGTTTACCAGTATCGGGCTCTTCTTTTTCGTGGCGGGCTCGGTCGGTTTTCTGCGTTTTCCCGATGTCTTCAGCCGGCTTCATGCGCTGACCAAGGCAGACAATCTCGGTCTGGGCTTCATCGCGCTTGGCATCGCGTTTCAGGCGGAAAGCTGGAGACTCGTCGCACTTCTGTTCCTGATCTGGGGCTTGATGCTTCTTGCGGCAGGAACGATGTCGCAACTCATCGCTCGCGATGCGCTGCGCGAACGGGACGGTCGATGACCCTGGTTCTCGACCTCACGCTATGCGCCCTCATCCTCGCGGTTGCGCTGGCGACGGTCCTTGGGGGCGGAGTGTTCCGGGCGATCGTTTTCTTCATCGTCTACGGCCTTCTGCTGTCGGTGGCCTGGGTCCGGCTTGACGCCGTCGATGTGGCGCTTGCCGAAGCAGCAATCGGGGCCGGTCTGACCGGCGTGCTGTTCCTTTCGGCCTTCGGCAAGCTTTCGCGCATCGGGGCCGAGGCCGAACCCCCGGCAGCCGGTATTCGTGCCCTCCTGCCCGCCGCACTTGCTTGTGCGGGGCTGACAGGCGCTCTGGCTTGGGCGTGGTTCGCCCTGCCTGTGCCGGAGCGTCCGGCACCCGATCTTGCCACCGCTCTGCCCCGCGCCGGGATCGAGAACCCGGTGACGGCTGTCCTTCTCAATTTCCGCGCGTGGGACACGCTTCTTGAAAGCATCGTTCTGCTTGCCGCACTGATCGGGGTCTGGATGCTGGCAAGAGACGAGGACTGGCATGACCGGTTCGGCCTGCCACAACATGTACGCCCAGGCGGCGTGATGGCGAACTTCGGCCGGCTGTTGCCGCCGGTGGGCGTGCTCGTGGGTGTCTATCTTGTCTATGTCGGTGCGGACCGTCCCGGCGGCGCCTTCCAGGGCGGCACCGTGCTCGCAGCAGTCGGGTTGGTCGCGGCGCTCGCGGGCCTGCTCCGCCCGCCGCGCGTCACACAGATTGTCTGGCGCATGGGTCTTGTCGCCGGTCCATTGGTGTTTCTTATCGCCGGT
The DNA here is from genome assembly GCF_020055635.1 of Marivita sp. Lineage (GTDB taxonomy): Bacteria > Pseudomonadota > Alphaproteobacteria > Rhodobacterales > Rhodobacteraceae > Marivita. The sequence goes on along the minus strand of NZ_JAIPUT010000060.1, from coordinate 16,289 downwards.
ATCGTCGGGGCAATTCTGGGAGCGGGCTTTCTGACCCTGCCCGAACCGATTGCCGGTTCCGCGATCTTCGTGATCGAAATCGCGCTGGTGGCCTCCATCGCGGTGACGCTCGCCTTCCTGGTCATCGGCCCGCCGGAACAAGGGCACCGCGAATGACCGGCCCGACACTCTACGCGCTCACAGGCGCAGCACTTGTCGGCATCGGCTTTTTCGGGCTGATCTCGGCGCAGCATCTCTTGCGCCGGGTCGTTGCCTTCAACCTGATCGGCTCGGGCCTGTTCGTCTTTCTTGGTGCCGCGGGTGCCCGGAGCGGGGCCTCAGACCCCATCCCGCAGGCGCTCATCATCACCGGGATCGTCGTGGCCCTTTCGGCAAGTGCGCTTGCCATCGGGCTGGTCGTCGCCCATGCGAGGGCATCGGGACGTCCGACGCTTCCCGAGGAAGACGGGGAAGCGTGAGCGCGCTTGTCGCAGTTCTTGTGGCGCCCCTCATCGGTGCGCTTTCGGCGGTGGCTCTGCCGGGCCGGTCAGGACGCATTGCGGCATGGGTCGCCATCGTCACGACATTGGCTGCTGCCGTCGCATTGGCGGCATCTGTCATCTCGCAGGGGATGCCAAGGCTGGCGGTCGGAAGCTGGGAACCCCCGGTCGGCATCGTGCTCGAAGCGGACGGTCTGTCCATCGCGATGATTGTCATGACGGCACTCGTCATGACCGCCGCCGCCCTGACCGCGCGACACATGCTGGCGGGTGACACGAAAGGTCCCCGCATCGCCTTCGGCTTCTGGCCGCTCATGCTGCTTTTGTGGGCCGCGCTGAACGCGGTTTTTCTGTCGAGGGATCTTTTCAACCTTTATGTCGGGATCGAACTTCTGAGTCTCGCCGCCATCGGGCTTGTGGCCATCGAAGGCAAGCCAGAGGCTTTGGCGGCGGCGATACGCTACATGATCTTCGCGCTGGCGGGGTCGCTTCTCTACCTGGCCGGCGTGGTCCTTGTCTATGGTGCGCATGGCGCGCTCGACATCGGGGTTCTTGTCGGCCGGGAACCGGCTGAAACAGATGGCTTGGCCCTCGCTCTCATGACCGTGGGCTTGATGTCGAAAACCGCGCTCTTTCCGTTCCATGTCTGGCTGCCGCCCGCCCATGGAGGCGCGCCCGCTCCGGCCTCGGCCATGCTGTCGGCCCTGGTTCCCAAGGCATCCTACGTGATCCTGCTGCGGCTCTGGTTCGATGTCATGCCCGATCAGGCCACCGATGCGGCCCTCACGCTTGTGGCGACATTCGGGGCCGCCGCGGTCCTGTGGGGCAGTCTTGCGGCACTCGTTCAGTCGCGGGTCAAGCTGATCGTCGCCTATTCAACCGTCGCGCAGATCGGCTATCTGTTTCTCGTCTTCCCGCTTGCCGGAGGCGGGTCAGAAGACCAGCCCTGGGCGGCTGGCGCGTGGAATGGCGCGGTCTTTCTGGCTTTGAGCCATGGCTTGGCCAAGGCCGCGATGTTTCTTGCCGTCGGGCAATGGATGAAGGTCCGGGGCAGCGATTGCCTGGACGAGATGGAAGGCCTGGCAACGGCGATGCCGATGACGGCCTTCGCCTTTGCCCTGTCTTCGATCACCATCGTGGGGCTGCCACCTTCGGGGGGCTTCACGGCGAAGTATCTCGTCATGACCTCCGCTTTCGCGGCCGGGCAATGGGTCTGGGCGCTGGTCATGGCCTGCGGCGGACTTCTGGCGGCGGCCTATCTCTACCGGCCGATGGCGATGGTCTTCAGGCGCGCGGACCTGTCGGCATTCAGACTGCCCTCGCGCGCGCAGCAGGCGGTTCCGCTTGCCCTCGCGGGCGCGGCGATCATCCTTGGCATCGCCTCGTCAGGGCCGTTCGAGACCTTGGCGATCGGGCGTCCGCAGACCGCAGAGGCAGGCCTATGACAGGACTTCTGCCCATCCTCATCCTGCTGACATCGCTTGTTCCGGCTGCGATCACCTTCTTTCTGGCGCAGGAAAGCTACCGGCTGCGCAACGCGCTGAACCTCGGCGGCGCGCTCATGAAAGTGGGTTTGATCGTCGTGATGCTCTTTGCGGTCGCGGGCGGTGCCTCCTACGAAACCGACATTGCCCTCGCCCCCGGTCTTGTGCTGCTCTTGCGCATCGACGCGCTGGCACTTCTGTTTGTGTCGCTCTCCGCGTCGCTCTGGCTTCTGACAACGATCTACGCCATCGCCTATTTCGGGAAAAAGGCCGAGCAGTCCCGGTTCTTTGGATTCTTCAGCCTTTGCGTCTTTGCCACGACCGGGATCGCGCTGTCAGGCTCGCTGATCTCGTTTTTCATGTTCTTCGAACTGCTCACGCTCAGCACCTGGCCGCTTGTCGCACACAAGCAGAATGCCGCGTCGCTGAAGGCCGCGCGAAGCTACCTGTCCTATGCTTTGCCCTGCAGCACTGTCCTGCTTGTCGCGATCGTCTGGCTGGAAAGCAGCACCGGCCCGATCCTCTTTACCGATCCGCCGGACCTCTCGGGTGTCGATCCGGTGAGCCTGAGGGTGATCTTTGCCCTCTTCATCATCGGGGTTGGGATGAAGGCCGCGATTGTCCCGCTTCATGGTTGGCTGCCCGCGGCGATGGTCGCACCCGCGCCGGTGTCCGCGCTTCTGCATGCTGTTGCCGTGGTCAAGGCCGGTGCCTTCGGCGTGATCCGCGTCGTCTATGACGTGTTCGGGGTGGACCGCGTCGAGGAACTGGGGGTTGGCGTGCCGCTCGCCGCCCTGGCCTCGGTCACCATCATCTGGGGATCGCTCCGGGCGCTACAGCAGACGGAAATCAAGAAACGTCTCGCCTATTCCACCATCAGCCAGGTCAGCTACATCCTTCTTGGTGCCGCGCTTGCCAGTCCGTTTGCGGTCGTCGGCGGGCTTGCGCATCTGGTCCATCAGGGTCTGATGAAGATCACGCTTTTCTTCTGCGCCGGCATCTATGACGAACGGGCCGGCGTCCGCTCCATCGAGGGGCTGAACGGGCTGGGATGGCGAATGCCCTGGACCTCGACCTGTTTCTCGCTCGGCGCGTTGGGGATGATCGGATTGCCGCCCATCGCGGGCTTCGTCAGCAAGATCTATCTGGGCATCGGTGGATTGCAGGCCGACGCGGCCTGGGTGTTGTGGGTTCTTGGCGCATCGACCCTCCTCAATGCGGCGTATTTTCTGCCGCTTCTCTACCGGCTTTGGTACTGCGAGGCTGCACCGGACGTCGAGGCAGACGAGACCGCCCCGGCGCTGGTTGCGCCGACCGTCGCCGCCGCACTTGCCGCGCTCTTGGCCGGACTGCTCGCCGCCTCCGAGATCAGTCCGCTGGGTTGGGCCACGTTGATCGCAGAACGGGACTACCTGCAATGACCCTCTGGACCGGACCCATCTTGCCGATGGTGGCGCTCACCTGGCCGCTCCTGCTCGGCGCTCTGACGGCGCTCCCGGCAATGCGGCGCTTCGCCGTGCGGCTTCTGCCGCTCGCGCCTTTGCCGGCCCTGTGGCTGGCGATCATGGGCGGGCAGGGAGTGACAACCGCACCCGATTTGCTGCTGGGGGTCACTCTCGATCTCGACGAGGCACGACGCCTGCTACTGGGCATGACCTCCGCGCTGTGGGCCGTTGCAGGCCTGGCGGCGCAACCGATGGCGGGCAAGCCGCATGCCACGATGTTCTCCGGTTTCTGGTGCCTTGTCCTGGCGGGCAATCTCGGTGTCTTCATGGCGCTTGATGTTGCAACGTTCTATGTCGCTTTCGCCGCTGTTTCGCTCGCCTCGTGGTTCCTGATCGTACATGACCGCTCGGAGAAGGCCCTGCATGCCGCGCGCGTCTACATCGTCATCGCGTTACTGGGCGAGGTGGCACTCCTTCTTGGGCTGATCATCGGCGCCCATGCGGCGCAAAGCATGGCGATCGACGAAATCCGGATGGCGTTTGGAGACAAACCCTTGAACACCGTGGCAATCGCGCTGCTTGTCATCGGCTTCGGAATCAAGGCGGGGCTGGTGCCCCTGCATGTCTGGCTGCCGCTTGCACATCCCGCCGCACCGGTGCCGGGGTCTGCGGTGCTGTCCGGTGCCATCGTGAAAGCAGGGCTTTTCGGGCTGCTGCTGTTCCTGCCGGATGGCGCGTTCGGCCTCACCCTCATGATCCTCGGACTGACCGGGGCCTTCGGCGCGGCGCTCTGGGGACTCACTCAGGCAAACCCCAAGGCCGTGCTTGCCTATTCGACGATCAGTCAGATGGGGCTGATGGTGATGGCGGTCGGAGCCGGAGGTGCGGCACGCGAGACCGTGCCCTATTTCGCCCTGCATCACGGTCTCGCCAAGGGCGCCCTCTTCCTGCTTGTCGGCGTCATGATGGCGGCGCGCAGTTCCGGTCAACGCATCCTGTCTCTTGTCCTCGCAGCTGTGGTTTCGGCCTCGGTTGCCGGATTTCCACTGACTGGCGGCGCGCTGGCGAAGGCCGGCGTCAAGGACGGATTGACGGATATGACAACCCTGGCCCTGAGCCTAAGCTCCGTTGCGACGGGCCTGATCCTCCTGTGGTTCCTGTCGCGTCTTTGGGACGTGAAAAGTTCCGACGGAACGGGGATCTGGGCCTTCCAGGTCTCGCTCCCCGCTGCACTGGCCCTGGCCGCCTTCGTGACTCCCTGGCTCTTGTGGAGCGATTGGACCGGGCACGAGCCGTCCTACATGCTGAAATGGGATAGTCTGATCGACGGACTCTGGCCGGTTGCGATAGCTCTTGCCGCCTCTGCGGTGCTGCTGCGTTGGCAGCTGCCGCAACTGCCACCCGGCGATCTGCTTCAGCTTTTGGGGCGATGGCAGCCTCGAACCATGACGCTCCCCGATCTGCCTCCGCTTCGGCCCGATCGAAGGAAAGCCGCATCGGTCCTTCGGGAAAGGGCCACAGAGATGGAAGGCATGCTCATCCGCTGGAGGTTCACGGGTGTCGCCGTCCCGCTTCTGGTCCTCCTTGTCTTCGCAATTCTGACGTGACGGACACGGCGATAGGCCCGTTCTATATCGTCAACCAATGCCCTGCGGGCCGCTTTGGCATACCCTTTGCCAAGTGTCGGATCGAATCCTCCGGCTACACCGCCATCATGTGCGTCAGCTTCGTGTTCTGGTAATCGCGGATCGCCTCGCGCCCACCTTCGCGGCCCATGCCCGAATGATCGACGCCACCAAAGGGAGCCTCGGCATGGGCCACCATGAACGTATTCACTCCGACCATACCGGCATGGAGTCCCTTGGAAAGCGCCTCAGCCTTGGCGTGGCTGCCGGTGAATGCATAGGCAGCCAGACCGTATGGCGTGGAATTGGCACGCGCGATGGCATCATCCATATCGCTGAACGTGGCGACGGCAGCGACCGGGCCGAACGGTTCTTCGGACATGATCGCAGCGTCATCCGGCACATCGGCCATGATCGTCGGCTCATGGAAATAGCCGCTATTGCGCCCTTCGGGCCGCTTGCCGCCGGTGACCAGACGCGCGCCGTGCTCCACGGCATCATGGATCAGACGCTCGATCTTGTCGCGGCCGGACGCCAGCGTCAGCGGCCCCATGGAGGTTGCCGCGTCTTGGCTGTCGCCCATCACCAACGCCTCGGCCTCGGCCTTCATGGTGGACAAGAAGCGCTCGGTCACGCTGTCCTCCACATAGAACCGGTTGGGCGCGATGCAGACTTGTCCGGCATTGCGGAACTTGAAGGCGGCGCATTGCACGGCAGCGGCCTCCACATCGGAATCCGCGCAAACCACGACGGGCGAGTGGCCACCCAATTCCATGGAGCAGCGCTTCATGGTCTTCGCCGCTTCTGTCATCAGCATTTGACCAACCCGGGTAGAGCCGGTCAGGGAGATCTTGCGCACCTCGTCCGCCGCCATGATGGTGGGAGAGATCTCCTCGGCGCGCCCCATAAGCAGTTGGACAACGCCCTCGGGCACGCCGCCCGCGACGCAGGCCTCGGCGATAAGGGTCGAGGTCAGAGGCACCTGTTCGGACGGCCGCACGAGGATGACACACCCCGCCGCGAGCGCCGGCGCGATCTTTCGGACCGGCAGGTTCACGGGGAAGTTCCACGCCGTGAAGGCGGCGCAGATGCCGACCGGTTCCGGCTCGGTCAGAAGTCTGCCGCCTTGCCGCGACGGGATGGTGTCGCCGAAGAGGCGTTCCGCTTCGCCTGCGAACCACTCGAACTGTTCGATCGCGGCGCCCACCTCGCCCGCCGATTGGCTGATCGGACGACCGATCTCAAGCGACAGGGCCAATGCGATGGCATCGGTGCGCGCCCGCATCTCGGTTGCGACATTGCGCAGGATCCGGCCACGCTCCCACCCGTGGACCTTGCTCCATCTGGCCTGCGCGGCGCGCGCATGCTCCAGCGCTTCGGCGACAGTGATGTCGTCGCAGGCCGGCTGGGTCCAGAGTGTCTCGCCATTGCACGGGTTGACCACCGGCACGGCCTCGGCGCCACCATGGTCGCGGAATTCGCCCCCGATCAGGAGTTTCGGTAGTGTCTGGGTCATATCTTCACCTGTTGTTCAGAGGATTTCAGCACACGCACCGCCGCGCCGAACCCGGTCTTGAAAAATCGAAATCACAGCGTCGATCGGCCTGCATCCCGTGGCGCACGATGGCCCCCCAATCTTCGACGGACTGGACGAGCCGGGAGCGAGGCCCGAGGTCGCACAGATCATCCGGCATGCACCAGCGGGCTGATCGAAATTTGCGCGTCATTGCGAGGCCGTCACCCCGCCATCTATATAGACGATCTGCCCGGTCATGTAGCTGCCCGCAGGCGCGGCGAAGGCGATGACCTGCCCCGCGACTTCCAGCGGGTCGCCGATGCGGCCCAAGGGGTTGCGGTCGAGAATGAAGTCACGAAACTCGGGCTTGTCCAGATGCGGGCGAATTCGGTCAGACTGGATGAAGGTGGGCGCAACGCCGTTGACGGTGATGCCATGCGGCGCCAGTTCCATCGCGTGTTGCTTGACCAGCATCGCCAGACCGCCTTTGGTCGCGCAATAGGCCGAATAGCCCCGCCCCCGCAGTGCAAGTTGCGAGCGCACGGACAGAAGGTGGATGTGCCGCCCGCCCGCGCCACGCTCGATCTGATCGCGCGCCACGGTTTGAGCTAGAAACATCGCCGATTTGAGGTTGGTTTCGTAGACCTCGTCAAAGGTGTCCTCTGTCACCTCCATCAGCGACTGTTCGCGCTGGATGCCGACACAGTTCACCAGAACGTCGATGCCCCCCATCAGGCCCACGGCCTGCGCAGTGGCGCGGGTGATGTCGGCAACGCTGCGGGCATCCAGCGAAAGCCCATGCGCCGTCCCGTCCGCCGCCGTGATCCGTGCGGCCAGCGCTTTTGCCTTGTCGGCAGAGGGCCCCGCGATCACCACATGCGCACCATGTCGGGCCATCGCGGCAGAGATTGCCTCTCCAATCGCGCCGTAGCCACCCGGCAAGAAGGCCCGCAGGCCCTTGATGTCAAAAAGGTGGTCGATCCGATCTGGGTCAATTGCTGGTGTCAGGCTGGCTTGCCGGTTCATGGATCAGACCTCCACACCTGCAGCCCGATAGACACTTTCCATCAGGCGCAGGGTTTCCAAATTGTTCAGACGATCGGTCTCGAATTTTGTGCCGTCGGACAGGCTTTGAACAAAGCCCGTCATGACGGTGTCGAAACACTCTTGGTAGCGGCCGAGCAGATCGACCTCTTCAGCCGCGTCTTCCTGGCCGACCTGGTAGATGCGGTTCAGTTCCATCACGATTGTCCCGGTGGTGCCGATCACCTCAAGCCGGTCGCCATGCAGCGGCGGATAGCCGGGCGCAACGAGGCAGCCATCGGCAGTGGCGATGAAGCCGTCCGGCCCTTCCATGAGGATCGCGGCGGTATCCTCGCCCGGCAACCCGTCAGCCAACCGGTTCAGGCGTGCCGAAACAACTCTCAAGGGGCCACAGAGACACCGCAACACGTCGAGATGATGGATCATCGTCTCGAACACGAGGTTGCGGCGGAACCCGGTCAGATAGGGTTGTCTTTCAATCAGGAAGGGCACATCGCCCTCGCGCGGGCAGAGGCCAGAGCCACGGCAGGAGATCTGTGCGTGGCGAACAGCCCCGATCCGACCCGCGTCGATCCAGCGCCGAACCGTCACGTAATGCGGACGGAAGCGGTAGTTTTCATGCACGATGAAGCGCACACGATCCCCCACATAGGCGATCAGGTCTTCGGCCTCGGCCACGGTTTCAGTGAGGGGCTTCTGGCACATGATGTGCACGCCGTGATCTGCAGCCATCCGGGCAACCGGCGCATGCGCACCGACCGAGGCCGCGATATCCACGGCGTCGATCCCCCCTTGAGCAAACATCTCGGCTGCGTCGGTGTGGATGCGTTCCACACCGAACTCGGCCCCGCGCGCCTCGGCCTTGGTGCGGTCCGTGTCGCACAGCGCCACGATTTCGGCACCCGCCGCCTGCCAGGCGCGCAGGTGATAGAGGCTGATGAGGCCACAGCCCACCAAAGCAATACGCAGCGGCTCAGCCATGGTGACCCCCGAAATGGCCATACCCATAATACCACACGCTTCCTGCGTCCGGCGATGTGCGCAGGGTATGCGACGTTTGCGCAGGGATCAGCACCAGATCACCGGCGCCACAATCCGCCATCTCTCCTGCAACCTCGATCTGAACTGCGCCTTCGGCCACGACGACGAATTCATCTGTGTCATGGGTGAAGTCGGCCCAGACCTGCCCCGGCGGGTCGCGGAACACACCGAAGGAAAAGCCGGGAAAGTCTGCCGCAACCGCCGTCCGCGACACCGGCGTGGCATAGGCCGCCTTGCGGAACGCCCCGCTCATGCCGCACGCTCTGTCAACAAATCGCCCAGGTAAGCGCGGGCCGGCTCATGCGCCAGCATCGCGGCATAATCCGGCAGCGGCGTCACACTGCCCTTGTTGACGAAGATGAAACTCTCGCAGATCTCCTCGACGATCTCGAGGTGGAACCGCTCATTGGGGTGTACGCACAGGAACACCAGCCGTCCCTGGTCGCGCAGGCGGCGGAAGAAATCGAGCATGAAGCCGATATATCCGTCCTGCGTGTTGAATTGCGGCTCATCGAAGAGGTGCAGCACCGGGTAGTCCGACCCCGCGGGTTCCATCAACGCGTTGGGCTTGAAAGAGCGGAAATGGCGAACCTGATAGGACTGGTGGTAATGGATCGCCAGCCGATCCCGTTGATCCGTGCGCACCTTGTGAATGTTGCGCCCCGCGACCGTGACTTCGCCAGCCGTCGGTGCGTTCGATCCTGTGATCAGCTCGAACAGGGTCGTCTTGCCTGACCCGTTCGGCCCCATCATGCCGACGATCCCTGGATTTTCGACGGTGAAATCCGCAGTCAATCGAAAGGTTGGCGTGCGATCGAACCGGCTCTTTGTATAAACCTTTTCAAGGTTTGTGACGTCCAGCATTGCAGTCATCCGCTTACATCCCTACCAGCCGCCGCCGCAGCGGTGCGTTGTCCAAAAGCTCTTGTGCCGCGCCTTCGTGGATGATCCGGCCCCGGTCCATCACGTAGACCCGGTCGGACACTTCCAGCGCCGCCAGAGCGTGCTGTTCGACGATCAGGCAGGCAATGCCTTCGTCCTTGAGTCGCAGCACGGTGCGCATCACGTCCTGCACGATCTTGGGCGCGAGACCCTGGCTGGGCTCGTCGAACAGGATCAATCCCGGCGAACCCAGCAGCGCGCGGGAGATCGCGACCATCTGCAACTCGCCCCCCGACATGTTCTCGCACTCGCGCCCGAGCAGATGCTCCAGCGCCGGGAAGACCTCGATCATCTCGTTCTGCGACCAACGCCTGAACCTGGTACGCCGTGTTCCAAGCGCGAGATTGCGCCGCCCTGTCAGGGACGGAAAAACCCGCCGGTCATCGGGCACCCAGCCGATGCCAAGCCGGGAAATCTTGTGTGTCGGCATGTGGGTGATATCCGCTCCTTCGAACTGGACCCGCCCGGCACGGGGCTGCGAGAGACCGAGGATAGAGCGCAGGGTGGTGGTCTTGCCTGCACCGTTCGGCCCCAGAAGCGAGACAACTTCACCCGGCGCAACTTTCAGCGTGGTGCCGAAGAGCGCCTGCGTTTCACCGTAGAACGTTTCGATATGATCGACATGCAACATCAGGCGACCTCCCCCAAGGCGGAGCGCGCCACCCACTTGTTCGCCCGCAAATTCGCGGGCGTGTTTTCGTCGATGACCTGCCCCCAGTGGATGACGGAAATGCGGTCAGCGAGGTCGAACAGGAACCGCATGTCGTGCTCGATCAGACAAATCGTGTAGCGGTTGCGCAGGTCGCGGATCAGATCGGCCAGCGCCCGCGTGGCGTCTGTGCCCAGCCCGCTTGTCGGCTCATCGAGAAAGACGATGCGCGGCTCTGGTGCAAGCGCCACGGCAATCTCCAGCGCACGGCGTTCGCCATAGGGCAAGGCTGCGGCCTTCTCCCAGGCACGATGCGCGAGTCCGACCTGATCCAAGACAGCAAGCGCGCGGTCGATCAGCGCGGTGTTGCCGAAAACGTCGCGGATCGGATTCAGGCCGCTGCTGCGAAACTCGGGCAAGGCCAGGATCACGTTTTCGATCACCACTGTGTCGTCGAACAGGTTCATGATCTGAAAGGACCGCGAAATTCCCATCCGCGCGATCTGGTGCGGTTTCTTGCCTGTTATGTCCCGCCCTGCAAAGGTGATCCTGCCCGCATCGGGCGCGTGATGGCCGGTCAGCACGTGGAAGCACGTGGTCTTGCCCGCACCGTTCGGCCCCATGATCCCGTGCACCGTGCCGTCTTCGATCGACAGGCTTATGTTTTCCAGAACGACGCGCGCGCCAAAGCGTTTGCGCAGGTTTTGAGCTTCGAAAAGGGCCATGCCTACACCTCCGTCGGTTTGGGTGCGGAGCGGCCCGCCGGAGCATGGCCCAGCCGGGTGCGGGCCACATGAATCAGACCCGCAATACCTTCGGGGCGGCTCATCACCATGATCACGAACATCAGCCCGAACCAAAGCAGCCAGGTCTCGGTGATGCCGCCAATCACATCGCGGGCGACGAAGTAGAGGATCACACCCAGAACCGGGCCCCAGAAACTGACGAGGCCACCGCCAACGAGGATCATCATCACGATCAGGCCGGACTGGTGCAGGCTCATCACGTCTGGATAAGCGCTTTCCTGCGCCATCGAGAAAAGCCCCCCTGCCAAGCCGGCGAAGGCCGCTGAAAGCGTGAAGGTCAGCCATTTTATGCGCCAGACATCATAGCCCACGAACCGCGCGCGGGTCTCATTCTGGCGGATTGCCTGCAGAACCCGGCCGAAAGGCGCGTTGACGAGCCGCCAGAGGCCAATCGCCACAAGCGCAAGCAGCACGGCCGAGAACCAGTAGAGCGACGTGTTGTCCGCAAGGCTGAAGCGGATTGGCCCCAGCACAAAGTCAGGGCGCGGGATGCCCAGGAGCCCGTCCTCCCCTCCGGTGACCCCATGCAGCTTGATCGCGCAGAACCAGAAGATCTGGCCGAAAGCGATGGTCATCAGCGCGTAGTAGATGCCGCGCCGGTGCGAGATGAAGGCGGCGACTATGCCGCCCGCGATGGTCGCGGCAGAGATGGCGGCCAGCAGCCCGCCCCAGAGACTGACCGCGATCTCCTGCTGAAACAGCCCGAAAGCATAGGCCCCGATGCCCAGATAGGCGCCATGCCCGAAGGAGTGCAGACCGATGTAGCCAAAGAGCAGGTTGAACCCGAGGGCGAAGATCAACCAGATCGCCACCTCGATCCCGAGATATTGGTACAGTCCCACCGCAGGCAGCCAGAACGGGGCCGTGGACAGCGCCAGAAGAAAGACGCCCATCGCTGGGGTGAAGGGCGATCCGCCGCGCGCGGGGATATCGCTGAGGGTGATCATGGGCATGGCTCAGTTCTCCAGCGCGGATTTGCGGCCCAGGAGCCCGCGGGCACGAAAGCCAACGATGGCAATCAAGAGCAGATACATGGACAGCATCGACCAGGCAGGCGCATAGGCCCCGGTTATGCCCACCGACAACCCGACCAGAACGGCGGCGATCACCGCGCCCCAGAAGCTGCCGACACCGCCGACGACGATTATGAGAAAGGCCGGGATGATCACATCGATCCCGATATGGGGGCGCAGACCCCAGATTGGCGCCATGACGGTGCCCGCAAGCCCTGCCAGCGCCGCGCCGAAACCAAAGACCAAAAGGCGCAGTTTCGACAGGTCATAGCCAAGCGCTCGGACCATTTCGCTGTCATGGGCACCGGCCTTGATAATCGCGCCATAGGGTGTTTTCTCAAGAAAGGCCCAGACGCCGAAAATGGCGATGATGGCAAATCCGGCCGCGAAGAACTTGTATTTCGAAAAGATCAAACCGCCCATGAAGAAAGCGCCGTTGATGGCCTGCGGTACGGGCAGGCTCTGCTCGCCGGTGCCCCAGCTCAGGCGGATGATCTCCTCGATGACCAGCGCCGCACCGAAGGTCAGCAGCAAGCCATAAAGCGGAGCCTTGCCGTAGGTCGGACGCAGGCACAGCTCAAGGATCATCCCCGCACCCGCCGCCATCAAAGGTCCGACAATCACACCTATGGCATAACGCGTGCCGATGGGCAGGGTCAGCCACCATTGGCCGAACTCCGTGCCTCCAAACCAGCCGCCGCCGATCGTTGTCATGGCAAAATAGGCGCCAAGCGCGAACATCGCGCCATGGGCGAGGTTGATCACCTCCATCACGCCGACGATCAATGTAAAACCAAGCGCGATCAGCGCGAATAGAAGCCCAAGGGTCAAGCCATTGATGATATGCGGAACAAGCTCGAACATGTCTGTCCTCTAAATCCCCGCCGTAGGCAGGGTAACACAGGCGCGGCCGGGTCGGGTCTGGGAGGCAGGCTGACCCGGCCGCGTGTGACGTCGGTGCTTCAGGCGTCAAAGGTCGGGGTGTCGTCGTAGCTTTCCAGCTGACACGCCCCCAGGCTTGCCTCGTCGCGCACGTCTTCGGGCGCCGACTGCGTTAGGATGCGATACATGTCGTCGCTGTCCCTGGGCTCGGGGTTGGCGGTTGCCAGATAGATCGTCTGCTGCACCTGGTGGGTGTTCGGATCGATCATGGCATCATGATGCTGCATCCGGCTTTCGGCCGACATGACATGGCCTTCAAGCTCCTTGATCACCGCGATGTTGTTCGTCGTCCCGGCGCGTTCAATCGCAGCAAGCAATTCGCGTGTTGCCATGTAGCCGTTGTAGAACACATTGCCCGGAACCTTCATCGAGGTGTCCGGGTACATCGCCTGATACCGCGCCACGAAGTCCTGCACACCCGGCAAGTCCAACCCGTGATACCAGGTCGTTCCGAACACGCCGAACAGGTTGTCAGCGGGCAAGCCGTAGACATCCGGCCAGTCCTGTTGATTGTTGATCCAGGCCATCTTGTCTCCCATGCCAAGCTGGGCGACCTGTTGGCGCAGGGCAATCTGGTCGTCGCCACCAACAGCAGCCGCCACGACGTTCGGCCCCGCTTGCTGAAGCTTTAGAAGCGCTGCCGAGAAATCACGGGTTCCTTGCGGCACCAGGATTTCATCCATGATCGTGCCGCCATATTGCTCGACCAAGGCTTTGGTGGCCCGCGCCGTGTCATGGCCCCAGACATAATCATTGGTCACCATCATCACGTTGCCGCCATAGGCGTCCAACGAGTTGCGGATCGCAGCCTTGGAGAAATTCGCGCCGTTCCCGTCCCAGACAAATTTGACGCGGTGGCAGTTCTCGCCGCTCTCGGTGGGTGAGGACGAGTTGGTGTTCAGGTAGATCACGCCATAGCGCTGAGCGACCTGGCTAATCGCGTTTGCGACTCCGGAGCTGACCGCGCCGATCAGAAAGCCACATTCCTCACGGTTGATCAGGCGCTCGGCAACGCGGCTGCCCGTGGCGGGTATGGTCTCGGTGTCGATGTGGACATGTTCGATCTTGCGACCGAGGACGCCTCCTTCGGCGTTAGCTTCCGCGATGGCCATGAGCATCCCGCGCCGATCAGAAGCACCGGAATTGGCGTATTGGCCACTGGCGTCCGAAGTGATGCCGATGCGGATTGGCCGGTCGCTGGCCTGCGCATGGACGCGGTTGTGTTTCCATGGGCCGTAAACTGCGACCACTCCACCAGCGGCTGCGGCAGACCCCAGAAGACCCCGGCGAGTGAATTTCGAATTGGACATGATCATCCTCCCTTGGACAAGCCCGACGCTGGTGGGCAAAACCGGCTTTCGACCCCCCTCCTCAGGGGACATTGAACGCCATGTCACAATGATTGAAAATATTTTCTATTTGTGTCAACGAAAATATTTTCGCTAGACAAAAAGGCATGCTATACGCTTGGCATGACAGAAAAAAACACGCGTTCCGAAATGACGCCACCCGAGACATTCGACGCATTGCGGCAGCGAATCCGGGACCGTTTCCCTGACCTGAGCCCGCATCTGCAACGCATCGCACGCGCGTCTCTTGAGGAACCGAACGGCTTTGCACTGAACACCACGCCAGTGATTGCTGGCGAGCTGGGCATCCAGCCCTCCACACTTATTCGCTTTGCCAAGGAATTCGGATATCCGGGCTTTTCAGACTTGCAGCGGGTCTTTCGCCAGCGGCTGATCGAGGGGCAGGCAAACGTTCGCAACAAGGTCCTTGAACGTGACGAAGCCGCCCCGGCCCCTGATGCGCGCGCGCTTCTCGATGCCTCCATCGCAGCCCATCGGGAAGCCGTGCAGCGGCTTGAACAAGACTGCGATATCGACGCCCTGAACCGCGCGATACACATCCTGCGGATGGCGCGACACATCTATGTCGCGGGCCTGCGGCGGTCGCGACCGATCGCGGATTACTTTCACTATGGGCTGATCCGGGGGGAACGCGCCTGTTCCCTTCTGGATTTCGCGGGTGGGATGGCCGGACCGCAGATCGCGACCATCGGTTCCGAGGATGCCCTGTTCGCGATTGCATTCCCACCCTATTCGCAGCCAGTCGTCGATGTGGTGCTGGATGCCCATGTGTCCGGTCGCCGGATCGTGACGCTGACCGACAGCGCGGACAGCCCACTTGCGACCTATGCCGAGGTCGCCCTGTTGGTCGGCACCGACACGGCCAGCCAGTTGCAACCGATCTCGGGCACCATCGCGTTGGTTCAGACCCTGGTTTCGGCCATCATCCGACGCTGAAGCCGTTTGTCCGGCTGCCCCCGGTGGTATCCGAAGCCCCATTGTAAGTTCCCGTCCCGAACCTGCCATGAAGAGGGCAGTCCGGCGCGGGCCTGTGTGATCATCCGGGATGGAACATCTCGAGATCTGCCATGATGTTTTTTTCCAGTAGACCTGTGAACCCGTTCACATCGCGCAGAGCGCATCTACGACAATATGAGACAAGGCCCGATGACGGGCCCGGCACTGAACATTTTTTCCGAAGGAAACTCATCATGACATATTTCACAGCTGCTTTGACCGGGGTCGCTCTGCTGTGCGCAGTGAGTGCATCTGCCAAGGTAACCGGAGAAATGCCGAACCAATATTTCGATGCCATGGCTGCAAAGCTGATCAAGGCTGGTTTCAGGGATATCCAGATGGTGGATGAAGCGAAAAACACGCTGGCGGCCTATGACCAGGATGGCAGCGAAGTTCTGATCGTGGTCCATCCGACCAGCCGACAGATTTTGCGTCAAAGTTTCGTTCACGACAGCGACGAATAGATATTTCAGCAAGTTATTGAAAAAAATCACTTTAGGCGATGCGGCTCAAACCGCATCGCCCTTTCCTTTCAAGATGGCGCAAACTTCGGCTCTTGCCAGTCCCTGCCTCTGTTTGCGGCCTAACCCACCTGCCCCATTTCATTTCCTGCGCCGCACCGATCATTGACCCTTGCCGCGCGCGAGACTTAGATGTCGGTATCACGCCGCGGATGTTCCAGGTCTGGAAGGGGCGATTGGTGCCGCAAAGCACGTCCACATTATTTCTGTTTCGAAACCAGACGTTCCGCACGCTCTGGATTGCCGCGCTTGCCTCGAATTTCGGGGGGCTTGTGCAAGCGGTCGGCGCAGCATGGATGATGACATCGCTGAGCGACTCGCAAAGCATGGTGGCGCTTGTGCAATCCTCCGTCACCCTTCCGATCATGATCCTGTCGCTGCTGGCGGGGGTATTTGCCGACAATTTCGATCGCCGC
>NZ_JAIPUT010000050.1 GCF_020055635.1 Marivita sp. | reverse complement strand
ATCGCCATGTTCCTGATGTGCGCGCTGACATCGCTGCTGTTCTTCGGCGGCTGGCTCTCGCCCATTCCGGGCCTGCCGGATGGCGCGCTGTGGATGGTCGGCAAGATGGCGTTCTTCTTCTTCCTCTTCGCGATGGTCAAGGCGATCACGCCCCGCTACCGCTATGACCAGCTGATGCGGCTGGGATGGAAAGTCTTCCTGCCGTTCTCGTTGGTCTGGGTGGTCTTCGTGGCCTTCGCGGCGAAATTCGACTGGTTCTGGGGCGCATTTGCGCGCTGGGTATAAGGAGAGCAACGATGACGCAGATCGATTACGGACGCGCCGCCAAGTATTTCCTGCTGCAGGACTTTTACCAGGGCATGAAGCTTGGCCTGAAATATTTCTTCGCCCCCAAGGCGACGATCAACTACCCGCATGAAAAAGGCCCGCTGAGCCCCCGGTTCCGCGGCGAACACGCGCTGCGCCGCTATCCCAATGGCGAGGAACGCTGCATCGCCTGCAAATTGTGCGAGGCGATCTGCCCGGCGCAGGCGATCACGATCGATGCCGAACCGCGCGATGACGGGTCACGCCGCACCACGCGCTATGACATCGACATGACGAAATGCATCTATTGCGGCTTCTGCCAGGAGGCCTGCCCGGTCGATGCGATTGTCGAAGGCCCGAACTTCGAGTTCTCGACCGAGACGCGCGAAGAGCTGTATTACGACAAGGCCAAGCTGCTGGACAATGGCGACCGCTGGGAAGCCGAGATCGCCCGCAACCTCGAGCTGGATGCACCGTACCGATGAGCGACGCAAAGACCCCGTTCGAGCTGATGATGCAGCAGGCGCAGGAGATGGCGAAGGCCTTCAATCCGTCGCTGACCTCCTTCGACCCGCAGGGGTTCGAGAAGATGTGGCCGACCATGCCGAAAGACGCCATGGAGATGTGGTTCGGCAAGGGGATCAGCAAGAACGGGCTCGATGCCAAGACGCGGCTTCTGTTGACATTGGCGGGCCTGACGATGCAGGGCGCGCAGGCCGACACCCAGTTGCGCATGACGGTGCGCCACGCCATCGAGGCGGGCGCCACCCGAGACGAGATCGCCGAGACCATCGCGCAGATGTCGATGTTCGCCGGTATTCCAGCCATGACCCGCGCCATGGAGCTGGCGCGCGATGTCATGGAAGACGACAAAAAGGATGACGAGACATGAGTGTCTTTGCCTTCTACCTCTTCGCCATCTCGACGATTGCCGGTGGGCTTCTGACGGTGATCAGCCGCAACCCGGTGCATTCGGTGCTGTGGCTGATCCTTGCGTTCCTGTCATCTGCCGGGTTGTTCGTGCTGCTGGGTGCGGAATTCGTGGCGATGCTTCTGATCATCGTCTACGTGGGCGCGGTGGCGGTTCTGTTCCTGTTCGTGGTGATGATGCTGGACGTGGATTTTTCCCAGCTGAAGGCCGAGATGGCACGCTACATGCCGCTGGCGCTGCTGTTCGGGGTGATCATCCTGATGCAGTTCGCAATCGCCTTCGGCGCTTGGGAAAGCAACGCGGCGGCCGAAGGGTTGCGGGCGCAGGTGACGCCGGTGGACAGGCACAATACCGAAGCCCTGGGCATGATCCTTTATGACCAGTATTTCCTGCTGTTCCAGCTGGCGGGCCTGATCCTGCTGGTGGCGATGATCGGGGCGATCGTCCTGACGCTGCGCCAGAGAACCGACATCAAGCGGCAGAACGTGCTGGCGCAGATGTATCGCGACCCGGCCAAGGCGATGGAACTGAAAGACGTGAAGCCGGGGCAGGGCTTGTAAGACACCCGTTCCGTGCCAGTGCCGCGGGACTTCGACATGCGGCCCCGGATCATCTCCGGGGCGCTTTGACAAAGAAAACGACGGGGCACACCCCGGAGGGACGTAATGATAGGACTTGAGCATTACCTGACAGTGGCAGCGGTGCTGTTCGTGATCGGGATTTTCGGGCTGTTCCTGAACCGCAAGAACGTGATCATCCTGCTGATGAGCATCGAATTGATGCTTCTCGCGGTGAACATCAACCTTGTCGCGTTCTCGAGCTTCCTTGGCGACCTGGTGGGGCAGGTGTTCACCCTGTTCGTGCTCACGGTCGCCGCGGCCGAAGCGGCCATCGGCCTTGCCATCCTCGTCTGCTTCTTCCGCAACCGTGGCTCCATCGCGGTTGAAGACATCAACGTGATGAAGGGCTGACGATGATGGAAACGCTCATCCTGTTTTCCCCGCTTGTCGGCGCGATCCTCTGCGGGTTCGGCTGGAAGTTCATCGGCGAAACGGCGGCCATGTGGGTCTCTACCGGGTTGCTGTTCTTTGCCTGTCTGCTGTCCTGGATCGTGTTCCTGACCCATGACGGCGTGACCGAGACCATCGACATCCTGCGCTGGATCGAAAGCGGCACGCTGAGCACCGAATGGGCCATTCGCCTCGACCGTCTGACCGCGATCATGCTGATCGTCGTGACCACGGTGTCGGCCCTCGTGCATCTTTATTCCTTCGGCTACATGGCGCATGATCCGCAGTGGCGCGAGGGAGAGGTCTACAAGCCGCGTTTCTTTGCCTACCTGTCGTTCTTCACCTTCGCCATGCTGATGCTGGTGACATCGGACAACCTCGTTCAGATGTTCTTCGGCTGGGAAGGCGTGGGCGTCGCGTCCTACCTGTTGATCGGGTTCTACTACCGCAAGCCGTCGGCCAACGCGGCCGCCATCAAGGCCTTTGTCGTCAACCGTGTGGGCGATTTCGGCTTTGCCCTTGGCATCTTCGCGCTGTTCTTCCTCGTGGACAGCATCCGATTTGACGACATCTTCGCGGCAGCCCCGACCCTTGCCGAAACGCAGCTGACCTTCCTCTGGACCGAATGGAACGCGGCCAACCTGATCGCCTTCCTGCTCTTCATCGGCGCGATGGGCAAATCGGCGCAGCTCTTCCTGCACACCTGGTTGCCGGATGCGATGGAAGGCCCCACACCCGTGTCGGCGCTGATCCATGCCGCGACCATGGTCACCGCGGGCGTGTTCCTGATCTGCCGCATGTCGCCGCTGATGGAGTTTGCTCCCGAGACCCTGACCTTCGTGACCTTCCTTGGCGCCAGCACGGCGTTTGTCGCGGCGACCATCGGTCTGGTGCAGAACGACATCAAGCGCGTGATCGCCTATTCGACCATGTCGCAGCTGGGCTACATGTTCGTGGCCGCGGGGGTCGGCGTGTATTCGGTGGCGATGTTCCACCTGTTCACGCATGCCTTCTTCAAGGCGATGCTGTTTCTGGGCGCGGGGTCGGTGATCCATGCCATGCATCACGAACAGGACATGCGGAACTATGGCGGTCTGCGCAAGAAGATCCCCTATACCTTCTGGGCGATGATGATCGGCACGCTGGCGATCACCGGTGTCGGCATTCCGCTGACCCATATCGGCTTTGCCGGGTTCCTGTCGAAAGACGCGGTGATCGAAAGCGCCTGGGCCGGGACGGCGGGGGGCTATGCCTTCTGGATGCTGGTCATCGCGGCGCTGTTCACCAGCTTCTACAGCTGGCGTCTGATGTTCCTCACGTTCTACGGCAAGCCGCGCGGCGACAAGCACACGCATGAACATGCGCATGAAAGCCCGATGGTCATGCTGGTGCCGCTGGGTGTGCTGAGCCTCGGTGCGATCTTCTCGGGCATGGTCTGGTACAACAGCTTTTTCGGCGACCATGACAGCGTGAACCGGTTCTTCGGTATCGGGGCCAATGGCATGCATGTCTCGACCCTTGCCGACGATGCTGGCGAAGGCATCGGCGAAGCGGCGGAAGAGCTGGCCGAAGGCGATGTCGAGGGTGCGGTTGCCGACGTGACGGAACCGACCGAGACCCATGGCGAAGAGGGCGCGGAGGCAGCCGACGAGGCGCATGCCTATGCGCCCGGTGACGGGGCGATCTACATGGCGCCGGACAATCATGTGATGGACGATGCGCACCACGCGCCGACCTGGGTCAAGGTCAGCCCGTTCATCGCGATGCTGATCGGGTTCGGCACCGCCTATCTGTTCTACATCGTGAACCCGAAACTGCCCAAGCGGCTGGCCGAGAACCAGCGCCCGCTGCACCAGTTCCTGCTCAACAAGTGGTATTTCGACGAGATCTACGACTTCGTCTTCGTCAAGCCGGCAAGCTCGATCGGGCGGGTCCTGTGGAAGCGGGGGGACGGCAATGTCATCGACGGTTCGATCAACGGTGTTGCGATGGGCTTTATTCCGATGCTGACACGGCTCGCCGGCAAGGCGCAGTCCGGCTACATCTTTACCTATGCCTTCTTCATGGTGATCGGCATTGCGGCGCTTGTCACCTGGATGACGCTGAGCGGAGGAGCAAACTGATGGATAACCTGCTTTCCATTGTCACGTTCCTGCCGGCGCTCGCGGCGGTGATCCTGATGGTGTTTCTGCGCGGCGATGACGACGCTGCCAACCGCAACGCCAAGTGGCTGTCACTGATCGCCACCGGCGCGACCTTCGTGACCTCGCTGTTCATCCTGTTCCAGTTCGACCCGCAGAACACCGGGTTCCAGATGGTCGAACAGACCGAATGGCTGCTGGGGCTTCAGTACAAGATGGGGGTCGACGGGATCTCGGTGCTGTTCGTCCTGCTCACCACCTTCATGATGCCGCTGGTAATCGCGGCAAGCTGGGACGTGACGCACCGCGTCAAGGAATACATGATCGCCTTCCTGCTGCTGGAAACGCTGATGCTGGGCGTGTTCATGGCGCTGGACATCGTGCTGTTCTACCTGTTCTTCGAAGCGGGCCTGATCCCGATGTTCCTGATCATCGGCATCTGGGGCGGCAAGAACCGGATTTACGCATCGTTCAAGTTCTTCCTCTACACCTTCCTCGGCTCGGTGCTGATGCTGGTGGCGATGGTCGGGATGTTCTCGGATGCCGGCACCACGGATATCGAACAATTGCTGGTTCACCAGTTCGGATCGGAAAGCTTCAGCGTGCTGGGCGTGCATATCGTCGGCGGCATGCAGACCCTGCTGTTCCTTGCCTTCTTTGCCAGCTTCGCGGTCAAGATGCCGATGTGGCCGGTGCATACCTGGCTGCCCGACGCACACGTGCAGGCGCCGACCGCCGGGTCGGTGGTTCTGGCGGCGATCCTTCTGAAGATGGGGGGCTACGGCTTTCTGCGGTTCAGCCTGCCGATGTTTCCGATCGGGTCCGATGTGCTGACGCCGCTGGTGCTCTGGATGAGCGTCATCGCGATTGTCTACACCTCGCTTGTGGCGCTGGTGCAGGAGGACATGAAGAAGCTGATCGCCTATTCGTCGGTTGCGCACATGGGCTACGTGACCATGGGCATCTTCGCCGGCAACCAGCAGGGCATCGACGGCGCCATCTTCCAGATGATCAGCCACGGCTTCATCTCGGGGGCGCTGTTCCTGTGTGTCGGCGTGATCTATGACCGGATGCACACCCGCGACATCGACGCCTATGGCGGGCTGGTGAACCGCATGCCGGCCTACGCGCTGATCTTCATGCTGTTCACCATGGCCAATGTCGGCCTGCCGGGCACCAGCGGGTTCATCGGGGAATTCCTCACGCTGGTCGGCATCTTTCAGGTCAACACCTGGATCGCCCTCGTGGCCACTTCCGGGGTGATCCTGTCGGCGGCTTACGCGCTGTGGCTTTACCGCCGCGTGGTGCTGGGCGACCTGATCAAGGAAAGCCTCAAGACGATCACCGACATGACGCGCCGCGAGCGGGCGATCTTCGCGCCGCTGGTGGTGGCGACGATCCTCTTCGGGGTCTACCCCGCGCCGATCCTCGACACGATCGGACCGTCGGTCGAGGCGCTTGTTTCCAACTACCAGACTGCGCTTGCGGAGGCCCCTTCGGCCACGCAGGTGGCAGCGAACCACTAAAAGGGACGCGGATATGCTCTCGTCTGATCTGAACGTCATCCTGCCCGAGATCATCCTGTCGGTCTACGCGATGCTGGCGCTTCTGGGTGCGGTCTACACGCGCAAGGACGGGCTGGCCTCGACGCTGGTCTGGATCACAAGCGCGCTGTTCCTGGCGGTGGCGCTGTGGATCGGCTTCAACGGCGCAGGCACCAACGTGGCCTTCAACGGGCTGTTCATCGATGACGGCTTTGCGCGCTTTTCCAAGGTGATGATCCTTGTCTCGGGGGCCGCTGTCCTGATGATGTCCGAGGGTTACATGACGCGACGGGGCCTGTTGCGGTTCGAATACCCGCTGCTCATCACGCTGTCGGTCGTCGGCATGATGATGATGGTGTCGGCGGGCGACCTGATGTCGCTCTACATGGGGCTCGAGTTGCAATCGCTGGCGCTCTATGTCGTGGCCTCGCTGCGCCGCGACAGCGTGAAATCCACCGAAGCGGGGCTGAAGTATTTCGTGCTTGGTGCCCTGTCCTCGGGGTTGCTGCTCTACGGTGCGTCGCTGGTCTATGGCTATGCCGGCACGACGCTGTTTTCGGGCATCATCCAGACGGCGTCCGAAGGCGATGTGTCGCTGGGTCTGCTCTTTGGCCTGGTGTTCCTGATCTCCGGCCTGGCGTTCAAGGTGTCGGCGGTGCCGTTCCACATGTGGACGCCGGATGTCTACGAAGGCGCGCCCACGCCGGTGACGGCGTTCCTCGCCACCGCGCCCAAGGTCGCGGCGATGGCGCTTTTCGCGCGGGTTCTGCATGACGCGTTCGGCGGTGCGGTCGGAGACTGGCAACAGGTGGTCGCGCTGTTGTCGTTGCTGTCGATGTTCCTTGGCGGAATCGCCGCCATCGGCCAGACCGACATCAAGCGGCTGATGGCGTTCTCGTCCATTGCCCATATGGGCTACGCGTTGATGGGCCTTGCCGCGGGCACGGCGTTCGGCGTGCAGTCGATGCTGATCTACATGGCGATCTATGTCACGATGAGCGTCGGCACCTTCGCCTTCATCCTGTCGATGGAGCGGGACGGCCAGCCGGTGTCGAACATCGCGTCGCTCAACATGTATTCGAAGAAGGAACCGGGCAAGGCGCTGGCCATGCTGGTGCTGCTGTTCAGCCTCGCCGGAGTGCCGCCGCTGGTCGGCTTCTTCGGCAAGCTTTACGTCCTGCGCGCGGCCTATGATGCGGGCCTGGCCTGGCTGGCGATCGCCGGTGCGGTGGCCTCGGTGATCGGCGCCTTCTATTACCTGCGCATCGTGTTCTACATGTATTTCGGCGAAGAGCGGGACGACGGGCTTGACGGTGGCAAGTCGCCGGTGCTCTGGGGCATGCTGATGGCGAGCGCGGTGATCATGGTGGTGGGTGTCGTGAACCTGTTCGGGATCGAAGGGATGGCGGCAACCGCGGCGGCGACCCTTGTCAACTGAGCGATCCTGCCGGACGCAGCATGGTGACGCGCCAATGGCGCGTCGCTTTGTTTTTTGCGCCCCGCTGCGCG
Organism: Marivita sp.; assembly: GCF_020055635.1. Taxonomy (GTDB): domain Bacteria; phylum Pseudomonadota; class Alphaproteobacteria; order Rhodobacterales; family Rhodobacteraceae; genus Marivita. The sequence continues at coordinate 23,839 of NZ_JAIPUT010000050.1, read as the reverse complement.
GGACGCGGTGCCTCCGGCGGGAGTTTATCCGGCAAGATGAAGGAGCGCGGGGTCTTGTCTGATTGGCCTTTGGGATACGGTCGGCAGGTGCTGGCCGAGGTGGACAGCACCATGGCCGAGGCGGCGCGGCAGGCCGGATCGCTGACAGGGCCGACCTGGATCTTCGCCTCTCACCAGACCGCGGCGCGGGGGCGGCGGGGACGTCCCTGGGTCAACCCGCAGGGCAATTTCGCAGCGACCCTTGTGCTGCCGACGACGGACGCGGCAGACCGGCGCGCCCTGCGCAGTTTCGTGGCGGCTCTGGCGCTTTTCGATGCGCTGGTGGCGGTCTCGGGTCGGGTCGACGGGCTGGCGCTGAAATGGCCGAATGACGTGCTTTTGACCGGTGGCAAGGTGGCCGGCATCCTGCTGGAGAGCCTTGGACCCCATCTGGCGATCGGGATCGGTGTCAACTTGGTGGCTGCGCCGGAGGCTTCCGAGGTGGAACCCGGTGCGGTGGCGCCGGTTTCGGTGCTGTCTGCGCTGGGAGTGGAAGTCGGTCCGGAGGTGTTTCTCGACATGCTGGCCAGCGCCTTTGCGCGGCACGAGGCGCAGATGGTCAATTACGGGTTCGGGCCGATCCGCGAGGCCTGGCTGGCGCGTGCGGCGCGGCTGGGAGAGGTCGTGACGGCGCGGATGGGGACACGCGAGGTCACCGGGACCTTCGAGACTGTAGACGCCGAGGGGCGGATCGTCCTAAACACCGCCGAAGGCCGCCAGGCCATCGCGGCGGCGGATATTTTCTTTTGAAGGGGCAGGGCCATGCTTCTGTGCATTGATTGCGGCAACACCAACACCGTGTTCTCGATCTGGAACGGGACGCGGTTTCTGTGCACCCTGCGCACCTCGACCCATCACGGGCGCACGGCGGACGCCTATTTCACGTGGTTTTCGACGCTGATCGCGCATTACGAGATCGAACCCAAGATCACCGATGTGATCATATCGTCCACGGTGCCGCGCGTGGTGTGGAACCTGCGGGTGTTCTCGGACCGGTTCTTCGGCGTGCGGCCCGTGGTCGTCGGCAAGCCGGAATGCCTGTTGCCGCATGCGCCGCGGGTCGACGTGGGCACAGGCGTGGGGCCGGACCGGCTCGCCAATGCCGCCGGAGCCTTCGACCGGCACGGCGGCGACGTGGTTGTCGTGGATTTCGGCACCGCGACCAATTTCGACGTGGTGGCCGAGGATGGCGCCTATGTCGGGGGTGTGATCGCGCCGGGGGTGAACCTGTCGCTCGAGGCGCTGCACCAGGGCGCGGCGGCATTGCCGCATGTGGACATCTCGCAGCCCGAGAAGGTGATCGGCACCAACACGGTGGCCTGTATCCAGTCGGGCGTCTTCTGGGGCTATGTCGGCCTGATCCAGGGGATCACGACACGGATCAAGGCCGAATATGGCAGACCCATGAAGGTGGTCGGCACGGGCGGACTTGCGCCCTTGTTCGCACAGGGCGAACTGCTATTTGACACGATAGAAGATGACCTGACCATGCATGGTCTGACGGTCATCCATGCCCATAACACAGAAAACGGATAAATCATGAGCGGTGAACGGATCATCTACCTGCCCCTTGGCGGGGCCGGCGAAATTGGCATGAATGCCTATGTCTATGGCTACGGCAAACCGGGCGAGGAGCGGTTGATCCTCGTGGATCTCGGGGTGACCTTTCCGGACATGGACGGCACGCCGGGGGTGGATCTCATTCTGCCGGACATTTCCTGGCTCAAGGAACGGCGCAACCGGCTGGACGCGATCTTCATCACCCATGCGCATGAAGACCATGTCGGCGCGGTCGGCCATTTCTGGGAAGACCTGGGTGCGCCTGTCTATGCGCGGGCGTTCACCGCCCACATCGCCCGGCTCAAGATGGACGACCAGGGCGTGTCGCCGGAGACCGTGAAGACCGTGGCCCCCTGGCCCGAGGTGGTTCAGGCCGGACCGTTCAAGGTGGGTTTCGTGCCGATCTCGCACTCGATTCCCGAAAGCTCGGGGCTTGTGATCGACACGCCGCAGGGGCGGCTGGTGCATTCGGGCGACTTCAAGATCGACGAAACACCCTTGGTCGGCGAACCGTTCGACCATGCGCTCTGGTCCGAGGTGGGGCAGCCCGGCGTCAAGGCGCTGATCTGCGATTCCACCAACGTTTTCTCGGCGCATGAAGGCCGGTCCGAAGCGACGGTCGGTCCCGAGATCGAGACGCTGGTGCGCGACGCCAAGGGCATGGTCGTGGCGACGACCTTTGCGTCCAACGTGGCGCGGGTCAAGACGCTGGCCGAGGCAGCGGTGCGCGCCGGGCGGTCGGTCTGCCTGCTGGGGCGGGCGATGCGGCGGATGATCGAGGCGTCGATCAAGACCGGCGTGCTGGCGGATTTCCCCACCGTGGTCAGCCCGGAAGAGGCGACGCAGATCCCGCGCGAGAACCTGATGCTGATCGTGACCGGAAGCCAGGGCGAACGGCGGGCGGCTTCGGCGCAGCTTGCCCGCGGCAAGTTTCAGGGCCTGACCATGGCCGAAGGCGATCTGTTCCTGTTCTCTTCCAAGACCATTCCGGGCAACGAGCGCGGCGTGATCACCATCATGAACGCGTTCTCCGAGCAGGGTGTCGACGTGGTCGATGACAGTTCGGGCAAGTACCACGTGTCGGGCCATGCCAACCGGCCGGATCTCGAAACCATTCACAAGCTGGTCAATCCGCAGCTGGTCATTCCGATGCATGGCGAACACCGCCACCTGCGCGAACATGTGAAGGTTGCAGGGGCCGGCGGCCGCAAGGGTGTCCTCGCGGTGAACGGCATGATGATGGATCTCAGCGGCAACGAACCCGTCGTGGCGGAATATGTCGAGACCGGACGCACCTATCTCGATGGTTCGGTCAAGATCGGTGCGCTCGACGGCGTGGTGCGCGATCGCATCCGGATGGCGCTCAACGGGCATGTGATCGTCACGGTCATTCTGGACGAAGACGACGAGATGCTGGGCGAGCCGTGGTGCGAGATCATGGGCCTGCCGGAAATCGGCCGCAACAACGCGCCATTGGTGGACGTGCTGGAAGAAGACCTGTCGCAATTCATCGGCCGGGCCGGGGCCAAGACGATCACCGATGATGACAAGCTCGAGGAAGGGCTGCGCCGCGTGGCACGGCAGACGACGCAGAACGAGATCGGCAAGAAGGCCGAGGTCACGGTTGTCATAAGCCGGCTTGCCTGATGCGCGGGGTGGTGTTCGATCTGGACGGCACGCTGATCGACAGCCTGCCGGACATCGCCGCAGCCGCCAATGAACTTCTGGCCGAACACGGACTGGACCCGCTTGAACAGGCGCAGATCGGCGGGTTTGTCGGCATGGGCGAAAAGGTGTTCCTTGATCGGTTGATCACGGCCACCGATCTCGAAATGGCGGAGTACGACGCGCTGATGGCGCGGTTCATGCAGTTCTACAAGTCCAGTACCGGACGCACGCGGGTCTTTCCGGGCGTGCTGGACATGTTGTCGAACCTGAAGGACAGCGGCCTTGCCCTGGGCCTGTGCACGAACAAGCCGGGGGGCCCGTTGCAGGCGGTGCTCGACGCGCTTGATCTCGGGCGCTGGTTCGATGCGATCATCGCCGGAGACAGTTTGCCGGTCCGCAAACCCGATCCCGCCCCCCTGCGCCTGGCATTCGAAAGGATGCGCGCGACCGAGGGTGTCTATGTCGGGGACAGTGACGTCGATGCCGAAACGGCGCAGCGGGCAGGGGTGCCGTTTCTTCTTTTCACCGAAGGGATCCGAACAAAACCGCTGTCGGACATCCTGCATGACGCGCGTTTCGACGATTTCGCGTATGTGCCAGAGCTTTGCGCCCGGCACATGCGCTGTCTCTGAGGCCCGTTTGTGCTGCTGTCACGCCGGCGGGTTACCCCGCGCGGCGTTCGTCAAAGCTCTTGGCGATGAAGGACGGCATGTGGTCGCCCATTCCGACAACATTGTTGTCCCGTCCGCCGCGATCATTGCGACGACCCCGATTATTGTTGTTGTTATTGCGGGGCTTGTCCTGCTGACGCGGCGCGTCGTCCCGGGGCGCTGCTTTCTGGGGTTCTTCCCGCGGCGCTTGCGGTTGCGCGTCATCGACCGGGGTGGCCTCTTGCGCTTTGACATTGGAGTCGGACTCGGGCGCCTTGTCCTTGGTGCGGCTGCGACTGCCGCGTGTCCGGCGCGGCTTGGCGGGCCTGTCATCCTCTGACGCGGCATCCTTGCTGTCGGTACCGGTCGGCGCGCTCTGACCCAGCGGATTATCGACCCTCGGGATGTCCTTTTGCAACAGGCGTTCGATGGCATCGAAGTTCTTTTCGTCCTTCGGAGCGCAGATCATCAGCGCCTTGCCATCGCGGCCCGCGCGGCCGGTGCGGCCGATCCGGTGCACGTAGTCTTCGGCGTGGCTGGGTACATCGAAGTTGAACACGTGGCTGACCGCAGGAACGTCCAGACCGCGTGCGGCCACATCCGACGCGATGAGAAAGCGCAGGCTGCCCTCGCGGAAGCCGTCAAGCGTCCTGGTGCGCTGCGACTGGTCCAGATCGCCATGGATCGGGGCCGCGTCATAGCCATGTTTCTTGAGCGACTTTGAGACGATATCCACGTCCGACTTGCGGTTGCAGAAGACGATGGCGTTGCTGCAGGCGTCACCCTCGCGGTCGATCAGCGCCCGCAGCAGGTCGCGCTTTTCGGTGCCTTCACGTTCGCGCTTCGAGGCCCTGAACATCACGACACCCTGTTCGATGGTCTCGGAGGCGGAAGCCTGCCGCGCCACCTCGATCCGCGCCGGGGCGGAGAGGAAGGTGTTGGTGATGCGCTCGATCTCGGGGGCCATGGTGGCCGAGAAGAACAGCGTCTGCCGGGTGAAGGGCGTGAGCGAGAAGATGCGTTCGATATCGGGAATGAACCCCATGTCGAGCATGCGGTCGGCCTCGTCCACCACCATGATCTGCACGCCGGTCAGCAGCAGCTTGCCACGCTCGAAATGATCGAGCAGCCGGCCCGGCGTGGCGATCAGGACATCGACGCCCTTGTCGATGAGCATGTCCTGTTCCTTGAAGCTGACACCGCCGATGAGCAGCGCCTTGGTCAACTTCACATGTTTGGAATAGGTGTCGAAGTTTTCCGCGACCTGGGCCGCCAGTTCGCGTGTCGGGCAGAGCACGAGGCTACGCGGCATCCGCGCGCGGGCGCGTCCACGGGCCAGAAGCGTGATCATCGGCAGCGTGAAACCGGCGGTCTTGCCGGTGCCTGTCTGCGCAATGCCAAGCACGTCGCGCCCTTCGAGGGCCGGGGGGATGGCGCCTGCCTGAATCGGGGTGGGCGTGTCGTAGCCCGCCTCTTCGACAGCTTGCAGGACTTTCGGGTTGAGGTTCAACTCAGAGAATTTTGTCATGTGTATCCGTTGTTCACGGACTGACTGCGCCCGTGCGTCTGTTGCGATCCGGCCCGTCTTGGCCCTGTGTTTGTCCACAATTAAGATCTGCGGGCTTGTGTACTCTGCGAACGCGCCGGGGTCAATGCAAGCAAGGACTCGTGACATTTTGACCCGGCCTTGGTGTGTCATCGATTTCGGGGGCGAAACAATCAAGGTCAGATATGGGAGCTGTTTTCAATCCGTCAACCGTCGATCCGAATGCCGAAAATCCGTTCCATCGCGGCATCGGGATCGAAGCGCGGTGTCAGCAAAAGCCGGTGCCGGTTCAGACGCGCGCGCAGGTCGGCGCTGTCGCGGCACATTTCGTCGAAGAACAGGCGCAGGCCGTCTTCGCCTTCCTCGTCGCGCAGATATGCCAGCAGGCGCCCGATGCTGTTTGCCTCGTCGTCCGACTTGATCCGGTACGACCCACGGGTCTGGCGAAAGTCGAGCTTTGCCAGGAAGCTATCCCAGTCGGTGGCATGCAGGTGGCCGACATGGGCCAGGTCGAGCGTCGCCGTGTTGCGCACGTCTTGGCCCTGAAACCGCAGGCGGTGGATGGCCAGCCGCACGTCGCCAAGCCCGGTGCGTGCAAAGACCTTGCCGGCAAGATGGCTCAGGAACCCGCCGCGCACATAGCTGCCGAAGGTCGGGTAGATTTCGGTGACCACATCCGAAGACACACCGGTCGTGGTGGTGCGCAGCTTGAAATGCCTTGGCGGCATGCCGGCAAGAGGCGGCGCCAGCGCCTCGGCCGGGTAAAGGCGCAGGGCGGCAATGTCGTCCGGTACGGGCTTCAGCAAAGCCGACAGCTTGCGGTCGGACAGGACAAACTCATCGGTGTCGATATGGCCCAGCCAGTCGACATCCCCCCCGGCGGCGCGCAGGGCGCTTGTGGCGTTGAACGTCTGGCGCAGCTGATGCGCGTCGGGGCGGCGCTTGCCCATATCCGACCAGTACCTGTCGTCGCAGACCGTCAGAGCGACCTTGTCGTGGTCCTGCAAGAGCGCCTCCACGTCCGGATCCGGCGCGTCGAGATACAGATAGATGCGGCTGGCCCCGATATCGAGGTGGTGCGCGACGAAGCGGGCAATCTCGATCAGGGGCGCGTTGGTGGTGCAGACGACACCCCATCGCGGCGTCTTGCCCGAGGGCTTGGGCACCGGGACAGTGACCCCGGCCTCATCGGCCTGTGCGCCGGCCTGGTCCATGCGGCGCAGCTTGCGCGCGCGCAGCCGGTGCAGGCGGCGGAAGACCGTGCGCGGATCGTCGATCAACCGCTGCAGCATGTCATGTGCAAGCGGACGAATGACCGGGTCGGCCTCGGCTTCTTCCCAAAGGCGACCGATCATGTTCACGTCGAGCCCGCCATCGGTCAGCGAAAACGCGTTCATCCCGAGTGGCAGGGCTGCGTTCGATCGACCGTCCAGTGTGAAGGGCTTGCCGGGATCGCGGCCGGAGAAGAGACGCTCGCTCTCGTAAAGTTTCATCATCCCGAAAAGCGTGGAAAGTCCGAGGCCTGCGCTGCGTTGTTCAGGTGTTTTTCCATGGTCGCCGAAGGTGGTCAGGCTCGACACCTTCCAGCGCAGATCCATCTCGCGGATCAGCAGGTCCGCCTGTTCGGCCCAGAGGCGCAGGAACAGGTCGGCGGTGTGTGCGGGCTGGCTGCGTTTGCGCAGATGCGCGATCAGCAGGGCATTCAGGTGAAGAAGGCTGTTCTGTCCCTTGAGTTCCTTGGCAATTTCCCAGGTCTTTCGGGCGTTGTCGGACAGCGTGCGCGTGTCGTCGGCAGGGATCGTGACGGTGGTTCGTGCCAGCCCATCGAGATCGCAGTCAAGCGGCGGCAGGGCTTCGCCCCTGGCAAAGCCCAGAGGCGCGCGGCGCGCATTCATCTGGTCCAGAATGCCATCCATCCCGTTCGGATAAGCCGGGTTGGGCGGCGGCGTCTTGCTGCTCATGCCGGCAGAGTGCCGCGTTGCCGAGGGGTGATCAACAAGGCATTTCGAAATGCCTTGGGGAAGCGTCTTCGAAGACGCTTTTTGACGCGATTTGGAAATCGCGTGCGCAAGCCCGTTCGAACGGGCTTGGCTCAGACCATCATTTCCTTGGTCGACGACAGGGTCACGTCGGGATGATCCCGCCCGATCCGGTCGATATCCCATTGCAGGCGGGTCAGGTACACCACGTCGCCGTCATTGTCCTCGGCCATGTGCTGCTTGTTGGCGTTGACCAGCTTGTCCACCGCTGCCTTGTCGCCATGCACCCAGCGGGCCGAGGTGAATTGCGACGCCTCGAACCGCACGGGCAGGCCGTATTCCAGTTCGATCCGGCTGCCCAGCACTTCGAATTGCAACGCGCCGACGACGCCGACAATGAAGCCCGAGCCGATCATCGGCTTGAACACCTTTGCCGCCCCTTCCTCGGCAAATTGCATCAGCGCCTTTTCGAGATGCTTGGATTTCAACGGATCGCCCGCGCGCACGGTTTGCAGCAGTTCGGGCGCAAAGGACGGAATCCCCGTCACCTTGAGCGCCTCGCCCTCGGTCAGCGTGTCGCCGATGCGCAATTGCCCATGGTTCGGGATGCCGATGATGTCACCGGCCCAGGCCTCTTCGGCCAGTTCACGGTCGGAGGCCAGGAACAGCACCGGGTTGGTGATGGACATCGGCTTTTTCGAGCGCACATGGGTCAGCTTCATGCCCCTGTTGAAATGCCCCGAGGCCAGCCGAACGAACGCCACGCGGTCGCGGTGCTTGGGGTCCATGTTCGCCTGAACTTTGAAGACAAAGCCGGAAACCTTTGTTTCTTCGGGAAGAATTTGACGTGGCGTGGCCTTTTGCGGTTGTGGCTCCGGCCCGTAGGTGCCGATCCCATCCATCAATTCCTTTACCCCGAAGGAGTTGATGGCCGAGCCGAACCAGATCGGTGTCATGTGCCCTTCAAGTACCGATTGCGGATTCAGCGCGGGCAGCAGTTCGCGCGCCATCTCGACCTCTTCCCTGAGCTGCGCCAGCAGGTGCGCAGGCACGTGATCGGCAAGCTTGGGATCATCGAGCCCTTTGATTTCAATGCTTTCCGCGACCTTGTTGCGGTCGGCGCGGTCCATCAGCTCCAACCGGTCGCGGATCAGGTCATAACAGCCTAGGAAATCGCGCCCGACCCCGATGGGCCAACTCGCGGGGGTCACGTCAATGGCGAGGTTTTCCTGGATCTCGTCGATGATGTCGAACGTGTCACGGCTTTCGCGGTCCATCTTGTTGCAGAAGGTCAGGATCGGCAGGTCGCGCAGGCGACACACTTCGAACAGCTTGCGCGTCTGGCTTTCCACGCCTTTCGCGCCGTCGATCACCATGACCGCCGCGTCCACCGCCGTCAGCGTGCGATAGGTGTCCTCGGAAAAGTCGGAGTGGCCGGGCGTGTCCACAAGATTGAAGCGGAAGGTCTTGAAATCGAATGACATTGCCGAGGCCGAGACCGAGATGCCACGGTCCTGTTCCATCTTCATGAAGTCCGACCGCGTGCGCCGCGCTTCACCCTTGGCGCGGACCTGACCGGCCATCTGAATGGCACCGCCATAGAGCAGGAATTTTTCCGTCAGGGTCGTCTTGCCGGCATCCGGGTGCGAAATGATGGCAAAGGTGCGCCGCCGGGCGATCTCGGCGGGCAATTCGGGGCGATTTGAAGCGGTGTCCAGCATGGCCGCGCGTATAGGGGCGCGCCGCGTGCTTGTCCATATGAGCGCTGCACGCTGTCGTGTGAGGCGGTCAGCCGGTGACGCGCAGCGGCACGACGTTGCGGGCGGTTGCCGCGGTCGTGCGCGCCGGGATGTCCGGGGCCGCGACAAGCGTCGGCGTGACCTCGATGTCGCGGGCTTCGATGTGGATCAGCACATATTCCGCGGCGATGTCCAGTTTCCTGTCACAGATCAGCAGGGCGCGGCCATCGCAGGCCCCCAAAAAGGCATCCGCGCGCCGCCCCGTGGTGGTCATGAAGATCAGGTGGGCCAGCGAGGTGAAGACCTGTCTGGGCATGTTGGCCGCCAGTTCGAGCACGAACCGTGTCCGGGTGTCATCCTGCGCGAAGACCGGCAGCCATTTCGTCCTGTCATTCAGCCGGTAGATGTCGCCGAGGTTGAGCATGTCGATCGCATCCAGGCCTTCTCCGCGATTGACCCCCGATTCCACGCGGAACGCGTCCGTTTGGCATGCGTGAAACGGCTCGGGTACAAGAGAATCAGGCGACATGGGGATTACTCATCAAGTTGGCAGCTTCCAATCGACACGTGACCGGAACTGGTTCAAGTTCGTGGCAAAATGTGGCACTGCTAGGTTCTCCGTGTGAAATTATGCGGGCCATACAGGAAGATAGGGAGAATTCGATGGATCTGGGCATCAAGGGAAAGCGCGCATTGGTTTGTGCGTCGAGCAAGGGACTGGGGCGCGGCTGTGCCGAGGCATTGGCCGAAGCCGGGGTCAACCTGATCATGAACGCGCGAGGGTCCGAGGCGCTCGAAGAGACCGCCGCCGAGATCAGAAGCACCTACGGCGTCGAGGTGACGACCGTGGCCGCCGACATTGTCAGTGAAGAGGGTCGGGCCAGGGTGCTCGAGGCCGCCGGCGATGTCGACATCCTCGTCACCAATGCCGGTGGTCCGCCGCCGGGAATCTGGTCGGACTGGGGCCGCGAGGATTTCATCAAGGCGCTGGATTCCAACATGCTGACGCCGATCGCCCTGATGACCGCGCTGATGCCCGGCATGATGGAGCGGGGCTGGGGCCGGGTGGTCAACATCACCTCGCAGTCGGTCAAGGCACCGATTCCGGCGCTGGGGCTGTCCAACGCGGCGCGCACCGGGCTGACCGGCTACGTGGCGGGCACGGCGCGCCAGGTGGCGCCCAGCGGCGTCGTGGTGAACAACATGCTGCCGGGTATCCATGCCACCGACCGCGCCGACCAGCTGGATGGCGGCGTGTCCAAGGCGCAGGGCATCTCGGTCGAACAGGCGCGCAAGAACCGGCAGGAGACGATCCCGGCCCGGCGCTATGGCACGCGGCAGGAATTCGGCGCGATGTGTGCCTTCCTGTGTTCTCAGCATTCAGGGTTCATCGTCGGGCAGAACATCCTCGTGGATGGTGGCGGCACCAACGCCACGATCTGACCGGTGGCGCGCGGACCGGACGGGGCGGGGCAGGCTCAGGGGTTTTCCCTGAAGGACCAATTGTTCAATGCCCGCAGCATCGGGGATCTGGCGTCGGAATACGCGGTCCTGCCCGGGTTCGATGCCGCGCGCTTCCAGACGGACGCCCTCGCGGGGTTAGCCTCGCGCGGGTTGCTGGAACGGCTGGACTGGCTGGCGGATTGTGTCGAGGCGCAACTGCCGACCCGGTTTCCCGAGATGGCCGAGGCGCTGGAGGCGGCGATGCCTCCGGTGCTCGATCCGGGACAGAGCGACGATGATTTCGGGCGGTTCATCCATGCGGTGCCGGGCATCCTGGCGGTGCGCCACGGGCTGGAGGATCACCGCGACCGGGCGCTGGATCTGCTCGAGGCCGCGACGCAGCGGTTTTCGATGGAATTCTACATCCGGCCGTTCCTGAACCGCTGGCCGGACGAGACATTGGCCCGGCTGGACCGGTGGACCGGGCACGACAACTACCATGTCCGCCGCCTGGTCAGCGAGGGCACGCGGCCGCGGCTTCCCTGGGCCGCGAATATCGATCTCGATCCGCTGGTGCCGGTGCGGCTTCTCGATGCGCTGCACGCCGACCCGACGCGCTATGTCACGCGGTCGGTGGCGAATCATCTGAACGATCTGACCCGCCATGCGCCGGACGTGGTTGTGACCCGTCTCGGGGCCTGGGCGCATGAGGCGCGGCAGGATCGCAGGGAACTGGACTGGATGACCCGCCACGCCCTGCGCACGGCGGTCAAGCGTGGCGAGGCGGGCGCGCTGGCGCTGCTGGGCTACCGCCAGGACGCCGCGATCCGCGCAAGGCTCGACCTGTCGCCCGACCCGGTGGCCATCGGCACCGCGCTGACCCTCGCGGTCACGCTTGTCGCCGACGAGGACCTTCCTGTGCTGGTGGATTACCGGATCGTGTTTCACCGCCCGAACGGACGGTCCGGCGAAAAGGTCTTCAAGCTCAAGACCGCCCGACTGGCAGCCGGTGTGCCGCTGACCCTGTCCAAGACGCACCAGCTGAAGCGGGGGGCATCGACCTTTACCCTGCATCCAGGGCCGCACCGGGTGATCGTGCAGGTTAATGGTCAGGACCTGGCCGAAGCGACAGTAGAATTGGTCTGATGCCCCGGGGCTGAAACCCCGGCCCGATGGCGCGCATACCTTTCCTGCCGTGCGCCCGGAACCGAGGAAGGCTGCATATTCGGAAAGAGAAGAAGATCAGGTCGGTGCGTTCGTCCAGCGGTGTTCGAGCTTTTCGAGCGCCGCGATGCGCTCGGCGGTCTTGGGGTGCGACATCAGCCAGGCGGGCATTACCCCGGCGCGGGATTGCGTCAGCGCGTCCAGTTTGGTGAACAGCGATTTCTGCGCGTCGATGCCGATGCCGGCCTTGTGCAGCAGGGCTGCGGCATAGGCGTCGGCCTCGTATTCGTCACCGCGCGACAGTCGGGCGGCCAGCAGCGAGGCGAGCCCGTTGGCGATCCAGACGCCGATGCCGGGCAGGAACCGCGACAACACCATCGCAAGCGCGGTGCGCAGCGCGTTCTGGCCGGAAAAGTCGATCATCCTGCGGCGCGTGTGGCCAAGCGCCACGTGACCCAGTTCATGCGCGATGACGCTGGTCAGTTCCTCGCCCGAGACCTCGCCATTCTGGTACTTGCGATAGAACCCGCGCGTGATGAAGATGCGTCCGTCCGGCGCGGCAAGGCCGTTCACCGGGTCGATCTCGTAGATATGCACGCGAATGCGATCCAGATCGAGCGCCTTGGCAAGCCGGTCGGTCAGCCCCTTGAGCCTGGGATCGGCCAGTTCGGTCGACCGCGCGTCAAGCTCGCGCTTGGTGCGCCAGACGGAGAAGTGGTACATCGCCAGGGCGTAGAGGATGGCCAGAAGGATCGGAGTGAATTTCAGCATACCGGAAGATATGGGTTGCGCGCCCGCGAAGGGCAAGCACGGCGCATCCCTCGCGCCATGCCTTTTGCGTGATTTCGCCCTCAGCCGGCGAGTTTGGCGTCCATCGTGATCTCGGCCCCGGCGAGAACCTTGGACACGGGGCAGTTTTCCTTCGCCATGGTCGCCGCCTTCTGGAAATCGCTTTCGCTGAGGCCCGGAATCCTGGCGGTCAGGTCAAGATGCACCTTTGTGATGGCAAAGCCACCGTCCTGTTCCTCCAGGCTCACCCTGGCGGTGGTGTCGATGTCCTCGGCAACCGCATCGAAGTCGCCCAGGATCATGGACAGCGCCATGGAAAAGCACCCGGCATGCGCCGCCCCGATCAGCTCTTCGGGATTGGTGCCCGACTGACCTTCGAAGCGGGTATTGAACCCGTAAGGCTGATCCGACAGCGCGCCGGATTCCGTCGAGATCTGGCCCTTGCCGTCCTTCAGGCCTCCGGTCCAGTGGGCGGATGCTGTTTTGTTGATCATGGCGACGCTCCTGTCGTTGCTGTTGCATTCGACACGCAACGATCCGCAAGCGGTCCTGGTTCCCGGTTTCCCCAGGATCAGCGCGCGTGGTGCAGCGATCGCAACAGGTGACGCCCCAGAAGCGTGGCGACAAACGCCGCTGCAAGACCGGCCGTGATGCTGCCCGAAAGATCCGCGATCATCTCGATATTGGTTGCAAAGGCCCAGCCCAGCCCGGCATAGATCGTCACCCACACAGCCTCGCCCGCAGCGCTTGCCATCGAAAAGCGCATCCAGGAAAACCCCGTCGCGCCCGCGGTCAGGTTCACATAGGGGCCAAGCGGGCTCATCAGCCAGCGTGTCAGAAACACCGTCAGACCACCGCGCCGATCCAGTCGGCTGCGCGCGGTCTCCATCATCCGGGCCGCCCGGGCCTTGCCCGCAAACAGCGCGTCGATCGGTCCCCGGGCAAGTCTCGCGGCGGCATATCCGGTCTGATCGCCAGAGACAGCCCCGAGATAGGCGGCCAGCAGGACCGCGCCGATCGACAGGTCGCCGCCCGCTGCGAAGGCGCCTGCGGCCAGCATCAGCAGGGAGGACGGCACCGGTACCATCAGGCAGCTCAGGAATGTCGTCATGAACAACAGGGGAATGCCCGAATTCGCCAGCCCGGAGAGCAGCCAGTCCGTCATGGTCGCGTTTCGGCAAGGTAGGCCGCCAAATCGGCGATCAGGTCCACCAGGGGTCTTCCCTGTGCCTCGGCGATATCCTCCAGGGTGACGCCGCGCGCATGCGTTTCCGGATCCAGTCCAAGCGCCTGCGCCACATCCTTGGGATCGACCTGCCAGGACCGCGCGACATAGCCCGTCGTCATCCAGCCATCGGGGGCCTGTTCAAGATGCACCGGATCGGACCAGTAGACCGCCGCGACCACGAGGCGCAGGGCAAAGAACATCGCCAGCAGGCTGGCGGCGATGAAGGCCAACAGCGTCAGGCGGCGGTGCTGCCACAGATGGCGCAGCCCGGCCCATTTCACTTGGCCAGGTCCTTGATCCCGCGACTGATGCCTTCAAGCGTCATCGGCACCATGGCGTCCTCGAAAATCTCGCGGATCAACTGGATCGACTGGGTGTAGTGCCAGTGCCGCTCGGGCGTCGGGTTGATCCAGAGATGATGCGGCCATTGCCGGCGCGCGCGCTCGAGCCAGACCTGTCCGGGCTCGGGGTTCCAGTGTTCATTGGCACCGCCGGCATAGGCGATCTCGTAGGGTGACATGCTGGCATCGCCGACGAAAATGCATTTGTAATCAGGTCCATAGGTGTTGAGGACGTCCATCGTCGGGGTCTGCGCGTTCCAGCGGCGGCGGTTGTCCTTCCACACGCCTTCATAGAGGCAGTTGTGGAAGTAGAAATGCTCCAGATGCTTGAACTCGGCGCGCGCGGCCGAGAACAGTTCTTCGACCACCTTCACATGCGGGTCCATCGACCCGCCCACATCCAGAAACAGGATCACCTTGACCGCGTTTCGCCGCTCGGGCCGGGTCTGCACGTCGAGATAGCCATGTTCGGCGGTGGCGCGGATGGTGCCGTCGAGGTCCAGTTCTTCGGCAGCGCCGTCCCGGGCCCAGCGGCGCAGCCGTTTCAGCGCCACCTTGATGTTGCGCGTGCCCAGTTCGACGCTGTCATCGAGGTTGCGGAACTCGCGCTTGTCCCAGACCTTGACGGCGCGCTGGTGGCGGCTCTCGTCCTGGCCGATCCGCACGCCTTCGGGGTTGTAGCCATAGGCTCCGAAGGGCGAGGTGCCGGCGGTGCCGATCCACTTGCTGCCGCCCTGGTGGCGTCCCTGCTGCTCCTTCAGCCGTTCCTTGAGGGTCTCCATCAGCTTGTCGAACCCGCCAAGCGCCGCGATCTCGGCCTTTTCTTCATCGCTGAGGTGCTTTTCGGCCATCTTGTGCAGCCAGTCCTCGGGCAGGTCGAGCGCGTTCAGCACGTCGTCGCTGCTCAAGCTCTCGAGCCCCTTGAAGGCCTGGGCAAAGGCGCGGTCGAAGCGATCGATATGGCGCTCGTCCTTCACCATCGCCGTGCGGGCGAGATAGTAGAACGCTTCGGGGTCATAGGTCACGAGACCCGCGCGCATGGCTTCGAGAAAGCTCAGGTATTCCCGCAAGGAGACGGGCACGCCAGTGCTGCGCAGGGTGTCGAAGAAGGGAACGAACATATCCCTGACCTAGCAAGTGGCAGCCGTGCTGACCAGCCATCACCGGAGCTTCACGGCCGAAAGAATCGCCTGGAGAGCCCGCGCGTTCTCCGGAGCGCCGTCAGCGAGCAGAAACGTTTCCGTCAACGGAAACGGGCGATGCGTCGACGCATCGTTGCGCGCGTCAGAAGACCAGTTTTTCGATGGCGATCGTCAGGATCAGGCCGAGCAGGGCAAAGGCGATGGCGTAGACGGTCCCGTATTGCCACATGTCGGCGCGGCTGCCCTTGCGCCGCTTCGCTGTCAACGTGCCGATGATGGCACCCAGAATTGCGCTCGCGATAACGATCATAGACTGCCTCGGGACCTGTTCAGCGGGTTCAATGTGCTGATCTCGCGCAGCTTTGCCCGCACGGACCAATCCGAGCCGAACCCGTATCGCGCCCATCCCAGACTGTCCAGCCGCACATCGGCCCCCGCCGAGACGCGTCCGGCCAGGTCAAGAGCTTCGGCCCGCAGCATCAGCAGGGTCGCCAGAAGCGCCGCGTTTTCATGGCGCGCGGCTAGGTCGATGGACAGGCCCGTCAGCGCGATCGCGTCATCCGGACGGTTCTCTGTCAGTGCGAAGGCGGCAAGCTGCGATGCAACATAGGCGCGGTGCAGTTCGGTCTGCGGAGCGCGGGCGAAATAGCCGTCGGCTTCGATGAACTGCACACGGGCGGCGTCGGGATCGCTGCCCTGAAGGATGCGGCCCATGGCGTAATGGGTAAAGCCGCGCCGGTGGTCTTCCCAGCCCATGGCCGATGCGATGCTCAGTGCCTCGGTGGCGGCGCTGCGCCGCTGGGCCGGGGACGCGCCAGGGCCAAGCGCCGTCTGGATGGCGTCGATCCAGGGGCGCGGCGTGCGCGCGGCGCGGCGCGGCGGAAGGTATTCGCCCTCGGGGTTGAGCCGCGCAAAGACGCCGGGGATCCGGCGCAGCACCTCGGTCCGCGACATGCCGTTGCGCAGCGCCGGATCGTAGTAGGCGCGCAGGATCAGCATGTCGTAGCCGGTCAGCACCGTATGCACATTGTCGTCGTTGAAGACGGAATTGGGCAGGCGGTACAGGTCGTTGAGCGGCCCCAGCGCCTGCGCGAGTTCCTCGTGCAGGCAATCGCGCGCCTCTTGCGGGCTGGAATCGTTGGGCAGGAAGATGGCCAGCCGCGTACGGTCGGCAATGCGGCCCCAATTGACGCGGTTCGACCGCCGCGCTTGCCGGTATTCCGACAGGGTCGATACGTTCGGCACCACGAAACAGGCCGCCTGCGGCAGGAACCGCTGGATCTCGGATCGCCTGACGGCGTTGACCGTGATGCTGGCCGAGGCGCTGGTGGTCGCCTCGATGTCGATCCCGGCTTCGTTGCGCAGACGGTGCAGCAGCCGGTTGAGATCGCTCGGGACCGAGGGCTGGACGCTGCCGACCAGCCGCACGGTGATCGGCCCTTCGAAACGCGTGAAGACATCAAGGCTGCGCCCGGATTCCAGGCTCAGGGCCAGATCCATGAAATCGCGCGTCAAATCCGCGTTCGAGTTCCGTACCGGCTGCGGTCGCGGCACGGAGAACACGCGCATCGGGGGCAGGCTGCTGTCGGCCATCGCGGCACGGGTCGCCGGTTCGGATTGCGCCACGGGCATGCAGGCGCCAAGAAACAGGTAGAGCGGCAAGAGCAGTCGGCGCATCCCTCAGCTCCGCTGATACTTGATGAACGGGGTGAGTTTTGCGATCCGGTCGTAAAGCTGCCGCGCCGTATGGTTGAAGTCCTGCGTGGTCCAGTAGACCGAAGGCGCGCCAGCCTTGTCCGCTTCGGCATAAACCGCCTCGATCAGCGCGCGTCCGACACCCGTTCCGCGCGCCTCGGGGGCCGCGAACAGGTCCTGAAGATAGCAGACGTCCTCGATCTTCCAGCAATGGCGGTGAAACAGGTAATGCGCGATGCCGACCGGCGCGCCGTCGCGCTCGGCCACAAGCCCGCTGAAATCCCGCGGGTCGTCTCCCAACAGGCGTGCGAAAGTGGTCTCGTACACGACCTCCGACACCGACGTTTCATAGAACGTCAGGTATCCACGCCACAAGGCGCACCACGACTCGTAGTCGCTCGCGCGCAGAAAGCGCACGTTCAAATCGGTTGTGGACATCTGTGAAGCCTGCCTGCTCGTTGCGGATGCTTGATGCTCCGCGGTTTTTTTGTCCTCAGTGGGGACAGCTTAGGGCGAAATCGTGATCTGTTTCCAGCCGGAACGAATCGGTGCGAATCATTTTTTCAAGGCTCCGAATCGTCGCTGTGAAAAGGGTTTGAGACCAAGGGCTTAGGCTGTGCAAACAAGCAACAGACCCAGTTCGGCTGTCCGCGAGCTGCGGTTCCCTGCACCGTAGGGTGGATCTTTGCCTGTCTAAGCGCCGAAATTCGCGCTAAGGCCCCGGCATGAGTGACACCGACCCCCTTGAGATCTTCCTGTCCGGCACCCCCGGCCTTGAACATCTGCTGCGCGACGAGGCGGCAGAGCAGGGCTTCGCCAATCCGCATCCCGTGCCCGGTGGCGTGACCTGCGCGGGCGACTGGTCCGAGGTCTGGCGCGCCAACCTGATGTTGCGCGGGGCGGGGCGGGTGCTGGCGCGGGTGGCGCGCTTTCGAGCGATGCACCTTGCGCAACTCGACAAGCGCGCCCGCAGGCTGGACTGGGCGGCGCTTCTGCGCGCCGATGTGCCGTACAGGGTCGAGGCGACCTGCCGCAAGTCGCGCATCTATCATGCCGGGGCCGCGACCGAACGGGTGGAAAACGCCATCGCCGATGCGCTTGGCGTCAGACCCGCGGAAAAGGCCGGCCTGACCGTGCGCGTGCGGATCGAGGACGACCTCTGCGAGATCAGCCTCGACAGCTCGGGGGAGGGTCTGCACAAGCGCGGCCAAAAACAAGCCATCGGCAAGGCACCGATGCGCGAGACATTGGCGGCGCTCTTCCTGCGCGGCTGCGGCTATGACGGATCCGAACCGGTGCTCGACCCGATGTGCGGCTCCGGCACCTTCGTGATCGAAGCCGCCGAGATCGCCCTCGGGCTGGCCGCCGGCCGCGACCGCCGCTTCGGGTTCGAGGACCTGGCCAATTTCGACGCCGCCCATTGGGCCGCGCTGAAGGCTGCGCGCCCCGCACCGATCCCCACGGACCTGCGGTTTCACGGGTTCGACAGGGATGCGGGCGCCATTGCCAACGCGACCGCCAATGCCGACCGCGCCGGGGTGTCCGCGATCACCTCGTTCACCCATCAATCCGTGGCCGAACTCATGCCGCCCGACGGCCCGCCCGGCCTGGTCATCGCGAACCCGCCCTACGGTGCGCGGATCGGCAACCGGAACCTTCTGTTCGCGCTCTACGGATCCTTCGGCTCGGTGGTGAAAGAGCGCTTCAAGGGCTGGCGCGTCGGCATCGTCACCTCCGACAAGGGGCTGGCCCGCGCGACCGGGCTGCACTTCCGCAATGTCAGCCCGCCGATTCCCCATGGCGGGCTCAAGATCCAGCTCTTCCAGACCGGTCCGCTGAAGTAGGCGTGAGCCGGGTTTCTCTGGTTCAGAAATATCCCGGGGGAGTCCGCCGCAGGCGGACGGGGGCAGAGCCCCCGATCGTTTCCGTCAACGGAAACGCGCAGATGCGTCGACGCATCTGCCCCCAGGCCTACCGCCGTTCGCGCCTTGCCATGAAGGCCAGCCGCTCGAACAGATGCACGTCCTGTTCGTTCTTGAGAAGCGCCCCGTGCAGCTTGGGCAACGCATTCGCCCCGTCGCGTTTGAGATCCTCCGCCGTCATGTCCTCTGCCAGCAGCAGCTTGAGCCAGTCCAGAACTTCGGAAGTCGACGGCTTCTTCTTTAACCCCGGCTGTTCGCGCAGCTCGTAGAACTGCGTCAGCGCTGTGGTCAGCAGTGCCTCCTTCAGGCCCGGGTGATGCACCTCGACGATCCGGCGCAGCGTGTCGGGGTCGGGAAAGCGGATATAGTGAAAGAAACATCGCCGCAAAAACGCGTCGGGCAGTTCCTTTTCGTTGTTCGAGGTGATGATGACGATGGGCCGCTGGCGGGCGCGCACGGTCTCGCCGGTCTCGTAGACGTGGAATTCCATCTTGTCGAGTTCCTGCAACAGGTCGTTCGGAAACTCGATATCCGCCTTGTCGATCTCGTCGATCAGCAGAACCACCTTTTCATCCGCGTCGAATGCCTGCCAGAGCTTTCCCTTGCGGATGTAGTTGGACACGTCGTTGACCCGCTCGTCACCCAGCTGGCTGTCGCGCAACCGGCTCACCGCGTCGTATTCATACAGGCCCTGCTGTGCCCTGGTGGTGGACTTGATGTTCCATTCGATCATCCGCAGGCCCAGCCCCGCAGCCACCTGCCGGGCCAGCTCGGTCTTGCCGGTGCCCGGTTCGCCCTTGACCAGAAGGGGCCGTTCCAGCGTCACCGCCGCGTTCACCGCGATGGTCAGGTCGTCGGTCGCCACATAGCTGTCCGTGCCTTCAAATCTCATGTCGATCCTGCCTTATGTCTCTTTGTCCCGGCTCAGGGAAATCACTGTTTTGTGGTGCTATTCGGTAGTGACAACCTGTGGGCCTTCGGTTAAGTGCTGCGCTCAGGGGTGCCAGATATCCAAGGGAATTTCTATGGCAGATACTGGCGTAAACAAGGGGACCAAGATGAAAGCTGAAACTTTCCTGCCCGACGATTACCGACCCGCCGAGGATGAGCCCTTCATGAATGATCGCCAGCTCGAGTGGTTCCGCCGGGAACTGCTTGAACAGAGGAGCGAACTTCTGAGCGACAGCAAATCCACCATTGCGGGCCTGCAGGACGGCACACGCAACATTCCGGATGTGGCCGACCGGGCGTCCGAAGAAACCGACCGGGCGCTGGAACTGCGGATCAGGGACCGGCAGCGCAAGCTGGTGGCCAAGATCGACGCCGCCCTGCGCCGCATCGACGAGGGAGAGTTCGGCTATTGCCAGGCGACCGGCGAGCCGATTTCGCTCAAGCGCCTTGTGGCGCGTCCGACAACCACGCTGAGCCTTGAGGCGCAGGAACGTCACGAACGTCGCGAGAAGGTGCATCGCGACGATTGAGACGCGACGCGATGGAACGGTATTGACGCGCCGGGGTGATCGCCTCGGCGCGTTTTGTTTGCGAAAGGGGCGGTGCGTGACGCTGGACGGTCTGGACATAGCCGTGGTCGGCGGCGGAATCGGCGGGCTGGCCGCTGCGCTGGCCCTGCGCCAGCGCGGTGCCACGGTGACGGTGCTGGAACAGGCCGAAGCCCTGACCGAGGTCGGCGCCGGCATCCAGGTGTCGCCGAACGGGTTGCGGGTGATCGAGGCGCTGGGTCTGGCGGACCGGCTGACCGCCGGTTCGGTTCAGGGGCGCGCGGTGTCGCTGCGCAATGGCGCGACCGGCGCCGAGGTGGCGCGGCTTGACCTGACGCGGCTGCCCGCCGACCAACGCTACCTTTTCGTGCACCGGGCCGACCTGGTCGACCTCTTGTCCGACGCGGCGCGCAAGGCGGGTGTCACCCTGCGGCTGTTGCAGAAGGTCGATACCGTCAAGACCGGCCCCGAGCCGAGAATCGTCTTGGCCACCGGCGATCATCGCAAGGCCGATCTGGTGGTCGGCGCGGACGGGCTTCACTCCGCGGTGCGGCCGGTGGTGACCGACCCCGGCAAGCCGTTCTTCACGCGGCAGGTGGCATGGCGCGCCATCGTGCCGAACAGCACCGGCCATCCGGCGCAGGCCCGGGTACATATGGGACCGGGACGGCACATGGTCACCTACCCGTTGCGCGACGGCAAACTTCTTAACGTGGTGGCGGTGGAGGAACGCGCGCAATGGGCTGCCGAAAGCTGGTCCCGGACCGACGATCCGGGCATCCTGCGCAAGGCGTTTGCCGGGTTTGATGCCGAGGTTCACCGGATCCTGTCGCAGGTCGAGGCGCCGGGGGTCTGGGGCCTGTTCCGGCATCCGGTCGCCACGCGCTGGCATGCCGAAAGCTGCGCGCTTCTGGGGGACGCGGCCCATCCGACCCTGCCGTTCCTGGCCCAGGGCGCCAACATGGCGCTTGAGGATGCCTGGGTGCTGGCCGATGCGCTGGAGCGCGCGCCGGACATGGCCTCGGGGCTGGCAGCCTACCAGGAGCGGCGCAAGGCGCGGGTCACGCGGGTGATCGATGTCGCCAGCCGCAACGCGCGCAACTACCACCTGTCGCCGGGGCCAGTGCGGTTTGCGGCACATACGGCGCTCGGGCTGCTCAGCCGGGCGGCACCGGGGCGGATGCTGGGGCGGTTCGACTGGTTGTACGGGCATGACGTGACGCGGGTGGTCTGAAAACCGGCACCAACGCAGGGGGCGACAGCGCTGGTCCGCATGCTACAGTCGGCACGATTTGGAAGGGGAGGCCAAGGTGATGGAGCGGTTCGACAAATGTCCGGAAACGGCGCTTGCGTGGCATCGCGCGGGCAAGGGGGCAGTTCTGGCGACGGTGATCGAAACCTGGGGCAGCGCTCCGCGCCGCGTGGGATCGCAACTGGCGATTTCCGGCGAGGGCGAGATCGAGGGCTCGGTCTCGGGAGGCTGCGTCGAAGGCGCGGTCGTGGTCGAGGCGATGGACGCGCTGGCCGAGGGCAAGGCGCGCGAGCTGGAATTCGGGGTCAGCGATGAGGATGCCTTTGCCGTCGGGCTGGCCTGTGGCGGCACGATCCGCGTTCTGGTCGAACCGGTTGGCCCGGTCCTGCCGGAAGACATTCTGGACCGCTTGGTGAAATATCGCGCCGACCGCGTCCCGGTCGCCTATGTGGCCGATCTGGACGGGACGGACCGGCGGCTCGACACACGCGGTCATGACCATGCCTTCCGCATGGACCGGTCGGGCTTTGCCGAGGACAGCCGGACCTTTGTCGGGGTCCACAACCCGCCGCTGCGGCTGATCATCGTCGGGGCGGTGCATATCGCGCAGGCGCTGGTGCCGATGGCGCGGATCGCGGGCTATGACCCGACCCTGATCGACCCGCGCGAGGCGTTCGGGTCCGACAGCCGCTTTCCCGGCGAGACCATCCTGCATGACTGGCCCGACGAGGCGATCACCCAGCTGGGGCTGGACACGCGCACGGCGCTTGTGCTTCTGACCCATGATCCCAAGCTGGACGATCCGGCGCTGGAACAGGCATTGCGGGCGGACTGCTTCTATATCGGTGCGCTGGGGTCGACCCGCACCCATGCCAAGCGCGTGGACCGGCTGACCGGGGCCGGCTTCACCGAGGCCGAGATCGCCCGCATCCACGGTCCCATCGGTCTGGATATCGGCGCCGCCGGCCCCGCCGAGATCGCGGTGTCGATCCTCGCCCAGATGACCCAAGTGCTGCGGAAAGGCGCATGAAGTTCGGGCCGGTTCCGCTGACCGAGGCCGAAGGGGCGATCCTTGCGCATTCCGTGGGGTTGCCGAAAGGCCGGTTGCGCAAGGGTGTGACACTGGACGCGGCGGCGCTCGGGAAACTTCGCACCGCCGACATCACCGAGGTCACCGTGGCGCGGCTCGAGGAGGGGGATGTGCACGAGGACCGGGCCGCCGAAAGGCTGGCGCGGGCGCTGGTGCCGAACCCCGACAGCGTGCATCTGCGGGTCGCCCCGGCCAGCACCGGGCGGGTCAACGTCTATGCGACGAACAATGGCGTGGCCGCGATCGACGCCGCCAGGATCAACGCGGTCAACGCGATCCATCCGATGATCACCGTGGCCACCGTGCCGGAATGGCAGCGGATGGCCGCGCGCGGCATGGTCGCCACCGTCAAGATCATCTCCTACGCCGCGCCGGGCGATGCGCTCGAGGCGACCTGTCTCGCCGGCCGGGAGGCGCTGGCCCTGCGTCCGGTCACACATCGGCGCGCGCTGCTGGTGCAGACCAGTGTCGGCGGTGCGGATGTGGGCGCCAAGGGGCACCGGGCGATGGCCGTGCGCTTTGACAGGATGGGAGTGGCTCTGGGCGACCCGACCGTGGTGCCGCACCGGATCGCCGCGCTGCGCGACGCGCTTCTGGCGGGCCGCCGCGACCATGACATCCTGTGTGTGCTGACCGGATCGGCCACGTCGGACCTGCATGATGTGGCGCCCGAGGCGCTGCGCGCGGCGGGTGGCACGGTGGTGCATTACGGCATGCCGGTCGATCCGGGAAACCTGCTTTTCTGGGGGCATCTGGACGGCGTTCCGGTGCTGGGCCTGCCGGGCTGTGCACGGTCTCCTGCGCTCAACGGCGCGGATTGGGTTCTGGAACGCATGCTGTGCGACGTGGACGTCACGCCCTCGGATATCATGGCGATGGGGGTCGGCGGGTTGCTCAAGGAACCGCCAAGCCGACCGCGCCCACGAGAGTCCTGACAAAAAAGAAAGCGGCCCGAAGGCCGCTTTCCTGGAAATTACTGAAAAGGCGTCGTTTATTTCGACACGGGGCCGATCATCATGACCATCTGGCGGCCTTCCATCTTCGGCATGTTTTCCACCTTGCCGATCTCCTTGACGTCTTCGGCCACCCGTTC
>NZ_JAIPUT010000045.1 GCF_020055635.1 Marivita sp. | reverse complement strand
AACGCGGCGAGAACCTCGGGCGCCAGCGGCGCCGCGCGCACGTCGTGAAAACGTACCGCGTGGCCCGCCGCCTCCAGCGCCTTCACCGCCTTGCGGCAAGTGTCGCATGTCTTGATCCCGTAAAGCTCCATCCTGCCGCCTCCTTGTGCACCGCCGGTCACAATCCCGCAAACCGGCCCGAAATTTCTTGCGTTTTGGGCAAAGCACCGCATTTTCGATAGCGTGACAACAAGATTTCACGCAAGCGAGCTCTCAAGAAGGCCGGCGGGGATCCTCTGTCGGCACCATCCCGCCGCGTGCAGCGTGGGCGGACAAGACTTGACTTGAGAAGGAAGACGGATATGCCCACTGGCACCGTGAAATGGTTCAACACCACGAAAGGTTACGGGTTCATTGCGCCCGATGACGGCGGCAAGGACGTATTTGTCCACATCTCGGCGGTCGAGCGGGCCGGGATGACCGGCCTCGCCGACAACCAGAAGGTGGCTTACGAGTTGCGCGAAGGCCGCGACGGCCGATCATCGGCGTCCGAGCTGAAGCTGATGGGCTGAGCCCGCGGAGACGCCCGGGTCGGCCGGCCCGGGCTCCCAACCGGTCACTCTTGCCCGAGCAC
The DNA here is from genome assembly GCF_020055635.1 of Marivita sp. GTDB lineage: Bacteria > Pseudomonadota > Alphaproteobacteria > Rhodobacterales > Rhodobacteraceae > Marivita. The sequence continues at coordinate 35,846 of NZ_JAIPUT010000045.1, read as the reverse complement.
AGCCTGAAATTCACGCCATTCCCCGGCGCTCATCCCCGAGCTTTCCTGCGTCACCGTCTCGCCGGCGATCATGCGCCTGACGCAATCCAGACCGGCCGCCGACAGCGCGGCACCGCCAAGCCGGTAATCGCTGAACGCCTGCCAGCTCAGCGGCACCCAATCGGCGACGATGGCGCACATCGCCTCGGCATAGGCGCGGATTTCGTACTGCGCATGGGGATCGGCTCTTAGCCGCAGGAAATGCATCAGATTGTGCAGGTCGGCCTTCCAGTACCATTGCGTATAGACGTTGGCCGGCAGGTTCATCCGAGCGATTTCCCGCGCCAGCCCGCGGCCCTCCTCGGGCGACAGCATCGCCTCGTAATGGTCATAGGCGCGATCGGCATCGGCGCGCAGCATGTCGAGAACCCGCGCCGCCTCGGCGCCTTCCAGCACCGCGCCGCGGCCCTGATTGTTGGTCTCGGACTGCGCCGCGAGATGTTCCGGCGCCGGGACGTAGAATTCGCGGTCGAGGATGGAATAGCGCGCGGAATACTCGTTCACGTTGGCGGTGCGGTGCCGGATCCACTGCCGCGCGACGAAGATCGGCAGCTTCACATGCAGCTTGATCTCGCACATCTCGAACGGCGTCGAATGCCAGTGCCGCATCAGGTAGCGGATAAGCCCTTCGTCGTTCTGTACGGATTTCGTGCCCTTGCCGTACGACACCCGCGCCGCCTGGCAGATCGCGGCGTCGTCGCCCATGTAATCCACCACCCGGATGAACCCGTGGTCCAGCACCGGGTAGGCGGTATACAGATGCGCCTCCATGCCGTCGCTGACCGCGCGCAACGTCTGTTGCGGCGCGTTGCGCTGTTCGGTGATTTCGGCTTCTTGTTCCGGCGACAGGGGCATGGCGAATCCTTTCCCACTAGGATGAGTCGCCGCCGACTATATCTCGGGGGTCCGCCCGTAGGAACCACCAAGGATGGTATCATGCAACCGCGCCGCACTTGACCGGTTTTTCACCCACCCGACCGTCCTTGTCGTTGACTTTCAGAACGGTGTGCCGGATTTTCGCGCCTGAGGGTCGACAAAAGACCAGGGCAATCCGGGGCAGTACTTCAATGACGCGCATTCTTTTTCTGATCCTGTGCATGGGTTTCGTGACCGCCTGCGACAGCGGCGGCGGCGACGTGCTGCAAGCGCCGACCGATGAACCGACCGATCCGGACACAGGTTCTGGTGGAGGCGACGAAACGCCCATCGATAGCGACCGTGGCACGCCGGAATTGCCCCCAGGGACAACCACCCCGACGCCGAACACACAGATCGTGCGACGCGAGGCGCAAGATGAAGAAACCGGCGGCGGATATGCAACGAACATTGAATACCGCAACGATCAGGGCCAGGACGAATTCTTCGTCGATAATATCGCTTTCGACGGCAACAACGTCTACACCCGTGGAGATCCTGTGACCGGCGTTGCGCAACTGGGATCCTTTGGCGTCTACGAAGGTGCCGAAACAACCGAAGATCCGGTTACCGGCAACACGCTGAGTACATTCACCTACCGCGCTATTTACGGCCGCAGCGACTCCGGTCAGACGGAATTTGCGATCGTACGCTCCGGCTCCTATATCGATTACGGTTTCGGCGGGTTCGTCTACCAGCGGAACGGTCTCGACAATGACGGCAACCAGGTGCGTCTGATTTTGCCGACCGAAGGCGATGGTCGCTACCTTGGAGATTATGCCGGAATCCGCATTTTCGACGGCCGTGACGGGTTGGAATTCGTCGATGGAGAGGCCGAGATGTACGTCGACTTCAAGGACTTCAATGAAGGCCAGCGCGGTGTCGCGCTATTCGTCAACGACCGTAGGCTATACAATGCAGCAGGCGTTGACATCACGCGGGAATATCTGGATGCGCTGAATGTCGACGGTGGAGGTGGTGAAGATAGCGGGCCGACGCTGATCGAGGACACGGACGCCCAGGGAAACCCGGTGTTGCCGACCATCCGTCCAGTCATTTCGCCTGATGACGCGGACCCCAATGGAGAGATTGCCGGTGAAATTTTCGAGGTGACGGAGTTCGAAGAAGAGGATTCCTCCATCTCGTCCAACAATTCCGGTGAAGGCACCTATTACGCCATCATGTCGGGCGATACCGCCAGCGAGATCGTCGGCGTTCTGGTCATGACCGGGGATGACCCGCGGTTCGATGGAACCACCTTCCAGGAAACCGGCGGATTCATCGTTTACCGACAGTGATGACGCCTTGTTCTCGGTTATCTGGTATTCTCTGCGTGGCCGTCCTGGCGGCGTCGCAGACAACCGCCCAAGCCGTGCTCAGCCCCGAGCAGCTTCGCGAACTTGCCGGGCAGGCAGTTTTGCAGGGGCAGGCGAGGCTCGCTTACGATCTTTCGGGGGCGCTGGTGGATCGCGATGACGAGGATCTGAACGCCCACCTGATCAGGTCGCGGGCCGCCCGCGATCTTGGACGCAACGACGATGCGCTGATCCATGCGCGCCGTGCCTGGACCTTGTCAGAAACGGAAGAGGTCAGATACGCATCCGCCTTGGCCGTCGCCCAGGCGCTGTCGTCCTCCGGCAGGCGCACGGCGGCCCAGCTATGGCTGCGCCGCGCCGTGCAGATCGCGCCGAATGACGCTCTCAAGGCGCGCGCGGCCGAGGATTATCGCTATGTCCGACGTCGGAATCCCTGGGCCACGGCCTTGCGGTTTTCGGTCTCTCCGAGTTCGAACATCAACAATGGCAGCCGGAACGAAACGTCTGAACTCTTCGGCCTGCCCTTCGAATTCGCGCTCGAAGGTGAGGCCCGCGCGCTGTCCGGCGTCGAGATCTCGGCAGGGGTGAGCACGCGGTACCGGCTTGTCGAAACACAGCGCAAGCGGACGGATCTGGTCTTCGGGCTGTCGCACCGCACCTACGCGTTGTCCGACGAGGCCAAGGACATCGCCCCGGATGCCGACGGCGCGGATTTCGCCACCAGTTCCGTATTTGTCGGGCTACAGGAGACCTACAGCCTGCCCGGCGGCAAGGCGCAGCTGGGGTGGGACGCACGGCTTGGCAGCACATGGTATGGGGGCGATCTGCTGTTGCGCTACAACCGGCTGGGTGCCAGCTATCGCAGGATCGCGGGGGAGACGGGCCTGTTCAACCTTTCGGTCTCTCGCGAGGGCCAGCTTGGACAAGGCACCCGCGAAGACGCCATCGTCTGGAGCGCCAGCATGGGATACGGGCTTGCCCTTGGCAACGGCGATCAGCTTTCGCTATCGACCAGCTTGGCGACCTCCGACAGCGACGCAGATTACCTCGACTATACCCAGCGCAGCATCTCCGCGAGTTACGGCTTGGCAGACCCCGTCGGTCCGGCGCGGCTCGAATTCGGAATTTCGCTGTCGGACAAGCATCATGACCGGTCCGGTCTTACCACCGATGGGCGGGACGAACGCACGCTCAAGGCCAGTGTCACAGCCGCGCTTCCAGAAATGGAGCTGTATGGCTTCATTCCGACGATCACTTTCAATGCCGAACGCACCGACGCCAATATCGATCTCTACGAGACCGACAATTACGGGATCCAGCTTGGTATTCGCTCGGCGTTCTGAGCCGCGCATTGACCATCGACATCCTGGCCAATAGGCCTAGCCTTGAAGCCAGTCAAACAAGAGGACGCCATGCCCATTCGCTATCTGCACACCATGGTCCGGGTGAAAGACCTGGACGCTTCTATGAAATTCTACGCTCTGCTCGGCCTGAAGGAGACACGGCGCACCGACAATGAAAAAGGGCGTTTCTCGCTTGTCTTCATGGCGCCCGAAGGCCAGGAGGAATGTCCTGTTGAATTGACCTATAACTGGGACGGCGACGAGGGCTTGCCGTCGGACAGCCGGCATTTCGGCCATCTCGCCTACCGCGTCGACAACATTTACGACATGTGCCAGCATCTGATGGACAATGGTGTCACGATCAACCGACCGCCGCGTGACGGACACATGGCATTCGTGCGCTCGCCGGACAACATCTCGATCGAGCTCTTGCAGGAAGGCGATTCGCTGCCGCCGCAGGAACCCTGGGCGAGCATGGAAAACACCGGGCACTGGTGATCCCGTGCGGGGCTGGTTTGCAGGCGTTCTGGGCGGGCTTTGTGTCGGGGTCACGACCCCGGCGCACGCACAGGCACCGGACCATTGCAGGCTGGCCCTGGTTCTGGCGTTGGACGTTTCCTCCTCTGTGGATGCCGAGGAATACGTGCTGCAGCGAGACGGCCTGGCTGCTGCGCTGGACGACGCCTCGATCCGCGAGGCCATTCTCGACGGTGAGGGACATGTTGCAGCCGCCATCTATGAATGGAGCGGTCGACGCCAGAGCGCCATCATCAGCCCGTGGCTGACCCTCGGGCAGGATGCAGATATCGATGAGCTGATCCGCAGGCTGCAATCCACGCCGCGCAGCCATTCGCGCTTTCCGACAGCGCTGGGATACGCGCTTGGCTTCGGCGCGACACTTCTGGAACAGGGGCCGGAGTGCGACCGCCGTGTCATCGACGTCTCGGGAGACGGCAAGAACAATGACGGATTCTCGCCGCAGCTTGCCTACAGGAATTATCCCTTTCGCAACGTGACGGTGAACGGCCTGGCGGTTCTGGGGGGAACACCGAACGTCGTCGAGTATTTCCAACGCGAAGTGCGGTTCGGGTTCGGCGCTTTCGTGGAGACCTCGGATGGCTATCAGGGCTACCGGGAGGCTATGACACGCAAGCTGTTTCGGGAATTGAACGACATGACCCTGAGTGCCCGCCCTGTGAAGTCGGAACGCCCCGGCTGATCGTCAGTAGATGTACCTGATCTGATCGGTCCAATAGCGTTCCATGCGCCGCAGGGTCGCGCTCATTTCCGAAAGCGTGCCGTGGTCGATCACCTGCTTTTCGATAAGCCCATCGGCATGACGCGCGAAGAGGGCGGAAATCAGATCCCGGATTTCGCGCCCCCGCGCCGTGAGCCGTACCCGCACAGAGCGCCGGTCGATCTCGCAGCGCTGGTGATGCATGTAGCCCATTTCGACAAGCTTCTTCAGGTTGTAGCTGACATTGCTGCCCTGGTAGTACCCCCGCGTCTTGAGTTCCCCGGCCGTAACTTCGTTATCGCCGATGTTGAACAGCAAGAGCGCCTGAACGGCGTTGATCTCGATGATCCCGACACGTTCGAATTCGTCCTTGATGACATCCAGAAGCAGACGGTGAAGCCGTTCCACCAGTGCCAGTGCTTCGAGATAGCCATCAAGAATGCCGCTGTTGCGGCCCTGCTCAACAGATGTATGAATGCTCATTCGTGTCTCCGCCTGATCTTGTGGGACGGAGCATCCGGGATAAACCCGAATAATCGGTTAAGCCGGCACAGAACTTTCGCTCAGCGCTGAAACGCCACTTTCGAAATGTCCAGGATCATGTCCCGCAGGGGGTCCGGCGGCGGTTTCTGCCCGCTCACCCACTGGTAGAGATCCTGGTCGTTTTCGGACAAGAGCGCGTCGTAGCGATCGAGCGCCGCCTCGTCGAAGCTGTCCAGACGTTCCTCTGCATAGCGCGACAGGATGATGTCCATCTCCTTGATGCCACGCCGCATGGACCGCATGGACAGCCGCTTGAGCCGATTTTCGCGCGGTTCGGTCATGATTGCGGCGCCACCATCAGATTGCGCAGACGCTTTTCCATCACCGCCAGCTTTTCCGCCTTGCCGTGCAGCTCGGCGCGCATTTCGCGGATTTCGAGGATGATCTCGGTCAGGTCCGCCGGGATGGTTTCGGCATCGGGGTTCTCGATCCCCTCGCCTTCCCCGTTGATCAGCCACATCATCGAGACGTTCAGCAGCCCGGCCAGCATCGACAGCCGGTTGGCGCGCGGTTCGGACAGGTCTTCTTCCCAGCTGCGCAGCGTGGATTTCTTCACGCCAAGGCGCTTGGAAAGGGATTCCTGCGTCATGCCGGCGGCTTCGCGCGCGGCCGTCAGGCGGTCGCCGAATGTCGCAATTTCTGGGGCATACCAGTTCTGGTCCATCTCGGTCATTCACTTTCCTTTCGCGGAGTTCGCTTGATCGGGGTCAGGGCACATTCTAAGACAGTCGGGATGTAATCACAAACAGGGGTCTGCCATGCCGTTTCTCTCCGACACACTTTCCCGTGTCAGCCCGTCGCCGACGGTTGCCGTGTCCCAGAAGGCGATGGAGTTGAAGGCAGCGGGTCATGATGTGATCGGTCTTGGGGCTGGTGAACCGGACTTTGACACACCCGACAACATCAAGGCCGCCGCAATTGCGGCGATTGAAGCGGGAAAAACGAAATACACCGCGGTCGATGGCATCCCCGAGGTCAAGCAGGCGATCTGCGCCAAGTTCAAGCGCGAGAACGATCTGGATTACACGCCCTCGCAGGTTGCGGTGTCCACGGGCGGCAAGCAGGTGCTTTACAACGCGCTGATGGCGACGCTGAACCCCGGTGACGAGGTGATCATCCCCGCCCCCTATTGGGTCAGCTACCCTGACATGGTGCGGCTGGGCGGCGGCGAGCCGGTGATCATCGAGACCACGATCGACAACGGGTTCCGCCTGACGCCCGAGGCGCTCGAGGCGGCGATCACGCCGAACACCAAGTGGTTCATCTTCAACTCCCCGTCCAATCCCACGGGCGCAGGCTACGGTCACAACCAATTGAAAGCGTTGACAGATGTGTTGATGCGGCATCCCCATGTCTGGGTGATGACCGACGACATGTACGAACACCTTGCCTATGACGGGTTCCGGTTCTGCACGCCGGCACAAGTGGAACCGGGGCTGTATGACAGGACCCTGACGGTGAACGGCGTGTCCAAGTCCTACGCCATGACCGGCTGGCGGATCGGCTATGCCGCGGGCCCCGAGAACCTGATCGCCGCCATGCGCAAGCTGCAATCGCAATCCACGACGAACCCCTGTTCGATCAGCCAATGGGCCACGGTCGAGGCGTTGAACGGCCCGCAGGAGTTTCTGGCCGACCGCAACGAGGCGTTCCGCAAGCGTCGCGATCTTGTCGTCGCGGGCCTGAATGCCGCTGAGGGGATCACCTGCGCCGTGCCGGAAGGCGCGTTCTACGTATATCCGTCGATTGCCGGCTGCATCGGCAAGACCAGCGCGGGCGGCACATTGATCGATACGGACGAAGCCTTCGCCACCGCGTTGCTCGAGGAACAGGGGGTCGCGGTTGTCTTCGGCGCCGCCTTCGGCCTGAGCCCCTACTTCCGCGTCAGCTATGCCACCTCCGACGAGGCGTTGACCGAAGCCTGTCGCCGCATCCAGACGTTCTGCGCCGGGCTATCGTGATACCGGTTCCCGGGCGCAAGTGTTCTGCCATCGCCATGCATCCTGAACAAACCGCGCATCCAAGGCGCGACCACTGGCAAAACCGGCTGACGCGGGTCATGGTCCGGTCAGCAACAAGAGGTCTGTATGTCGGGTGACCTTCCCGAGTATTATTTCAGGGTGCGTGAAAACGGCGCGCTGGTGTTTCGCGTCGACACGGAAAACCGTCAGCGCCGGATCGAGATGGACCAGATCGCGGTCATCAACATCCGCAACGGCGAGATCAAGCCGCATGGAGACCGCAGCCTCAGCGACAGGGATGTCGAGGTCATCCGCAGCTGGATGGCCGAACGGCAGACCGTCCTTGCCGAACGGGATATCGACGACATCCTGCGCGCGGTGGATCACCTCAACCTGACGACCCAATGGGCACAATCGCGCGCGACCGATGAACAGCTGGACCTGGTAACGGACCCACTTCTTCTGGCGATGCACGACCTGCGCAATGTGCTGGTGCGGCGCAAAGCCGACCGCCTGATGAAGACGGAGCCCAAGGAAACCCCCTAGGGTTCCGCGCTCAAGCCCGTTGAAAAGACGCCTATCTGAATGTATATTCAAATACACATTCAGGAGGTCATCTCATGGCACGTCTGCACACCAACCACATTTGCACGATCACCGAACTTCGCGAGCCGCAAAAGGTGCTGGCCCGGTCCGGCGGCAAACCCGTGGCCATCATGAAGAATTCCAAATGCGTGGGCTACCTCGTCCCCGAAGAAGCATCGCTTCAGGAAGAGCCGCGGCATGCGTCGATGGATGAGGTGATGGCTTCCCTCGAAAAGCGTCGCGCCGTGAACCAGCCTGTTCTGGATTATCTCAAAGATAAATGAACTACTTCCTTCTGTCGGCCGACACGGTCATCGCAATCCATGACGCCGTTTTGAACCCCGGGGAAATCCCGGGCCTTGCCAAGGACAAGTCGCTCGAGGGAGCCTTGGGCCGTGTCGACAACAGGCTTGTCTACGGCATGATCAATGACGTGTTCGACCTTGCCGCGGCCTATGTAACGGCCATTTCGCGCGGGCATTGCTTCAACGATGGGAACAAGCGCACGGCACATCAGGCCATGGACGTCTGCCTTGATCTGCACGGCATCGAGATCACCTGGGACACCGAAGAAACAGGCAACAAGATCATCGCGCTGGCGCAGGGCATCCTTCACGAGGAAGACCTGGCAGACTGGCTGCGGGTCAAGGCACGCTAACGCTTCCCCCCTCCGCCACGCTCTGACATACTGTCACAAAGCAACAAACACAGAGCAGCAGCCATGGCCGAAGACCTCCTCTCCGGACACGAACCGACCGACTATGATGCCTCCTCGATCGAGGTGCTCGAAGGGCTGGAGCCCGTCCGCAAGCGCCCCGGCATGTATATCGGCGGCACCGATGAACGGGCGTTGCACCACCTCGTGGCCGAGGTTCTCGACAACTCGATGGACGAGGCGGTGGCCGGCCATGCCAACCGGATCGAGGTCGAGTTGCACGCCGATCATGCCGTCACCATCCGCGACAACGGGCGCGGCATCCCGATCGATCCGCATCCCAAGTTTCCGGGCAAGTCGGCGCTCGAGGTGATCCTGTGCACGCTGCATGCGGGCGGCAAGTTTTCCGGCAAGGCTTACGAGACTTCGGGTGGTCTGCACGGTGTCGGCGCATCGGTGGTCAACGCGCTGTCGGATTCGATGGTGGTCCAGGTCGCGCGCAACAAGGAAGTCTATGAACAGCGCTTTTCGCGCGGTGTGCCGCTGGGCCCGGTGGCCAAGGTCGGGCAGGCCCCGAACCGGCGCGGCACCACGGTGACCTTTCATGCCGACGAAGAGATCTTCGGCTCGCACCGGTTCAAACCGGCGCGATTGCTCAAGATGGTGCGGTCAAAGGCCTACCTGTTTTCCGGGGTCGAGATTCGCTGGAAATCGGCGATCGACGACGGCGAAACGCCGACCGAGGCCACGTTCCACTTTCCCGGCGGCCTGAGCGATTACCTGACCGAAACGCTGGGTGGCGCGTCGACCTATGCGGACAAGCCGTTTTCCGGCACGGTCGCCTTCCGCGAAAAGTTCAACGCGCCGGGCAAGGTCGAATGGGCGATCAACTGGACGCCGGCGCGCGACGGGTTCATCCAGTCCTACTGCAACACCGTGCCGACCCCCGAAGGCGGCACTCACGAGGCCGGGTTCTGGGCGGCGATCCTCAAGGGGATCCGCGCCTACGGCGAGTTGATCAACAACAAGAAGGCCGCGCAGATCACCCGCGACGACCTGATCACCGGCGGCTGCGCATTGGTGTCCTGCTTCATTCGCGAACCGGAATTCGTGGGCCAGACCAAGGACCGGCTGGCCACGACCGAGGCGCAGAGGCTGGTCGAAGGCGCCGTGCGCGACCATTTCGACAACTGGCTGGCGGCGGATACGAAATCCGCCGGTGCGATCCTCGATTTCCTGGTGCTGCGCGCCGAGGAACGTCTGCGGCGGCGGCAGGAGAAGGAGACCCAGCGCAAGACGGCGACGAAGAAACTGCGCCTGCCGGGCAAGCTGGTGGATTGCGCGTCTTCCGTGCGCGACGGGACAGAGCTGTTCATCGTCGAAGGCGACTCGGCCGGTGGTTCGGCCAAGATGGCGCGGGACCGCAAGACGCAAGCCCTGTTGCCGCTGCGGGGGAAGATCCTGAACGTTCTGGGCGCTGCCTCCTCCAAATTGGGGACCAATGCCGAGATCAGCGATCTGACACAGGCCCTGGGTGTGGGTCTCGGGACCAAGTTCAACGTGGACGATCTTCGTTACGACAAGATTATCATCATGACGGATGCCGACGTGGACGGCGCCCATATTGCGTCGCTTTTGATGACATTCTTCTTCACCCAGATGCGCCCGATGATCGACGCGGGGCATCTGTACCTCGCCTGCCCGCCGCTCTACCGCCTGACCCAAGGGGCCAAGCGGCTTTACGTGGCGGACGATGCCGAAAAGGACCTGATGATGGAGAAGGGCCTGGGCGGCAAAGGCAAGATCGACGTCCAGCGCTTCAAGGGTCTGGGCGAGATGGATGCAAAGGATCTGAAGGAAACCACAATGGACCCGGCGTCCCGGAAATTGATCCGCGTGACGATCGACGAGGACGAACCGGGCGAAACCGGCGATCTGGTGGAACGACTGATGGGCAAGAAGCCGGAACTGCGGTTCCAGTACATCCAGGAAAACGCGCGGTTTGTTGAGGAGTTGGATGTTTGAGTTTGTCCGACTTGAAACACTTGAGCTTTTTCAATCCGGTTTGGCAGTTCGCATGATGTCGCGGTTTTCAAGGTATGCGATCTTTTTGGCTGTGATCTTGGGAGCGCTATTTTTCTCCCAGCAGACCCTATTCACTTATCAAGGAATGGCAGTAGCACTTATCCTTGCAGTTTTATTCGTCTGGTACGAAGTTAAACAGGCTAAGCGAGACAAATAAATAATGAGGAGCGCGTGCACGCGCACCCTACAGAAGCGGCATCGCCGGATCGCGGGATGGCGTCCTCGGGTTGAACGGCGCGCTTTATGGTTGCCAAGTCCGAACAAAATATGAGCGTTGCGCATACGCATACCAATCGCCAGCCCGTGGGGCGCTCTGGCGATAGCGCGGCGGCTTCGCCTTGATTCCGCGCCCGGTGCGATGGTCGTAGGGTGTGTGCTCTGCACGCACCGCGCACGCCGACGTGGTGCGTGAAATCACGCACCCTACGGCGATTGGATTGTCGGTGGGGTGATCCCGCCGGGTCTTGCAGAAAAGAGGTGACGTCACCTGAGACGGGTGGACATCCTCTTCCCCGTGCAGAGCCTGGGAAGGCTCGGAACCTTTACCCAGGAGGGCCTCTTGAGACGCGTCTCTCGTGGTCTGAACGCACATGGAGCGTCCGCAGAGAGAGGGTCGTCGCCTGGGGTGTTCCGCCGAAAGACGGAACGGGTCTCGGATCCGATGGCGATGTGTATCGGCGGGAAGGGTTAAGCGCTCGGAAACGGAGCGGGCGTTGCCCTGCAAACGAAAAGACCCCGCCACTCGGGCGGGGTCGTGATCGCGCCTCAAGGGCGTGGATCTTATTAGTCGTCGGCCATTTCCAAGGCTTCCACGCGCGCCTTGTCGGCGGCACCCTTGGCATCGACGTCGCGGTCGACGAATTCGATGATCGCCATCGGTGCCATGTCGCCATAGCGGAAGCCGGCCTTCAGGACCCGGATATAGCCGCCCTTGCGGTCGGCAAAGCGCGGGCCGAGCACGTCGAACAGCTTGGCGACGTGCATGTCCTGCTTGAGCGAGGCGCGGGCCTGACGGCGCGCGTGCAGATCGCCGCGCTTGGCGAGTGTGATCAGCTTTTCGACGATCGGGCGAAGTTCCTTCGCCTTGGGCAGGGTTGTCTTGATCTGCTCATGTTCGATGAGCGAGCCGGCCATGTTGGCAAAGAGCGCCTTGCGGTGCTCGTGTGTGCGGTTCAGGCGGCGGTAGCCTCGTGCGTGACGCATGTATCTTCTCCAAATCGTGCCCTCTACGGGCGTTTTTGCTTTGTCCGGCCACCGATGCGTGTCAGCGGCTCTCCTTGGGGCGGATGCCCGGGGGTGCAAGGTGCGTGAAGATCACGCACCCTACGGGGTCTTAAAAGTTGTCTTCCAGCTTTTTCGCCAGGTCTTCGATGTTGTCCGGCGGCCAGTCCTCGACATCCATGCCAAGGTGCAGGCCCATGCCCGATAGCACTTCCTTGATCTCGTTCAGCGACTTGCGGCCGAAGTTCGGGGTGCGGAGCATCTCGGCTTCGGTCTTCTGGATCAGGTCGCCGATATAGACGATGTTGTCGTTCTTCAGGCAGTTCGCCGAGCGCACGGACAGTTCCAGTTCGTCCACCTTCTTGAGCAGAAGCGGGTTGAACTCGAGACCGTCGTCGTCGTCCTGCGGGCGCGCCGATTCCGGTTCGTCGAAATTGACGAAGACCGACAACTGGTCCTGAAGGATGCGCGCGGCGAAGGCCACGGCGTCTTCGGGTGTGACGGAGCCGTCGGTTTCGACCTTCATGGTCAGCTTGTCGTAGTCGAGCACCTGGCCCTCGCGGGTCGGCTGCACGTCATAGGAGACCTTCTTGACCGGCGAATAGATCGCGTCGATCGGCATCAGGCCGATGGGTGCGTCTTCCGGCTTGTTCTTGTCGGCCGAGACATAGCCCTTGCCGGTGTTGACCGTCAGTTCCATGTAGAGGTCCGCACCCTCGTCGAGGTGGCAGATCACGTGGTCGCGGTTCAGCACTTCGATGCCATTGGTTTCCGAGATGTCGCCGGCGGTGACGACGCCCGGTCCCTTGGCGTTGATCGACACGCGCTTGGGGCCTTCGACCTCCATACGCAGGCTGACGCCCTTGAGGTTCAGAACGATATCTGTCACGTCTTCACGCACACCGGCCACGCTCGAGAACTCGTGCAGCACGTTGTCGATCTGAACGGAGGTGATGGCCGCGCCTTGCAGCGACGACAGCAGCACGCGGCGCAGCGCGTTGCCAAGGGTCAGACCAAAGCCCCGCTCGAGCGGTTCGGCGACGACGGTCGCCACGCGCGACGGATCGGCGCCCGGCTTGACGTCGAGCTGCGTCGGCTTGATCAGTTCTGCCCAGTTCTTGTGGATCATGCGTCCCTCCATTCTTGTTCCTGCCCCATGTCCGAAAGGCAGAAACGCCCGAGGTTAAAATGACGAAAACATGGCTCCGCCCGAAAGCAGAGCCATGTCTGGTAATCGAGACGTCTCAGACGCGACGACGCTTTGGCGGACGGCAGCCGTTATGCGCGATCGGAGTCACATCACGGATCGAGGTGATGTTGAAACCGACAGCCGCAAGCGCGCGCAGAGCCGATTCACGACCCGAACCGGGCCCCTGAACTTCGACTTCGAGCGTCTTGACACCGTGTTCCTGCGCCTTGCGGCCCGCATCCTCGGCTGCCAGCTGGGCAGCGTAGGGTGTGGATTTGCGCGAGCCCTTGAAGCCCATGGTGCCGGCAGACGACCACGAAATGGCGTTGCCCTGCACGTCGGAGATCAGGATCTTGGTGTTGTTGAAGCTGGAGTTCACATGTGCGACGCCAGCTGCGATGTTCTTGGAGACCTTCTTCTTGCCTCCGCGACGGGTATCACGTGCCATTGGTTCGGACCTCCCTTATTTCTTCTTACCGGCAATGGCCTTTGCGGGGCCTTTGCGGGTACGAGCGTTGGTGTGGGTCCGCTGACCGCGCACCGGGAGGTTGCGACGATGGCGCAGGCCGCGGTAGCAGCCGAGGTCCATCAGACGCTTGACGTTCATTTGCACTTCGCGCCGCAGGTCACCTTCAACGGTGAAGTTGGCGTCGATATGCTCACGAATGGCGAGCACTTCGGCATCGCTCAGTTCGTTGACACGGCGGGTCTGGTCGATGTTGGTCGCCTCGCAAATCTGCTTTGCGGAGGCATGGCCAATACCGGTGATGTAAGTGAGGGCGATCGGAACGCGCTTCCCTGTGGGAATGTTCACGCCAGCAATACGTGCCACGTAAGGTCTTCCTTTTCGTTGCGGGTCCGTAGCTCCAGACCCTTTTTTCACAACATGAGGCCCGGCGGTTTCTTCAACCCTCGGGCCTGTGCTGATCAGGTGATCCGCAACACGGGTGCGACCCCTGCTGCGATGACGATTCTCTTAACGAGATGGCGGTAAATAGGAGTGTTTGACTGGGACGTCAAGGGCGGGTCAAGGCTGTTTTCGAACCCGGGTCGGAATTCGGTCCGGGGCGGGTGCGACGTGGTTCCGAAACCGGGGTCGCAAGGGGTTTCGCCCCCCTGCCCTAACCCAGAACCTTGTCGATCTCGGCCTTCACATCCTTGATCTCGCCCAGGCCATTCACGACGGACAGCTGGTCCTTGGCATAGTAATAGCCGATCAGTGGCGAGGTCTTCTTGTAGTATTCCATCAGGCGCTGCTTGAGGCTGTCCTCGTTGTCGTCGGCGCGGCGCTTGAATTCGGTACCACCACAATGCGCGCATTTCCCGTCCTCGGGAATCGGCTTGGTGTTGTCGTTATGCACCTCGCCGCACGTGGCGCAGGTCGACCGGGCCGTGATCCGCGCAACCAGCGCTTCGTCATCGACCCGCATTTCGATCACCGCATCCAGGGTCTCGCCTTCTTCGGCAAGAAGATCCGCCAGCGCGTCGGCCTGCGCCAGCGTCCGGGGGAAGCCGTCAAAGATGAAGCCCCCCTTCTTGTCGCCTTCGAGCTTTTCGCGGATCAGACCGATCACGATGTCATCGGTCACAAGCTCGCCGCGGGCCATCACCTCGGCCACGCGATTGCCCATCTCGGTTCCGCTTTCCTTTGCGTCCCGCAGCATGTCGCCGGTCGAAAGCTGGATCATGTCGCGCTCTTCACAGAGAAACCGCGCCTGGGTGCCTTTGCCCGCACCCGGCGGGCCCAAAAGTATGATGTTCATCGGCGCGCTGGACTCCGTCTCTTGCCTTTGGACTTACCCTTGCCGCGCAGCTGCGACTTTTGAATAAGACCTTCGTACTGATGCGCGAGCAGGTGGCTTTGCACTTGCTGGATCGTGTCCATCGTGACCGACACGACAATCAGGACAGACGTGCCGCCAAAATAGAACGGGATGGCGAACTGGCCGCGCAGGATTTCCGGAAGCAGACAGACCGCCGTCAGGTAGGCCGAACCGAGAACCAGCACGCGGTTGACCACGTATTCCAGGTACTCCGCCGTCTTCTTGCCCGGACGGATGCCGGGAACAAAGCCGTTCTGGTTCTTCAGGTTGTCGGCGACATCCTCGACCTTGAACGAGACGTTGAAGGTGTAGAAATACGCGAAGAACACGATCATCGCGCCGAAGAACAGCAGGTAGAGCGGCTGGCCGGGGCCGAAATAGGCCAGGATCGTCGACATGACCGGGCCAGAGCTCTGACCGCTGAAGGTGCTGATCGTCGTCGGCAACAGCAGAAGCGAGCTGGCGAAGATCGCAGGGATCACGCCCGACGGGTTGACCTTGACCGGCAGGTGGCTGTTCTGTGCTTCGGCCATCTTCATGCCGACCTGGCGACGCGGATACTGGATGGTGATCTTTCGGAGCGCCCGCTCCATGAAGACCACGAACATGATCACCGCAATGACCATGAGGATCACCCCCACGATCACGGCCGGGCTGATGGCACCGGAGCGGCCCGAGGCAAAGAACTGCGCCAGGGCGGCGGGAACTTCGGCGATGATGCCGACGAAGATGATCAGCGAGATGCCGTTTCCGACGCCGCGCGCGGTGATCTGTTCGCCCAGCCACATCAGGAACATGGTGCCACCCACGAGGGTGATCACGCAGGACGCACGGAAGAACCAGCCGGGATCGGTGACAAGATCGCCCGCTTCAAGGCTGACAGCCAGACCGTAGGCCTGGAACGTGGCCAGAAGCACGGTGCCATAGCGGGTATATTGCGCGATCTTCTTGCGCCCCGCATCCCCCTCTTTCTTGAGCTGTTCCAGCGCCGGCACCATGGAGGCCAGCAGCTGAACGATGATGGAGGCCGAAATATACGGCATGATGCCGAGGGCGAAGATCCCCATCCGCCCGAGGGCGCCACCGGTGAACATCGTCAGAATGCCCCCGATGCCCTGCTGGGCCTGCTCCATGAAGTCCCGCAGGGCCAAGCCGTCGATCCCGGGAACCGGGATGAAGGTGCCGATGCGGTAGACGATCAGAAGGCCAAGCGTGAACAGGATGCGGTTGCGCAGATCGGTCGCCTTGCCGAGCGCAGACCAGCTTGTGTTCGCGGCCATTTGTTCTGCTGCTGATACCATGCGGGTCTCTTTTATGATGAACGCCGCCATGAGCGGTCCGGCTCAGGCGGCGTTTGGAAAGCTCTGGAGGCTATGTAAGCGGCGCGAGGGCCGCTCACAACCTCTTATTCGGCAGCCTGCGCGGTTGTGACCGTCACGGACCCACCAGCTTTCTCCACCGCCTCGACCGCGGATTTCGAAGCGCCGGTGACTGCCAGTTGCAGTTTCGCGGTGACATCGCCCTTGGCGAGTACGCGGATACCGTCCAGCTTGCGGCGCACCAGACCGGACGTGACCAGCGCGTCCTCGTCGATCGTGCCATTGGCATCGAGCTTGCCGGCGTCGACGAATTTCTGGATCAGGCCAAGGTTGACCACGGCGAACGACTTGCGGTTCGGCTTGTTGAAGCCACGCTTGGGAAGACGCTGGTAGAGCGGCATCTGGCCACCCTCGTAGCCCTTGATCGCCACACCCGAACGGGATTTCTGACCTTTGATACCCCGGCCGCCCATCTTGCCATAGCCGGAGCCCGGACCACGGCCAACGCGCTTTTTGCTCTTGGTTGCGCCGGGATTGTCGCGCAGTTCATGCAGTTTCATATCGCTTCTCCTTGCCGGAACCGTCCCCGAAGCGATGTGGGACGAACGCGGCTTTTCTTGATTGTGAATCGGGACCTCTCGGGTCCACCGGGCGCGTATAGAAGGTTGCACGGCCTGGATCAAGGGGGGTTGGTCTGCGTCCGCGCGGTGTGGACACCACGCCCTGCGGATCCCCGCCGTAACCTTTTGCCCCCCGCCGGCCGGGCGGCATCACGAGGCCGTGCGGGTGGGCAGGTCTGCCCCCCGCAAGGCCGGTCCGCGTGTCAGCTGTACCACTCGCCCATCTTGACCTCGACATCCCCCTCGACCATCTCGGCGAATTCCGCCGGGTCCTGGGTGCCGTTGTCGCGGCCCCGGTAGTGATAGGGATAGACATAGGTCGGGGCGAATTCCGACACCGCCGAGGCGGCGGCATCGGCGCTCATCGTGAAGGGCAGGTTCATGCAGACAAATGCCAGATCGATGTCTTCAAGCGCCCGCATTTCCGGGATGTCCTCGGTGTCGCCCGAGACATAGATGCGGAAACCGTCGAAATCGAGCACGTAGCCGTTGTCGCGGCCCTCCGGGTGGAAATCTGTCCGACCCTCGGTCGTGTTGTAGGCCGGGATAGCGGAAATCTCGACACCGGCGACCTCGGTCGACTCGCCATTGGCCAAAGACGTGGTGTTGGTCTTCATGCCTTCGGGCAGCATGTCGAACACCGCCGGGTTGGTCAGCATCACCGTGTCCTCGCCCTTGAGCGCGTCCAGCGTGTCGGCGTTGTAGTGGTCGCCATGTTCATGCGTGATCAGGATCATGTCGGCAGCGGGCAGATCGCTGTACTGGCTCACCTCGCCAACCGGGTCGATATACATCACACCCGCCGGTGTTTCGATGACCACCGAAGCATGGCTGACGGGATGGACGGTAAATGTCCCGGCATCCGATTCGAACATGTTGGAGGCGTGCCCGGCGGCCCGGCCCTTGAATGGCAGGACCGTGATCGTACCTGCGGCGGCGACAGAGGTCAGAAAACTGCGGCGTGTCTGGGTCATCGAAAGGCCTCCTTCTTGATTGACATGTTTGATGACCTAGCGTGAACCCCCAGTGGCGCAAGCCGGACCCCGTGCGCTGACGCACAGGACATGCCGCAAGAACGCAAAAAACCCCCCGGTCGTCCGGGAGGCTTATTGATTGCGTGTTTATCTCGACCAGCCGTATCGGGCCGACCCGGAACTGATTTCTCAGTCGCGCTCTTCGATGATCTCGACCATGTGCGAGACCTTGCGGACCATGCCACGGATGGCGGGTGTGTCCTCGAGTTCGCGGGTCTTGTGCATCTTGTTCAGGCCCAGGCCGATCAGCGTCTGACGCTGGATGGCGGGGCGGCGGATCGGGGAACCGACCTGCTTGACTACGATTGTCTTTGCCATGTGGATCAGGCCTCCTCAGCAACCTGGCCGCTTTCCTGCGGCGTGTCTTCACGCTTGGGCAGGATGTCGGCGACTTTCTTGCCACGACGCTGCGCGACGGAGCGCGGGCTGGATTCCTTGCTCAGGCCGTCCAGCGTGGCGCGGATCATGTTGTAGGGGTTCTGCGAGCCGATCGACTTGGCGACGACGTCCTGAACACCCAGCATCTCGAACACGGCACGCATCGGACCACCGGCGATGATCCCGGTGCCGGTCGGGGCTGTGCGCATCACGACCTTGCCGGCGCCATGACGGCCTTCCATGTCGTGGTGCAGCGTGCGGCCTTCGCGCAGCGGCACGCGGATCATCTTGCGCTTGGCTTGCTCGGTCGCCTTGCGGATGGCCTCGGGGACCTCCTTGGC
This sequence comes from Marivita sp., assembly GCF_020055635.1. Classification (GTDB taxonomy): domain Bacteria; phylum Pseudomonadota; class Alphaproteobacteria; order Rhodobacterales; family Rhodobacteraceae; genus Marivita. Next base: position 17,242 of record NZ_JAIPUT010000045.1, on the reverse strand, counting down.
CTTGCCCTTGCCAAAGCCGACGCGGCCTTTCTGATCGCCCACAACGACAAGCGCGGCGAAGCCGAAACGCTTGCCCCCCTTGACGGTCTTGGACACCCGGTTGATCGCGACCAGGCGATCTGCGAATTCCGGAGCTTGCTCTTCGCGGTCGCGGCGATTGCCCCGACGGTTTTCACGTTCTGCCATGTAGGCATCCTTTTCGTTTGTGGGCGCAGGGCCCGTTATCCAATCCAGGTGAGCCTTTCGGAGCTCCCGGATCATCGGGAAGGGCTTGGCCTTCCGCAAAGCAAGGTGCGTGAAATCACGCACCCTACGGTATTTTCGACGGGGTGCGTGTTCCCACGCACCCGCACCGTTAGATCTTCAGACCGCCTTCGCGGGCCGCCTCGGCAAGCGCCTTGACCCGGCCGTGGAAAAGAAATCCGCCACGGTCGAAATAGGCTTCGCTGATGCCGGCCTTCTTGGCCCGCTCGGCAATCGCCGCGCCGACCTTGGTGGCCGCCTCGACGTCGTTCTTGCCGCCGGCGAGGTCTTTTTCCATCGTCGAAGCCGCTGCGAGCGTCACGCCGTTCACATCGTCGATCAGCTGAACGCTGATGTTCTTGTTGGAGCGGTGAACGCTGAGGCGCGCGCGCCCTGCATTGACCTTGCGAAGCTTGTTCCGAACGCGCAGACGGCGTTTCTGGAACAGATCACGTTTACTGTTTGCCATTTTTCCGCGTCCTTACTTCTTCTTGCCTTCCTTACGGAAGATGAATTCGCCCTTGTAGCGAATGCCTTTGCCTTTGTAGGGCTCGGGCCTGCGCCAGTCGCGAATGTTCGCTGCAACCTGGCCCACCAGCTGAGCATCCTGACCTTCGATCACGATCTCCGTCTGCTTGGGCACGGTAACAGTCACACCGTCCGGAATGGGAAAATCAACGTCATGCGACAGACCGAGGTTCAGCCTGAGGACATTGCCCTGAAGCTGCGCTCGGTAGCCGACGCCCTGAATTTCAAGCTCTTTCTTGAAGGTTTCAGTCACGCCGTGCACCAGGTTCGCCACCATCGTGCGGGACATGCCCCACTGCTGGCGCGCGCGCTTGGATTTCCCGCGCGGGTCGACCTTGATCACATTGTCTTCAACCGTGATGGTCACATCATCGGTCGCGGTGAAGCTCATGGCGCCTTTCGGCCCCTTCACTTCGATGGTCTGGCCGGACAGGGATGCCGAGACACCCGAGGGCAGCTCGACCGGCTGTTTACCAATACGAGACATTACCAGACCTCCTTAGAACAGAGTGCAAAGTACTTCGCCGCCAACATTGTGGCTGCGGGCACTTGCATCGGTCATGACGCCTTTGGAGGTGGACACGATCGACACGCCAAGGCCCTGACGGACCTGCGGAATATCGTCCACACCCAGATACACGCGACGGCCCGGCTTGGACACGCGCTTGAGTTCGCGGATCACGGGAGTGCCATCGTAGTACTTCAGGCTGATTTCATACGCGGGGTGGCCATTCACGTCCTTGGTTTCTTCGAAACCCCGGATGTAGCCTTCGTCCGCCATCACCGCGAGAACGCGGCCACGCAGCTTGGAGGCCGGTGTCATGGTTGTGGACTTGCCGCGCATCTGTGCGTTGCGGATACGGGTGAGCATATCGCCGATAGGATCGTTCATACTATGCCCTCCTTACCAGCTCGACTTGACCATACCGGGGGCTTGTCCATTGCTGGCAAGTTCACGAAGCATGATCCGGCTGACCTTGAGTTTGCGATAATAGGCGTGCGGACGCCCGGTGAGCTGGCAGCGGTTGTGCAGGCGCGACGGCGCGCTGTTCCGCGGCAGTTTTGCAAGCTTGAGGCGCGCCTTGAAGCGCTCTTCCATCGGCTTGCTTTCGTCGTTCGCGATTTCTTTCAGCTCAGCCCGCTTGGCGGCGTATTTTTCCACCAGCTTCTGACGCTTCTTTTCGCGTTCAATCATTGCTTTCTTCGCCATGGTATCAGTCCCCTCAGGCGTTGAACGGCATGTTGAAGTGCTTCAACAGCGCCTTGGCTTCCGCGTCGGTCTTTGCGGTCGTCGTGATGATGATATCCATGCCCCAGACTTCATCGACCTTGTCGAAGTCGATTTCGGGGAACACGATGTGCTCTTTCATGCCCATGGCAAAGTTGCCACGACCATCAAAGGACGGCTTCACGCCGCGGAAGTCCCGGATACGGGGCATCGCGATGGTGATCAGACGATCCAGGAAATCGTACATCCGGTCGCCACGCAGCGTGACCTTGGCACCAAGCGGCATTTCTTCGCGAACGCGGAAGCCCGCGATGGATTTCTTTGCCTTGGTGGTCACGGCCTGCTGACCGGCGATCTTCGACAGATCCTCGACAGCCGACTTGGCTTTCTTGCTGTCACGGACAGCTTCGGCGCCACAGCCGATGTTGAGCACGATCTTGTCAAGACGCGGGATCATCATGTCGTTGGTGTAGCCGAACTCTTCCTTCAGAGCGGCCTTGATCTGATCGCGGAAGACCGAACGAAGACGCGGGGTGTAGGTTGCGGTATCAAGCATCGATCACATCCCCTGTTGTCTTGGCATAACGGACCTTCTTGTCGCCTTCGGTCTTGAAGCCGACGCGGGTCGGTTTGCCGTTCTTGTCGACAATCGCCAGGTTCGACAGGTCGATCGGCATCGCCTTGGGCGTGCGGCCACCCTGTGTCGTCTGGGACTGGCGCACGTGACGGATTGCCATGTTCACACCGTCAACCACGGCCTTGCCGGCCTTGGGATCTACGGACGCGATGGTGCCCGACTTGCCTTTGTCTTTACCGGCAAGCACGACCACCTTGTCGCCTTTGCGGAGCTTAGCAGCCATTACAGCACCTCCGGAGCAAGCGAGATGATTTTCATGAAGTTCTTGCCACGCAGTTCACGCACAACCGGGCCGAAGATACGCGTACCGACCGGTTCACCTGCGTTGTTCAGGATCACGGCGGCGTTGCGGTCAAAACGGATGGCTGTGCCGTCTTCGCGACGGACTTCCTTGGCGGTGCGTACGACGACGGCCTTGCGGACATCGCCTTTCTTCACGCGACCGCGCGGGATGGCTTCCTTCACGGATACGACGATGATGTCACCCACCGACGCGTATTTCCGCTTGGACCCACCCAGAACCTTGATGCACTGAACACGGCGTGCGCCGCTGTTGTCAGCTACATCCAGATTGGTCTGCATCTGGATCATGTTTTGTCTCCCGACGTCCCGGACCGCTCAGAGCGAGGCATTGGCCCGGGGGTTTCGTAAATGCCGAAGGGTTATCGCTTACTCAGCGATGACCTCCCAGCGTTTGGTCTTCGACTTGGGGGCGCATTCCTGAATGCGGACAGCGTCCCCGACTGCGAATGTCTCGGCCTCGTCATGGGCGCGATATTTCTTGGACTTCCGGATCGTCTTCTGAAGAACCGGGTGCTTGAAGCGGCGCTCGACGGAAACGGTCACGGTCTGTGCGTTGGCTGTCGATGTGACGGTGCCGGAAAGGATACGTTTGGGCATCTGTCTGGCTCCCTCTTACGCGTCGCTGGCAGCCGAAGCCGCCTTTTGGTTCAGCACGGTGTTGATGCGTGCCACGTTACGGCGCACCTGGCGGATGCGCGCGGTGTTCTCGAGCTGGCCGGTGGCCTGCTGAAAGCGGAGGTTGAAGGCCTCTTTCTTGAGGTTGACCAGCTCGTCACGCAGCTGATCGGGCGTCTTGTCGCCGAGTTCCTTGGCGTTCATGTCGCCATTCCTTTCTGTCAACATCACCGGAAGGCCCCGTCATTGAGCGGGTCACCCTGATTCCCGGTGGAGGTGGATGAGCGGGCCGTATAGGTCGGATGTGCGGATCACGCAAGTCCTATCTCTTGCGAGGCCGGACAGCCACGCTGTTGGCCGCCTTTCAGGTCGGACCGCCGGACGCTCCACGGCTGTCTTCGGCCCGGCGCGCCAGGCGGTATCCAGCATGTTTTCGCCGAAGGATTTGCGAGGCCCGGACCGAGACCGCATGTGAAGGGGGTCGGACCGCACAGGTCCGGATGGACGACATGAACTACGGAGAAAACATGACCTTTACAATCGGAACTGCCCTGCGCCGGACTTCGCGCGCTTTCGCCCTTGCGGCCACGACCACGCTTGTCGGTCTCGGCGCAGTGACCCCGGCTCTTGCCCAGAGCACCCAGAGCGATGCGCCGGAGGCGACCCAGACGGAATACAGCGACGACAAGCTGGATGCCTTCGTCGTCGCCCTGCGAGACGTCGACGCGGTACGCCAGACCTACATCCCGCAGATCCAGGCTGCCGAAGACGAGGCCGAACAGCGGGAATTGATCGAGGAGGCCAATGTCGCGATCACCGACACCATCGACGCCGCACCCGACATCAGCGTCGATGAATACGTGGCCATTGCAGAACTGGCCGCGCAGGATGCCGCGCTTAATCAACGCATCGTCGAGCGCGTTCAACCCGCGCAGGAATGACAGGCTTCTGGACCGTCCGTCCACCTTCGGGCGGACATCCCCATTCAGCGCCCGTTCCGATCCTGTCGGAGCGGGCGTTTTCCTGTGACCCGCCGCCTTGCAGACCGAAAGCACTTAGCCGAAATCGGGCTCTCGCCAAAGCGGCCGGACCGGCGTAAACACCCCGCATGAGCACAGTATCCTCCCTTTTCGTGACCCGCCTCTACCACGCGCCCTTGTCCGAGCACGGACCCGCCATCGACCCCGGGGAAATGGAGAACTCCTGTTTCACCATCGCCGAGGATGACGAGGCTGGTCAGCAGTGGTGCGAGGAGAACGCCTATCCTGGCTACACCTCCTACGCGTCGCTGACGGACCTGCCCTGGCGGTTCCCGATCTTTGCCGACCTGGTCACCTGTCTTGATGCCCATGTCGCCAGTTTCGCCGAGGACCTGGAATTCGATCTCGACGGGCGCAAGCTGGTGCTCGAGGATCTCTGGATCAACATCCTGCCCGAAGGCGGCTTCCATGCCGCGCATATCCACCCGCATTCGGTGATCTCGGGCACGACCTACGTGTCGATGCCCGAGGGCGCGTCAGCCCTGAAACTCGAAGACCCACGCCACGCCATGATGATGGCCGCCCCACCCCGCCGCAAGGACGCGCGCGAGGAGATGCGTTCGTTTATCTACGTCAAACCGGCGGTCGGCGACGTGCTGCTCTGGGAAAGCTGGCTGCGCCACGAGGTGGTGATGAACCAGTCCGAGGACGAACGCGTGTCGGTGAGTTTCAATTACCGCTGGGAGTGAGCCAGTCTTTTTGGCTGTTTCCGATGCATGGCATCGATGTCCCGGAATGGCGTGCTCGGACGCTGTTCGGTCGGGCATAGCGTATCGCATCATCTTCATGACGACTTTGGGTTCGGTGTTCTACCTGATCAAACGCAAAAGCGACACGATGATTTGAAAGAACAAGGATTACGGTATATATAAGCGGTATACGCCACAAGGAGGTCAGTTTGTGACACAGGCCACGAAACGCAAGACTTCCCTCACGCTTGATGCAACGGCTCTGGACGAGGCGCGAAAGTACGGCGTAAACGTGTCTGCTGTTGCTGAAGCGGCTTTAGCCAAAGCTGTCGATGATGCCCGGCGCGAAAATTGGCTTGAAGAAAACGCCGCGGCTTTCGAAGCACAGTCCGAATGGCATGATGTTAACGGCCACCCCCTGGCAGACATCATGGTCGGCGTCGCGAGCGAGACGTGGAAGCGATAGCAACTTATGACATCGTCAGGTTTGGCGACCAGTTGATGGTCGTCGTCGAAAGCGACCTTCTGCCGCCAGACACGGCCATCGTGGTGATTCCCTTAATCCGTGAATACCCGGCGGTGTCGAAACTGAATCCGACGATACACTTTCAGCAAGATCCGTATGTCTTGGCAACACGGTTGATCGCTTCCGTAAGACGGGCGCGGGTGAGGATTGTCGGGTCGGCCAAAACCCAACGAGATGAAATCACACGCGCAGTTGACGTTCTCATGTCCGGCGTCTGAAACAAAAAACCCCCGGCGATTTCACACCGGGGGCTTTCCAATCTCGTAGGATGCGTGCTTGCACGCACCCTCCTTACCAGTCCTCGCGAACCACGACGCGGGTCTTGATCGGCAGCTTCATCGCGGCCAGACGCAGCGCCTCGCGGGCAATGTCTTCACCGACGCCGTCGATTTCGAACATCACGCGGCCCGGCTTGACCTTGGCGGCCCAGAAATCCACCGAGCCCTTACCTTTACCCATCCGCACTTCGGTCGGCTTGGAGGTGACGGGGGTGTCCGGGAAGATCCGGATCCAGACACGGCCCTGACGCTTCATGTGGCGCGTCATGGCACGACGGGCGGCTTCGATCTGGCGGGCTGTCACACGCTCAGGCTGAAGCGCCTTGAGGCCGAAAGTGCCGAAGTTCAGATCAGAGCCGCCCTTGGCTTCGCCCTTGATCCGCCCTTTGAACATCTTGCGGAATTTTGTACGCTTTGGTTGAAGCATGATTAATTCCTCCGACCGCCGCCAGCACCACGCGGTGCGGGGCCATCCTGAAGTTCCTGTGCCTTGCGATCCCGCGCCGACGGATCATGATCCATGATTTCGCCTTTGAAGATCCAGACCTTGATGCCGATGATGCCGTAGGGCGTTTCCGCCTCGACATTGGCATAGTCGATGTCGGCGCGCAGCGTGTGCAGCGGCACCCGGCCTTCGCGATACCATTCGGTCCGTGCGATTTCCGCGCCACCCAGACGACCGGCAACGTTCACGCGGATGCCCAGGGCCCCCATGCGCATGGCGTTCTGCACGGCGCGCTTCATGGCACGACGGAAGGACACACGACGCTCGAGCTGCTGGGCGATGCTTTCGCCGACCAGCTGCGCGTCAAGCTCCGGCTTGCGCACTTCAACGATGTTGAGGTGCAGCTCGCTGTCGGTCATCGCGGCCAGCTTCTTGCGGAGCGTCTCGATGTCCGCGCCTTTCTTGCCGATGATGACGCCGGGGCGTGCGGTGTGAATGGTCACGCGGCACTTCTTGTGCGGGCGCTCGATGATGACACGGGCGACACCGGCCTGCTTGCATTCTTTCTCGATGAACGCGCGGATCGCGATGTCCTCGAGCAGAAGATTGCCATAGTCCTTGGTGTCGGCGTACCAGCGGCTGTCCCAGGTGCGGTTCACCTGAAGGCGCATGCCGATCGGATTGGTCTTGTTACCCATTAGGCCTGCTCCTCAACTTGACGCACCTTGATGGTGATCTCCGAAAACGGCTTCATGATCTTGCCGAAACGACCGCGCGCCCGGGGGCGACCGCGCTTCATGACAAGGTTCTTGCCGACATAGGCTTCGGCGACGATCAGCTCGTCCACGTCAAGCCCGTGGTTGTTTTCGGCGTTGGCGATCGCGGACTGAAGGCATTTCTTCACGTCCTCGGAGATCCGCTTCTTCGAGAAGGTCAGATCGTTCAGCGCCTTGTCCACTTTCTTGCCGCGGATGAGACCGGCGACGAGATTGAGTTTCTGCGGGCTGGTGCGCAGCATCCGCAGCTTCGCCATGGCTTCGTTGTCAGCCACGCGGCGGGGGTTCTTTTCCTTGCCCATGACTTACTTCCGCTTCGCTTTTTTGTCAGCCGCATGACCGTAATAGGTCCGGGTCGGCGAATATTCACCGAACTTCTGACCGATCATGTCTTCGCTGACGTTCACAGGGATATGCTTCTGGCCGTTGTAGACGCCAAACGTCAGGCCCACGAACTGGGGCAGGATCGTCGAGCGGCGCGACCAGATCTTGATGACTTCGTTGCGGCCGGATTCGCGGGTCGCTTCTGCCTTTTTCAAGACATAGGCGTCGACGAACGGGCCCTTCCATACAGAGCGCGACATGGTTTACCGCCCCTTCTTCTTGGCGTGACGCGAGCGGATGATCAGCTTCTGCGACGCCTTGTTTTTGTTGCGAGTGCGCTTGCCCTTGGTCGGCTTGCCCCACGGTGTCACCGGGTGACGACCGCCAGAGGTCCGGCCTTCACCACCGCCGTGCGGGTGGTCGATCGGGTTCATAACGACACCACGGACGGACGGACGGATGCCCTTGTGGCGCATGCGGCCCGCTTTGCCGTAGTTCTGGTTGCTGTTGTCGGGGTTCGACACGGCACCGACGGTCGCCATGCATTCCTGACGGACCAGGCGCAATTCGCCCGAGCTCAGACGGATCTGCGCGTAGCCACCATCGCGGCCCACGAACTGGGCGTAGGTGCCGGCGGCACGTGCGATCTGGCCACCCTTGCCGGGCTTCAGTTCGATGTTGTGAACAATTGTCCCGATGGGCATGCCCGAGAACGGCATCGCGTTGCCCGGCTTCACGTCGGCCTTGGCCGAGGCGACAACGCGATCGCCGATGGCGAGGCGCTGGGGCGCGAGGATATAGGCCTGTTCGCCATCGTCATACTGAACGAGCGCGATGAAGGCGGTGCGGTTGGGGTCGTATTCGATGCGCGCGACGGTCGCGCCCACGTCATACTTGCTCCGCTTGAAATCAACGATACGGTAAAGGCGTTTCGCCCCACCACCGCGACGACGGGATGTGATACGTCCGGTGTTGTTCCGGCCACCCGATTTGGTCAAACCCTCAGTAAGGGATTTGACCGGACGGCCTTTCCACAGCTCCGAACGGTCGATCAGCACCAGCCCGCGCTGGCCCGGCGTCGTCGGCTTATACGACTTGAGTGCCATGCTTTCTGTCTTCCGTTAGCAGATGCGAGGCTTTTGCCCCGCTATGTTTGGGCTCTTGCGAGCCTTGGTATAGGGCCCCGAAGGTCCCCGATTAGAACAACAACGAAGCCCCGGACGAATCCGGGGCTGCGCGGTTGGGGGTTACTAGGCAATGCTTGTGGCCCGGTCAACCCATATTCCCGAGCGTTGTCCGGCGCGGGCTTGAACCAGACCAGTCCATAAATTGATCCAAGAAGGTCGGAAAGTACGATATAATTGCGGCACGGCACAATTGTTTAACCAAATTTATTAGAGGAGGGATGCTTTGACCCTGACAGTTCAAACCGACAGCGACGGCCATGAATTCAATGTATGGGCGCAACGACAGGCGAATTCCTGCGCGGTCGCGTCCATCTGGATGGCCCGTGGCATGGCGCGACAAATGACTTTCGACGAAGGCGAATGGAACTTGGCGTGGCGGACTTACAACAATGCAGTGGCCGGCGGAACGTGGCGCACGCCTTATGCCGATCCGGGTCCGGCTCCGGCTCCCCAGACATTCGACCACACTCAGTATGACGCGGGCCATCATGCGTTCGCGAACACCTTCGCCTCGACCGGCATCGGTGGGGACCATATTGCCAGCATGCTGATGCAGGAAGGGTTCGCAGTGAACCGGGTGGTGAATACCGGCGGCCTGATGCCCGTGAAATTCGCAAACCTGGCTCCGACAAAGCCTGCTATTGTCGGCGTTGGATGGTTCGTCCAGAATCCAGCCGGCGCATGGGAACGGCGCGGCGGACATGCCATCGTCGCTGCACGCAAGACTAGCAGCGGCCAAATCGTGCTCTTGGACCCGGCTGGCGGACGCTTGGTGGAATGTGCCAACAACGGTCGATATGGCGGCAACGGCCTCATTGTCGAGGTTCTCTATATCAGCTAGGCGCAACATTTCCGCAACAGCCGTGCCTGAACGCGGCAACGACCGCGTCCGAGACATGTGGTTTCCACTATTTTTCGAAACCTGTTGGGGAGTCAGATCGCGGTGCCCGACGAGAAAGCCCCCCGCCATCACTGGCGAGGGGCTTTGTCATTCTCACAGGCCGGGCCTCAGCCCGAACCGATCACAGACCCGTGGTCACGTCGATCGTGTTGCCTTCGGCAAGTGTCACATAGGCTTTCTTCACGTCTTTCCGACGGCCCATCTGGCCGCGGAAGCGCTTGGTCTTGCCCTTGGTGATCGTCGTGTTGACCGCCTTGACCGACACACCAAACAGAGCCTCGACGGCCTCCTTGATCTGCGGCTTGTTGGCGTCGATCGCCACTTCGAAGACCACCGCGCCATTCTCGGACGCCATGGTGCTCTTTTCGGTGATGATCGGCTTGCGGATCACATCGTAATGTTCAGCTTTCGCGCTCATTTCAACCGAGCCTCCAGTGCTTCGACACCCGCCTTCGTGAGCACGAGCGTGTCACGCTTGAGGATGTCATAGACGTTTGCCCCCATCGACGGCAGGACATCGAGACCTTCGATGTTGGCTGCGGCGCGGGCAAAGTTTTCGTTCACCTCTGCCCCGTCGATGATCAGCGCGCGCTTCCAGCCCAGGTCACGGACCTGCTTGGCCAGCGACGCCGTCTTGCCATCGGACTCGATGTTCTCGATGATGACAAGCGAGCCGTCCTTGACCTTGGCGGACAGGGCATGCATCAGGCCCAGCTTGCGCACCTTCTTGGGCAGATCATGCCCATGATCGCGCGGCGTCGGACCCTTGTAGATACCACCCTTGCGGAAGATCGGAGCCGACCGCGCGCCGTGGCGTGCGCCGCCGGTGCCCTTCTGGCGATAGATCTTCTTGGTCGAGTAGCTGACTTCGGACCGGGTTTTCACCTTGTGAGTGCCCTGCATCGCCTTGTTGCGCTGCCAGCGGACCACACGGTGCAGAATATCGGCGCGCGGATCGAGAGCAAAGATCTCGTCCGTCAGCTCGACCGACCCGGCTTTGCCGCCGTCCAGTTTGATCACGTCGAGTTTCATTCGTCGCCTTCCTTCTTCTCGGCCTGAATTTCTTCCTCGGCCTCTTTCAGGGCAGCTTCTTCGGCTGCGGCGGCCTCGGCTGCTGCGGCTTCTGCTGCTGCGGCTTCCTCGGCAGCAGCCTGGGCTGCGGCTTCTTCGGCCAGACGCTTGGCTTCTTCACCAGCCGACCGCAGACCGGCGGGCAGGATGATGTTTTCCGGCGTCGGCTTCTTCATGGCGTCCTTGACGGTCACCCAGCCACCCTTGGCACCGGGAACGGCGCCCTTGATCATGATGATGCCGCGTTCCGCGTCCGTCTTCACGACCTGGAGGTTCTGCGTGGTCACCTTCACGGCGCCCATGTGACCGGCCATCTTCTTGCCTTTGAAGACCTTGCCCGGATCCTGACACTGACCGGTGGAACCGTGCGAACGGTGCGAAATCGACACACCGTGCGACGCCCGGAGACCGCCGAAGTTGTGCCGCTTCATGGCACCGGCAAAGCCCTTACCGATCGAGGTGCCCGAGACATCCACGAACTGACCTTCGAAGTAATGGTCAGCGGTGATCTCTTCACCCACGTTGATCAGGTTCTCGGGTGCGACGCGGAATTCCGCGACCTTCCGCTTGGGTTCCACGTTCGCCGCAGCAAAGTGCCCACGCATCGCCTTGGATACGCGCTTTGCCTTGATCGAACCGGTGCCCAGCTGAACAGCCGAATAACCATGCAAGTCAGGCGTACGCTGAGCGACGACCTGAAGCTTGTCGAGTTGGAGGACGGTCACGGGAACCTGCTTTCCGTCTTCCATGAAAAGCCGGGTCATGCCGACTTTCTTAGCGATGATACCAGAGCGCATCATGGGATACTCTCCTTACACCTTGATCTCGACATCCACGCCGGCGGCGAGGTCGAGTTTCATCAGAGCGTCCACGGTCTGTGGAGTCGGATCGACGATGTCGAGCAGACGCTTGTGCGTCCGGATCTCGAACTGGTCGCGCGACTTCTTGTTCACGTGGGGGCCACGCAGAACGGTGAACTTCTCGATCTTGTTCGGCAGCGGGATCGGGCCACGCACTTGCGCGCCGGTCCGCTTGGCTGTGTTGACGATTTCCTGTGTCGACGCATCGAGCACGCGGTAGTCAAACGCCTTGAGCCGAATGCGAATATTCTGGCTTTGCATTGGTCTTAGCCTTCATTGGCGTTGCGGTTGAGAGGAAGAACCAGGACCACCCTGCCCCTTCATCGAACCGAATACGGGACGGCATGACACCGTCCCGCGCAATTTGAATTTCCGACGCTTACGCGACGATCTTGGACACGACGCCCGAGCCGACGGTGCGGCCGCCTTCGCGGATGGCGAAGCGCAGGCCGTCTTCCATCGCGATCGGCGCGATCAGCTCGACCTCGAACTTCAGGTTGTCGCCCGGCATCACCATCTCGGTGCCCTCGGGCAGCGTCACGGTGCCGGTCACGTCGGTCGTGCGGAAGTAGAACTGCGGACGATAGTTCGCGAAGAACGGCGTGTGACGGCCGCCTTCTTCCTTGGTCAGGATGTAGACCTCGGCTTCGAACTTGGTGTGCGGGTTCACCGATTTCGGCTTGCAGAGAACCTGGCCACGCTCCACGCCCTCGCGGTCGATGCCGCGCAGCAGGACGCCCACGTTGTCGCCCGCTTCGCCGCGATCGAGCAGCTTGCGGAACATTTCCACACCGGTGCAGGTCGTCTTCTTGGTGTCCTTGATGCCGACGATCTCAAGCTCGTCGCCGACATTCACGACGCCACGCTCGACACGGCCGGTCACAACGGTGCCGCGGCCCGAGATCGAGAACACGTCCTCGATCGGCATCAGGAACGGCTGGTCGATCGCGCGCGCCGGCTGCGGGATGTACTCGTCCACCGCCGCCATCAGTTCGCGGATCTTGTTCTCGCCGATTTCCGGCTGCGTGCCGTTCATGGCGTGCAGCGCCGAGCCCGCGATGATCGGGATGTCGTCGCCCGGGAAATCATAGGCCGACAGAAGCTCGCGCACTTCCATCTCGACCAGCTCGAGCAGTTCCTCGTCATCGACCTGGTCGACCTTGTTGAGGAACACGACCATGGCGGGGATGCCCACCTGGCGGCCCAGCAGGATGTGCTCGCGGGTCTGCGGCATCGGGCCGTCGGCCGCGTTCACCACCAGGATCGCGCCGTCCATCTGCGCCGCACCGGTGATCATGTTCTTGACGTAGTCGGCATGGCCCGGGCAGTCGACATGGGCGTAGTGCCGCGCGTCGGTCTCGTATTCCACATGCGCCGTCGAGATCGTGATCCCGCGGGCCTTCTCTTCCGGCGCGCCGTCGATCTGGTCATAGGCCCGGAAGTCGCCAAAGTACTTGGTGATCGCCGCCGTCAGCGTCGTCTTGCCGTGGTCAACGTGACCGATTGTGCCGATGTTGCAGTGCGGCTTGCCGCGCTCAAACTTTTCCTTTGCCATCTCTTCAGACGCCTCGTGGTTTGGGGGGTCCACCCGACCCGGTTTTCATCGCGCGCCGTTTATGCGGCGAACCGGGGAAAATCAAGCCCAAACACACCCTGCCGCGGCCACGCCCGGCAAAGCGCGCGTGATGTGGTTTTTCTATTGCGCCGCTGGTGCCGAAGCGGCTGCGGACGCGGTCAGCGCCACCACCTCGGGAGGCACCGTGACACCGGCATCGGGCACCAGGGGTGCGGCCGTCGCATCCGGCTCGGCGGGCAGGTCTTCCGGCACGGCTCGGGTGAACCAGCCCTCGGTCTCCTGCATCTCGCGCAGCCAGACCTCGACCTGGCGGGCGGCCTCTTCGGCAAGGCTCTGCAACCGTTCATCGCGGTCACTGGAGATGCGGGATTCGAACACCTTGATCACCTGGATCGGCTTCGGCTCCACGTTCATCTTGGCCTGCGCCGCATCGTCCCAGAGCGTGACGTTCAGCGCCACCGCCGATTTGCCCGGCACGATGGGGGGCGGCAGGGAATAGGCCTCGATGCTGACGCCCAGATGGTAGAACCTGTCGCCCTCGAACCGACGGAACCGCGCATCGAGCGCCTCGGTCATGACCTCGATCCATTCCTCGTTCGGCACATCGCGCGAAACCAGAAGCTTTTGCAGATTGGGCGCCACCACGCCGATATGGCCCATCTTGAAATCGCCCAGCGGGTCCGTCGGACCCTCGAGATCGCGGGTCGGGCTGGCGCAGGCGGCCAGTCCGGCAAGCAGTGTCAAAGCAGCGAAAAAGCGGCGCATTGCGTCCCCCGGCGGTTTCCGTTGCCCCTCTCTATCGCAGCCCCTCACAAGGCGCAACGCGACCGCTCTGGCTCCGAGCCGCGCAGGCACTATGTTTCGGTTGAAGATGCAAGCCAGGCACCGCGTTCATGCTGACAGAGATCGACGCCCCTCCACCGGAAAACGCCGCCCCCCTGCCCGTCAGGGCGGCCCTGGTACGCAAGCCGTTGAACGTGCTGCAAAGCTGGCAGGCGTCGCGGCAGAACCTGCTGACCATCATCCCGGACATCTCGACCCGGCAACCCATCGTGTCAGGCCGCACCGGAACGCGCTGGCACATGGTGACGGACCCGACGGCGATCCGACATGTGCTCCTGGAAAATGTCGACACCTATCCGAAATCCATCGTCACCAAGAACCTGCTGCGCCCGGCCATCGGCGACTCGCTGTTCATTGCCGAGGGCAAGCACTGGCGCTGGCAACGCCGCACCGCCGCGCCGGCGTTTTCGCACCGGAACGTGGCGGCACTTGGCCCGGTGATGACCCGCGCCGCAACACGGTCCGCAGACCGGATCGCACAGGCGGGCAACCGGGCCGTGAACCTGCTGGACGAGATGATCACCACCACCTTCGACGTGATCTCGGACGTCACCTTTTCCGGCGATACCGGGTTCGACCGCGCCGCCGTACATCGGGCCATCGACCTTTACATCGCCGATGCCGGCAAGGTGTCGCTCCTGGACGTGCTGGGAGCCCCCGACTGGATTCCCCGCCCCGGTCGCAATCTTGCCACCAACGGCATGGGCGACATGAAGGCCGCCGCCGACCGTGTGATCGACGCAAGACAGGCGCAGGGATCGCAGGATGTTCCAGACCTGCTCGACCTGCTGCTCGAGGGTGAAGACCCGAAAACCGGCCGTCGCATGACCACCGGGGAGATCCGCGACAACCTTCTTACCTTTATCGTCGCCGGGCACGAGACCACGGCCCTCACGCTGGCCTGGTCGCTGTACCTGTGCGCCTTCGATCCCGACGTGCAGGAGCGCGCCCGAACCGAGGTGCAATCCGCCCTCCAGGGCCGCGCCGCCACCGCCGACGACCTGTCCCGCCTGCCATATATCCGGCAGATCATCGACGAGGCGCTGCGCCTCTATCCGCCTGCCGCCATCGTGTCGCGCACGGCGCTTGCCCAAGACACGCTGTGCGGCACGCAGATCCATCCCGGCGACACCGTGATCATCCCGATCTATGCGCTGCACCGATCCCACCTGCTCTGGCACGACCCCGACCAGTTCGACCCCGACCGCTGGGCCCATGGCGCAAAGCCCGACCGTTACGCCTATCTGCCCTTTGGGGATGGCCCCCGCATCTGCATCGGTGCCAGCTTTGCCTTGCAGGAAGCGGTGATCATCCTTGCCACCCTGCTAGGGCGATTCCGTTTCAAATCCGTTAAGGGCGTCGATCCCGATCCGGTGATGATCATCACCTTGCGCCCCGAAGGCGGCGTCTGGCTGGAAGCAGAGCCGCTCTAGATCACCGCCTTTTCGACCTGCGGCGACCCACTGGAAAGTCGGTCGAAATGAAACCCGCTCAGGTCAAGCGTCCGGTACGCGCCAAAGCACAGCCACTCGGCCAGACCGCGCCCCATCGCCGGGGCCTGCTGCAACCCGTGGCCGGAAAACCCGTTGATGAACAGGACATTGCCGATCCCGGGATGCGGCCCCAAAACCGCGTTGTGATCAAAGGTGTTCATCTCGTAATGCCCGACCCAGCCATGGGTCAGCCTGATCGCCTCGAACTGCGGGATACGCGCCGCCAATAGCGGCCAGACCTCGGCCTCCCACAGACCGTGATCCATCTCGAAATCGTCGAAATCCACCGCCGGATCCACGCCGAAATGCCCCCCGGCCTGATAGGTGCCGCCGCCGTTTTCGCGCACATGCAGGCCCGAGGGATCAATCGTCAGCGGCAAGTCGCGGTCCAGTGGCTGAGCCGCCTTGAACACCCAGGAATAGCGCTTGCGCGGCTCCACCGGCAGATCGATGCCCGCCATGCGCGCCACATGCCCGGCGCGCGGCCCGGCGGCATTGATCACCTGTCCGCAGGTGATCCGCTCGCCCGTCGCCAAACGAACCGACCGCACGCGTCCCTCCGCCACATCCATGCCGACGACCTCGTTCTCGACATAGACGACCCCGCGCTCCTGCGCCGTCCGCCGCAGCCAGTCGAAGACCGCCATGCTGTCGAAATACCCCTCGCCTGCCGTGTTGATCGACGCCAGAAGGATGTCGTCCAGCGCATAGAACGGATAGGCCTCGGCGATCTGGTCCCGTGTCAGCAAACGCGTCGCGGCGCCCGCCGCCACCTGCACCGCCGCCCGCGCCCGCAGGTCCTCGGCAAAGGCCGGCGTATCCGCCAGGTAGAGATAGCCGAAATTGCGGATGTCCAGTTGCGGCACGCGCGTGTCGCCGCCCATGAAAGTGCGCAGACCGGTGATGAAATCCGCTCCGAACTGGCTGATCCGCACGTTCAGCTCGGTCGAGAACTGCTGCCGGATGCACGAGGTCGAGGTCGCCGTCGCCGACCGCTCGAAACTCATGTCCCGGTCCACGACCAGGATCCGTCCATCAAAGCCCATGTCGGTCAGGAACCACGCCACGGACGACCCCATGATCGCCCCGCCGACGATCACGACATCATAGCTGTCCCGCTCCGGCGTTGAAGCCATGGATCAGATCGCGGCCTTGCGGCTTTCGTCGATGTAAATCTCGCGCAGCCGCGCCGTGCGCGCGCCGGGTGTGCCATCGCCCAAGGCTACCCCGTCGATCTCGACCACCGGCATGACAAAGGACGACGCCGAGGTGATGAAGGCCTCATCCGCCGTCTTGGCCTCGTCGATGGTGAAATTGCGCTCTTCGACCTGCATCTGCGCCTCTTTGGCGAACCGCAACACGGCGGCGCGGGTGATCCCGTGCAGGATGTCATTCGACAAGGCGCGGGTCACAATGGTGTTGCCCATGATGATATAGGCGTTGTTACTGGTGCCCTCGGTCACCGCGCCATCCTGCACCATCCAGGCATCATCCGCGCCGGCCTTCTTGGCCATCATCTTGCCCATCGACGGATAAAGCAGTTGCACCGTCTTGATGTCGCGCCGCCCCCAGCGCACATCCTCGATCGAGATGATCTTGAGACCCGTCTTCGCCGCCGGGCTGTCCGCCAGACCCGGCTTCGACTGGGTGAACATAACCACCGTCGGCTCGGTCGTCTC
>NZ_JAIPUT010000041.1 GCF_020055635.1 Marivita sp. | reverse complement strand
TGGAGAATGGGATTACAATTCGTCTTGCTGAGCATATAGGCCGAGGGCTTGGGAGAAATGACTACAATATCGCTTTCCGCGAGGCACTTTCCCGCGGTCAGGAGAATGATGTAACACGCTTCAAGAAAAGCGATTGGAATCACGACGAGACCTCAAAAGAGTTCAAAGACCTCCTCTCATTCTTCCACGACCGCCTCAAGGTCTACCTTCGCGACCAAGGTGTGCGGCATGACGTGATCGACGCTTGCATTGCCATGCCCGGCAATGATGATCTCGCGCTTTTGGTCAAGCGGGCCAAGGCGTTGCAGGACGTGTTGGCGACCGAGGATGGTGAGAATCTTGTTCAGGGGTTCAAGCGGGCCAACAACATTCTGACGCAGGCCGAGGACAAGGACGGTGTCGAGTATTCCTTCGGGGCCGATCCGAAATTTGCGGAAGACCCGACCGAAGTGGCTTTGTTCGACGCATTGGCCAAGGCCGAGGCAAAGATCGCGCCCGCAATGAAGGATCAGGACTTTGCCACGGCAATGGCGGCTATGGCCGATCTGCGCGGGCCGGTGGATGACTTCTTCGAGGCGGTGCAGGTCAATGCCGAAAGCCCGGTGCTGCGCCGCAACCGGCTGAACCTGCTCAGCACGATCCGCACGACCTGTCTGCAGGTGGCGGATCTGAGGCGTATCGAAGGCTGATTTCCGGCGCGCGACGTAGCCGGGAAACCGGCGCGCCCTGCCACGGAGGCTGCGTCGCCCTGCGCCATCAAAACCTCTTGTCAGGGCGCGGCGCGGACGTATGCTGCGCCGGAACATGCGAGGTGCCGCAGTGCAGAAACCGGGGCCTGAAAACCCAGATGTGACGCTGATCACGCCAACGTCGCCGATGACGACGCCAACCCATGGCGGGCGCGCGAAATGCCTGCAACGGCTGGTCCGGCTGGACCTTCCTGTGCCGCGCACGGTTGCGCTGTCCTTCGAGTCAGTGCACCAGATCGCGTCGGGTTATCGCCCGGATGTCTCGGGAATCCTTGACGAATTCGACCCGAACGCCCTGCTCTGCGTGCGCCCGTCCTCGGAGGATCCGGATTGGGGCGGGCCCGGTGCGGTGCTCAATATCGGCATGAACGATGCGCGTTATGTCGACATGTGTGACCAGATCGGGACACCGGCCGCGACCGAAATCTACCTGCGTTTCGTGATGAATTACGCCATCGACGTGGCGCGGCTCGATGCCGAGGTGTTCGACGAGATCGACGGCGAAGGCCATGACGCGCTGAGCGAGGCGTTGCAGCTTTACGAAGAAGAGGCGGAAGAACCGTTTCCGCAAGACCCGGCGGTGCAACTGGCCGAAATCCTGCAATCCATGGCGCGGGCCTGGGAAGGCACAACGGCGCGCCTGTTGCGGCAGGCCAAGGGCGCGCCAGTGGATGCCGGGCTTGGTCTCGTGGTGCAGGAAATGGCGCTGGGGCTGGGCAGCGGCGAATGTGGGTCGGGGGTGTTGCAGCTGGTCAACCCGGCCACCGGGCAGCCACAGATCACCGGGCGCTATCTCAGCCAGAGCCAGGGCCGCGAGGCACTGGATGGCGGGACCGCGTCGATCTTTCTGGAAAAAGACCCGCGCGGGCCGTCGCTTGAAGAGCTGGCACCCACTGCGTTCATCGCCTTGAAGGCGCATGCCGCGCTGATGCGCGCAAGGCTGCGCGAGGAAATGCAGATCGAATTCACCATCGAGAACGGCAACCTGCACATTCTGGATGGCATGCGCGTGGAGCGCAGCGCGCGGGCGGCGTTGCGGATCGTGGTGCGGCTGGCCGAGGACGGGATCATCACCCGGCAAGAGGCGGTGATGCGGATCGAACCAAGGGCGCTGTCGGAACTCCTGCACCGGCAGGTGGCGGCCAACAGCCCGCGCGATGTTCTGGGATCGGGTATTGCCGCAAGCCCCGGCGCGGCCACCGGGCGGATCGTGTTCTCCTCCGAAGCGGCGCAGGCCAGCGCCGCCCGGGGGGAACCCTGCGTTCTGGTCCGGCGCGAGACCAGCCCCGAGGACATTCGCGGCATGCACGCGGCGGCAGCGGTTCTGACCGAACGCGGCGGCATGACCAGCCACGCGGCGGTTATCGGTCGCGGGCTTGGTCTGCCTTGTGTCGTCGGCGCGGCCAATATCCGGTTCCAGGTCAAGCGCAGGTCGCTGGTGGCGGCGGACGGGCGGCTGCTCAAGGAAGGCGACGAGATCACCGTCGATGGCACCAATGGCCAGATCCTTGCCGGATCGGTCGACATGATCGAGGCGACGCTCGACGAGACCTTCCGCACATTCATGAGCTGGGCCGATGCAGAGCGCGATATCGGGGTGCGGGCCAATGCCGACACGCCTGCGGATGCCAAGACCGCGCTGCATTTCCGCGCCCAGGGGATCGGGCTGTGCCGGACCGAGCACATGTTCTTCGAGGCCGAGCGCCTGACACCGATGCGCGAGATGATCTTCGCGCAGAACCCGCAGGACCGGCAGGCGGCGCTGGAGTTGGTGCTGCCAATGCAACGCGCGGATTTCCTCGAGCTTTTCCAGATCATGCAGGGGCAGCCGGTCTGCATTCGCCTCTTTGACCCGCCGCTGCACGAATTCCTGCCCACCAGCCGTTCCGGCCAGCGCGAACTGGCCGAGGCGCTGGACATCCCGGTCAGCGACGTGATCCGGCGGATCGAAAGCCTGTCGGAATACAATCCCATGCTGGGGATGCGCGGGGTCCGTCTGGGCATCACCGTGCCCGAGATCTACGACATGCAGGCGCGGGCGATCTTCGAAGCGACGGTCGAGGCGGCCAGGGAAGGCATCACCGTGGTGCCCGAGATCATGCTGCCCTTGGTGTCCGCCAAGCGCGAGGTCGAACTCGTGCGCGGCCGGGTCGAAGCCGTGGCCGCCGCCGTGCGCACCGAGAACCGCGCCGATGTCAGCTACCGTCTTGGCGTGATGGTCGAGACCCCCCGCGCCTGCCTGCGCGCAGGTGACATCGCCGAACACACCCATTTCCTGAGCTTCGGCACAAACGACCTGACCCAGATGACCTACGGCCTGTCTCGCGACGACGCGGGGCGGTTCATGTCGGAATACGTGCGACAGGGCGTGTTCAGCGAAGACCCGTTCCACATCCTCGATACCGACGGTGTCGGAGAGTTGTTGAAACTCGGTGCAGTTCGGGGTCGCGCCGCGCGGCAGAACGTGGTTTTGTCGATTTGCGGGGAACATGCGGCCCACCCCGAATCAATCGCCTTCTGTCGGGAGGCCGGATTCGACTACGTGAGCTGCTCTCCGTTCCGGGTTCCGGTGGCACGTTTGGCCGCAGCACAACTTGCGTTGGCCGACAAGATCAAGTAGCCGGCGACACAATTCGGCCCAGATATCGCCCCAATTTCGGGGTGGGCATCTGCCTTGCGCGGGGCGCATGGCGGCCTAACTTGTGGAAATCGCAAAATTTCGTTACCAGCCGGTCGATCGTGCGGTGTTGCCCAGTTTTTGGGCAGGGCCGCCACCCACAATGTTGCGAGATGAACACTCGGTATGACGAGATTGTTTGCAATGATCCTGGCCGCAGGCGTCCTGGCGACGCCGTCCTTCGCAGAACGCAGCAAGGACGCTGCCGAAGCGATCCTGAAACAGGAGAAAGTCGAACTGGCCTCTGCGGGCGCGTCGCACCTGACATCCCTGGTGACCCCGGTGTCGCGCCACTCTGCAATCTACAACGCGTCCTGGCTCAATGCGCAGGACAAGGCCAACGGCGGCGCCCAGTGGGAATGCCTGGCCGAGGCGCTGTATTTCGAGGCGCGCGGCGAAACCGTGAAAGGCCAGTTCGCCGTGGCCGAAGTGATCATGAACCGGGTCAAGAGCGGGCGTTTCCCCGACAGCATCTGCGGCGTGATCAAACAGGGCACCGGCAAGAAATACCAGTGCCAGTTCACCTATACCTGTGACGGCATCCCCGAGCGCGTCAGCGAACCGCGCGCATGGGAACGGGTCGGCAAGGTCGCGCGCGCCATTCTGGACGGTCGCGCCCCGATGAACCTGACCGACGGGGCCACGCATTACCATACCACCGCCGTACATCCCCGCTGGGCGCGCATCTACACCAGGACCGCGTCGATCGGAGTGCACCTGTTCTATCGCCACACCTGGCGGGTGAGCAGCAACGGTTGACCCGGCGCGATTGACCCCGAGGATGTCGCGACCGGAATGCAAAATGCCCCTTCGTGGCATTTTCCTTGGCCGCGTCCTCTGGTAGCCCCGGGAACGACCGCGACGGAGGGTGCGCCATGAGTTCTGAAATCCGACTTGCCTTTGCGCATCCGTCCGAACGGGCGATCGCCACGGCAGATGATGCGCCGGTCGATCGGATTTCCCTGCGCGACCACATCGTCGAGGTCGAGATCGGCGCCTTCCAGGCCGAGCGCGGAACAACCCAGCGCATCTGTTTCAATGTCGTCGTCGAGGTTCAGCCGATTGTCGGGCATATCGATGACGACGTGGACCGCATCCTGTCCTATGACCGCGTGACCGAAGCCATCGCGGCCGAGCTTGCGGCGGAACGGTTGAACCTGCTCGAAACGCTGGCCGAACGGATTGCCGAACGGATCCTGCTGGAACCGCAAGCGCTGCGGGCTTTTGTCCGGATCGAAAAGCTGGATCGCGGCCCCGGCGCTCTGGGCGTCGAGATCGTGCGGTCGCGTCGTGACCTGGGCCACACGGTGCAGGATGCCAGCCAGGAACGCCCGCACCCGCGCATCGTCTTCTTGTCGAACACGGCGATCGGCTCGGCCCATCTGCCTGGCTGGATCGACCAGCTGAGCGCCGACGAGGCACCGCTGATCCTGTGCGTTGGCCTGCCCGACACGCCCCGCCCCGCCATCGCGCAGCCGCTTGCGCAGCGGCGTATCGACCTGCTTGCGGTGGAACAGAACGGCTGGGTCCTTGCTGCCCGGGATGCGCGCTGCAAGGTCGTGGCCACCCGCACCGAGCTGGACTGGGCGATGAAGAACGCCCAGGTCTGCATCTGGGCTCCTTCGAAGATCGTGCTCGATGCGGTGGACGGGCCGGATGCCGCTGTCTCCGACGCGGTTGACGTGGCCCTTTGGTTCGCGCGGGAAATGGACGCCTGCGAGCTTTTGGTGATCGGGGCCGACACGCCCGAGGGCGGCGATGTTTCAGTTCGCAACAGACCGATCGGCGAAAGCGTGCTGTAGCTGCTTGTCAAAACCGCGATTGCGATTCATTGACGCGCCATGACGACGTATTACAAGCCCCTGCCGCGCTCTGCCGTGCCCCGCCCCGCCGACGCGTGCGACCTCGCGGGCGGCCCCTTTTGGTTCTCCGAAGCGGTGGTGCTGCGCCGCGATGCCCCGCCCGAGACGATTTCGGCCAGACACCTGCCCGACGTCGTGCGCGCGCGGCTCAGCGCGCCGCGCGCCCCGATCGCGGGGCGCGACATGGGACAGGTCACGCTGATGGGCATCCTGAACGTGACACCGGACAGTTTCTCGGATGGCGGGCGCTACCTTGATCCCGAGGCCGCCGTGGCACAGGCGCGGCGCATGGCAGAGGACGGCGCTGGCCTGATCGACGTGGGCGGCGAAAGCACCCGCCCGGGGGCCGAAACGGTTCCCGTCGACGAGGAAATCCGGCGGATCGAAGGCCCGATTGCCGCCATTGCCGCAGGGCTTGGGGTTCCGGTGTCCATCGACACGCGCAAGACCCCGGTGGCCGAAGCGGCGGTCACGGCCGGGGCGGCGCTGGTCAATGACGTGTCCGGCTTTACCCATGACCCCGATCTGGCGCGCTTCTGCGCGGCGCAGGATCTGCCGGTCTGCGTGATGCATGCCCAAGGCGATCCACAGACCATGCAGCACGCTCCGCGCTATGACGATGTGCGGCTGGACGTCTACGATTTCCTCGAGGCCCGTGTGGCGGCGCTCGAGACGGCAGGGATTCCGCGCGACCGCATTCTCGTGGATCCGGGGATCGGCTTCGGCAAGACGCTCGAACACAACCTGACGCTGCTGCGCGACATCGCGCTGTTCCACGCGCTGGGATGCCCGATCCTGCTGGGCGCGTCGCGGAAGAAATTCATCGGCACGATTTCCAAAGCTGACACAGCGGACACACGGCTCGCCGGATCGGTTTCTGTGGCCTTGCATGGCGCGTCGCAAGGCGTACAGGTCATACGTGTGCATGACGTGGCCGAAACACGTCAGGCCCTGGCGCTCTGGCGCGCAATCGAGTGGGGGTATCAAGATGGGTCGTAAGCTTTTCGGAACGGACGGGGTGCGCGGCACCGCCAACACGTTCCCGATGACAGCCGACATGGCGTTGCGCATCGGCGCCGCCGTCGGGCGCCATTTCCGACAGGATTCCAAGGGTGTGCACCGCGTCGTGATCGGCAAGGACACCCGCCAGTCGGGCTACATGTTCGAAAACGCGCTGACCGCGGGGCTGACCTCCACCGGCATGAACGTGCTGCTCCTCGGCCCGGTGCCGACGCCGGCGGTGGGTCTTCTGACCCCGTCGATGCGGGCCGACCTTGGCATCATGATCTCGGCCAGCCACAACCCGGCTCAGGATAACGGGATCAAGTTCTTCGGCCCGGACGGGTTCAAGCTGTCGGATGCGGACGAGGCCGAGATCGAGGTTCTCATCGACTCCGGCGTCGCACCCTCGGCAGCCGAGAGTATCGGCCGCGCCAGGAGGATCGACGACGGGCGGTTCCGCTACCAGGAGCGCGTGAAGTCGACCTTTCCGGCGGGCATGCGGCTTGACGGGCTCAAGGTGGTGGTCGATTGCGCAAATGGCGCCGCCTACAAGGCCGCGCCCGAGGTGCTGTGGGAACTTGGCGCGGATGTCATTCCGCTGGGCGTGAGCCCGGACGGCACCAACATCAACAAGGGCTGCGGGTCGACCCATCCGCAGCTCGCGGCGGCGGCGGTCGTGTCGCACGGGGCCGATGTGGGCATCTGCCTTGACGGCGATGCCGACCGGGTGATCCTGATCGACGAGACCGGACAGGTCGCCGATGGCGACCAGATCATGGCCCTGATGGCAGCCCGCTGGGCTGACGAGCAGCGCCTGCGCGACGGTGTGCTGGTGGCGACGGTGATGTCCAATCTGGGGCTGGAGCGGTTCCTGCAGAACCGTGGCCTGCGGCTTGAACGCACCGGCGTCGGCGACCGCTACGTGGTCGAGGCGATGCGCCGCGGCGGCTGGAACCTGGGCGGGGAACAATCGGGCCATATCGTGATGACGGATTACGCCACCACCGGCGACGGGCTGATGGCGGGGCTGCAATTCCTGGGCGAGATGTGCCGCACCGGGCAACCGGCCAGCGCGCTGGCGCGGAGTTTCGAACCGGTGCCGCAACTGCTCAAGAACGTGCGCTATGATCCGTCAGTGGCACCGCTTGAGGTGGCCAGCGTGAAATCGGCGATTGCGGATGCAGAGGCACGGTTGAACGGCAAGGGCCGCCTGCTGATCCGCAAGTCGGGCACCGAGCCGTTGATCCGCGTGATGGCGGAATGCGAGGACGAGGTGCTGCTGCTCGAGGTGGTGGACGGCATCGTGGCCGAGGTCAGCGCGTCGGTCTGACCGGGTGCCGGATGCGTCGACGCATCCGGGTGTTTGCGTCGACGCAAACGGCGCTTGGGCTCAGGGCGCGCGGAGAACGGTCGCCAAGCCGTCCGACAGCGCCTTGAACCGCCCCGGGTCGGCCACCGCCACGTCATAACCCATCGCCGCCACGGCGCCGAACGGATAGACCACGGCGAACGCCCCCGTCTTGGGTCCGAACGGAATCGCGATCGCGCCGGCATGAGACATGCGCAACCCCGCCCCGTCCTCGACATAGTTCATTCCCAGCCCGTAGTAACTGTCCCCTGCCCGCGCAATATGCGGCAGGGCCAGCGGATCACGCCCGACCCGCCCTTCCGGCCCGAACCAGTGCCAGAGCAGCGCCGCATGGTCCGCCATGGACATGCGCCAGCCGCCCCAGGCCGCAAAGGCGGCAAAGCGCGGCGACAACGCGCCGGACACGCCAGCAGGTTCAAGCACCCGTCGGCGGCAGGCGGTTTCGTAAGCGCCACCGGTTGTCAGTTCGATGATCCGGCCCAGCAGCGCGTAGTTCTCGTTGCTGTAGGCAAACTGCCCCCGCGTGCCACGCTGGTTGCTGCGGTTCAGAACGAGGTCAGTGACATGGGCGTGGCGCGGCTGATCCTCGTTCAGCCAGAATCCCATCCGAAGTTGGGTGCTGTCCCGCCCGATCCCGGCGCTGTGGGTGACAAGCTCGGCAAGAGTGGCAGGCGGCGCGTCCTGCCTCAGCGCCTCGCTCAGCGTGGTGTCCCATCTCAGCGCACCCTCGTCGACAAGGCTCAGAACGCAGAGCGCTGTGATCGCCTTGGAGTTCGACGCCAGATCGACGGGTCGGTCGGCGTTGCTGCCGTGAACCGGAGCGCCGTCAAGGAGAACGCGCATCGCGGTGGCTTCGGCCCCTTCGGCGCGGGCCCATGCCCCGAAAAACGTCACGGGATCGGAGGCCGCAACCGGGGTCGCGGACCACAGCCCGATCAAAAGAGCCAGAAGGCGGTTCATGCCCTCTGGCTAGCAAATGCGATGGTTGTCCCGCAAGGGCGGCTCAGGCGCTGACCTTGCCGTAAATCGCCGCAACCCGCTCGATTGCCTCGTGCGGGGGCAGTTCCTCACTCTCGCCGGTGCGGCGCGACGTCAGTTCGACCACGCCGTTCTTGAGCCCGCGCGGCCCGACGGTGATGCGCCATGGCAGGCCGATCAGGTCCATCGTGGCGAATTTTGCCCCGGCCCTTTCGTTCCGGTCGTCGTAGAGCGGATCGAGCCCCAGCGACGTCAGGCTGTCATAGAGCGACTGGCAGGCAGTATCGGCCTCTTCATCGCCCTGCTTGAGATTGACGATGCCGCAATGGAAGGGCGTGACACCTTCGGGCCAGATGATGCCCTTGTCGTCGTGGCTGGCTTCGATGATCGCGCCGAGAAGGCGGCTGACGCCGATGCCGTGGCTACCCATATGGACCGGCACGCGGTTGCCATCCGCATCGGCCACGGTCGCGCCCATCGCGTCGGAATACTTGGTGCCGAAATAGAATATCTGCCCCACTTCGATGCCCCGCGCGGTGCGGCGGCGCTCTTCGGGCACCTTGGCGAACTCGGCCTCGTCATGGGTTTCGTCGGTACGGGCATAGCGCGAGGTGAACTCTTCCAGCACCGCCTGACACTCGGCCTTGTCATCATAGTCGATGGCGCGGTCGCCGAATTTCAGGTCGGTGATCTCGCTGTCATAGAACACCTCGGATTCACCGGTTTCCGCCAGCACGAGGAATTCATGCGTGTCGTCGCCGCCGATGGGGCCTGAATCGGCGCGCATCGGGATCGCCTGAAGCCCCATCCGTTCGTAGGTGCGCAGGTAGCTGACAAGGTGACGGTTGTAGGCGTGCAGCGCGTCTTCCTTGGTCAGGTCGAAATTGTAGCCGTCCTTCATCAGGAACTCGCGGCCCCGCATCACGCCAAAGCGCGGGCGGATCTCGTCGCGGAATTTCCACTGGATGTGATAGAGCGTCAGCGGCAGGTCCTTGTAGCTGCCGACATGGGAGCGGAAGATGTCCGTAATCAGCTCTTCGTTGGTGGGGCCGTACAGCATGTCGCGCCCGTGACGGTCTTCGATCCGCAGCATTTCCGGCCCGTAGGCATCATACCGGCCGGATTCCTTCCACAGATCCGCCGATTGCAGCGTCGGCATCAGCATCGGGATATGGCCTGCGCGCGCCTGTTCCTCGTGCACGATCTGTTCGATGTTGCGCAGCACCCGGTAGCCCAGCGGCAGCCAGGAATAGATGCCGGCGCTGGCCTGCTTGATCATGCCGGCGCGCAGCATCAGCCGGTGGCTGACGATCTGGGCCTCGGACGGGGTTTCTTTGAGAACGGGCAGGAAATAGCGGGACAGACGCATGTTCAGGTCTCGTGTGTTGGGTTTTGACCCTCCTATCGGGTTGATTGGGGCCGGGCAAGTGCGGCGCTGCGTGCCATGCCCTGGACCGGGAAAAACGCCGGCACGAAGCGCACGATGCGGGGCCCCGGGCCAGCGGCGGACATGGTGCGGCCGCGGACCGACGCAGGCCGTTTCTTGTATCGGCGCGGAACGGCGATGCGTTGTCACAACGCGCGGCTTGCGTGTTGCTCTTGAAACCCTGTCCGACACAAGCGATGAAGGGGCCGTATCATAAGGGCGGCTGTGGCATGGCACTTCCGGCACGGGAGCAAGTCAAATACTGGGGGATTGCAGCGGCGGCCTTTGCGGTTGTGCTGTGGTTTCTGGGCGACGTCCTTCTGCCCTTCGTGCTGGGCGGTGCGATTGCCTATTTCCTTGACCCGGTCGCGGATCGGCTTGAACGGGCCGGGTTGTCGCGTGTCATGGCAACCGCCGTCATCACGGTGGTGGGCATCGTGGCCTTTGTGCTGCTGCTCCTGTGGGTGATTCCGTCGCTGGTCACTCAGGCGGTTGGCCTGTTTGACACCGCGCCGACGCTCTTCGCCAATCTGCGCGATTTCCTGATCGAGCGCTTTCCCGAGGTGATGGACGCCGACAGCCCGTTGCGGCGGTCGCTGGTGTCGGTCGGAGAAACCATCCAGTCGAAGGGCGGCGAGCTTCTCAATACGGTGCTGAGTTCGGCGGCAGGCATCCTCAACATCGTGATGCTGTTCGTGATCGTGCCTGTGGTGGCGGTCTACCTGCTGCTTGACTGGGACAGGATGGTGGCGCGGATCGACGATCTGTTGCCGCGCGATCACGCGCCGACGATCCGCAAGCTGGCGCGCGACATCGACAGGACGCTGGCCAGCTTCATCCGCGGCATGGGCACCGTCTGCATCATCCTGGGCACCTATTACGCGGTGGCGCTGATGCTGATCGGGCTGCAATTCGGCCTCGTGGTGGGCTTTGTCGCGGGGCTTGTGACCTTCATTCCCTACCTCGGCGCGCTGATCGGCGGGGCCTTGGCCATCGGGCTGGCGCTGTTCCAGTTCTGGGGCGACTGGCTGTCCATCGGTCTGGTGGCGGGCGTGTTCGTGCTGGGCCAGGTGATCGAGGGCAACGTGCTGACGCCGAAACTGGTCGGCTCCTCGGTGGGGCTGCATCCGGTCTGGCTGATCCTCGCGCTGTCGATCTTCGGCACGATCTTCGGCTTCGTCGGGATGCTCGTCGCGGTGCCGGTGGCCGCGGCCCTCGGGGTGATCGCCCGCTTCGCCACGCAACAATATGTGCAAAGCCGCCTCTATCGCGGGCTGAGTGATCAGGACCCGGAGTGATGCCCGTTCAGATGAAATTCGATCTTCCGGCGCGCCCCGCGCTGGGCCGGGGGGACTTTTACATCACCGAAAGCAACGCCGTGGCGCTGGGACTGGTGGACACCTGGCCGCACTGGCCGAATGGCAAGCTGGTGCTGGTGGGGCCGCACGGATCGGGCAAGACGCATCTGGCGCATGTCTGGTGCACCGAAAGTGGCGCGCGGATGATCGCGGCGTGCGACGTGGCGACGGCGGACATTCCCACCCTGGCCGAGACCGCGATCTGCGTCGAGGACGTGGAGCGGATCGCCGGCGATGCCGAAACCGAGCAGGCGCTGTTTCACCTGCACAACCTCGTGCTGGCGAACGGGCATTCGATGCTTCTGACCGCGACACGTGCGCCGACACTCTGGGCATTGCGCCTGCCGGATCTCGCAAGCCGCATGGCGGGGACAACCGTGGCGCGGATGGTGCCGCCGGACGACATGCTGCTGTCGGCGGTTCTGGCCAAGCTGTTTGCCGACCGGCAGATCGTGCCGATGGCCGACGTGATCCCCTATCTCGTGCGCTGGATGCCACGTTCCTTCGAAGCCGCCGGACAGGTTGTCGCGCATCTTGACACCGAAGCCCTGGGCACACCCAAGGGGGTGACCCGCAATCTGGCGCGGACGGCCTTGGCCGAGCTTGAATTTCCCGAAGAAAATGCGACAGACTGAAGACCTGGAGTGACATCGCCCTGCGGGCTGTCACCAATCCGTCACGTGCCACCGCTAAGGGATGCCCATGAACAGCGCCGACTTTCTGCACGCCCCCCGCCCCGACCCGACCGATCTCAGCGAGCTCGACCTGAGTGGACCACGCCGTTTCGTGAACCGCGAGTTGTCCTGGCTGGGCTTCAACTGGCGGGTGCTGGAAGAGGCCGAGAACCCGCGCGTGCCACTGCTCGAGCGGCTGCGCTTCCTGTCGATCTCGGCGGCCAACCTCGATGAATTCTACACCGTGCGCGTGGCCGGTCTGCGCGAACTGGCACAGGCGGGCAACACGACCCCGGCCGCCGACGGGCTGACCCCGGCGGAACAGCTGGTGCTGATCAACGAGGACGCGCGCAAGCTGATGGCCTCGCAACAGCGCGTTCTGGGCGATCTGCGTGACCGCATGGAGGCCGAAAACATCTCGGTCCTGACCCGCGACGGGCTGACCGAGGCCGACCTGACGCATCTCGAGGAAGTGTTCCTCAACATGGTTTTTCCGGTGTTGTCGCCGCTGGCGATCGACCCGGCGCATCCGTTCCCGTTCATCGCAAACATGGGGTATTGCCTGGCGTTGCAGCTGGAGCGGCGCAAGGACAAGGCGCCGTTGCAGGCGCTGCTGCCGATCCCCGCGCAGGTCGAGCGGTTCATCGCCCTGCCCGCGGACAGCGGCGCGCATCGGTTCATTCTGCTGGAAGACGTGCTGCTGCTGCATCTGGACCGGCTTTTTCCGGGCTACAAGCTGCGCGACCATTTCGGGTTCCGGGTGCTGCGCGACAGCGATATCGAGGTCGAGGAAGAGGCCGAGGACCTGGTGCGCGAATTCGAGGTGGCGCTGAAACGGCGGCGGCGCGGCGAGGTGGTGCGCCTGACGATCTCGATCGGGGCACCCAAGGGGCTGCTCGACATCGTGATGCGCGAATTGCGTGTCAGCGGCGCCGACGTGATCGAACTGGCCGGAATGATCGGCGTGGCCGACCTCAAGGAACTGGTTCTGGACAGCCGCCCGGATCTGCTCTGGTCAAGCTTTGCGCCCCGCGTGCCGGAACGGGTTCAGGACCATGACGGCGACATGTTCGCCGCGATCCGCCAGAAGGACATGCTGCTGCACCACCCCTACGAAACCTTCGACATGGTGGTCCGCTTCCTGGCGCAGGCGGCGCGCGATCCGGATGTGGTGGCGATCAAGCAGACACTCTATCGCACGTCACGCCAGTCGCCCATCGTCGCGGCGCTTTGCGAAGCGGCGGAAGATGGCAAGTCCGTGACCGCGCTGGTCGAGTTGAAGGCACGCTTCGACGAGGCCGCCAACATCCGCCAGTCGCGGCGTCTTGAACGCGCGGGCGCCCATGTGGTCTACGGCTTTCTCGACTGGAAGACCCACGCCAAGATTTCCATCGTGGTGCGCCGCGAGGGCGACCGGCTGGTGACCTACACGCATTACGGCACCGGCAATTACCACCCGATCACGGCCACGATCTATACCGATCTGAGCCTGTTCACCTGTGACGCGGCGCTTGGGCGCGATGCGACCAAGGTCTTCAACTACCTGTCGGGCTATGCGCTTCCGGACGGTTTGGAAAACCTCGCGATCTCTCCGCATTCGCTGAAACCCAGGATGCTCGAGATGATCGAGCGCGAGGTGGCTCACGCAAAGGCAGGCAAACCGGCGCATATCTGGCTCAAGATGAATTCGCTGATCGAACCCGACATGATCGACGCGCTTTATGCCGCGTCGCAGGCCGGGGTGCAGATCGACTGCGTGATCCGGGGCATCTGCGGCCTGAGGCCCGGTGTGAAGGATCTGAGCGAGAACATCCGCGTCAAATCCATCATCGGGCGGTTTCTCGAACATTCGCGGATCATCTGCTTCGGCAACGGCTATGGGCTGCCGCACAAGAAGGCCCGCGTGTTCATGTCCTCGGCAGACTGGATGGGGCGCAACCTGAACCGCCGCGTCGAGACACTGGTCGAGATCGAGAACGCCACCGTCAAGGCTCAGATCGTCAGCCAGATCATGGCGGCGAACCTCGCCGACGTGGCCCAAAGCTGGATCATGCAGCCCAGCGGCTATTTCGAGCGCACCACCTGGGACGAGGGCGAATTTGCCTTCAACTGCCACCGGTTCTTCATGGAGAACCCGTCGCTTTCGGGCCGGGGATCGGCGGGCGCGTCGGACGTGCCAAAGTTGACCCACGGCGAGGAATAGCGCCTCCCGAGTCGACGCAGCGGTGGCTGTTGCGCCGGACCGAGCGTCAGACGCTGCCGTTCTTGTGCGGCAGCAACACCGCGTAGAGCGTGCTGTTGACGGGGGCCGGAATGCCGGCCTTCTGGGCCAGCCGCGCGGCCGCCCCCGAGACCCAGTCGATCTCGAGCGGGCGTCCATGTTCAAGGTCGATGGCGGTCGAGGCGCGCATGGCATCGGGAAGACCTTCGACGCTGGTCCAGACCTGCGCTTCGAGATCCGGGTCGAGCGCGACACCCAGCGCACGGCCGATCGCGGCGGTTTCGGTGACGGTGGCCTTGTAAAGCCGGGTCAGGTCCGGAAGGCTCCGGATCTCGTGCAGGGTGCAGCGCGCCGCGGCGGTGACGCCGGACATGGCAGAGAACAGGACGAACTTGGTCCACAGGTCGCGGACGATGTCGTCGGTATGCGGCGCAGAGGACCCCGCCGCGTTGATCGCCTCGCGCAGCGCGTCGATCCGGGCCGAGGGGCGGCTGTCGCGCTCGGCAAAGGTGAAACTGTTGAATGCACCGGTCTGGCGGATCACGCCCGGAGCCGAGATCGTCGTCGATACCCGTGCGACACCGTTGGCGACGTTGCGTTCGGGCAGGATCCGGGTCAGCCGGTCCGACGCCTCGACACCGTTCAGGAACGGCACCACCACCGTGTCCGGTCCGATCATCGGCAGACAGGCGCGGGCCGCCTCTTCGAGCGCGTCGCCCTTGACCCCGAAGAGGATCGCGTCGACCGGCCCGACGTCATGCGGCCTGTCGGTGGCCATCCACGGCCGCACGGTTTCGGTGCCGGTCAGGCTGTCCAGCGTCAGCCCGGCCTCGCGGATCGCCTCGAGATGCGCGCCGCGCGCGATGGTGGCGATCTCGTGTCCGGCATTTGTCAGCTTGACCGCCAGAAACCCACCGATTCCGCCCGTTGCCATGGTTGCAATCCGCATCTTCGCGCTTCCTTCCGGTTCCACTTGCACCCGCTTGTCCACAGGCTATCACAGGTCGTGCGATGACCGCCAACGGATCTGGATGGACGGTCCACGTTCTTGACCTTGCCGCCGCGCTTTGCAACGGTGCGCGCGCTGACCAGGAGGGCCCATGGACGGTACCGCTGACTCCGAAAACGACCCACAAGGGCCATTTGGACATCCGCTGTTCAACGATCCAAAAGCGCGCGCGCTGTCGCGCGTCGGGGTTGTCGATATCGGCTCCAACTCTGTCCGGCTTGTCGTGTTCGACGGCGCGGCGCGGTCGCCGGCCTATTTCTACAACGAAAAGCTGATGTGCGCCCTGGGCGCGGGCATGTCCGAGACAGGGCGGCTCAATCCGGAGGGGCGCGCGCGGGCGCTGCAGGCGCTCAAGCGGTTCCAGGCGCTGGCCGAGGGCATGAGCCTGCCGCCCCTCAGCGTGGTCGCCACCGCAGCGGTGCGCGAGGCAACCGACGGGCCGCAGTTCCGCGAGGACGTGCTGCGCGAGACCGGACTTCGGATCTGGGTGATCGGCGGTGAGGAAGAGGCCCGGCTGTCGGCGCAGGGCGTGCTGCTTGGCTGGCCCGGCAGCTACGGGCTGGTCTGCGATATCGGCGGCTCGTCGATGGAGCTGGCCGAGATCGCCGACGGCCGCGTCGGGCGGCGTATCAGTTCCAATCTCGGTCCGCTCAAGCTGCGCGACCTGACCGGCGGCTACAAGGGCCGGGACGCCCATATCCGGGACACGATGGCGCAGCTCGCCCAACATATGGGGCCGCAGCGCGACCGGCTGTTCCTTGTCGGCGGATCGTGGCGCGCCATCGCGCGGGTGGACATGTACCGCCGCGGTTATCCGCTGCACGTGTTGCACGAATACCGGATGGACAAGAAATCGGTGAGCCAGACGCTCAAGTTCATCAAGGCGAGCGACCTGGAGGAACTGCGCCAGGCCTGCGGCGTCTCCTCGGCGCGGATGGAACTGGTGCCCTTCGCGTCCGAGGTGCTCAAGCGGCTGGTGCAAAGCTTCAAGCCCAAGGACATCGCGATCTCGAGCTATGGCATCCGCGAGGGTCTGCTCTATGAACAGATGCCGCAGGAATTGCGCGACCGGGACCCGCTGATCGAGGCCTGCCGCTTTGCCGAGGCCAAGGATGCGCGCCTGCCGGGCTTCGGCAAGAAGCTGTTCCATTTCGTGGCCCCACTCTTTTCCAGCACCGACGCGGCGCGGCTGCGGCTGATCAAGGCCGCCTGCCTGCTGCATGATGTAAGCTGGCGCGCGCATCCCGATTACCGGGCCGAGACCTGTTTCGACAACGCAACCCGCGCCAATCTCGGCGGGCTCAAACATTCGGAGCGGGTGTTCCTCGGGCTGGCGCTGCTGCACCGCTACAAGAACAAGCGCGAGGGCACCCGGTTCGAGGATCTTGAAGGGCTGTTGACGGATAAGGCGACGCTGGAGGCCGAGGTTCTGGGCAAGGCGCTGCGCTTTGGCTCGATGCTGTGGATGTCGGATGCCAGCACCGATGGCACCGCGATCGAATGGAAGCCCCGCAAGAAGGTGCTGCGGCTGAAGCTGACCAAGGCATCGGTGCCGCTGTACGGCGAGGTGGCCGAGGCGCGGTTCGCGTCGCTGGCGGCCTCCCTGGGGGCCGAAACCGAGGTGGTGGTGCGCCGGTAGCGGACGCGTCGACGCGTCCGTCCGTTTCCGTCGACGGAAACGCGCGCCGGGATTTGCCGAAGGGTCACGTTCAGAGGTCGGGGCCGCCTTGCTCCACCACCCGGCGGATGCGGCGGATCGCGAACCAGACCAGGAGGATCACAGGGATGGTGGCCGCGGCCGTCACCGCCCCCTTGGTGATCCCCAGCATGTCCGCCAGCGGGTAGAGCAGATATCCGGCCAGCGACACGGCGTAATAGCTGATCGCTACCACCGACAGCCCCTCGACGGTTTTCTGCAACCGCAGCTGCATGTCGGCGCGGTGGTTCATGCTTTCGAGCAATTGCTGGTTCTGCGCCGAGCGCGCCACCTCGACCCGCGTGCGCAGGAGATCGCCTGCCCGCACGGCCCGTTCGGCCATGGCGGACAGCCGGCTTTCAGCGGATTTCACCGTGCGCATCGCCGGATCGTAGCGGCGGGTCATGAATTCCGCAAAGGTCTGACGGCCCTTGAACCGCTCTTCGCGCAGCACCGAGATGCGCTGCTCGACGATCGCCTCATAGGCCCCGGTCGCGCCAAAGCGGAACGAGGTCTGCGCGGACAGGCTTTCCAGTTCGGCCGAGACCGACAGCAGCGCCTTGAGCCGGTCTTCCTCCTGCCCATCGCCCTGGGTCATCGCCGCCATCAGGCGGTTCAGTTCGTTGTCGATCTCGCCCATGCGCGGGCCAAGTTCGCGCACCCGCGTGAAGCCCAGCATCGACATCGTCTTGTAGGTCTCGATCTCGCACAGGCGCTGCACGATCCGGCCGACGCGGCGGCGGCCGATGCCTTGCGTGACGAAAACGCCAAAGCGCAAGTGCCCCGCCGGGTCGATGCGAAAATCTCCCGCGACGATGGCCTCGTCATCGATCACCCGGCTCACGGCAAGGCTTTCGGGCACGAACCAATCGGCAAGGTGCTGGGCGATCTTGTCCTCGTCGGGGCGTTGCTCGACCCGGATAAGCGCCGATGTGACGCGCACCCCCGGTGCCGAGGCCAACCAGTCATCGGGGAACACATCCATGTCCGAGGCGTCGAAAGGCCGGTCCGTCACGCCGTTCAGGAAAACCGTGTAGGTGACGAATTCGGTGTGCTGTTCCCATTTCAGCGTATGCTGACCGATCTGGCCCGAGAAATGCGTGGCCCCCGGCTGCGGATGCGAGGTGCCATAGCGATCGAGCAGCACCTTGAGATGGTCGAGATCGAGCGACTTGTCCCGCGCCGCCGCCGCCTTGGGTTTCTTGATCGCCAGATAGACCGCGCGGCACGGCGCCTCGAGCGACGGAAACGGCCGTGCGTGCAGTTCGTTCGACAAGCTGTAACGCAGCGGGTGGTCTGGGATCGGGGCCATGGGTCAGTCTTTCGGATTTCGCCAAGACTTAGGAGCGGTTTTTTGACAAGTAAAGGAAATTTCCAAGCAATTCAGTATTTTACCGGTATCCAACTGTATGCATTTGCACCCTTGCCGCTTTTCCGGGCGGCCTGTGCATGGCGCGGCCCTGTGGTGAAGCCCCGGCAGCACGATGATCTGAAACGGTTTTTGCGATGGGTCAAAGCCCGACACACGCCACTGCGTTAGGATTGCGGTATCGCGCAGGCACATCAGGTGCGCCTGCCGGGACACAGCTGGGGAATGCCATGAAATTCTTCGTCGGATATGCCACAAACGAGGGACAGACCCTCAAGATCGCACGCCATGTCGCGGATCGGCTGGTCGATGCGGGTCATTCGGTCGAGCTGGCCGGGCTGAAGGATGCCCGCGAGATCGACCTGGGCCGGTTCGATCGCGCGGTGCTGGGCGGGTCCTTGCATGTCGGGCATTACCAGCGGGCCCTGTCGGACTTCGCGGCGGATCAGGCGGCGGCACTGGCCCGGATGCCGACAATGATGCTGTCGGTCTCGCTGGCCGCGGCGGGACACGATTCCGAGGAGTGGCGGGCGCTCGACAGGATTCTCGCGGATTTCGAGGCGGCGACCGGCTGGACCCCGGGCCGGGTTGTGCAGGTGGCCGGGGCTTACCGGCCTTCGGAATATGACGTGTTCCGCCGCTTCGCGATGCGCCGGATCATCGCCGCCAAGGATCCGGACGCCGACCTGGACCGGGATCGGGACTACACCGACTGGGACGCGCTGGATGCAGAAATGGATGCGTGGTTGGCCGGGGCCTGACGCGGGTCTGCCGTCAATGGCGGCGTCGCGTTTCGGAATCGAAACGGCCCGCCCCCTGAAGGGACGGGCCGCCTGAAAACCAGGGTTTGGGACTGGGTCGCCTCAGCTGATGCGCGTCAGCAGATCCTCGAGCGACTTCTTCGCGTCACCGTAGAACATCCGCGTGTTGTCCTTGAAGAACAGCGGGTTTTCGATTCCCGAATAGCCGGTGCCCTGCCCGCGCTTGGACACGAAGACCTGCTTGGCTTTCCAGCATTCCAGAACCGGCATGCCAGCAATGGGGCTGTTGGGATCGTCCTGGGCGGCCGGGTTCACGATGTCGTTCGAGCCGATGACGATGGCGACATCCGTGTTCGGGAAGTCGTCGTTGATCTCGTCCATCTCGAGAACGATGTCGTAAGGCACCTTGGCTTCGGCCAGAAGCACGTTCATGTGGCCGGGCAGACGGCCTGCGACCGGGTGGATCGCGAAACGTACGGACTTGCCCTTGGCGCGCAGGCGGCGGGTCAGTTCGGCCACATTCTGCTGCGCCTGTGCCACCGCCATGCCGTAGCCCGGAATGATGATGATGGTGTCGGCCTCGTCCAGCGCATTGGCCACACCGTCGGCGTCGATCGGCACCTGTTCGCCCTCGACCGCCATCTGTTCGCCAGCCGCGCCGCCGAAGCCGCCGAGGATCACGCTGATGAAGGACCGGTTCATCGCCTTGCACATGATATAGGACAGGATCGCCCCCGATGAGCCAACCAGCGCGCCGACCACGATCAGCAGGTCATTGCCGAGGCTGAAACCGATGGCCGCCGCCGCCCAGCCCGAATAGCTGTTGAGCATGGAGACCACGACCGGCATGTCGGCGCCGCCGATGCCCATGATCAGGTGATAGCCGATGAAAAGCGCCAGAAGCGTCAGCAGAACCAGCGTCCAGCTGCCCGAGCCGGTCATGTACATGATCGCCAGCAGCAGCGACAAGGCCGCCGCCCCCGCGTTCAGCATATGCCCGCCGGGCAGTTTCTGCGCCGCCGAGTTCACCTTGCCGGCCAGCTTGCCATAGGCGATGACCGAGCCGGTGAAGGTCACGGCACCGATCCAGATGCCCAGCACCAGTTCCACCCGCAGGATGCCGATTTCGACACCGGATTTCTTGGCGATCAGCTGTCCGAAGGACGACAGGCCGTCATAGGTTTCCTTTGGCAGGCCGATGGCGGTGTACCCGTCTTCTCCGACAGCCCCGAGGACAAGCCCGCTGGTTTCGTAGATCTCGGCCACGTTGTTGATCATGATGTCGGCGTTGAACCCGACAAAGACCGCCGCCAGGCCGACAAGGCTGTGCATGATGGCCACAAGCTCGGGCATCTGGGTCATCTGCACGCGGGTGGCGAGCTGATAGCCGACGGCCGCGCCCAGTGCGATCAGCACGAGCGAGACCACGAAAAGTCCCTGCCCCGGTCCGATCAGCGTGCCGACAATGGCGATGGCCATGCCGACGATGCCGTACCAGACAGCGCGCTTGGCGCTTTCCTGCCCGCTCAGACCGCCGAGGGACAGGATGAAGAGAACCGCTGCGACCGCATAGGCCGCGATGGTGAATCCGAATTCCATGGTGCCTGCCCCCTTAGGATTTCTGGAACATGGCGAGCATGCGCCGTGTCACGAGGAAGCCGCCGAAAATGTTGATCGAGGCCATGAAGATACCCAGCGCCGCCAGGAGCGTGATCAGCAGCGAACTCGACCCGATCTGGATCAGCGCGCCCAGAATGATGATCGACGAGATCGCGTTGGTGACCGCCATCAGCGGTGTATGCAGCGAATGCGCGACGTTCCAGATCACCTGGAAGCCGATGAAAACCGACAGCACGAAGACGATGAAGTGCTGCATGAAGCTGGCGGGCGCAATCAGGCCGACGCCCAGCACCAGCGCGGCGCCCACGGCAAGCAGGGTCACCTGCTGCCTGGTCTGCGCCTTGAAGGCAGCGATTTCGTTGGCGCGCTTTTCCTCGGGGGTCAGTTCCTTGACCTTTTCCTTGGGCTTGGCGGCAATCGCCGCGACCTTCGGCGGTGGTGGCGGGAAGGTCACTTGCTTTTCATGCGTGATGGTCGCGCCGCGGATCACGTCGTCGTCCATGTTGTGCACGACCTTGCCGTCTTTTTCCGGCGTCAGGTCGGTCATCATGTGCCGGATGTTGGTGGCGTAAAGGTTCGACGATTGCGTCGCCATGCGGGACGGGAAATCGGTGTAGCCGATGATCGTGACACCGTTGTCGGTGACGATCTTCTCGTCCATCACGGTCAGCTTGCAGTTGCCGCCCTTTTCGGCCGCAAGGTCGATGATCACCGAGCCGGGCTTCATCGCCTCGACCATGTCCTTGGTCCAAAGCTCGGGCGCTTCGCGGTTCGGGATCAGCGCGGTGGTGATCACGATGTCCATGTCAGGCGCCAGTTCGCGGAACTTGGCCAACTGGGCAGCGGTGAATTCGGGCGACGATACAGAGGCATAACCCCCGCTCGCGGAGCCGTCCTGCTGTTCCTCGTCGAAATCGAGGAAGACGAATTCCGCGCCCATCGATTCAACCTGTTCCGCCACTTCCGGGCGCACGTCGAAGGCGTATGTGATCGCGCCCAGCGAGGTCGAAGTGCCGATCGCGGCAAGACCGGCGACGCCGGCCCCGACCACCAGAACCTTGGCGGGCGGCACCTTGCCGGCTGCGGTGATCTGGCCGGTGAAGAAGCGACCGAAATTGTTGCCCGCCTCGATCACGGCGCGATAGCCCGCGATATTCGCCATCGAGGACAGCGCGTCCATCTTCTGCGCGCGGCTGATGCGCGGCACCATGTCCATCGCGATGACCGAAGCGCCCTTTTCGGCGGCCTGTTTCATCAGATCTTCGTTCTGGGCAGGCCAGAAGAACGAGATCAGAAGCTGGCCTTCGCGTGATTTCTTGATTTCCGCTTCGGTGGGGGGCCGGACCTTGGCGATCACGTCAGCCGCTTTCCACAGGGCTGCGGCGGTCTTGGCAATCTCGACGCCCGCCTCCTTGTACGTGTCGTCATTGTAGCCTGCTGCGTCGCCTGCGCCGCTTTCGATGATGCAGTCATACCCCAGCTTTTGCAGCTGACGGGCAGAATCCGGGGTCATGGCAACGCGTGCCTCTCCCTTCATCACTTCCTTTGGCGTCCCGATTTTCACCTGAGCCGTCCCCCTTTGCTTCGTTCCGAAGTGCCGTAGCGGCAGTTTTTCTGGCGATGGGTCTACAATGCTGACCTAAAGCACACAATGCACCCCCACCGCGAACCGCTCATCTAGAACAGATGGGCGCGATCGGCTAGAGCCAACGTCGCGTTTGTTTCTCGTAGCGTGCAAAATCCGCACGAAAATTTCGTCGCAACAGTTTTTCTTCAGCAAGAATGAAGTGTTTCTCGATCCACCATATGAAGATCGGAATCAATGGGAGCGATAACACCGCATCCCAGTAGAGGATCATGCCCGTCAGGATCAGCGAATCAGCAAGGTAAATGGGGTTGCGCGAGCGTTTGAAGATGCCGCTTGTCACAAGCGCATCCGGTGTCTCGTGCGGCATGATCGTCGTGCGGTGACGGCGCATCTCGTAGGCGGCCAGCGCAATGAGCACCAGGCCACCGCCAACCAGAAGCCCCCCCAGCAGATCGGCCCAGACCGGGCCGAAACTCAGGCCCTGATCGAAATAGGTCTTCTGCCACCAGGCGACGCCAAGCGCCGCAAGCAGCCAGACCGGGGGAATGTCGACATATTTCATCATGCATGCGACATAGCAGGGCCCGGCACCCGGCGCGAGATGGATCGGATGGACAAATGGCCGCCCGGACGGGGCGACCCGCAATCACATCTTGACGCGGCCCAGGATCTCGTTCTTCGGAATGCGCGCGACCATCACGCCACCTTCGACGCGCTTGACGTGAAATCCGTAGCCGCGCATCCGGAATTTCCACTCGGCGTCCGACAAAGTCTTCTGGCGCTCCGCCACCAGGAAATGACGCAACTCGCCAAGATCGCGGCTGGTATAGGTTTCTGCAAACATGGGTGTCTCCTCGTATGTAACCTGCCCTGTTTGTCGCTGTGGATTGTGACCAATTTTGGAACCAATCCCGGTTTTTTGCCGAAACCGAAACAATGTGGATAAGTCGTGACATCCGGGTCGTTCCGGTTGACGTTCAGGTCACCCTAACCCTTTGTTTCATTGACCGTCGGCGTGCGGTGCACCTTGCGCAGCCGCGCCTCGCGCCAGGTGATGAAGATCACCGATGCCATGATTACGCCACCTCCGAGGATCACCCAGGGGTCTGCCGGCTCGGCGAAGAACGCCATGCCCAGCAACACCGACCAGACCAGCTGGAGAAAGGTCACCGGCTGGGTCACCGTCACCGGTGCCGCGGCGAAGGCGAGCGTCATCGTGTAATGTCCGGCAGTGGCGAAACAGGCGACGGCGGCCAGGATCGCCAGATCCATCAGGCTTGGCGTCACCCAGACAGCAAAGGCGAAAGGCGCAAGCCCGATGGTCACGGTGATCGACAACAGCGCCACCACCATGCTGGCGGGCAACTCGCCCGACACGATCTTGGCGATCAGGTAGCTTCCCGCGAAGAGGAGCGCCGTACCGAGCATCGCGACATGGCCAAGGTCGAGTTCCCGGAACCCCGGCCGCAGGATGATCAGCGCGCCCACAAGCGCCGCCACAACCGCCATCGCCCGCCGCAGCGCGAGCTTTTCGCCCAGCACGAAAACGGCGAGGATCGTGACATAGACCGGGTTGAGATAGTTCATCGCGGTGACTTCGGCGATCGGGATGCGAGTCATCGCGAAGAACCACAGGATCACACCCAGCGAATGCACGAGCCCCCGGACGGCAAAGAGCTTTTTCTGCCGCCCTGTCAGTCGCACCGCCGTCAGTTCGCGCCAGACCGGGATCAGGAAGACCAGCCCGATCACGTAGCGCAGGAAGGCCGATTCCGCCGCCGGAACGCGCCCGCCCAGCGTCTTGACCAGCGCGGTCACGGTCACGAAACACAAGCCGGTCGCGACCATCCACAGGATGCCCTTGACCGGGTTGCCGGTGCTGTCGATGGGGGAGGCCGAGGTCATGCAGGCAATGGACCGGAAGCCGCCGGGAAGTTCAAGGGGGCGCATCTCGGGCCGGGCGGCGTACTTCGCCGCGTCACATCAGCAGAAGCTTGGCCGCGATGGCCCACATGACCAGACCGATGCCGATATCGAGCATCTGCCAGGCACGCGGCCTGGCGAAAAACGGCGCCAGCAGCCGTGCGCCATAGCCCAGCGAGAAGAAGAAGACGAAGCTGGCGGTCATCGCGCCCAGCGCAAAGCTCAGCCGGTCGGCATATTGCGCCGCGACCGCCCCCAGCAGCACGACGGTGTCGAGATAGACATGCGGGTTGAGCCATGTCAGCGCAAGGCAGGTCAGCAGAGCGCTGCGCACCGATCCCGCCGGCTGCCCGGCCTGCAACGCCTGTCCACCGCGCCAGGCGCTCTGGAAGGTGCGCGCGCCGTACCAGATCAGGAACGCCGCACCCAGCAGACGCATCGCCAGTTCAAGTCCGGGAACCGCCTGCGTCAGCGCACCGAAACCGGCAACCCCGGCGGCAATCAGGATCGCGTCAGACAGCGCGCAGGTCAGGCAGACCGCGAAGACATGCGACCGCATCAGCCCCTGCCGCAGCACGAAGGCGTTCTGCGCGCCGATGGCAAGGATCAGGGACAGGCCAAGCGCGAACCCGGCCAGCGCCGTCGCCATTCAGAGCGCCCGCCAGCCGATATCGCGGCGGCAGAAGCCCTGCGGCCAGTCCACCTTGTCGACCATCGCGTAAG
The DNA here is from genome assembly GCF_020055635.1 of Marivita sp. Lineage (GTDB taxonomy): Bacteria > Pseudomonadota > Alphaproteobacteria > Rhodobacterales > Rhodobacteraceae > Marivita. Next base: position 15,742 of record NZ_JAIPUT010000041.1, on the reverse strand, counting down.
CGCGGTCGCGCGCCTCCTGCAGCGTCGCACCCCGCGCGGTGGCGTTCAGGACGCGCCCCCCGCTGGCGGTGACCCTGCCGTCTGTCTCGGTGGTGCCGGCGTGGAACATCATGTGAAAGCTGTCTTCGGGCAAAGTGTCGAGACCGGTGATCACGCTGCCTTTCCGATAGCTGCCGGGATAGCCCTCGGCGGCCAGCACCACGGTCAGTGCATGGTCATCACCCCAGTTCACGCGGCATTCGGCCAGACGACCTTCGGCGCAGGCCTGCATCAGGTCCAGTGCCTGCGCGCCAAGCCGCATCATAAGGACCTGGCATTCGGGGTCGCCGAAGCGGACATTGTATTCCACCAGTCGCGGCTGCCCGTCTTCGATCATCAGTCCGGCGAAAAGAATGCCCTGGTACGGTGTGCCGCGCCGCGCCATTTCCGCCATGGTCGGCCGGATGATCCGCTCCATCGCCGCCTGCACGACAGCCTCGGTCATCACCGGAGCGGGCGAATAGGCCCCCATGCCGCCGGTATTTGGCCCGGTGTCGCCCTCGCCCACGCGCTTGTGGTCCTGTGCGGTGCCGATGGGCAACACGTCGATGCCGTCGCACAGCACGAAGAACGACGCTTCCTCGCCGGTCATGAACTCCTCGATCACCACTTCGGCCCCGGCCCCGCCGAAGGCGCCGCCGAACATGTCGTCGATGGCGGCCTCGGCCTCGGCGACGGTCTCGGCGATGATCACGCCCTTGCCGGCGGCCAGACCATCGGCCTTGACCACGATCGGCGCGCCATGCGCCCGCACATGGGCCCTGGCCGCCTCGGCATCGGTGAAATGGCCATAGGCGGCGGTCGGCGCGCCTGCCGCGTCGCAGATCTCCTTTGTGAAGCTTTTCGACGCCTCCAGCCGTGCCGCGGCGGCAGAGGGTCCGAAGACCAGCAGACCGGCATCGCGCAACCGGTCCGCAACACCGGCCGCCAGCGGCGCTTCGGGGCCGACGATCACGAAGTCGATGCTGTTCTCCTCGGCGAAATTGGCGACCGCGCCCCCGTCCTCGATGTCGAGCGCCGCGCAATCGGCGATCATCGCGATGCCCGCATTGCCCGGCGCCACCATCAGCTTGTCACATTTGGGATTCTGCATCACCGCCCAGGCCAAAGCGTGTTCGCGCCCGCCACTGCCAAGGATCAGGATATTCATGGCGGACTCCGTCTTCACCTTCGGTTTCGGGCGTTCTAGGGTCGGGATGAGCGAAGCGCAAGCGAGGCGAGCCGTGTCCGACCTGATCGACGACCCCCGTCCGGGGCAGAACCTGCCGGAATACACCGTGTCCGAAGTCTCGGGCGCGGTGAAGAAATCGCTGGAGGACCAGTTCGGCCGCATTCGCGTGCGCGGCGAGGTTGGCCGCGTCTTTACCGCACGGTCGGGGCATCTCTATTACGACGTCAAGGATGACCGGAACGTGCTGGCCTGCACCACCTGGAAAGGCCAGGTGTCCCAATTGTCGGTCGTGCCCGAGGAAGGGCTGGAGGTGGTTGTTACCGGGCGGATGACGGCGTTTGGCGGACAGTCGAAATACAACCTGAATGTCGATGAGGTGACGGTCGCCGGCGAAGGCGCGCTGATGGCGATGCTGGAGAAGCGCAAGAAGGCGCTGGCCGCCGAAGGGCTGTTCGATCCGGCGCGCAAGAAACGGCTGCCCTACCTGCCGGATGTGATCGGCGTCATCACCTCGCCCTCGGGGGCGGTGATCCGCGACATCCTGCACCGGCTGCGCGACCGGTTTCCGCGCAAGGTGCTGATCTGGCCGGTGGCGGTGCAGGGCGCGGCCTGTGCGCCCGAAGTAGCGCGCGCCATCGCCGGGTTCAACGCGCTGTCTCTCGGCGGCGCCCTGCCCCGGCCCGATCTTCTGATCGTGGCGCGCGGCGGCGGCAGCATCGAGGACCTGTGGGGCTTCAACGAGGAGATCGTCGCCCGCGCCGCCGCGGAGTCGGACATTCCGCTGATCTCGGCGGTGGGACACGAGACCGACACAACGCTGATCGACTTCGTGTCAGACCAGCGCGCCCCCACGCCCACGGCGGCGGCGGAAATCGCGGTGCCGGTGCGGCTCGAATTGCTGGGTTGGGTGGGGGATCAACAGGCCCGGATGGTGCGCGCGGTGTCGCAGCGGATGCAGACCCGCGACCAGCGCCTGCGCGACCTGGCGCGCGCCCTGCCGCGCGCCGACGCGCTGATGGCGGGACCGACCCAGCGGCTCGACCTGATGGCCGACCGCCTGCCGCGGGCTCTGACCCGGTCGGTCGACCTGCGGCGCGGGCGGCTCATCGAGGCGGCTGCCTCCTTGCGCCCCTCCCTGCTGACCCGCGCCCTGGCCGAACAGCGACGCCGCCTGGCGCAGTGCGGCGACCGGCTCTCGCCCTGCCTCAACCGCGCCATCCAGACCAAGCGGGACGCCTTGGCGCGTCGCGCCGACCGGCTGTCGATCAATCCGATCCAGCGCGATCTGGCCGCCAAGCGCGAGCGTCTCGACATGCTGACCCGCCGCCTGTCCGGCGCGGGCGAGAGCCAGATCAGGGAATGGCGCACCCGGATCGACGCGCTGGACCGGCTGCGCGAAACGCTGGGCTACAAGGAAACGCTCAAGCGCGGATATGCCGTGGTGCGCGGCGACGGCGCGGTGGTGACAACGCAGAAGGCCGCGCAGAAGGCCACGGCGCTCGAGATCGAATTTGCCGACGGGCGCATGACGGTGGGCGCGGCCGGGGCGAAACCCGCGACGAAGGCCAGGACCAGGCCGCCGGAACAGGGATCGTTGTTCTGATCCGGACCCGTGCGCAGTCAAGCGATTTCGAAATCGCTTGGGGCAAGCGGCTTCGAAGCCGCTTCCAAGCCAATTCGAATTGGCTTTTGCAACGCGTTTCGAAACGCGTTGCCCGATCACCAAGCTTTGCCCCTTTGCTTTCCACCGACGTCGCTCTAAGCCGTATCCCATGAGAACACTCTTTCTTGGCGACATCATGGGGCGCGCCGGACGCGCTGCGATCACCGACCGGCTGCCCGCCCTGCGCGACCGGCTCAAGGTCGATTTCTGCGTCGTGAACGGCGAAAACGCCTCGAGCGGGGTCGGCCTGTCCGGAGCCCATGCCGAGGCCATGCTCAAGGCCGGTGTCGATTGCCTGACCCTGGGAGACCACGCCTTCGACCAGAAGGACATGCTGTCCTATATCGAAACCGAGCCGCGCATCCTGCGGCCGCTGAATTTTGCCAAGGTCGCGCCGGGTCGCGGCCATCGCCTGTTCACCGATGCGCGCGGGCGCAAGATCCTCGTGTTGCAGGTGCTGGGCCAAGTCTTCATGAAACGCGCCTTCGACGACCCCTTCTCGGCGGTGGACGCCGTGCTGCGCGCGCATCCCCTGGGCGGTCAGGCGCAGATGGTGCTTGTCGACATGCATTGCGAGGCGACCTCGGAGAAGATGGGCATGGGCCATTTCTGCGACGGCCGCGCCAGCCTTGTCGTCGGCACCCACACCCATGTGCCCACCGGCGATGCGCAGATCCTGCCCGGAGGCACCGGGTACCTGACCGATGCGGGCATGTGCGGCGACTACAATTCGGTCATCGGCATGGACAAGGCCGAACCGATGCGCCGCTTCGTCACCGGCATGAGCAAGGGCCGGTTCCAGCCCGCGCTGGACGAAGCGACGCTGTCGGGCGTGCTGGTGGACACCGACGACCGGACCGGCAAGGCGACCGCGATCCACATGATCCGCGATGGCGGACGCCTGCAGCCGAGCGCGCCATGACATGCCGTCTCCCGCCGAGCGGGCTGATGTCTTCAGGGCCGGCCCGCGACGCGACCCAGCTGCTGGCCACACTGAGCGAGGGCTGTCGCCCTTTCGGCATCCTGTCCTGGAACACCCTTCCAGGCGCGGCGGCCGAAGTGGGCTGGAGCCGGTGCAGCCCGGCCCAAAGCCGGGCTTGTCCCGTCGCGTCAACAGCGTCAAGGTGGCCTGACATGACACCAGGGATTACCGGACTGTGCTGACCGCCATTTTCGACATCAGCCAGACCCAGCAGGCGCTGATCGCCCTGGGCACCGTGATGGTGATGTTCGCCCTTTTCGTGCGCGAGACCTACCCAACGGAAGTGGTCGCCATCGGCGGCGTCGGCGTACTTCTGGCGACGGGCATCCTGCCTTACGCGGATGCGCTCGACGTGCTTGCCAACCCGGCCCCCTGGACCATCGCCGCAATGTTCCTGGTGATGGGCGCGCTGGTGCGGACCGGCGCCCTCGCGGCCGTCACGACCACCGCGCAAAGCGCCGCGCAGAAAAGTCCGAAACGCGCCATGGCGGGCATCCTTGCGGTGGTGATCCTCGGCTCGGCCTTCATGAACAACACGCCGGTTGTGGTTGTGATGCTGCCGCTCTTCGTGCAGTTGTCCAAGACGCTCGGCGTGGCGCCCTCCAAGCTGCTCATTCCGCTCAGCTATGCGTCGATCCTGGGCGGCACGTTGACCCTGATCGGGACATCCACCAACCTGCTGGTGGATGGCGTCGCGCGATCGCAGGGGCTTGCGCCCTTCGGCATCTTCGAAGTCACGCCGCTGGCCATCTTTCTGGTCGCCTGGGGCATGTTCTATCTCTGGGCCGTCGGGCGCTACCTGCTGCCCGAGCGCACCAGCATGGCGGCGATGCTGTCGGACCGCTCGAAGATGAAGTTCTTCACCGAAGCGGTGATCCCGCCCGACAGCAACCTGATCGGCCGCGAGGTCCTGAGCGTACAGCTCTTCAAACGCGATGGCGTGCGCCTGATCGACGTGGTCCGGGGCGATGCGTCGCTGCGGCGCGACCTTGACGGGGTGCTGCTCCAGGTCGGGGACCGGGTGGTGCTGCGCACCCAGATGACCGAACTGCTGAGCCTGCAGAACAACAAGGAACTGCGCCGGGTGGATCAGGTCTCGGCAGTGGAGACCACCACGGTCGAAGTGCTGATCACGCCGGTCTGCAAGATGGTCGGCCGCCGTCTGGGCGCGATGCGGCTGCGGCGGCGCTACGGCGTCTACCCGCTGGCGGTGCATCGGCGGAACCAGAATATCGGCCGGCAGCTGGACGACCTGGTGGTGCGGGTCGGCGACACCCTGCTGCTCGAAGGCGCGCCCGAGGACATCCAGCGGATGGCGGAAGAACTCAACCTCGTCGATGTCGCCAAGCCCTCGGCCCGCGCCTATCGGCGCAGCCATGCCCCCATCGCCATCGCCGCGCTGGCCGGGCTTGTGCTTCTGGCGGCGCTTGGCGTGGCCCCGATCCTGGCGCTCGCAATCATCGCGGTGGCGGTGGTGCTGCTGACCAGATGCGTGGATTCGGACGAGGCGTTTTCCTTCGTCGAGGGACAGTTGCTGGCACTGATCTTCGCCATGCTCGCCATCGGTGCGGCACTCGAAGCCTCGGGCGCGGTGACCCTCATCGTTGAAGGGCTGGCGCCCTACATGATGAACCTGCCGCCCTGGGTCATCGTCTGGGTGATCTACCTGCTGACCAGCGTCCTCACCGAACTGGTCAGCAACAATGCGGTTGCGGTGGTGGTGACGCCGATCGCCATCGGGCTGGCGCAGACCATGGGGCTCGATCCGAGGCCGCTGGTGGTGGCGGTGATGGTGGCGGCGTCCTGTTCCTTTGCGACGCCCATCGGGTACCAGACCAACACGCTGGTCTACGGCCCGGGCGGCTATGCGTTCTCGGATTTCCTGAAGGTCGGCGTGCCGCTGAACCTGACCGTGGGCATGCTCGCCTCGGCGCTGATCCCGCTGATCTGGCCGCTGTAAGCCGGGCGCGAAGGCGCTTCGAAGCGCCTTGCAAGCGGTTTCGAAACCGCTTCCCCGCCTAGCGGCTGCCGTAGCGCGCCACGAAACGCCGCAGGATCTCGACCGGCACCGTCACATCGCTGGCATGGCACATGGCAACGAGATCATCCGCCGTCTCGGGCGCGAAATAGCCCTTGTGACGGTAGATCCGGATGCGGTCCTCGAACACGCCGGCATCGGCCTCGGGGTGGAATTGCGTGGCATAGACATTGCGCCCGTGACGGATCATCTGAAAGGGGCACGGGTCCGAGGCCAGCAGGTGCACGCACCCCTCGGGCAATTCCTGCACCGCTTCCTTGTGGCCGACAAAGGCATCGAAGACCCCCGGCAGCCCCGCGACCAACGGGTCAACGGCGCCGTCTGGCGTCACGCGGCAGGTCACCGGCCCCACCGGTTCGCCGTAGCGCCGCTTCGACACCTCGGCGCCCAGGTGATGCCCCAGGATGCCGATGCCGTAGCAGCATCCCAGGAACGGGACATCGCGGGCGGTGATTTCGGGCATGAGCGACAGGATGTCCGCCTCGATCCGCGCCTCCACCGGGTCCTTGCCCGCCGGATCATCCGACACGCAGCCCGGCCCGCCGCCGACGATGACCCCGGCATAATCGGAAAGCTGCACCCCGTCGGGCAGCGGCTCCCGGTCGAGGCAGACGCGATGCACCTGCGCCTCCGACAGCCCGCCCTTGGCGAGAAACGCCGCGTATTCGCCATCGCTGGCCTCGGCCTCGGGGCGCAATTGCAGGATCAGGAACGGTTTCACCCGGGTCTCATACCCAATGCCACCCGGCGCGCAAAGCACGAAAACGCAACTTGTTCCCGCCCCGCCTTCTGCGGTAAAGACGCCAAAACCTCTCGATCTCCGACAATCAAGGACCAGACATCATGGCCGGCCATTCCAAATGGGCAAACATCCAGCACCGCAAGGGGCGTCAGGACAAGATGCGTGCCAAGCTCTTTTCCAAGTTCTCCAAGGAAATCACCGTCGCCGCCAAGATGGGCGACCCCGATCCCGACAAGAACCCGCGCCTGCGCCTGGCGATCAAGGAAGCCAAGTCCAACTCCATGCCCAAGGACAACATCGAACGCGCCATCAAGAAGGCGTCCGGCGGCGAGGGCGAGGACTACGAGGAAATCCGGTATGAGGGCTACGGACCCAACGGGGTGGCGGTGATCGTCGAGGCAATGACCGACAACCGCAACCGGACGGCCTCGACGGTCCGCTCGACCTTCACCAAGAACGGCGGCAACCTGGGCGAAACCGGCTCCGTGGGCTTCATGTTCGACCGCAAGGGCGAAATCACCTACCCCGCCAGCGTGGGCGACGCAGACACGGTGATGATGGCCGCGATCGAAGCCGGGGCCGAGGATGTGGAATCGACCGAGGACGGTCACGTGATCTGGTGCACGGACACCGACCTGAACGAGGTCGCCACCGCGCTCGAGGCGGACTTGGGCGAGTCGGATTCGACCAAGCTGGTCTGGAAGCCGACCACCACGACCGAGCTTGACCTCGACGGCATGCAATCGCTGATGAAGCTTGTGGATGCGCTGGAAGACGATGACGACGTGCAGCGCGTCACCACCAATTTCGAAGCCTCCGACGAGGTCATGGCGCAGCTCGAGGAGGCCTGACGGCAAGGGCGTTCGAACGCCCTTGGCTGCATTTTCGAAAATGCAGGAAAGCGCCTTCGAAGGCGCTTCCCGCTCAACAGTCCAGAGCGCGCTCCAAGGCCTCGGCACCGTACGGTCCCAGAATCCGCCGCGTCAGCGAGGTGCCATCAAAGCGCACGGCCGCGATGTCCGACCAGTCTGCATCCGCCAGCACCATCTCCGGCCCCTGCCCGCAGTCACGCACCCCGCCCGCGATGTAGTCCCAGCCGATGCGGTGATTTGTCAGCCCGGCCAGTGACGCCACCTCGGTCAGTCGCCCGCCTGCCGCATAGCGCCAGACCCGCAACACCTTGGCCAGGTGCGGCCGGTCCACATAGGCCAGTTCCACCGCTCCGTCGCCATCCAGATCGGCAATCGCCACCGGCGCAAGCCAGCGGAACCGCGTGCCGATATGCGGTGTGGCGGCCAACTGCACCAGCGCGCCATCGACCAGCCCCCAAACCGCCAGCCGCGCCCCCCGGGTCTCGTGGCTCTCGACCACCACCAGTTCGGGGGCGCCATCGCCATCGACATCGACCCTGCGCGGCGACAGATCCTCGAACACGATGCCCTCGGCCCAGCGCACGGCGATCTCGCGCCCGTCGCTCAGCCGCGCCACAAGCGTGTCATATTCGATCTCATCGCCCAGAACGCCATGCGGATAGCGCGTGGTCGGCCCGTCAAAGCGCGCCGACACGATCTCTTGCGCCGCCCCCTGCGACGCCGCCAAGAGCGCCAGCGTCAGACCGACGCCTTTCGGCAGCAGACGCAACAGTCGACGCGGCGCCGACATGGGCTCAGATCTGCTTTTCAGGCATCTGCACGACAAGACCGTCCAGCGCGTCAGAGACTTTCAGCTGGCAGGTCAGGCGCGACCGCTCGGGATTCGGCTCATAGGCGAAATCGAGCATGTCTTCCTCCATGTCTTCCTTCGGCGGCAGCTTGGCCACCCAGTCGGGATGCACATAGACATGGCAGGTCGAACAGGCGCAGGCGCCGCCGCAATCCGCCTCGATGCCGGGAATGCCGTTGTCGCGTGCGCCTTCCATCACGGTCAGACCGTTGGCCACGTCCACGACATGCTCCGTGCCGCCATGCTCAATATAGGTGATCTTTGCCATTCCAGCACTCTCCGTCTCACAAGTCGTGTCTTACCTAGTCTGGCAAAGGCCGACCTGCCAGCCCCTTTCGGCGTCAAATGCCCGTCAGGCATTGCGGCCAGGACGATCCGGAAACCGCACAAGGCGCGGGACTTGCGTCGCCCGCAAGATGTTCTATTTTTGTTCCCATGCGAGTCGTCACGCCCCGCTCCACCCAGACCAACTGGCCGCGGCCGCCGTCCTGCCTGACGGCGTCGCAACTGCGCGTGCCGCCCGACAATGCGCGGATCGCGGTGGCGGGGCTGGTCATCCTGCGGCAACGCCCCGGCACCGCCAAGGGTGTGATCTTCCTCACGCTCGAGGACGAGACCGGCACGGTGAACATCATCGTCTGGCGCAAGCTTTATGAACGTCATCGCCGTGCGGTAATCGCCGGGCGGATGTTGCGCGTGACCGGGCGGTTGCAAAGCGAGGGCGACGTGATCCATGTGATTGCCGAGGTGATCGAGGACATCTCGCCGCTGCTGGATCAGCTTCTGGCGCCTGCGCCCGAAGACCCTCCGGAGGATCGAGCGGAACATCGGCCAGAGGCGCTTTCACCAGACCCGCAAACGGGTTAGACTGCGGCTCAGCAGAAACAGTCAAACAGGCGCGCCCCCTCCGTGACCCCTTTCCCGTCAGCGACCCGGGCTCTGTGGGCCGTGGCCTTGGCCGTTGTGACGGGCTGTGCCGACATCGAAGGTTCCGGAAATGGCGCGGCGCAACCTGCGGTGCCCGATTTTTCCTCTGCCCGGATCGACCCGCCGGCCGGCGTCGCTCCGGACAGCTGCTGGGTGCGGGACGTGGCACCCGCCAGGATCGAGACCGTCACCCGCCAGATCGAAATCGCTCCGGCCCGCCTCGCCGAGGATGGCACACTCCTGTCGCCGGCGCGCTACCGGACCGAAACCGCGCAGGCGATCACCCGCGAACGGCAGGAACTGACCTTCGAAACCCCCTGCCCCGCCGCGTTGACGCCGGACCTCATCGCGACGCTGCAGCGCGCGCTTGAAGCCCGCGGGCTGTACCGCGGTCCGATCACCGGAAAGATGGATGTCCGCACCCTGCAGGCGGTGCGCCGCTACCAGAGCGCCCGAGGCCTGCCCAGCGGTCTGCTGTCGATGCGATCGGCGCGGGGGCTGGGGCTTCTGGCGACGCCCCGCGACCAGCTGTGATGCGCGACTCGGAGGGCCGACAAGTTTGCATCACGGAGTTTGCAGTTTTGCAAAACACGCCGGTCAACACTTCATCTTTGCATAATTGCAGGGGGTTTGCAAAAATTTGCAATCTGTTAGCGCCGAAACTGCAAAGTTTTTGCGGCCATCTGCCGCGCGGTTGATCGAGAGACTTGCCGCAAGGTCGCCCGCGCCGTAGGCCAAGTCCAACACGTCAGAGGAGGAGATCGGGATGGGGTATCAAGACGTCTATCAAAGCTGGAAGTCGGATCCGGAAGGGTTCTGGATGCAGGCCGCCGAGGCGATCGACTGGGACGAAAAGCCCAGCAAGGCGCTGTTCGAGGTCGGTGACAACCTCTATGAATGGTTCGCCGACGGCAAGACCAACACCTGCTGGAACGCCGTCGACCGCCATGTCGAGGCCGGGCGCGGCGGCCAGGTTGCGATCATCTATGACAGCCCGATCACCGGCACGGTGCACAAGATCACCTATTCCGAACTGCGCAACCGCGTGGCCCGTCTGGCGGGTGCGCTGCGCGCCAAGGGGATCGAGAAGGGCGACCGCGTCATCATCTACATGCCGATGGTGCCCGAGGCGCTCGAGGCGATGCTGGCCTGTTCCCGGCTGGGCGCGATCCATTCGGTGGTGTTCGGCGGCTTTGCCGCGAGCGAACTGGCGGTCCGCATCGACGACGCGAAACCCAAGGCGATCATCGCCGCCTCCTGCGGTGTCGAACCCGGCCGCGTGGTGCATTACAAGCCGCTGCTGGACGGGGCCATCGAACAGGCCACCCACGCCCCCGATTTCTGCGTGATCTTCCAGCGCGAACAGGAAGTGGCGCATCTCGAAGAGGGTCGCGATGTCGACTGGCACGGGTTCCAGTACGGCGTCGAGCCCGCCGAGTGCGTGCCCGTCGAGGGCAACCACCCGGCCTATATCCTGTATACCTCCGGCACCACCGGCGCGCCCAAGGGCGTCATCCGTCACACCGGCGGCCACCTTGTGGCGCTGAACTGGTCGATGAAGAACATCTACAATGTCGATCCCGGTGACGTCTTCTGGGCCGCGTCCGACGTGGGCTGGGTCGTGGGGCACAGCTATATCTGCTACGCGCCGCTCATTCACGGCAACACCACCATCGTGTTCGAGGGCAAGCCGATCGGAACGCCCGACGCGGGCACCTTCTGGCGAATCATTTCCGAACACAACGTGCGCAGCTTCTTCACCGCGCCGACCGCCTTCCGCGCGGTCAAGCGCGACGATCCCCAGGGCGAATTCGTCCGGAAATACGACCTGTCCTGCCTCAAGGCGATCTACCTTGCCGGTGAACGCGCCGATCCCGACACCATCGAATGGGCGATGAATGTCACCAGCAAACCGGTCTACGACCATTGGTGGCAGACCGAGACCGGCTGGACCATCGCCGGCATGCCGGCTGGAATCGAGGCGCTCCCGGTCAAGATCGGATCACCTTCGGTGCCGATGCCCGGCTATGACGTGCAGATCCTCGACGAGGCGGGCCATCCGATGAAGGCCGGAGAGCTGGGCGCCATCGCGGTCAAGCTGCCGCTGCCGCCGGGCACCCTGCCGACGCTGTGGAACGCCGAGGACCGGTTCCGCAAATCCTACCTGTCGCATTTCCCCGGCTATTACGAGACCGGCGATGCAGGCATGATCGACGAGGACGGGTACCTCTACATCATGGCGCGCACCGATGACGTGATCAACGTCGCGGGCCACCGCCTGTCCACCGGCGGTATGGAAGAGGTGCTGGCGGGACATCCGGACGTGGCGGAATGCGCGGTGATCGGCGTCACAGATCAGCTCAAGGGCCAGTTGCCGATGGGCTTTGTCTGCCTGACCAAGGGTGTGAACCGACCGCATGAAGAGGTCGCCAAGGAATGCGTCAAGCTGGTACGGGACAAGATCGGACCTGTCGCGGCATTCAAGCTCTGCGCGGTGGTGGACCGTTTGCCCAAGACCCGCTCGGGCAAGATCCTGCGGGCGACCATGGTCAAGATCGCGGATGGCGAAGCGTTCAAGCTGCCCGCCACCATCGACGACCCGGCCATCCTCGACGAGATCAAGCTGGCGCTTCAGGACATGGGCTACGCCAAGGGATGACGCGGGCGGATGCGTCGTCGCATCCGTTTCTTCCGTCAATAGAATAGAGAAAGGGCGCCGAAACGATCGGCGCCCTTTCTTCATGTTCGCTCAGGGTGTTGCCTACTCGGTGTCTTCGATGTTCAGCGCCACGAAGCGAGGATCACCGGCACGACGGACCAGCAGCAGGATCGACTTGCGGCCAGCGTCCTGTGCCTCGGCGATGCGGTCTTCCAGATCGCGGGGCACCGACACCTGCGCCTGACCGGCTTCGGTGATCACGTCACCAGCGCGCAGACCCTTTTCGAAGGCTTCGGAGGTCTCGTCGACATCCATCACGGCCAGACCTTCGGCGTTTTCGTCGAGTTCGAGTTGCGCGCGAATCTCGTCGGTGAGCGGGCTGAGGGTCAGGCCCATCATGTCCAGCGACTGAGGCGTTTCGTCCTCTTCCGGGCTAGGCTGCGATGCCGGAACGGCACTCTCTGCCTCTTCGCGGCGTCCCAGCGTCACCAGCAGCGTCTGGGTTTCACCGTCGCGATTCACGACCACGCGCACCGCCTTGCCGACGGCGGTGTTGCCGACCTGGCGCACCAGACCGCGGGTGTCCTCGACCTCGCGGCCGTCGAAGCTGACAATCACGTCACCGGCTTGCATGCCCGCTTCCATCGCGGGGCCTTCCGGCACGTCCGAGACCAGCGCCCCCTTGGCGTCGGCAAGGCCCAGCGCTTCGGCCACGTCTTCGGTCACGTCCTGGATGCGGACACCGAGCCAGCCACGGCGGGTTTCACCGAATTCCTGAAGCTGGTCGACCACGCGGGTCACCACGTTCGACGCCATCGAGAAGCCGATGCCGATCGAGCCGCCATTGGGCGACAGGATCGCGGTGTTCACGCCGATCACGTCGCCATCCATGTTGAACAGCGGCCCACCCGAGTTGCCGCGGTTGATGGCGGCGTCGGTCTGGATGTAGTCGTCATAGGTGCCGCTGAGCGCACGGTTGCGGGCCGAAACGATCCCTGCCGAGACCGAGAAGCCCTGACCAAGCGGGTTGCCCATGGCCATGACCCAATCACCGACGCGGGCGGTGTCACTGTCGCCGAAGCTGACGAAGGGCAGTGGTTCGTCGCTTGTCACCTTCAGGAGCGCGATGTCGGTATTGGGGTCGGTGCCGATGATCTCGGCCGGCAGTTCCCGCCCCGAAAAGAATTCGACCAGCACCTCGTCGGCGCCTTCGATGACGTGGTTGTTGGTCACGATGTACCCGTCTTCGGAAATCACGAAGCCGGAGCCGAGCGCCGAGGAGCGGCGCGGACGGTCGCCCTGCCCGCCGCGATCCTGGAATTCGCGGAAGAAGTCTTCGAACGGCGATCCTTCCGGGACGATCCCCTGCGGACCGGTGCGGCCGGCAACCGTGGTGGAGGTGGTGATGTTCACGACGGACGGGCTGATCTGCTCGGCCAGGTCCGCAAAGCTTTCCGGCATGCGCGCATGTGCCATCAGCGATTGTGCGACTATCAGGATCATCGACAGCGAGGTCAGCCAGAACAGACGCAAGGGCGTCGACCGATCCTGTTCGATTGCAATTGCCTGTGAGGTCAAGGGAAACTCCTTCGTCTTTGAAGCGGCTGCATCGACGCCGCCTGCCATATATTGTGGTAATGTAGGTGCGACGGGGCAACACGCAAACAGGAAACCTGCGTATCAAGACTATGTGACCCGCGCGTGACGCGGTCCGGCGGCACCGACGCCGTCAAAAGCTCTGCAATATCCATAGCATGGTGGCCCCGGCCGCAATCGCCGACACGCCAATCAAGCGTCGCAGATCAAGCGGCATCGCGCGCATGGCTTCAAGCATCCGCTCCACAAGCGAAGGGGCCAGTGCGTACACCAGCCCCTCCACGATCAAAACCATTGCAATCCCGAGGATCAGCGTGTCGATCAATTCGTCGCGTCCTCACCGGCGTTGCGGTTTTCCTGCGCTTCCTGTTCGTCGAGCTGCTCTTCAAGCCGCTCCCGCTCCATTTCGGGCAGGTCGGGAGAGATCGTCGCCTCCGGTGCCCGTTCGCGCAGCCGCTCGATATCGACATCCGGCACGTCCACCCGGCCAAGGCCGTCGGCCCGGATGACTTCGAACATCTGGCTCAGGAATTCGCTCTCGGGCGAAAACACGAGGGTCGAGTTTTCCGCGTTCAGCGACTCCTCCATCGCCTCGAGCGACCGGTAGAAGGCAAAGAACTCGGGGTTGCTGCCATAGGCTTCGGCATAGATGCTGTTTCGTTCCGCATCCGCCACACCGCGCGTGATGTTGGCTTCCCGTTCCGCGTTGGACACCGTTTCGACCACGGTCCGGTCGGCGGCGGCGCGCACGCGCTGTGCGGCCTCGTTACCGCGGGCGATCTCGTCCGCAGCCTCGCGTTCGCGTTCCGCCCGCATCCGGGCAAAGGTCGCGGCCAGGTTCTGTTCCGGCAGGTTGGTCTGCTTGAGCCGCACGTCGACGATCTCGAGCCCGAGGCCGGCCGCGCTGGTGCGGGCCTGGTCGCGGATGCGCAGGGCCAGCTGGCGCCGCTGAGGTGACAGGATCGTGTCGGATGTCACCTGATCGGCACCCAGGACTTCCCGGATCTGCGCGTTCAGGACCGACGACAGCCGGTCTTCGGCCACCCGTGTGCCGCCGATGCCGACAGCCTGGCGGAACTGGACCACATCGGCGATCCGGTAGCGGGTGAAGGCGTCGACCACGAGGCGTCGATCATCCGACGGCGTGACTTCGATCGTGTCCGTGTCCAGCGACAGGATGCGGCCGTCATAGCGCACGACCTCCTGGATGATCGGAAGCTTGAAGCCCAGTCCCGGCTCCTCGACGACCTGCTTGATCTGGCCGAATTGAAGGACAAGCGCCTTTTCACGTTCATCGACGATGAAGATCGACGACAGGAATCCGACCACGGCAATGACGCCGATCGGAAGAAGGTAAGCGGTTTTACGCATCAGTTCGACCCTCCCGTGCCCGTCTGTCCGGACCGGCGTAGTTCATTGAGTGGCAGATACGGCAAGACGCCCTGTCCCCCCGCGGCGCTGCCGGTTTCGTCCAGCAGGATCTTGTCCAGATCTCCGAGCGTCCGTTCGAGCGTTTCGAGATACAGGCGGCGCTGGGTGACTTCCGGCGCCTCGTTGAATTCCTGCGCCACGGCGATGAAGCGGCTTGCCTCACCGATGGCTTCGTTCACGACCTGTGCCCGGTAGCCTTCGGCCTCTTCGAGGATCTGTGCCGATTGACCACGCGCTTCCGCAAGCACCCGGTTCGCATAGGCGTCGGCCTGGCGTTGCAACCGGTCACGTTCCTGTTCTGCGGCCTGGACCTCGCGGAAGGCGTCGATCACTTCGCTGGGCGGGTCGGCGGTATCGAGGTTGACCCGGACGATGCTGATCCCGCTTTCGTATTCGTCAAGCGTCGCCTGGATGTTCTCGCGTGCGGTATCGGCAATCAGACCACGGTCCCGGTTGAGGATCGGGGCCAGGTTGGTCGCCGCGATGATCTCGCGCATCACCGCTTCGGAAACCGCCTGCACCGTCACCTGCGGATCGCGCAGATTGAACAGCAGTTTCGCCGGATCGTTGATGTTCCAGACCACCTGGAAATCGATATCCACGATGTTGGCATCCGTGGTCAGCATGAGACCGTCGCCGCCACCGCCACCGCGGCCGCCGCCGATATTCTCGGTGCGTTCCGATGTCACGTTCACGATCTCGGCGGTCACGACCGGCCACGGAGCGAAGTTGAGGCCCGGATTGCCGGTGGAGGAATATTCCCCAAGGAACA
>NZ_JAIPUT010000038.1 GCF_020055635.1 Marivita sp. | reverse complement strand
CGGATGGAAGAGGTGCTGTTCGGCCGCGAAACCCCCGAGCGCGGGGTCGAGCCGGGATTGCTCGAACAGGCGCATGGCGGGGTGATCTATTTCGACGAGGTGGCGGACATGCCGCTGGGCACCCAGTCCAAGATCCTGCGGGTGCTGGTGGATCAGCAGTTCCAGCGCGTCGGTGGCGCCGACAAGGTGCGGGTCGATCTGCGGGTGATCTCCTCGACCAACCGCGATCTGCAGACCGAGATCGCGGCGGGCACGTTCCGCGAGGAACTCTATCACCGGCTCAACGTGGTGCCGATCGCGGTTCCGAGCCTGGAGGACCGGCGCGAGGACATCCCGATGCTGGCCGAGCATTTCGTGGACCTTTTCAACCAGACCCAGGGCCTGCCAAAGCGCGGCGTGAGCGCCGACGCGGTGGCTTTGTTGCAGACGATGGTGTGGCCGGGCAACGTGCGGCAACTCAAGAACCTGATCGAACGGGTGCTGATCCTGGGCGACGGCACCGGCGACATCGGGGCTCGGGAACTGCCGCAGGAATCCGGCCACGCCGAGGACGAAGAGGGCCGGGTGGTGCTGTCGGGGACGCTTGCCACGATGCCGCTGCGCGAGGCCCGCGAGGCGTTCGAGCGCGAATACCTGCTGACCCAGATCAACCGGTTCGGCGGCAATATCAGCCGCACCGCCAGCTTTGTCGGCATGGAGCGGAGCGCCTTGCACCGCAAGCTGAAATCGCTGGGCGTCGTGACAAGCTCGAAGGCGGGAAACCGGGTGGCCTATCTCGAGGACGAGGTGGAAGAGGCGTCGTGACCCGGTAGGTCCGGTCCGGCCCCTTTGTTTCGCGCGCGAAACATCCGGACCGGAGCGGACCTATTAAGCGTTTGTTAACGTGAGATGATTTCGGGGGAAAAGGCGTGGTTTCACGCGCCGTCGCGGCGATCCACGACAAAGGTGCGTGCGAGCACGCACCCTACGGCGGGGGGCATCACGGTGCTCCCCAATTGACCCCACCCCCCACCTCTGCCAAACAGAAGCCTGCGCCACAGCCAAGGGGCCCGTCCGCGGGCGAAGCACATGAAGGTCATCATCTGCGGAGCAGGTCAGGTCGGCTGGCAGATCGCGCGTCATCTCGCAGGCGAGCGCAACGAGGTCACGGTGGTCGACAACAACCCCGAACTGGTGCGGCGGGCGACCGACAGTCTGGATGTGCAGGGGATCGCGGGCTTCGCGTCCTATCCGGATGTGCTGGACCAGGCGGGCGCGCGGGATGCCGACATGATCATCGCCGCGACCCATTCGGACGAGGTCAACATGGTGACCTGCCAGGTGGCCCATTCGGTGTTCGAGGTTCCGCGCAAGATCGCGCGGCTGCGGTCGAAATCCTACCTGACGGCGATCTATTCCGACCTCTACCGCCGCGATCACATGCCCATCGACGTGGTGATCAGCCCCGAGATGGAGGTGGCCGAGGCCGCGTTGCAACGGCTCAATGCGCCGGCGGCGTTCGATACCGAGACCTTTCTGGAGGGCGATGCGTCCCTGATGGGGCTGACCATCGACGAGGATTGCCCGATCATCAACACGCCGCTCAAGCAGCTGACGGATCTGTTCTCGACCTTGCGCGCCATCGTCGTGGGCATCCGCCGCGAGGGTACGCTGTTTGCACCCGAAGCCGGGGACCAGATCTTCGCCGGCGATGCCTGTTACGTGATGTCCCACCGCGAGGACGTGCGCCGGACGCTCGAGATCTTCGGCAAGACGCAGCGCAAGCAGGAGCGGGTGGTCATCATCGGCGGCGGCAATGTCGGGCTGATGGTCGCCCGGGAGCTCGAGTCGCGGGCCGATCGGATCCGGGTCAAGGTGATCGAGCGCAGCCGCAAACATGCCGAACGCGCCGCCGAGGCGCTGGAGCGGACGATTGTGCTCAATGGCGACGGTCTGGACGTGACGCTGCTGGCCGAGGCCAATATCGAGCGCGCCGACGCGGTGCTCTGCGTGACCGATGACGACAAGACCAACATGCTGGCCGCCGTGCGCGCCAAGTCCGAGGGCTGCCGGATGGCGATCGTGCTGATCAACGACCCGACGCTCGAGCCGTTGATGGAGCCTCTGGGGATCGACGCCTATATCAACCCGCGCTCGGTCACGGTCAGCTCGATCCTGCGCCACTTCCGCCATGGCCGGGTCAAGTCTGTCTATTCCATCGGTGATGCCGAGGCCGAGGTGATCGAGGCCGAAGTGCTGTCGACCTCGCCGATGGCGGGCCAGAAGCTGCGCGACATCGATTTCCCGGAAGGCGTGATCGTCGGCGCGGTGCGCAAGGGCGACAAGGTCAAGCGTCCGACCGGGACCATGGTGATCGACGCGGGCGATCAGGTGGTGCTTTTCGCCCTCGCCAAGGACGTGCCGGAGGTCGAGCGCCTGCTTCAGGTGTCGATCGACTTCTTCTGATCCATGGCGCTGCTGTACCGCCTGCCTTTCCTGATCCTGCTGACCGGCATGGCGTCGGCGTCGATGATCCTGCCTGCGGTGGTGGCGCTCTGGACCGAAGCGCATCAGGATGCGCGGTCGTTCTTCTATTCCGGGCTGGTGGGGCTGGTGTTCTGCGCCCTGGTCGGGCTTGCACTGGCCAACCGGCCGCATAACCGCAACGCCATCCGCCAGTTGCTGGCGCTCCTGGGCACTTTCGCGATCCTGCCGGCGGTGCTTGCGGTGCCGTTCTACGAGTCGGTCCAGACCACGAGTTTCCTCAATGCCTATCTCGAGATGGTCTCGAGCCTGTCGACCACCGGTCTGCCGCTGTTCGCGCCCGAGCGGCTGTCGATGGCCGAGCACCTGTGGCGCGCGCAGGTCGGCTGGATGGGCGGGCTGCTGATGTGGGTGGCGGCGGCGGCGATCCTCGCGCCGCTCAATCTGGGCGGGTTCGAGGTGACGTCGCTGGATGAGCCCGGGCAGGACGTGGTGGCCGGTGCCGCGCGGCGGGACACGTCGAACCCGGCAAGTCGCCTGGCCCGCAGCGCCGCCATTCTCGTGCCGACCTACGTGTCGCTGACGCTGGCGCTGTGGGTGCTGCTGCTGGTGGCGGGCGACCGGCCGTTCGTCGCGCTGACCCATGCGATGAGCGTGATGTCCACGTCCGGCATCTCTCCGGTGGGTGGTCCGTCCGGGGCCAGCAGCGGCTTTGCCGGTGAGGCGATCATGGCGGTGTTCCTGCTGTTCGCGCTGTCGCGGCTGACCTTCTCGGCCGATACCGGCGCGTCGCAACGGGCAGGGCTGCTTTATGACCCGGAGTTCCGGCTCGGGGTGGCGATCGTGCTGTCGGTGCCGCTGCTTCTGTTGCTCCGGCATTTCGTGGCGGCCCTCGACCTTGGCGATCAGAACAACGTCTTCGCGGCGGCCCGTGCGTTCTGGGGCGCGGCCTTCACCGTGCTGTCATTCCTGACAACCCAGGGCTTCGCCAGCGTTGACTGGGTCGATGCGCAACAATGGTCGGGCCTTGAAACGCCGGGCGTGATCCTGATGGGGCTGGCGCTGATCGGCGGCGGGGTGGCCACGACGGCGGGCGGGGTCAAGCTCTTGCGGGTCTTCGCGCTGATCATCAACGGCATGCGCGAGGTGGACCGGCTGGTGCATCCGTCCTCGGTGGGTCGCTCTGGCCTGGTGTCGCGGCGCACACGGCGCGAAGGTGCGTTCATCGCCTGGGTGTTCTTCATGATCTTCGCGATCACCCTCGCGGCGACCACGGTGGCCTTTGCCGCTTTCGGCATCCCGTTCGAGCAGTCCCTGGTGATGGCGGTCGCCAGCCTGAGCAATTGCGGCCCGCTGGTCGATGTCGTGCAGGCCGGGCGGCTGGCGTTGATCGACCTGGGGCCCGGACCCAAGGTGATCGCCGCCCTCGCGATGATCATGGGGCGCCTGGAAATGCTGGCGCTTGTGGTTATTCTGACACCAGATCTCTGGCGCGATTGAGCGCTGCCGGCACATCTGCCGAAATTCCTTGTTTTTCCACTGGAATTCATGCGAACCGCACGACATAGTGAGAGCAAATCACGACCTTCGGCGCGGCAAAAGCAAGAACAAAGGCATTATTTATGGCATCGGATAGGCAGAATCTTCAGGACGCGTTTCTCAACCACGTCCGCAAAACCAAGGTGCCCGTGACCGTTTTCCTGATCAACGGCGTGAAATTGCAGGGCGTGATCACCTGGTTCGACAATTTCTGTGTGCTGCTGCGCCGTGATGGACAGTCGCAGCTTGTCTACAAACACGCGATTTCGACCATCATGCCGGCCCAGCCCATCAATCTCTATGACGGCGAAGGCGAAACTTGAAAGAACATGACCCGCATGTGACCCGCGCCTGGGTCCTGCACCCGGACATCACCAGCGACCGGACCCGCCGCGCGGCAGGTCCGGCCCTCGATGAGGCCGTGGCCCTGGCCGCCGCCTTGCCGGGGCTCGAGGTCGTGGGCCGTGACGTGGTGCGCCTGCCAAAGCCGCATCCCGGTGCGCTTTTCGGCTCGGGCAAGATCGAAGAGCTGGCGACCCGCTTCAAGGAAAACGACGTCGAACTGGTGCTGGTGGACGGGCCGGTGACGCCGGTTCAGCAGCGCAACCTGGAAAAGGCCTGGAAGGTCAAGCTGCTCGACCGCACCGGGCTGATTCTCGAGATTTTCAGTGACCGGGCCGCCACCCGCGAGGGCGTGCTTCAGGTGGAAATGGCGGCGCTCAGCTACCAGCGCACGCGGCTGGTGCGCGCCTGGACCCACCTTGAACGGCAGCGCGGCGGACTTGGCTTCGTCGGCGGACCGGGCGAGACCCAGATCGAGGCCGACCGCCGCGCCATCGACGACCAGCTGGTCAATCTGCGCCGGCAACTCGACAAGGTGGTCAAGACCCGCGGCCTGCACCGCGCCGCGCGGGCCAAGGTGCCGTATCCGATCGTGGCGCTTGTGGGCTATACCAATGCCGGGAAATCGACCCTGTTCAACCGCCTGACCGGGGCCGAGGTGATGGCCAAGGACATGCTCTTTGCGACGCTCGATCCGACCATGCGGTCGGTCAGGCTACCGGACGGTCCCGAGGTGATCCTGTCCGACACGGTGGGCTTCATCAGCGATCTGCCGACAGAACTGGTCGCCGCCTTCCGCGCCACGCTGGAAGAGGTGCTGGCCGCCGACCTGATCCTGCATGTGCGCGACATCAGCCATTCCGCCACCGAGGAACAGGCGCAGGACGTGCGCGAGATCCTGAATTCGCTGGGCGTGACCGACACCACGCCGCTGCTCGAAGTGTGGAACAAGACCGACGCGATGGATCCCGAGGCCCGCGCGGCGGCCCATGCCCGTGCCGAGCGGGACGACTCGGTCTTCGCCACTTCGGCGCTGACCGGCGACGGGCTCGATGCGCTGCTGGCAGCGGTAAACCGTGCCCTCGAAGGCGACCGGCGCGAAGCGGTGATCCACCTGGGCTTCGACGAGGGGCGCAAGCGCGCCTGGCTGTTCGACAAGGCGCTGGTCGAGGAGGAAACCCAGGACGAGACCGGCTACACGCTGAAGGTGCGCTGGTCCGCCAAGGACGCACGGCAATTCGAGACCCTCTGAGAGGCGCGCAGCTCCCGGCTTCTCCGGTTCGAAAATATCCCGGGGGAGTCGCCCCTGGCGACGGGGGCAGAGCCCCCCAACGCGCGCGAAGCGCGCGCCCGTCGGACGGCCGAAGGCCGTTCGAACCCCTTACTGGCGCACCAGCCGGGTCACACCCACCGAGGCCGCACGCGCAAGATCGGCGTCCAGGGACATCGGGATGTACTCCCCGCGCCGCCACAGGATCCCCAGATTGTCATAGTGCCGCGACAGGAAATGCCCCGACTGGCCGGTGGACAGGATGAACACCGAACTGTCGGGATCGGCGAAATCATAGACCCCGCGATAGGCTGCGCCATGCACGTTCAGAAACGGGTCGGGGCCGTCGCCTGCGCTGCGCCCCCGCATCAGGGTGTGATCGCCGCCCGAGGTGCTTTGGCGGATGTTGACGAAATACCGCAGGAGCGGCACATCGCCCAGGACCGGGTGATCATGGGTGGCCTGGTGGGCGTCGCCCCAGCGCAGGGATTCAAGCGCCGTGCCGTAGGTTTCCGAGATCCAGACCAGCGCGTCGTCCAGCGCCAGTCGCGCAATGTCGGTGCAGCTTTCCTCGGCCGCCGAGCGGATCACGTTGCACCAGGCGCCGGCACCGTCGACATCGCGGTAGACCCGTTCGATGAACAGCGGCTCGACGCGGGTGAATTCCGACGCCAGCGGACCAAGATCGTCGCGGATCAGCCGCTCCTGCAGCGCGCGCAGCCAGGCCGAGTAGATCAGCGGTTCCGGCAGGTGCTCGTTCATCTCGCCGTTCCAGTTGGCCAGCAGCTCGAGCGCGCGCTGGCGCAGCCGGTCCGGCGTGCCTTCGGGGGCGGCTTCGCCGGTGAACCACAGATCCGCGCCGATCAGCGGCAGCAGCGCGCGGGCGGTGACCGAGACGGTGTCGAGCTGGGCCTCGATGAAGCTGTCGCGGGTGTGCACCTCGCGCCCCTGCATCAGCCCGCGCCAGCGCATCACCCGCTGGCTGTCGCCCCAGTCGAAGCTGACATGCAGCGGGAAGGGACGGTCGACGATCTTGTTGTTGGTGTTGCCGACGATGCCGCCATTGGGGTTCACGAAGACCGGGTTCGAATCGTCGGGAAACACCCCCTGCCAGCGGTTTTCGGGCCGCCAGCCCAGCGACGGCATCCGCCCCTGGCTTTGATGCGCCTCGTCGCGCCGTGGCATCGCGCCGATCATCTTCATGGCGATCGTGTCGCCGTCGATCACGGTGAGGTTCTGGGACGGCGCGACATAGGATTTCGACACTTCCAGCGCGCTGTCCACCGATTGCGCGAACATCAGCCCGATCGCGGCGGACATCGACGTGTCGCGCGCACTGAGCGCCGTCCAGCCAAGCGCCGCCACATGGCCCGGCGGTGTGACGCTGCCCAGGTTCATCCGCGTCGCCGGCAGGACCGGCCCGTTATCGGTCCAGCGCAGGGTGAGCGTGACCGGGCCGGAATCCTTGATCTCGATGATCGACCGGCGGGTCTCGAAGGGCTTGAACCCGTCCGGCGTGCGGTACTGCTCGCGGTTGTCGGGGTTCAGTTCCTCGATGAAGACATCCTGGTCGTCGAGATAGGACGAGGTGATTCCCCATGCGATGGCTTCGGACCGACCCGCCATGATCGCCGGGATACCGGGGATGGTCGCGCCGATGACGCCGCCCGAGGACAGCTCGAGCCGCGCAAGGTACCATGTCGCCGGCGCGGTGAATTGCAGATGTGGGTCATTCGCCATCAGGGTCGATCCGGTGGCAGACCGCGACGCATCCGCCGCCCAGACATTCGACGCGCCGGCCAGACCGCGCTCGGGCACCGGCCAGAAGGCGGCAGGCGGTCCGGACCGGGCGAATTGGGTCCGCGGTGACACACCCGGCACCAGCTGCGCGTATTCAGGCAATGCCGCAACGCCGGGGCCGGGAATGTCGGGCAGCAGGTCGGCCACCCGGTCTTCGTCGGGCAACAGGAGCGACGTGCGCGCGCGCAGCACTTCCTCGCCCAGGTGGCTCGAGAGTTGCAGCGCCATCAGCTTGATCAGCGCCACGGAATCGGCGGGTTGCCACGGCGCGAGCGGTGCGTTGAAGACGAAGAACTCGGGCGCGCCGCGCCCCAGGCTGTCGCGGTTGATCTCGGTGATCCGGGCATTCACCCCGGCGGCATAGGCGTCGAGCGCGTCGCGCGTCCGGTCGTCCTGTGCCGTCACCGATTGCACGGCGCGGGGATAGAGATCGAGCCGCCGCATCAGCTTGTCGGTCTCGACCGTGCGGGTGCCGAACAGTTCGGACAGGCGGCCCTGGACGGTGCGGCGCAGAAGGGTCATCTGCCACAGGCGGTCCTGCGCATGGGCATATCCCAGCGCGTAGAAGGCATCGCGGTCGGAGGCGGAAAAGATGTGCGGCACACCGGAATTGTCGCGCACGATCTCGACATCGGCGGTCAGCCCGGAGACCGGAATGGTCTTGTCGTAATCGGGCAGGGAGCGCGACGCGAGGTAGTAGACCGTGAGCACCGAGACCGTCCCCAGAACGAGGAAGGCCGTGGTCAGCCAGACCATTGCTCTGAAGATCAGCGCCACGTCGCGTTTCCCTTTCGAACCGGATGCCCGACCCGTGCAGGGGGGCCGTGAAAGCCCCTACCGAACACACGCCCCCTTGCCAAGGGGGCGGCGTGGCGTCAGGTAAAGGCAGCAAGAAATTACCACGAAAGATAGGGAGCACACGAGATGGCGAAACTGGCATTCCTGGGGTTGGGGGTCATGGGATACCCGATGGCGGGGCATCTGGCGAAGGCCGGGCATGACGTCACGGTCTACAATCGCACGGCCTCCAAGGCGCAGGCATGGGCCGAGGCGCATGGCGGGTCCCATGCGGCCACACCGCGCGAAGCGGCAGCGGGATGCGATTTCGTGATGTCCTGCGTCGGCAATGACGACGATCTGCGCAGCGTCTGCCTGGGCGAGGACGGGGCCTTTGCAGGGATGGCGAAGGGCAGCATCTTTGTCGATCACACCACCGTGTCGGCCAAGGTCACCCGCGACTTGTACGAGGCAGCGGCCGAACAGGACATCGCCTTTGTCGACGCGCCGATCTCGGGCGGACAGGCCGGGGCGGAAAACGGCGTGCTGTCGGTGATGTGCGGCGCGGATCAGGCGGCCTTTGACGCGGCCGAGCCGATCATCGGCGCCTATGCCCGCATCTGTCGCCGCATCGGCGACAGCGGCGCGGGCCAGATGACCAAGATGTGCAACCAGATCGCCATTGCCGGCCTCGTGCAGGGGCTGAGCGAGGCGCTGCATTTCGCCGAGAAGGCAGGGCTTGACGGGCGCGCGGTGGTCGAGGTGATCAGCCAGGGCGCTGCCGGGTCGTGGCAGATGTCGAACCGTTCGGAGACGATGATCGACGACAAGTTCGATCACGGGTTTGCCGTCAACTGGATGCGCAAGGATCTGGGCATCTGCCTTGATACCGCCGACGAGGTGGGCGCGTCGCTGCCGGTCACGGCTCTGGTGGACCAGTTCTACAAGGACGTCCAGCGGCTGGGTGGCGAACGCTGGGATACTTCGAGCCTGATCAAGCGTTTGCGCGCGATGGGCTGACACCGGGCGCGGTGGATGCGTCGACGCATCCACGGTTTCCGTCGACGGAAACCCTCGCGCGGACAGGGCACCGGATGCGTCGACGCATCCGGGCGTTTCCGTTGACGGAAACGGCGGCGGGCGACGCAGCTCCGGTCCATGATCACGCCTTTATTTCAGTGTCTTGCGGCGCGCTTTGGCAGTGATATGTCAGGCGTCGACGGCAGTGAGCCGTTGTTGCGGTCGAGGCCGCATGGGAGTGTTGAAAGACATGAAGAACGCAATTGTAACCCTTGGAACCGTCGTCGCCCTGACAGCCGGTTTGGCGCATGCGCAGGTTGCGGTGGAAGACACGGATGGCGATGGCAGCTATTCGATGGAAGAGCTGATGGTCGCCTATCCCGACCTGACCGAAGACGTCTTTGCCGAGGTCGATGCCGATGGCGACGGCGCGGTGAGCGCGGATGAACTGACGGCGGCGCAGGACGCGGAGATCCTCGTCGCGGGCTGATCGGCCGCCTGTTTTCCTCATGTGGGGCTTCGGGAAACCGAAGCCCTTTTGCGTTACTCGGTATCGGTGCCGCGCAGGGCGAGGATGGCCATGATGCCGATCACGCAGAGCCCGACGACGGCGATGTTCAGCGGGCCGGTATTGGCCACGATCACACCGATCAGGGCCCAGATCACGGTGATTCCGTACTCGGGCGCGCGGTGCAGGCGGTACTGCGCGATCAGTGCGATCCCGAGACCGATGGACAGGGCGACAATCGCCGACCACGTGCCGCCCAGTATCCCGTAGCCGCCGAGCAGCAGCCCGATCGAGACCGAGGAAGCCGCAGTCAGCCAGCCCGCGTAGATCGCGACCGGCGCCTGCTGCACCCAGCGGTCGGTGTCGCCGACGCGGAACAGGCTGAGCAGCGCGGTCCCCAGCATCGCCCAGATCAGGATCGTGGCGATCACCGGCGAGACATTGGCGACCGGCAGCCACGTGGCCCCGATGGCGAGGCTGAGCACCAGCGGCGGGCGCATCGGGGCCCAGTCCGGATCGTCACTGCGCCGGATCAGGCCGAACCCGGCCCCCACGATGAGCCAGACATAGATCAGGCCCCAGATCGAAAAGGCATAGCCCGCGGGCTGCACCGGCGGGTCGTCCTGCGGCACCGGAAACTGATCCGGCTC
This sequence comes from Marivita sp., assembly GCF_020055635.1. Lineage (GTDB taxonomy): Bacteria > Pseudomonadota > Alphaproteobacteria > Rhodobacterales > Rhodobacteraceae > Marivita. The sequence goes on along the minus strand of NZ_JAIPUT010000038.1, from coordinate 32,249 downwards.
GAACCCGTTGAAGCCTTGGGTGAACCACGGAGAGGCGGCAAATGCGAGTGCCGCCACAAGTAATAGTGCTGCCCAGAGCCGTGTCATGCCTACTCCATCACCCCGTTCGCCGTGATCCGCGTCTTGCCACCCAGCCACGGATGCAACGCCTCGGGCAATGTGACGGATCCATCTGCTTCCTGTCCATTCTCGAGGACCGCGATCAGGCAGCGCCCGACAGCGAGGCCCGACCCGTTCAATGTATGCACGAAATCGGGCTTTCCGCCACCTGCGGGCTTGAAGCGGGCATTCATCCGGCGGGCCTGGAAATCGCCGCAGACCGAGACCGAGCTGATCTCGCGATAGGCGTTCTGACCCGGCAGCCACACTTCGATGTCATGGGTGCGGCGGGCGCCGAAGCCCATGTCGCCGGTGCACAGCACTACGGTGCGATAGGGCAGGTTCAACCGTTCAAGGATGCCTTGAGCGCAGCCGGTCATGCGGTCCAGTTCGTCGCGGCTGTGATCGGGATGGGTGATCGACACCATCTCGACCTTCTCGAACTGGTGCTGGCGCAGCATCCCGGCCGTGTCGCGCCCGGCGCTGCCCGCCTCGGAGCGGAAGCATTGCGTATGCGCGACATAGCGGCGGGGCAGGGTGTCTTCGTCCACGGTTTCGCCGTTGACGATATTGGTCAAGGGCACCTCGGCGGTCGGCACCAGCCACCAGCCATTTGTGGTCTGGTAGCTGTCTTCGCCGAATTTCGGCAACTGGCCGGTGCCATACATCATGTCGTCGCGGACAAGGACTGGAGTCCATGTCTCGGTCAGCCCGTTTTCGGTGATATGCGTGTCCAGCATGAACTGGGCCAGCGCGCGATGCACGCGGGCGACCGCGCCGGACATCACGACAAAGCGCGATCCAGACAGCTTGGCGGCGGTCTCGAAGTCCATGCCGGGCTGCACGCTGGCGATCTCGTAATGCTCTTTCGGCTGGAAGTCGAATTCGCGCGGGCTGCCCCAGCGGTGGATCTCGACATTGTCGGCCTCGTCCGCACCTTCGGGCACATCGTCGAAAGGCAGGTTGGGCAGGCCCATCAGCAGGGTCTGCAACGTGTCGTCCAACTGCTTGGCGCGGGCCTGCATGTCGGCGACGGCCTGCTTCTTGGCGGACACCTCGTCGCGCAGCCGTGCGAATGCGGCCTCGTCGCCGGATGCCTTGGCCTTGCCGATTTCCTTGGCTGCCCGGTTCTGGTCGGCCTGGGCGGTTTCGGCTTCGAGAATGGCGGCGCGGCGGGCTTCGTCGATGCGCAGCACCTCGGACGAGACCGGCTCCAACCCACGACGCGACAGCAACGCGTCGAACGCTGCGGGGGTCTCGCGGATGGCTCGGATGTCATGCATGGGTCTTGTCCTTCTGACTCGCAATATGTTCGGCGGCCTTATGCACCGATCTGCGCGCCTTGGGTAGGGGGTTGGAAAGGCGGGTGGATCGGGGTCAGCGGTGCGGCAGACGCGCCACCGGCACGGCCAGCGATCCGGTCTGGCCCATCGCGCTGATGACGGCCGTTACCGCCCAGCCGGAATCGCCCCGAACCAGCACCGGCCCGCCCGAGTTTCCCGGCCGCACCTGGCAGTCGAGCCGCAGCAGCCCGGCACCGCGTGTTCCACCACAGCCGAACGCGGCCCCGAGCATGTGCGGGCGGCGCGACGAATAGCCGATGATGGCGTAGGGCGGAACGGTGAAACGCCGGTCCAGAACCGGCAGGGGCGCGATCGTGCTGGGGCGTTGCAGCGTCAGCAGGGCGATGTCGTAACGCACGTCAAGGCTGCCCTGGGCATAGGCCCTGGGGTGCACCCAGATCGCGCGTCCGGTCACGCTGTCCGCCGCATCGCCGCGCAACCAGCCCGCCACAAAGGTGATCTCCTGAGGCGTGGGGCCGGTTCCGTCGATGCCGGACAGGCAATGCGCGGCGGTCAGGACGGTGTCGGGGGCGATCAGGGTGCCGGTGCACATCTCGCGGGTGCGATAGCCCGCGGCGTTGACGCGCCCGACCGCCTGCCAGGCGGCATGATCCTCGGCGGGCAGCACGGGCAGGTCCTGTGCCGTCGCGGCAGAGGCGATCAGGACTGACAACAGGACAGGCAACAGGGGACTCATGGCGCGATGTAAGGCGCATTTCCGGGCGGGTCACAAGGTGCAGGCCCGGATCGTGGCCGATTTTGCCGAAATGACGGACTGCGCCACGGCGCGCGGGGCCGCATGTCACATGCGTCGGAAGCTGCCTTGCAAAGCACGACATGGCGACATAGGTTCCGCGCAAATTTACGGCCAGATCATGCGGCCAGATCATGCGGGGTGTGCCCCGCCAACTTCAAGGAGCACGCCCATGGACGGCAACGCCATTGCCCAGTTTGTCCCTCTTATCCTGATCTTCGCGATCATGTATTTCCTGCTGATCCGCCCGCAGCAGAAAAAGATGAAAGAGCATCAGAAGATGGTCGAAGGCCTGCGCCGCGGTGATGTTGTCATCACCCAGGGCGGGATGATCGGCAAGGTGGTAAAGGTCAAGGAAAACAACGAACTGGACGTCGAGATTGCAGAAGGCGTCAAGGTTCGCGTGGTGCAGAACACCGTGGCGCAGGTTGTTTCCAAGACCGAACCCGCCAATTCCTGATCTCTCCAGCCCGTATCGGACCGCTCGCTCATGCTTCAGATCGACCTCTGGAAGCGCCTGCTGATCTGGACCACCGTCGCGGTGGGCCTGGCACTTGCGCTGCCCAACCTGTTCTACCCCCGTGTCGAACAGCATAATGACGCGGTCGCCGCGATGGAGTTGCAGGGCGAGAGCCCGGAGCTTCTGGCGCAACGCGCAGGCTGGCCGAATTTCCTGCCGTCGGGGCTGGTCAATCTCGGACTCGATCTGCGGGGCGGGGCGCATCTGCTGGCAGAGGTTCAGGTCGAGGATGTCTACGCCGCGCGGCTCGAGGCTCTGTGGCCCGAGGTGCGCGACGTGCTGCGGCCCGAACGCGACGTCGTGGGCACGATCCGTCTGCAACCTTCGGACCCGGGGGAATTGCGGGTCCGGATTTCCCAGCCCGAAAACATGGACCGGGCGCTGGAACTGGTGCGCGGTCTGGCGCAGCCGGTGGTGTCTCTGACCGGCGCGATGAGCAACGATCTGAACGTGACCGCCGATGGGTCGGACATCGTCGTCACCCTGTCGGAGGCCGAGCAGATCGCCACCGACGAACGGACGATCCAGCAAAGCCTGGAGATCATCCGCCGCCGCATCGACGAGGTCGGCACACGGGAACCGACGATCCAGCGACAGGGCAGCGACCGCATCCTGATCCAGGTGCCCGGCATCGGGTCGGCGGCCGAGCTGAAAGAGATCATCGGCACCACCGCGCAGCTGACGTTCCAGCCCGTGCTGGGCCGCACCGACGATGCCAATGCCAGCCCCGGTGTCGGCAACGAGCTGTTGCCGTCGCTGGATGAAACCGGCGTCTTCTACATCCTCGAACAGGCGCCGGTGGTCACCGGAGACGAGCTTGTCGACGCGCAACCCGCCTTTGACCAGAACGGCCGCCCGGCGGTGAATTTCCGGTTCAATCCCACGGGAGCGCGCAAGTTCGGCGACTATACGGCGGCCAATATCGGCAATCCCTTCGCCATCGTCCTGGATGACGAGGTGATCAGCGCCCCGGTGATCCAGAGCCACATTCCCGGCGGATCGGGCATCATCACCGGCAATTTCACGGTCGAGGAAAGCACGCAGCTTGCGGTTCTGCTGCGGGCTGGGGCCTTGCCGGCGGGGCTGGAATTCCTCGAAGAACGCACCATCGGGCCGGAACTCGGGCAGGACAGCATCGAGGCCGGTCAGATCGCGACGATCGTGGCCTTTGCCGCCGTGCTTGTCTTCATGGCGCTCAGTTACGGGTTGTTCGGGCTTTTCGCCAACGTGGCGCTGATCATCAATATCGGGCTGATCTTCGGGCTTCTGAGCCTGATCGGGGCCACGCTCACGCTGCCCGGAATCGCCGGGATCGTGCTGACGGTCGGCATGGCGGTGGACGCCAACGTGCTGATCTTCGAACGGATCCGCGAAGAGGTGAAAACCGCCCGCGGTCCGGCCCGCGCCATCGAGCTGGGCTATGAAAAGGCGCTCTCGGCCATTCTGGACGCCAACATCACCACCTTCATCACCGCGGTGATCCTGTTCGTGATGGGCTCTGGCCCGGTGCGCGGCTTTGCGATCACGCTCGGTCTTGGTATCATGACCTCGGTCTTTACGGCCATCTTTGTCACCCGGCTTCTGATCGTGATGTGGTTCGAACGCCGTCGCCCCAAGACAATCGAAGTATAACAGAAGGCTCGGCCTGACATGCGCTTGCGACTGGTCAAACAGAACACGAATTTCGACTTCTTCAGCCGCTGGAAGATCTGGCTTGGCATTTCCGGGGTTCTGATGGTGATGGCCCTGGTGTCGTTCCTGTTGCAGGGCCTCAACTACGGCATCGATTTCCGCGGCGGCACCACCATCCGCACCGAAAGCGCGCAGCCCGTCGACGTGGGGCAGTACCGCGACGCCATCGGGGCCCTGGGGCTGGGCGACATCACGATCTCGGAAGTCTTCGACCCGACCTTCGGTCCGGACCGGAACGTGGCCATGGTGCGCATCCAGGCGCAGGAGGGCGAAGAGGCGGTCAGTGTCGCCGTGATCGAACAGGTCGAGGCCGCCTTGAGAGAGGTCGTGCCGGACATCGAGTTCGTGTCGGTCGAATCCGTCGGGCCAAAGGTATCCGGCGAGCTGATCCAGACGGCGGCGATCGCGGTGGTGCTGGCGATTGCAGCGGTGCTGGTCTATATCTGGCTGCGGTTCGAATGGCAGTTCGCCCTGGGGGCGGTTGCGGCGCTTGTGCATGACGTGATCCTGACGATCGGCATCTTCTCGGAGCTTCAGATCAAGTTCGACCTTGCCATCATCGCGGCGCTGCTGACCATCGTGGGCTATTCACTGAACGACACGGTGGTGGTGTTCGACCGGGTGCGCGAGAACCTGATCAAGTACAAGAAGAAGAACCTCAAGGAGGTTCTCAACATCTCGATCAACGAGACCCTGAGCCGGACCTTCATGACCTCGGCCACCACGCTGCTGGCGCTGATCGCGCTCTTCGTGCTGGGCGGCGACGTGATCCGCGGTTTCGTCTTCGCGATGATCTGGGGTGTGATCGTCGGCACCTATTCGTCGATCTTCGTCGCCTCGGCCATCCTGCTGTGGCTGGGGGTCAAGCGCGACTGGACGAAACCCACGGACACGACCGGCAACCAGTTTGCCAATGTCGATGCCTGACATCCTGCTGGCCGCGCTGGAGACAGCGGGGCTGGGCTGGATGATCCTGACGACACTTGTGGCCGGCGTGGTCTACGGCTTTGCGGGGTTCGGCGCCGGTCTGATCTTCATGCCGATCGCGGCGGCGTTCGTGACACCGGCCACGGCGATCGCGGCCTTTGCCGTTTCGGCTCTGGCCTCGGTGGTCACGGTCTTTCCAAGGGCGCTGCCGCTGGTGGACCGCAAGGCGGTCGGCGTTCTGATCGTCAGCGCCACGGTGGCGGCCTCTTTCGGGATCTGGGTGCTGCGGGTGGCCGATACCACCGTGATCCGCTGGTTCGTCGTGTCGACCTGTGCCATCACGCTGGTCGCGCTGATCGCAGGCTGGCGACATGCCGTCGCGCCGCGACTGACGACCCGCATCGGGATCGGCCTGGCCACCGGGTTCGTCGGCGGGATCAGCGGGCTTCTGGGGCCTATCATGGTGCTGTTCCAGCTCGCCGGGCGCGACGCCATCGCGACGACTCGTGCAACGACGCTGGTGTTTCTCACGATCACCAGCCTGCTTTTGCTGCCGCTGATGTATCTTCAAGGGATTTTGACCGCAGAGGCGGTTGCGTTGGGCTTGGTGATGCTTGTGCCCTATGGCATGGGTGCATTGGTCGGTCAGGCCCTGTTCCTGCCCGACCGGGAACGATCCTACCGCGTTGCGGCTTATGTCATCATCGCGGCGGCAACCCTGATGGGGCTGCCGATCTGGGACAGGCTCTGAGCAAGGGAGACAGCATGCGCTTGAACGAAGTGGTCTATACCGATGCCGAACCGATCGACGGCTACGGCCCGGGCTTCTTTCGCATCGGGGGTCAGAAACGCGAGGCGCCGCTGGTGACCGGCTTCATGGGCACGATGTCCTGGGGCGGGTATGACGATGTCGAAACCCTGCTGGCCCTGGAAGGCGAGATCGATGTGCTTTTCGTCGGAACCGGCGACGACGTGGCGCATATCCCACGGGCGCTGCGCGACACGCTCGAGGCCAAGGGCGTCGGTGTCGAGGTCATGAGTTCGCCCGCGGCCTGCCGGACATACAACGTGCTCCTGTCCGAAGGCCGCCGCGTGGCCGTGGCGCTTCTGCCTGTGACCTAGACGCGACACGATGCGTTGACGCATCATGGCTTTCCGTTGACGGAAAGCCTGCGGGTGCGGCGGTGTGCCGGTCTTGCATCACGCTTTGCCTGTTGCGCTCTTGCCAGTGACCTGGACGCGACACGATGGGTTGACGCATCGTGGTTTTCCGTTGACTGAAAGCCTGCGATTGCGCCGGTGTGCCGGTCTTGCATCATGCTTTGTATGTTGCGCTTTTGCCTGGACCTGGACGCGACACGATGCGTTGACGCATCGTGGCTTTCCGTTGACGGAAAGCCTGCGATTGCGCCGGTGTGCCGGTCTTGCATCAGGCTTTGCCTGTTGCGCTTTTGCCTGTGACCTGAACGCGACACGATGCTTGGACGCATCGTCTCTTTCCGTTGACGGAAAGCGCCGGTCCGGTCTGGTCGGTGAATTCCTCCAAGCCCCATTTTCGTGCTTTTGCCGGCCCCGGGCTTGGTCTAAGTCGGGGCATGGTTCTGACTGTACGTGATATGGCTGTCACCCGGGGTGGCCTTGCGATCCTCGAAGGCGTTTCCTTCGACCTCGCGGCGGGAGAGGCGCTTGTCCTGCGCGGACCCAACGGGATCGGCAAGACCACCCTGTTGCGCAGCGTGGCGGGCCTTCAGCCGCCCGAGCGGGGCACGGTGTCCGGGGCCGAGGATCAGATCGCCCATGCGGGGCATTCCGATGGCCTCAAGGCCATGCTCAGCGTGACCGAGAACCTGCGTTTCTGGGCCTCGGTGTTCGGCGTGACCGAGATCGAACCGGCGCTGATGTCTTTCGCCCTGACCGAGCTGCGCCACCGCATGGCGGGCACCTTGTCGGCCGGTCAGAAGCGGCGGCTGGGGCTGGCGCGGCTGATGGTCACCGGCAGGCCGATCTGGGTTCTGGACGAACCGACCGTCTCGCTCGACACCGCGTCTGTCGCTCTCTTCGCCGAGGCGGTGCGCCGCCATCTTCGAAATGGCGGCAGCGCCCTGATGGCGACCCATATCGACCTTGGCCTCGCGGAGGCGCGCGTGCTTGACCTGACGCCGTTCAAGGCGGCGCCCCGGGCGCGCCAGATGGACGAGGCCTTCCTGTGAGAGCGCTTCTGCTGCGGGACTTGATGCTGTCGATCCGCGCCGGGGGCGGCTTTGGCCTGGGCCTTGCGTTTTTCCTGATCGTGACGGTGCTCGTGCCCTTCGGCGTCGGGCCGCAGACCGAACTTCTGTCGCGCATCGCGCCGGGTATCCTGTGGATCGGTGCGTTGCTGGCCTGTCTGCTGTCGCTTGACCGCATCCTTGCGCTGGACTGGGAAGACGGATCGCTTGACCTGCTGGCGACGGCGCCGCTGCCGATGGAGGGCATCGTGACGGTCAAGGCCTTTGCCCACTGGATCACCACCGGGCTGCCGCTGGTGCTGGCTGCGCCGGTGCTGGGCGTGTTGCTCAACCTGCCGGGTGACGCCTATTTGTGGGTCGTGGTCAGCCTGGCCGTCGGCACCCCGGCGCTGAGCGTGATCGGCACCTTCGGCGCGGCGCTGACCGTGGGTCTCAAGCGCGGCGGGCTTCTGATGTCGCTGCTGGTCCTGCCGCTCTATGTGCCGACGCTGATCTTCGGGGCCGAGGTGGCACGGCGCGGGGGCGAAGGGCTGACCGTGCAGGCGCCGCTTCTGCTTCTGGCGGGAATCAGCTTCGGGGCGATCGCGCTTCTGCCCTTTGCCAGCGCGGCCGTGCTGCGGATCAATCTGCGGTAACGTGTCCTATGCGGTTTTTTGAATTGAAGGCGACGAAAAAACCGCCTACCTGACGATCATGTCTTTGTGGGAATACGCAAATCCGGTGAAGTTCATCCGCACCACCGACAAGGTGTTGCCGTGGGTCTGGACGCTTGCCTTTCTGTGCCTGGTCACCGGGTTGACCTGGGGTTTCTTCTTCACGCCGGATGATTTCCGCATGGGGTCGACCGTCAAGATCATCTATATCCATGTGCCCTCGGCTCTGATGGCGATCAATGCCTGGCTGATGATGCTGGTGGCATCGCTGATCTGGATCGTGCGGCGGCACCATGTCTCGGCGCTGGCGGCCCGCGCCGCGGCGCCGGTCGGCGCGGTGATGACCGTGATCGCTCTGGTCACGGGCGCGTTCTGGGGCCAGCCGATGTGGGGCACCTGGTGGGAATGGGATCCGCGTCTGACCTCGTTCCTGATCCTGTTCCTGTTCTATCTGGGCTACATCGCCCTGTGGGAAGCGATCGAGAATGACGACACCGCGGCCGACCTGACCTCGATCCTGTGTCTTGTCGGATCGGTTTTCGCGATCCTCAGCCGGTATGCGGTGAATTTCTGGAACCAGGGCCTGCACCAGGGGGCGACGTTTTCGATGGACAGGGAAGAGAACATTTCCGACGTGTTCTGGTACCCTGCCGTGATCAGCATGGTGGGCTTTGCGCTGCTGTTCGTGGCGCTGGTGTTCCTGCGCACCCAGACCGAGATCCGCGCGCGCCGCACCCGTGCGCTTCTGGCGCGAGAGGGGCAGGCATGATGCCCGACCTTGGCAAATATGCATTCGAGGTGATCAGCTCTTATGGCGTGACCCTCGTGCTGCTGGTGATCATCGTTGCGGCAAGCCTTCGACGCGCCCGCAAGGTTCGCGCCGCGCTCGACGAGGTGGAAAGCCGGAAGGGCAATCATGGCTAGAATTTCGCCCCTGATGGTGCTGCCACCGGTCCTCTTCGGAGCGTTCGCGCTCTTGGCCTATGTGGGTATGTTCCGCGATGATCCCCAGGGTCTGCCATCGACCCGCGTCGGGCAACCTGCGCCGCCGATCACCGAAACCGCCTTGCCCGGCTATGCCGCGTTCGATCCCGCGATGCTGACCTCAGGAGAGGTGACGCTGGTGAATTTCTGGGCGAGCTGGTGTCCGCCGTGCCGGGTCGAGCATCCCAAGCTGCTGGAAATGCAGGCGGACGGCATGCAGATCATCGGCGTGAACATCCGCGACCAGGAGGCGAACGCGAGCCGCTATCTTGAGGAAGACGGCAACCCGTTCGCTGCCGTCCCGTTCGATCCGGCGGGCCGCACGTCGATCGACTGGGGTGTGACGGCGCCGCCGGAGACCTTCATCGTCGACGGCGATGGCACGGTGCTGTTCCGGTTTGCCGGACCGCTGGTCGGGTCGGATTACGAACAGCGCTTCGCGCCGGCGCTTGAAAAGGCGATGGCGAACTGACCAGGGGTCAGGGCAGAAGGGTCTGCGCGCTGTCCGGGATGCCGGCGAACACGCTGGCCCCGGCAATCAACAGCAGGGCAGCAGTCTGAAGGATTGTCAGAACTTTCATCGGGCAACTCGTGTTTTTGTGTGGACGTTGGGTTCAGGCGTTCACGGATAAGTGGGGTCGCTGCGCCGGAAGTGTAGGGGGCAAGCCGTCACCTGCGACAACTTGAACCAAAAATGAATTCGTTTTTCAGATTTCGGGCAGTTTGCCGGGCAGCTTGCCCATATTGAAGGCGGATCGCGGACGGGACGGCCTGAGTCAGGTGATCCAGCCGCCATGAACCCCGATAATTTCCCCGCTGACGAACCCGGCTTTGTCCGACAGCAGAAAGCGCACCATATAAGCCACATCTTCAACAGCTCCGAACCGGGGCAAGGCTGTCTTCGAGGCGATCTTTGCCCGGATGTCATCCGGTCGCGGTGCGTCGTCTCGTTCGATAGGCCCGGGGGCCACAGCGAGAACGCGGATACCACAAGGCCCCAATTCGGCAGCAAGAGCCTTGGTAATGGCATCCATCGCCGCCTTTGACGCTGCGAAGGCCGACACCCGCGCTGGCGGCAGGCGACCGTTCAGACTCGAGATATTGAGGATGGCTCCGCCTTTGGGCATCTCCGGTACCAGTATCTCGGCCAGTTCGAGACCGGAAGCGACATTGCGCTGGAACATTTCCGTAGCCAGCTGTGCAAGCCCTGGACCAAACGGTGTGGCCGCGCCCGGACCAACATTGTTGACGAGATGTGTCACGCAGCCTTGTGCATCGAGTACGGCATGCGCCAAGGCGTGTCCGGCCCCGGGCGAGCTCAGGTCTGCGTGATAGGCCCGCGCCTCGATGTCGTCAGCCGTCAAGGCATTTACCATTTCGGCAGCGGCGTCCGAGTTGGTGTGATAAGAAAAGGCGAGCCGATGGCCCGCCTTTCCAAGCTCTCTTACAATCGCTTCCCCGATCCCGGCGCTGCCGCCGGTTACGAGTGTCAGCGGCGCATCAATCACTCGGCCGCCACCGTGTCGCGGCCGGCGAGGTCGCGCAGCACGTAGTGCAAGACGCCACCGTTCTCGATGTATTCGATCTCGATCCCGGTATCGATCCGGCACTTGAGCGTGATCTCGGTCTCGGTGCCGTCCGCATAGGTGATGGTGCAGGGCACCTCGGCCAGCGGGGTGATCGTGTCGAGACCGTGGATCGACACGGTTTCCTCGCCGGTCAGGTTCAGCGACTTGCGGGTGTCGCCGCCTGTGAACTCGAACGGGATCACACCCATGCCGACAAGGTTCGACCGGTGGATACGTTCAAAGCTTTCCGCGATCACGGCCTTGACGCCCAGAAGCGCGGTGCCCTTGGCCGCCCAGTCCCGCGATGACCCCGCGCCATATTGTTCGCCACCGAAGATCACCAGCGGCGTGCCCGCCTCCTGGTAGGCCATCGCCGCGTCGAAGATCGAGGTCTGATCGCCATCGGGGCCCTTGGTGTACCCGCCTTCGACATTGTCCAGCATCTCGTTCTTGATGCGGATGTTGGCGAAGGTGCCGCGCATCATGACCTCGTGGTTGCCCCGGCGCGATCCGTAGGAGTTGAATTCGCGCTGCGGCACCTGGCGTTCGATCAGGTACTGACCCGCAGGGGTGGTGTCCTTGAACGAACCAGCCGGGCTGATGTGGTCGGTGGTGATCATGTCGCCCAGAAGCGCCAGAACCTTGGCACCCTCGATGTTCTCGATCTTCTTGGTGTCCATCGTGATGCCCTGGAAATAGGGCGGGTTCTGCACGTAGGTCGAGCTGGGGGGCCAGTCATAGGTCTTGGCGTCGGTGGTTTCCACACCCTGCCATTTCTCGTCGCCCTTGAAGACATCGGCATATTTCGACTGGAACGCCTCTCGCGTGACGGTCCGTTCGACCAGTTCCGCGATCTCGGCCTGGGTCGGCCAGATGTCCTTGAGGAAGACATCGTTGCCGTCCTGGTCCTGGCCCAGCGGTGCGGTGGCGATGTCGACATTCATGTCGCCCACCAGCGCGTAGGCCACGACAAGCGGCGGCGAGGCGAGGTAGTTGGCGCGGACATCTGGCGAGATCCGGCCTTCGAAGTTGCGGTTGCCCGACAGGACCGATGTGCCGATCAGGTCATTGTCGTTGATGCACTTGCTGATCTCTTCGGCCAGCGGGCCGGAGTTGCCGATACAGGTGGTGCAGCCATAGCCGACGAGGTTGAAGCCGATGGCGTCAAGGTCGTCCTGAAGCTCTGCCGCCTCGAGATAGGCGGACACGACCTGCGAACCGGGGGCCAGCGATGTCTTGACCCACGGCTTGCGGGTCAGGCCCTTTTCGCGCGCCTTGCGGGCAACGAGGCCGGCGCCGATCATCACGTAGGGGTTCGACGTGTTGGTGCAGGAGGTGATCGACGCGATCACGACCGATCCGTCATGCAGCTGGTAATGACCGTCCTCGGTCTGGACATAGCCGCGCCTGTGGTGGCCTTCGTCGCCGGGAATCTCGGTCGGTTCCGGTGCGCCGCCTTCGCCTTCCCAACGGCCTTCGGCAATCGGGGTGGCATCCTTGCCGGACCGGATGCCCTTGACGTATTCGCCGAACGCCGTCGCGGCCTTGTCGAGCGCGATATAGTCCTGCGGGCGCTTGGGACCGGAAATCGCCGGAACGATGGTGCCCATGTCCAGGTGCAGCGTGTCGGTATAGACCGGCGCGTAATCGGCATCGCGCCAGAAGCCGTTTTCCTTGGCATAGGCTTCGACCAGCGCGATCCGGTCCATGTCGCGGCCGGTTGTCTTGAGATAGCGCAGGGTTTCGTCGTCGATCGGGAAGAAGCCACAGGTCGCGCCATATTCGGGCGCCATGTTGGCGATGGTCGCGCGGTCCGCCAGCGGCAGGGTATCGAGCCCCGCGCCGTAGAATTCCACGAACTTGCCGACAACGCCCTTTTCGCGCAGCATTTCCACGACCTTGAGAACAAGGTCGGTGCCGGTGGTGCCTTCCATCATCGCGCCGGTCAGCTCGAAGCCGACAACCTCGGGGATGAGCATGGAGATCGGCTGACCCAGCATCGCGGCCTCGGCCTCGATCCCGCCGACACCCCAGCCCAGAACGGCGGCGCCGTTGACCATGGTGGTGTGGCTGTCGGTGCCGACCAGCGTGTCGGGATAGGCGACTTCCTCACCATTCTGGTCCGTATCGGTCCAGACGGTCTGGGCAAGATATTCAAGGTTCACCTGGTGGCAGATGCCGGTGCCCGGAGGCACGACGCGGAAGTTGTTGAACGCCGACTGACCCCACTTCAGGAAGGTATAGCGCTCCATGTTGCGCTCGTATTCGCGGTCCACGTTCATCTGGAAGGCGCGCGGGTTGCCGAATTCGTCGATCATCACCGAGTGGTCGATCACCAGATCGACCGGGTTCAGCGGGTTGATCTTTTCCGGATCGCCGCCAAGCGCCACGATCCCGTCGCGCATCGCCGCCAGGTCGACCACGGCAGGTACGCCGGTGAAGTCCTGCATCAGCACGCGCGCCGGACGGTAGGCCAGTTCGACCTCGCCCTTGCCGCCATTGTCGGCCCAGTCCGAGAACGCCTTGATGTCCTCGACGGTGACGGTCTTGCCGTCCTCGAAGCGCAGCATGTTCTCCAGAACAACCTTGAGACAGGCGGGCAGGCCAGAGAATGTTCCCAATCCCGCCGCCTCGGCCGCGGGGATCGAATAATAGGCGATGGACTGGCCATTGACCGTCAATGTCTTGCGGGTCTTGGCTGTGTCCTGACCAACTGTGATGGGCATGACAGGGCTCCTTGAAGCAATAAGGCATGGAATTCTGCCTGCTATCTGCCCCATGCCACGGAGTCGATCAAGGGGGGTGCGACGTTTTTGGTATACTATTGCACACAATTCTTTCGGCGACACCGGGATCGGACCGGTCGCGCGGCTCTCGCAAAACCTTGATTGGTTATTTCAATCGGTCCTGTCTAGACATTCAGGGGACAGATAACGGGCAGGACCGCGACACGATGAACAGGCTCTTGGCACTCATGACGGCACTCCTGACGAGTGTGAACGCAACCGCGCTACGTGCCGAGCAGACGCCTGTCGTCGTTGAACTCTTCACCTCTCAAGGCTGTGCCTCCTGCCCGGAAGCGGACGAAATGCTGGCCCGCCTGGGCAGCCGCGAAAACGTGATCGCGCTGGCGCTGCATGTCGATTACTGGGATTACATCGGCTGGAAGGACAAGTTCGCCCTGTCAGGTTTTACCAAGCGCCAGAAGGGCTATGCGCATGTCTTCGACAAGCGGATGATCTACACGCCGCAGATGGTCGTGAACGGCGTTCGCGAGGTTGCGGGCAACCGTCCGATGGATGTGACCGACCTCGTGCAGGCAGAGGCGGCCAAGGGACTTGCGGTGCCGCTGACCATCGAACGGTCGGGGGACACGCTGTCGATCTCGGCCCCGGCAGAGCAGGACCTGGCAGACACGGATGTGATCCTCGTGCGCTACACGCCATCGGCCTCGGTCGATATTCCACGGGGCGAGAATGCCGGCAAGACGCTGGCATATAGCCATATCGTGACCGAATGGTCCGATATCGGCGACTGGAACGGGCAATCGCCCCTGTCGGCCACGGTGCCGGTCTCGGGCGCGTCGCCGATCGTCGTGCTGGTGCAGGAAAAGGGCTACGGCCCGATCCGGGCCGCCGCGCGCTTGCGCTGACGTCCGGGCTTCCACCGACGGTGAATCCAGAACCATTGGGCGGGATTCTCCCGGATCCGGGCCTCCAGCCGGGCCGTCACATCGCGCATCATGTCGACCGGGTCGCCATGCGGAACAGGGGCCTCGAACACCACGTCGAAATTGACCCCATCGGGCTTGCGGATGCCGAAGAACGGCACCAGCGCCGCGCCGGTCCTGAGCGCGATATCCGCCGCCGAGGTGAGCGTGGGGGCCGGTTGGCCCATGAAGTCGATCGGGGTGCCCGCGCTGTCATAGACATCGAAGAGCAGCACCCCCATGCCGCCCTCGCGGATATGCTTGATCAGCCCCATCGTGCCGCGCCGACCCTGTTCGAAGACCGGATCGGACAGGGCGTGCATGTTGGCGGCGTAATGCGCGTTGAAGAACGGGTTCGACATCGGCCGGTAAAGCCCGCCGATCCGGTACCCGCGCGCGACCAGGGCGGCGCGGGGGGCTTCGAAATTGCCGAAATGGCCGGTGACGAACAGCACCGGGCGTCCCTCGGCGCGGGCCTGCTCGATCGCCTCTACGCCGTCGCCGGTGATGTCCGCGTCCGCCATGCGCCGCATCAGCCCGTCGACATCGTAATTGTCGATCATCGTGCGCCCGGCATTGTCGGCCACCAGGTCGGCCAGGTGGCGGCGCTCGGTCACGCCCATGTCGGGCCAGACATGGGCCAGGTTGTCCTCGGCGCGTTTGCGGTAGCCGGCGAGCGGGGCCACCACATGGCGCACCAGGCGCCCCATCAGCCACAGCCGCGCCCGGATCGGCAGGCGCAGCGCGCACCAGATCGCACCGCGCAGCACGCGGTCGGTGGCCCAATCCTGCCAGCCACCGGAAATGTGTTTGCGCGTCTTCTTCTTCGTGGCCAAGGAAAACCTGCTCGGAATGTCGGCGGTCAAGCGCCTTCGAAGGCGCTTGATACGCGATTTCGAAATCGCGTGTCAAAGCCCGTTGCAACGGGCTTGGCGCGGCAGTCGCCGTGCGGGGCAGGGTTGTCATCGGCGCGCCGTGCCGCGTAATGATCGCAAACGCCAGCAAGAGGCCAGAAAAGGACAGAGCGCATGAACATCACGCAAGACATCGTGGCCGTCATATCGGGCGGCGCCTCCGGCCTGGGCGCGGCGGCGGCGGAAACCCTGTCGCAGGCCGGTACCCGGATCGTCATCCTCGACCGCAATGCAGCCACCGGCACCGAGACCGCCTCGCGGCTGGATGGCCTGTTCATCGAGACCGATGTCAGCGACCCGAGCAGCGTGTCCGACGCCATGGCGCAGATCAGGGACCGTCACGGGGCGCTGCATGTCGCGGTCAATTGCGCGGGCATCGCCCCGGCGGCCAAGACCGTCTCGAAAGGTGCCGCGCATGACGCGCAGACCTTTGCCACCACGATCGGCGTGAACCTGATCGGCACCTTCAACGTGGCCTCGCAGGCGGCGGCGCTGATGGCCGGGAACGACCCGCTCGACGAAGACGGGTCACGCGGCGTGATCGTCAACACCGCTTCGGTTGCGGCCTATGAGGGCCAGGTCGGGCAGGTGGCCTATGCCGCCTCGAAGGGGGGCGTGGTGGGCATGACCCTGCCGATGGCGCGGGATCTGGCGCAGCTGGGCATTCGTGTCTGCGCCATTGCTCCGGGGCTGTTCAAGACACCGATGCTCGAAGGACTGCCGCAGGAAGTGCAGGACAGCCTGGGTGCGCAGGTGCCGTTCCCGTCGCGCCTCGGGGGGCCGTCCGAATATGCCCAACTCGTGCGCCATATCGTCGAGAACCAGATGCTCAACGGTGACGTGATCCGGCTGGATGGTGCCATCCGCATGGCGCCGCGCTAGGATTTCCGGCACACAAACGCGGAGTTTCCCATGTCCTTCGACGCGCTGATCGTCAGCCACGGCCAACCCTCGGCCCCCGGTGCGGGCGAGGCCGAGATCGCGACTTTGGCCGCCGCGGTGGCAGCGCATCTGCCAGACGCGCGGATCGAGGGGGTGACGCTGGCCGCGGAGGGCCGGATCGAGGCGCTGTCGGCAGAGCGCCCCGGCGCGTTGATCTACCCGATGTTCATGGCAGATGGCTGGTTCACGCAGGTGCAATTGCCGAAACGGCTGGCGGACGGGGCTGGCCCGCAACTGGTCAGCTTCGGTCTGGACTGCACCTTGCCGATGCTCGCCGCCACTTGGCTGCGGCAGGTCTGTACGGATCGGACGCTTGAACCGTCCGACACGGACCTGGTGATCGCCGGACACGGGTCCGGCAAGTCGCGCCGCGTATCCGAGGCGACCCGCGCCTTTGCAGACCGCGTGGCAACGGATTTCGGCCCGCGTTCCGTCCGCTGCGGCTTTGTCGAGGAAGACCCGTCGCTGACCGATGCGCTGTCGGGCTTGGGGTCAAACGCCATCTGCCTGCCGTTCTTTGCCGCCAGGCGGGGGCACGTGCTGGACGACCTGCCAGAGGCGGTGGCGGCGTCGGGATTCGAGGGCATCGTGCTCGACCCCATTGGCCTGCACCCGGACGTGCCCAAGATGATCGCCGATGCGCTGCTCTGGCGGGCAGGGTACCGTTCCTGATCCGACCTTTCCGTCTCCGGCAGCGCCAATCCGCTGATGCCATGCCATGTCCCGCAACAAGGAATTGACAATCATCGGCGGGGCTCGCCATTCTTGTTTTTATTTCATGCATTTCAGGAGATCTCCAATGGCGAAACCCTGGTGGAAAAGAGCCTTGGATTCAGGCCATTATGCGCGCCGTGGTCACAGCGCGGAATATATCTGGGCGGAAGGGTTCGTTCCTGCCGCCACGACCAACTTCACGGAATCAAACCGCAGCCCGGCTGACATTGACCGCGTCGTCATCCACATCACGGGTGGCGTGAACATCTCGAGCGCGGTGAGCACCTTTGCGACGTCGGAGAACGCCAACAGAACGTCCAGCCACTATGTCGTCGGTCAGGACGGTGAGGTATACCAGATGGTCAAGGAAAAGGATCGCGCCCATCACGCGGGATCAAGCGCAAATCGCAGAAGCATCGGGATCGAGCATGGCGCCAGCAACCGGAGTGGCGAAAGTCCGACCGACATCCAGTATTGGTCCTCAGCGGTGCTTGTGCGCTATCTCTGCAACAAATATGCGATTCCTCTGGACCGAACTCATATCCTGGGACACCAGGAAATAGCCACCACGAACCACAATTGTCCGGGGCCGAACTGGGACTGGGCTGGGTACATGCAGAAGATTCGGCTTTGCCATCACTTCACAAGCCTGCCGCTGCCGGTCATGTTATGAACGGATTGGCGTTTGAAAAATCGCCTTCGCGATCTGTCGAGCTTTCGGTGCGCGATTTACACCGAAGTCGCGCCGTTCTTGCCAGGAAAGGCGAACATGGTAGGCCCGGCAGGACTTGAACCCGCAACCAAAGCGTTATGAGCGCTCTGCTCTAACCAATTGAGCTACAGGCCCGCCATGTGTGTTTCAGTAGCAGACCGCCGGGGCGCGTCAAGAGGTGCGGCACGCGGATGATGGACTCGTCTGACCGCCTGCGCTAAGGCAGCCGCGACCTTCGGAGGGCGCGCAATGACAGACGGCAGGAACGGCATCACCTACGCGGATGCGGGTGTGGATATCGACGCGGGCAATGCGCTGGTCGAGCGGATCAAACCCGCGGCCAAGCGCACGGCGCGGCCGGGTGTGATGTCGGGGCTTGGCGGGTTTGGCGCGCTGTTCGACCTCAAGGGCGCGGGGTTCACCGATCCGGTGCTGGTGGCGGCGACCGATGGCGTGGGCACCAAGCTGCGCATTGCGATTGATACGGGCCATGTGGATGGCGTGGGCATCGACCTTGTTGCGATGTGCGTCAACGATCTGGTCTGTCAGGGTGCGGAGCCTTTGTTCTTTCTTGATTATTTCGCAACCGGAAAGCTGGACACCGACACGGCAGCGCGGGTGATCGAAGGCATCGCCGAGGGGTGTGCCCGGTCGGGCTGTGCCTTGATCGGGGGGGAGACGGCGGAAATGCCGGGCATGTATCCAGCGGGCGATTTCGATCTTGCAGGGTTCGCCGTGGGCGCGATGGAGCGGGGCAGCGACCTGCCCAGGGATGTGGCCGCGGGCGACGTGCTGCTGGGGCTGGCCTCGGATGGCGTGCATTCCAACGGGTACAGCCTTGTGCGCAAGCTGGTCGAGCTGTCTGGTCTTGGCTGGGACGCGCAATGTCCGTGGGCTGAAGGATCGCTGGGCGCGGCTCTGCTGACGCCGACACGGCTTTACGTGAAACAGGCACTGGCAGCGGTCAGGTCGGGCGGTGTGCATGCGCTGGCCCATATCACCGGCGGTGGTCTGACCGAGAACCTGCCGCGCGTTCTGCCCGACGGCCTTGGCGCGCAGATCGACCTCGCGTCATGGGATCTGCCACCGGTGTTCCAGTGGCTGGCGCAGACCGGCGGCATGGCAGAGACGGAACTTCTCAAGACCTTCAACTGCGGCATCGGCATGATCCTCGTGGTGGCGCCTGACACGGCAGAAGCGCTGAAAGCCACCTTGGAAGAGGCGGGTGAAACCGTGTCCGAGATCGGCACCGTGACCGGCTCGGCAGGTGTGGCCTATACGGGCGCGCTGCTTTGACGAAACGCGTTGCGATCCTGATTTCGGGTAGCGGGTCGAACATGGTGTCGCTCGCCCAGGACATGACCGGCGATCACCCGGCGCGCGCCGTTCTGGTGCTGTCGAACCGCGCCGATGCGGGCGGGCTGGACAAGGCCAGGGCGCGCGGCATTCCGACGGCCGTGGTGGATCACCGGCCCTTCGGGTCGGATCGTCCGGCCTTTGAAGCGGCTCTGAACACGGTGCTGGATCAGGCGCGGCCCGACATCATCTGCCTTGCGGGCTTCATGCGGGTGCTGACCGAAGGCTTCGTGACGCGCTGGCAGGGCAGGATGCTGAACATTCATCCGTCGCTCTTGCCGAAATACAAGGGCCTGCACACGCATCGACGCGCGATTGACGCGGGGGATGCAGAGGCGGGCTGTTCCGTGCACGAGGTCACCGCCGAACTCGATGGCGGGCAGGTTCTGGGACAGGCGCGGGTGCCGATCGAACCGAATGACACGGCAGAGGACCTGGCCGCCCGTGTGCTGGTGCAGGAACACCGGCTCTATCCGCTGGTCCTCAGGCGCTTTGCCGAAGGAAACCGCAACCGCATCGACCTGCCTTGACGGCAGAGGCCCCGACGCTAGGCAAGCCCTGGCTTTTCGTCTATACCCGTGCTGGGGTGCAGCACTCAAAAGAATAACGAACGACCCGAATTATGCACATCATCACCACGACTTCAGACTTGGCCGCGTTTTGCGAGCGCGCGGCGCAAACACCCTACGTGACCGTAGATACCGAGTTCCTGCGGGAACGGACCTATTATTCCAAGCTGTGCCTTGTCCAGCTGGCCTATCGCGGCGATGGCGAGACCGACGCGGCGCTGGTCGACCCGTTGGCCGAAGGGCTGTCGCTCGAACCGCTGCTCGATCTGTTCCGCAACCCGGACGTGGTCAAGGTGTTCCACGCGGCGCGGCAGGACCTCGAGATCTTCTACATCGATCACGGCGTGATCCCGAAACCGCTCTTCGACAGCCAGGTCGCCGCGATGGTTGCGGGATTTGGCGAACAGGTCGGCTACGAGACCCTTGTGCGCAAGATCGCCAGGCAATCGCTCGACAAGTCGTCGCGCTTCACGGACTGGTCGCGCCGGCCGCTGTCGGACAGCCAGATGACCTACGCGCTGGCGGATGTGACCCATCTGCGGGTGATCTACGAATTCCTGCGCAAGAAGCTGGCCGAGACCGGGCGCGACCGCTGGGTCGAAGAGGAAATCGCCACCTTGCTGGCGCCGGAAACCTATGTCACCCGTCCCGAAGATGCGTGGATGCGGGTCAAGACCCGGTCCAATGCGCCGCGGTTCCTGGCCATCGTCAAGGAATTGGCCAGGTTCCGCGAGATCCATGCACAGGAGCGCAACGTGCCGCGCAGCCGGGTGTTCAAGGATGATGCGCTGGTCGAACTGGCCTCGACCAAGCCCAAGGACATGGCCGAGCTGGGGCGGTCCCGGCTCCTGATGCGCGAGGCGCGCAAGGGCGAGATCGCCAACGGGATCCTGCAAGCGGTGCACCACGCCCAGAGCCTGCCCAAGGATCAGTTGCCGTCGCCCGACGCGGCCCGCCCGTCGCCGCAGGTGAACCCGGCGCTGGCAGACCTTCTGCGGGTGTTGCTCAAGGCCAAGACGGAAAGCTCGGGTGTGGCGTCCAAGCTGATCGCCACCTCGGCCGAACTGGATGCGCTGGCCTGCGGGGACCGCAATGTGCCCGCGCTGCACGGCTGGCGGCGCGAGGTGTTCGGCGACGATGCGCTGCGTCTGTGTGACGGGCGCGTGGCGCTTGCCGCGAAGGGCAAGTCCGTCGAAATCATCGAGCTTTAACGGCGCACGGTCCTGGCATTGGTGGCGCCGCGCACGGTGATCGCGCGGATGCCGCGCAGGTCCTGATCGGTGATCCACCGGGCCACCGTGACCTGCCGCGCGCGCGGTCCGACATTGCGCGGACCCAGCGATTGCAGCGCCTTGAGATCAAGCACCAGCGCCGACGGGTCCTCGCCCGTGGTGTCGGCTATCAGGCGCACGTCGAAGGGACCGGCGCGGCTGGCCTGGCCCGTGGCCCGGATGATCGCCCCGCCGGGACGGCGCTCGACCAGCAGTTCGGTGATCTCGGCAACGGGCTGGCCCTGGAAGGCTTCGGGCTGACTGCTGCGGAAGATCGAGATGCGCCGCTGCGGAATCAGCGGATTCACCTCGGCATTGGCGACATCCATCGCCGCCGGGTCGGGCTGGCTCGATCCGAACCAGTTGAGCGGATTGAAGCGCGACTCGTTTATCGCGGCGCAGCCGGTCAATGCGACGGTTGCAAGGATCAGAAGCGTCACGGGTTTGCGCATGGTCGGTCCTTTTGCCTCTAGCCCTTTCGACGTAACCGATTGCGCCGCCGTTGAAAAGCGTCAAGCCCGGGCTGGACGTTTTGCGCCGCTCTGCCTAGGTGTTCGGAAACCACACTGCATGAACAGCGAATGACCGGAGAGCCGCATGGCCAGCGAAGCCTTTGAAGACATCGTCGAGGATTTCGAGTTTCTCGATGACTGGGAAGACCGCTACCGCATGGTGATCGAACTCGGCAAGGCGATGGAGCCGTTGCCCGAGGCGTTGAAAGTGCCCGCCACCAAGGTCGAAGGCTGCGCCAGCCAAGTCTGGCTGCATCCGCAGATCGATGCCGGCCGGGTGCAGTTCGAGGGCGAGTCGGATGCGATGATCGTCAACGGCCTGATCGCCGTCCTGCGCAAGCTCTACAACGGCTTGCCGCCAGCTGAGGTCGCCGCCATCGACGCGCGCGCCGAACTGGGCCGGTTGGGGCTGAACGATCACTTGTCGGCGCAGCGGTCGAACGGCCTGCGCGCGATGATCGAGCGTTTGCAAGGGTTTGCGCGCGCCTCTTCAAGTTGAATCGAACGCCTGCGGCGTGCAGGTTCAGCGGTCCGCCCCTGCGGGTCGTCCCGCCGTTGGGGGCTCTGCCCCCAAACCCCCGGGATATTTCCGAACCGGAGAAAACAGGACCGTCCCCCATCTTCTCCGGTTTGCAAGTATCCCGGGGGAGACGCGCGCAGCGCGGCGGGGGCAGAGCCCCCCGATCACCGGTCGTTTCAGGCGTTGCCGTTGCCGGTAAAGCGCGCGGCGTCGGCGGCGGCGCGCCGGATTGCGTTCGATTTGTGGACGGTTTCCTGGTACTCGGCTTCGGGATCGCTGTCATAGACAACGCCGCCGCCGGCCTGGATGTAGAGTTTCTGGTCTTTCACCAGAGCCGTGCGCAGCGCGATGCACATGTCCATGTCCCCACCGGCGCTGAAATAGCCGACGCCGCCGCCATAGATGCCGCGCTTTTCCGGTTCCAGTTCGTCGATGATCTCCATCGCGCGGACCTTGGGTGCGCCGGACACGGTGCCGGCAGGCAGACCCGCGAGAAGGGCGGACAGGGCGTCGTGCTCTTCGCTCAGTTCGCCCACGACGTTCGACACGATATGCATGACGTGGCTGTAGCGTTCGATGATGAATTTCTCGGTTGGGCGCACAGTGCCGATTTTCGCCACGCGGCCCACGTCGTTGCGGCCCAGGTCAAGCAGCATCAGGTGTTCGGCGCATTCCTTGGCATCGCCCAGCAGATCGGCTTCGAGCGCGTCGTCCTCGGCCGGGGTCGCGCCGCGCGGGCGGGTGCCCGCGATCGGGCGGATGGTGACTTCGTTGCCGAAGACCCGCACGAGGATCTCGGGGCTCGCGCCGATCACCTGGAAACCGCCGAAATTGAAGTAGAACATGAAGGGCGACGGGTTGGTGCGCCGCAGCGAGCGGTAGAGCGCGAAGGGCGGCAGCGGGAAATCCTGGGTCCAGCGCTGCGCCGGCACGACCTGGAAGATGTCGCCGGCGCGGATGTAGTCCCTGGCCCTTTCGACCGCCTGCTTGTAGCCCTTGTGGGTGAAGTTCGACACCGGGGGCGCGATCTCGGCGGCGTCGCCCATTTCGCGGGCCTGTTGCGGCAGGGCGCGTTCGAGGTCGCGCACGGCGTCCATGACGCGCTCGGCGGCCTGGGCATAGGCGGCGCGCGCGGTCACGCCATCGGCGACCCAGGCCGGGGACACGACGGTGACCTCGCCCTTGACGCCGTCCAGCACCGCCACCACGGACGGGCGCAGCATGACCGCGTCGGGCAGGCCCAGCGGATCGGGATTGACGTTGGGCAGGTGTTCGACCAGCCGGATCATGTCGTAGCCGAGATAGCCGAAAAGCCCCGCCGCGGCCTGTGGCAGGTCGTCGGGCAGGTCGATCTTCGATTCGGCGATCAGGGCACGCAGGGTGGTGAGCGGGTCTCCGTCCTGCGGCTCGAATGCGTCGGGGTCGTAGCGGGCGGCGCGGTTGATGCGGCTTCGGGTGCCGTGGCACTGCCAGATCACGTCGGGTTTCATGCCGATGATCGAATAGCGGCCGCGCACTTCGCCGCCCGTGACGCTTTCCAGCACAAAGGCATCCTTGGCTGCCCCGGTGAGTTTCAGCATCAGCGACACCGGCGTGTCGAGATCGGCGGCGAGGCGGGCGTAGACAACCTGGTTGTGTCCGGCCTCGAAGGCGCGGGCAAAGCTGTCGAAATCGGGGGTCAGGCTGGCCATGATCTACTGGATGGCGGCGTGGACGGCGTTGATGGCGCTCTGGTTGACCTCGACCCCGGCGCGGCGCTGAACCTCTCCGGCGAAGGCGCGGAAGAGATCTTCGGCGATGCTGCCCGAGGCCTGGTTGCGCAGCGCCTGCGCGAGGCGTTCGACATCGCCGTCGGACCGGTCCACCGGGTTGATGGCGTCGAGGCGCACCAGCGTCACCTCGCCGGTGCCGGGCACGGCGCGGATGTCGCCCGGATCCATCTCGAACACGGCCGGAATCAGCGCCGGGTTGAGATCGGAAATCTGCGCGTTGCGGCCAAGGTCGGATTCCTGCTGCGGCGCGAGACCGAGATCCTCGAAGCTGCTGCCCTCTGAAAGCTGCGCGGCAAGGTCTTCGGCCTGGGTCATGAGCTGCTCGGTCTGTTGCCGGGTGTCCCAGCCCTGGCGGACGCGGTCGATCACGTCTTCCAGCGGTTGCGGCGCCGGCGGCTGAATGGCGTTCAGGCGCATTGCGAAGACGCCGCCATCGCCAAGCTGCATGACTTCGGGGAAATCGCCTTCGTTCAGATCGGCTGCTGCCTCCCGGAAGGCGTCATAGGCGGCGATGTCGCCATCGGCGCCGGGGTACCAGTTGATCTGGCCAAGCTCTGCTTCGGTGGTGGCGGCGATCTCTTCCAATGTCGCCCCGGCGGCCAGCTCGTCGTCGATGGATTGCGCCAGCGTTTCGATCACGCGCCGCGCCCGGTCGAGCGCCAGTTCGTTGCGCAGGTCCGGGCGGGCCTCTTCGAAGGAGGTGGTCTGCGCGTCGAGCACGGCGTTCACGCGGTACAGCGCCGGGCCGAGATTGGATGGCAGCGGGCCCACCACCTCGCCGGTCTCGGCGGCGAACACGCCCTCTGCTGCTTCGTCCAGCGTCTCGCGGGTGACGTCGCCCATGTCGACATCCGCCATCTCGAGCCCGCGCTCCTCGACCAGCGCCTCGAAGCTCAGGCCGTCCTGCAGGCGGTCCAGGGCCGATTGCGCGGCCTCACGGGTGCTGAAGACCAGCCGTTCGACAAGCCGGCGCTCGGGCAGGTTGAACTGGTCGCTGCGGTCTTCGTAGGCGGCGCGCAGGGCGTCCTCGTCGACCTCGACGGTGTCGATGATCATTTCGGGCGTGATCCACGCATAGGTGATGTCGCGCTGCTCGGGCAGGGTGTAGCGGTCGATATTGTCTTCGTAATAGGCTTGCAGGTCGGACTCGGACGGCTCGGGCAGGCCGGTTTGCAGGTCAGAGCCGGTCAGCCGCGCCCAGGTGAAATCGCGGGTCTCGCCGGTATAGGACAAGAGCGTGTCGATATAGGTGTCGGGCAGCGTGTTGCCCGCGATCAGCGCGCTTTGCAGGATGGTGCGGGCGGTGTCGTCGCGCAGCTGCTCCTCGAATTCGCTTTCCGACAGGTTCTGGTTGCGCAGCGCAAAGCTGTAGGCTTCGCGGTCGAAGCTGCCATCGGGACCCTGGAACGCCGGCACCTCCAGCAGTTGCTGGGCCACGACCGCGTCGCCGACCGACAGGTCGATGCGGGCGGCTTCGTTGTCGAGCCCGCGGGCGGTGATCAGCTGGGCCAGAACCTGGCGGTCAAGCCCGAGCGATTGTGCTTCCGATATCGAAACGGCGCGGCCGACCTGTGCAGAATAGGCGTTGATCTCGGACCTCAGGGCGCGGAGATAGGCCTCGGTCGAGACCTCCTTGTCGCCCACTGTCGCGACGCTGCGGGCGGTGCCGGTCAGGCTTGTCGCGCCGAAGCCTGCGAGACCGATGAAGAGAAGTCCCATCAGGATCCAGATGAAGGTTTTCGACAGCTTGCCTTTGCCCATGGCCATGCAGGTGTGCCCCTTGCGTGAGTGCGGTTTCGTGCGACGTGTCTACGCGGCGGAACCGGGGGTCGCAAGGGGCCAGTCGAGGCTCGCCAGCCGCGTAAACAGCGCCTCGATCCCGGCGCGGTCGACATTGGCGAAGGCGACGCGGAACTGGCGCGCGCCGGCGGGGTCGGTGGCGGGCATGAACATCGTGCCGGGCAGGGCCAGGACGCCGATGTCCTGCACAAGCCGCGGAGCGAGCGTGGCGCTGCTGTCGGCAAAGGGATGTTCGAGATAGGCGAAATAGGCGCCACATCCCATCAGCCGCCAGCCCTTCGCTTCGATCAGGGGCATGTGGTCGTGGATCGCCGCGCGCCGGTCGAGGATTTCTGCCCGTTCGCCCGCCAGCCAGTCGCCCAGGTTCTGCAACCCCCAGAGCGCCGCGCGCTGGCCCAGCTGCGACGGGCAGATGGTGACGGTGTCGAGGAACTTCTCGACCTCGGACAACAGCGCAGGGCCGGCGACGATCGCACCGACGCGGTGGCCGGTCAGGCGGTAGGCCTTGGAAAAGGAATAGAGCTGGATCAGCGTGTCATGCCAGTCCGGATCGGCCAGCAGCCCATGCGGCGGGCTGGGGCGGCTGTCGAAATCACGGTAGGTCTCGTCGACGATCAGCTTGATGCCGGTCTCTCGGGCAAGATCGAAGACCGCCCGCAGCGTGTCCGCAGGATATTCGACCCCGCCGGGGTTGTTCGGTGTCACCAGGGCGATGGCGCGTGTCCGGGGTGTGATGAGCGCACGGGCGTGCTGTGCGTCGGGAACGAGGTCCGGACCGGTGGACAGCGGGACGGCTGTGACGCCCGACATGTCGAGCCACATCTTGTGGTTGAAATACCAGGGGGTTGGCAGGATGACTTCATCGCCCTCGGTGCAGAGCGCCGCGATGGTGGCCGCGAAGGCCTGGTTGCAGCCCGAGGTGATGGCGACCTGGTCCGGCGTCGCGGTGCCGTGGTAATGCGCCGACCATTGCCTGGCCAGTTCGGCGCGCAAGGCGGGCAGGCCCAGCACCGGGCCGTAAAGATGCGTTTCCGGCAGTTCCAGCGCCTCGGCCATGGCGGCGCGCAGGGGCGCGGGGGGCGGCTCGACCGGTGCGGCCTGGCTCACGTTGATGAGCGGTTGGTTGTCCGGGAAGCTGACGCCCTCGAGCCAGCGGCGGGCTTCCATCACCGGGGGGGCAAACGTGGTCTGGGTGCGTGAGGTCATGCCGGTCGGATCCCATTGAGCGCCTGCGGCGCGCTGTTTTGTTCGTTTTCAGGGGCTCTGCCCCTCGGCGCGGAGCGCCTCACCCCGGGATATTTGCAAACCAGAGAAGATCAGGCCGTCAGTCCGTGCCGCGATAGGGCTCGACATATTGCAGGGCCATGTCCCAGGGGAAGAAGATCCAGGTGTCCTGGCTCACCTCGGTGATGAAGGTATCGACCTGCGGGCGGCCCATCGGCTTGGCATAGACGGTGGCGATATGGGCCTTGGGCATGTGTTTGCGCACCACTTCGAGCGTGCGGCCGGTATCGACCAGGTCGTCGACGATCAGCACCCCGGTGCCGTCGCCGACGACCTCCATGTCGGGAGACTTGATCACCTTCGGGTCGGTCTGGGTCTGGTGGTTGTAGCTTTTCACGCTGATCGTATCGACCATGCGGATGTCCAGTTCACGCGCGACGATCATCGCCGGCGCCATGCCACCGCGGGTGATCGCGACCACGGCGCGCCACGCCCCGTCATCCGGCCCTTCGCCCTGCAGGCGCCACGCAAGGGCGCGGGCGTCGCGGTGCAGCTGGTCCCAGCTGACATGGAAACCTTTTTCATGGGGCAGGCGGTCGGTCATTTCGGTTCCTTTTCGGAGATGTGTTCAGCGGTCCAATAGCAGGCGCAGACCCAGCGCGCCAAGGACCACGGAGGCCGCGCGGTCGATCCTCGGTTTCAGCCGCAGGTATCCGGCGCGCGCCGGGGGACTGGCCAGGAAGGCCGCGAAGAGCGTGTAGACGAGGGCTTCGACAGCCAGGTGGTTGAGCACGATCAGGCTTTTCTGCGCCAGCGTCAGGTCGGGCGGGAAGATCACCACCAGCACCGCGCCGGCAAAGAGCACGGATTTGGGATTCGCCAGGTTGACCAGCAGCCCGCCGAGAAAGGCGCGTGCGCCGGGACGGGCGCTGTCGGCGACCGGAAGGGTCGCGTCGCGCCAGAGCGTCACCGCGACCCAGATCAGGTAGAGCGCACCGGCGATCTTGAGCGCCAGATAGGCGACGGGCACCAGCGCAAAGACCGCGTTCAGGCCCAGAAGCGCGGCACCGGTCCAGAGGGCGGCCATCGTGCCGAGGCCCAGCCCGGTCGCCACGCCCGCCGCGAATCCGCCCGCCACCGACTGGCGCAGCGCGTAGAGAAGCGCCGGGCCGGGGGCCGCCATCGCGGCGAGCAGGGTCAGATTGAAGGCGACGAACTGGGCCGTGGTCACGGGCGGTTATTCCTTGGTGATGTCCGGCGCGTCGACCGCCTTCATGCCGACCACGTGGTAGCCCGCATCGACATGGTGGGTTTCGCCGGTCACACCCGAGCCGAGATCGGAGAGCAGGTACAGCGCCGATTTGCCGACATCGTCGATGGTCACGTTGCGGCGCAGCGGCGAATTGTACTCGTTCCACTTCATGATATAGCGAAAATCGCCGATGCCACTGGCCGCCAGCGTCTTGATCGGGCCGGCGGAGATCGCGTTGACGCGGATGCCGTCCTTGCCGAGGTCTTCGGCCAGGTAGCGAACGGACGATTCAAGCGCCGCCTTGGCGACACCCATCACGTTGTAATGCGGCATGATGCGTTCGGCACCGTAATAGGTCATGGTGAGGGCCGCGCCGCCATTGGTCATCATCTTTTCGGCGCGCTGCATCACCGAGGTGAAGGAATAGACCGAGATGTCCATCGTCATCAGGAAGTTGTCGCGGCTGGTGTCGACATAGCGGCCGCGCAGTTCGGACTTGTCGGAAAAGCCGATCGCATGGACCAGGAAGTCAAGGCTGTCCCACCGGGTCTTCAGGTCCGAGAACAGGGAATCGATCGAGGCTTCGTCGCCGACATCACAGGGCAGGACGATGTCGGACCCGAGCTTGGCCGCAAGCGGATCGACGCGTTTCTTCAGCGCGTCGCCCTGGTACGAAAAGGCCAGTTCCGCACCCGCTTCGCCCAAGGCGCGGGCAATGCCCCATGCAATGGATTTGTCATTGGCAAGGCCCATGACAAGCCCGCGCTTTCCCGCCATTATTTCGCTCTGCATGGTCCCGGTGCCTCTTGTTGGTCTGTGTTCCCTTCGTTTAGGCGATGGGCGCTGGCCCGGCAAGGCTGAGAGTGGCCGGACACGGGTTGCGTTCCATTTCCGACACGAGGCATGGTGGACGGGCCGGGCGCGTCGTGGCCCTGGCGCCGCAATCTTCGGGAGACTGACATGAGTGATCGCACAGGGATTTTTGCGGGCGACGATCCGTTCGAGATCGCGCGCGCCTGGCTGAGCGAAGCCGAACAGACCGAGCTCAACGATCCCAACGCCATCGCGTTGTCGACGGTCGATGCGGACGGGATGCCAAATGCGCGCATGGTCCTGCTGAAAGAGATCGAGCCGGACGCGTTCGTCTTCTACACCAATTACGACAGCCGGAAGGGAGAAGAGATCCGGGCGGCCGGCAAGGCGGCATTCGTCGTGCACTGGAAATCGCTGCGCCGTCAGATTCGGGTGCGGGGCACGGTGACCCGCGAAGAGGGCGAAAAGGCGGATGCCTATTACGCGTCCCGGTCCCTGAAGAGCCGCCTTGGCGCCTGGGCCTCGAAACAGTCGCGGCCCCTGGCCTCGCGGACGGAGCTGATGGCCGAAGTGGCAAAGCTGACGCCAAAGTTGGGAACAAATCCGTCGCGTCCACCGTTCTGGGGAGGATTCCGCATTCATCCGACGGAGATAGAATTCTGGGCTGACGGCGCGTTCCGGTTGCATGACCGGTTCCGCTGGGAACGTGTTGCCAACGAAGAGTCTTGGAAAATCAGCCGATTAAATCCTTGACGCTCACGTCACGTGAAATGTGGGATGGCATTCCGGCATATTTTTCCTAGAGTCTGGGCTTGCAAACACCGGCGGGGAGGACGAAGTCCGGGATGGGAATTTGACGTTGGAAGAAATCGTGGAACAATCACAGAAACCTGACACGCGCGTCTCAGGTCATGTGAAGTGGTTTGATCCGGCCAAGGGATTTGGCTTTCTGGTCGCCGACGAGGGCGGGCCGGACATACTGCTTCATGCGAACGTGCTCCGAAACTACGGTCAGGGATCGGTCGCCGATGGCGCGCGGATAGATGTGGTCGTGCAGACCACCAGCCGTGGCTTGCAGGCGGTCGAGGTGCTCGGGATCACGCCGCCGGACATGCCCGACATCGCGCCGCTGGAGGATTTCAGTGGTGTGTCGCCGGACGAGATCGCGGCCGCCCCCCTGGAGCCGGCCCGGGTGAAGTGGTTCGACAAGGCCAAGGGATTCGGATTTGCCAATGTGTTTGGCCGGGGCGAGGATGTCTTTATCCATGTCGAGGTCTTGCGCCGTTCCGGGCTTTCGGATTTGTTTCCGGGTGAGGCCCTGGCGCTGCGGTCGATCAGCAGCAGTCGCGGGCGTATGGCTGTAGAGGTTCTTGCATGGGAAAGTGGATTGGCCTGAGTGCAGCGCTTGCGATCATCGCGTCGCAGGCAGTTGCAGAAGAGGTCTGTCGCGACGACACCGTTTTCCTCAGGGGAGACTGGGGCAGCGCGCGGTTCACCGTCGACGTGGTCGACACGCCGGAGTCGCGCAGCCGGGGTCTGATGTTCGTCGAAGACATGCCGACGATGGCGGGCATGCTGTTCGTCTATGAGCGCGCGCAAAGTGTCTCGTTCTGGATGAAGAACACGCTCATTCCGCTGGACATGATCTTTGCGGATGAGGCCGGCGTGGTGCAGCGGGTGCATGACAATGCGGTGCCCGGCGATCTGACCTCCATTCCAGGCGGATCCGGCATCCGGTTCGTGCTCGAGATCAACGGCGGCATGGCGGAGCGGCTGGGCATCGACCCGGGCACCGAGATGCGGCATCCGGCGATTCCCGCCGAGACCGCAAGCTGGGCCTGCGCCTCTTGAGGCCGGTCGGAAAAAACCGCTTTTCAAACCTGACAGTGACCGCTAAACGACGCCATCAGTCGGGGCGTAGCGCAGCCTGGTAGCGCGACGGTTTTGGGTACCGTAGGTCGCAAGTTCGAATCTTGCCGTCCCGACCACTTTCCTTTCAACTCGATTGGCTGTTTTCCGGGCACACCGCGCTTTCGGGCGCGTGCGATGTGCGTTGCCGGTTGTGCGTGTGCATCGCGCCACAGGGGCACCCATCCGGGGATTCGTCGCGGCGCCCGTGCTGGGCACGCCAAATCGCGCGATCCGGCTTCGGGCTGCCTCTGAAAGCCTGTGGATAACTTTCTGGGAACGCTGAAAATTCCGGTCCGATGCTTATCCACAGATCTATACAGACCTGATCCACAGTTGAATCACCAGCGGTTGTGTCTTCTCCGCCGGTCAACCCAAAATCTATGGCAAACTTGGTAAAAAACGTGTTGACGGGAGCCCTCGCTTTCCGTCAATTTGTGCAGGTCGGATAGATAAACCACTATATGTAGTGTTTACACCGACGCAGGGACGGGAAAACCGGATACAAGCCTTGAGGCGCTTCGTCTGCACGCATTGCCGCGCGCGGACCCGGTAAACTCGTGTCTTTCGCGGTCCCGAGAGGGCCATGGGGTAACATAAGAAAAGAGACCGGGTGCGATGAAAATCGAAAGAAAATTCACAAAAGCGGGGCAGGATGCATATGCGGGGATCGAGTTTGTCTCGACCACCTCCGAAATCCGCAATCCGGACGGCACCGTTGTCTTCAAGCTGGATAATGTCGAAGTGCCGTCCACCTGGAGCCAGGTGGCCAGCGATGTCATCGCGCAGAAGTATTTCCGCAAGGCGGGCGTTCCGGTCTCGTTGAAGAAGATCAAGGAGAAGGGCGTTCCCAGCTTCCTGTGGCGCGCGGCCCCGGCGGGTGACGATACCGAACGCACCGGCGAGACCTCCTCCAAGCAGGTGTTCGACCGTCTGGCCGGCGCCTGGACCTATTGGGGCTGGAAAGGCGGCTATTTCACCACTGAAGAAGACGCGCAGGCCTATTTCGATGAAATGCGTTTCATGCTGGCAACCCAGAAAGCGGCACCGAACAGCCCGCAATGGTTCAACACCGGTCTGCACTGGGCCTACGGCATCGACGGCCCGAGCCAGGGCCATTTCTACGTCGACTACAAGACAGGCGAACTGACCAAATCCTCCTCGGCCTATGAGCACCCGCAGCCCCATGCGTGCTTCATCCAGTCGGTCTCGGACGATCTGGTCGGCGATGGCGGCATCATGGACCTCTGGGTCCGCGAGGCGCGCCTGTTCAAGTACGGCTCCGGCACCGGCACGAACTTCAGCTCGCTGCGCGCGGCGAACGAGCCGCTGTCGGGTGGCGGCAAGTCGTCGGGCCTGATGGGCTTTCTCAAGATCGGTGACCGCGCGGCGGGCGCCATCAAGTCGGGCGGCACCACGCGCCGCGCGGCCAAGATGGTGATCTGCGATGCCGATCACCCCGATATCGAGGAATTCATCAACTGGAAGGTCAA
>NZ_JAIPUT010000034.1 GCF_020055635.1 Marivita sp. | reverse complement strand
CCGTCACGCGGCGCGCGCCAGGTCATGTCCATGTCAACCCAGGTCAGCAGCGATCCCCGCTTCCGCAGCGACGCGTTGTAGCTGGACAAGTTCTTCATGCGATAGCGGGCGGGAGATGGCTTGCTCATGCCGCGCGTCTAACGGCATGGATTCGCGATGTGAATCCTCCATCGTCAGACTTTTGCAACAACGCCCACCCAAAATAAAACGGGAAAATACTTCGGCATACGCAAATTAGACCAATCTCATTTTCGAACAACGCTTACGGCGCAACAGATCTTTCTGTCAGCGGTCCAATGTTCGGAGACAACGAACTTGAAGACGATCCAATTTGATTGCTCGAAGCAGACGGACAGCACTGTCGCGCCAGCATCAGCGCTCCGTGAAACAAGTTCTTCACATCACGCAGGGTTGCATCACACAAGATGAAAAAATCAACCTCATCCGATTTCTTTCAGAAAATGAATGAACCTAATTCCTCAACTCCAGAGACCGGAGGTTCAGGATGACTATTCGCACACAACCAATAGCAGTCAAAGAGAGAACTGCTGCCGCCATGTTTGACATGACGCAAACTGAGTTCCGTGAACTCGTTTCCTTGGGAGTATTACCCCCGGCAAAGCCTATCGGAGGTACCAAACGTTGGTCTGTTGCGGAACTCAATGCGATTTTGTCCGGCGCAAAAAGAAGGCCAGAAGATGACGAAGACTTTGAATAAGAAAAAGCCTTCGAAGCCGAGGGTATCTCGGAAGCATCTAAAGTGGGTATGGCCGCGAAATGGAACCAACTGGGTTCCATACTACCGTGTCACGTGGATCGCTTCCACGGGCAAGCGCAAAGAGCGAGCGATAAAACTCAACTGGGAGGGTGACCTAAAGAAGCTCGACCAAGAATATTGGGCAGCGGATGCTGGTCGACACCCAGCACAGCACAAAGAACCGAAATACACTTGGGGAGAGTGTATCAAGGAATGGAAAGCAGACAAAAAAATTCAGATGAAACTCGCCGCCGGAACAATAAAATCATATAATCGCGAATTTAACAAGATACTTTCAAAAAATGCAGACAAACCGATGTCTACGACGACACGCGCCGCAATTCGAAAGAAGCATAACTCAATGGCAGATACACCGCGTGCCGCTGATTGGATGCTACAAGGCGTATCCTTGCTTTGGAACTACGCCAAGAATGAACTTGATTGGCCATTGGGCGACAACCCGGCGTCACGAATGACAAAATACGGAGCTCAACGAGAGTTTCCAGCGTGGCCAGACTGGTTGCTGGATGCCTTGGATGAAGCGCCCGACACCGTGCGCATCGCAGGTGGACTGATTAGATTCACCGGCCAGAGACCTTCAGCAGCGATCGGGATGCTCAAGAGTTCGTTTAAGGGCGATTGGGTCACCGTCGTTGACGAAAAAGGCGATGAGATTTTTCCGATATACTGCCCGGAACGGCTACGCAAGATTGTAGAAGATCTACCGGTGGGGCCGCGACATGTCCTTGCGAAATCGAACACTGCGCCGTTGTCCTATAGCGCAGTCGAAAAGGCGTTCAGCGCTTGGCGCGAAACCCTTACTGAGCTCGCTATGGAGCATGACGATGTTGCTAAGAAGTATAGCTTGCACGGTTTGAGAAAGCGCGCGTGCGTTGAGCTTGCTGAAGCAGGCTGCTCTGACGCAGAGATTCAGGCAGTGACCGGTCAGAGCTTGGAGATCGTGGCGAAATACAGAAAAGAGGCGAGCCGGAAAATGATGTCTCGGGCTGCTCAGATGAAGCGCTCAGAATGACGAGACATGCGCAGAAGTTGGTAACGTTTGATCAGGCGGTGGCTCGCACTTGGCGGAGCCCGTCGCGGAACTCAACCCCTTGGATGATCTCGGACAGGAGGTTCTGGCCGACGAGTTTTTGCCAGAGCCCAGCCGGCCAGACATTGAGAAAGCGCCGGTTGCCGCAGTCGCGTTTCTGCCACGCCCCTTAGTCTTTACACAAGTCGGGCTTGAGCAGGGTGACGGTCTTGGCGGACAGACCCTTGGCATTCGGACCCGGCGCTTCCAGCGCCTCGCTGAAGTCGCCACTGGACACGCCCTTTAGGTGAAGCCAAGGCACCAGCTTCTCGACTGATTTCGTGCGACGCAGATAGCGCGGCAGGATGCTGGGCGTGAAGGTGATCTTGTCATCGCCAACGCCCCGAGCCCGCACGCGCGGCACTTTCACAGGCATTGGACAGAACTCAGTCATAACCTCACGATCGTGTAAGTTACCATCACGCACCAGGCGTGCTCGTCCATCTTCGAGCGTCCCCGGAGAAGGCGTTTTGAGCATGGCCAATTCGGCATGGATCGGCTGTTCGATCAGCCTTCGCGCGCCATCGCGCAGCACTTCGGTGAACGGGTCAGACAAAATCCCAATGGATCGGGCAACTGGGTGATGTTAGTTTCTGGCATGTGGCACATCCCTTCTCAGCAGAGAATTGACGGCGACTCGACACCGCCATGATATGCCACCCCTCAGGGCATCACCAGCTTTCGCGCGTTTCTCTCAGAATGCCCGAGTGGGAGTCGTGAGTGGGAGTCAAGCAGACCTCCGACAACAGAGTTTAAGGCTTACACCCGGTAAGCGATTGAAATCATTGGTACCCAAGGTCGGACTCGAACCGACAAGGCCGTTAAGCCGGGGGATTTTGAATCCCCTGCGTCTACCATTCCGCCACTTGGGCACTGCTGCGGACGTAGCGAACTTGCGCTGAAAGGTCCAGTCCCTATCGTGCGGAATCCGGGGCCTCTGAGCACGGGTTTACGCGGTGCAACGGCGTCGTGACTTGCACCGATCCCGAGGTGCTGGCGCCCGCGCGAGCAATTTGCTACCTCCCGTGCATGACCCGTGCACGATATCGATATTTCAGGAAGAGATCCGGATGACAGCCATACCAGCCGAGGACATGGCGATCTCGGATCGACTTGACATGTTGGCCGCGCAAACCGGCGCCGAGACGGTCACCCTTGGCTGGGTGCTCGAGCAACTGAACGAACGCGCCTTCGGGCTTTTCCTGCTGGTTCTGGCCCTGCCATGCTGCATTCCGTTCCTCTATGGCATTCCGCAGGTCGTCGCATTGCCGCTCATGCTGATTTCCGTCCAGATCCTGATGGGCCGCCATGTGCCCTGGTTGCCCGCAAGACTGGCGGCGCGCACCGTATCCTCCGCCGATCTGCACAACCTTGCGCAGCGCGCCGGCCCTTGGCTGCGGCGGATCGAAACCGTCAGCAGTCCGCGCCTCGGCCTGCTGACCCGCGCGCCGCTGGACCAGGTGGTTGGAGCAGCGCTGGTGCTGTTCAGCGCGTCCATCCTCGTGCCGATTCCCGGGACGAACACGGTTCCCGGCATCGCGGTGGTCGCCATTGCTATGGGCCTCTTGCGGCGCGATGGGATCCTGGTGATCCTCGGCGTGTTCCTGGGCACATCCTGGATCGCGACACTTGTGATCGCCGGGGCGACGCTGGCCAGCCTGGTCAAGACCTGGATCGGACTCTGACATGCAGATGACACGCAGGGCGATGATGGTGGTGGCGGCCTCCGGGTCCTTGGGGTTGTTGCTTGGCGCCTGGGCGTTCCAGTATATCGGCGGGCTGCCGCCCTGTGCGATGTGCATCTGGCAGCGCTACCCGCATGCGGTGGCCGTGGTGATCGGGCTGATCGCGCTGCGTTTCGGAACGGCCACCTTGGCCTGGCTGGGCGCTGCCGCGGCCTTTGCAACCGCCGCCATCGGGGCCTACCACACCGGGGTCGAGCGCGACTGGTGGGAGGGGCCGACCACCTGTTCCTCCGGCCCCATCGGCGGGCTGTCCACGGACGAGCTGTTCGACCAGATCATGGCGGCCCCGCTGGTGCGCTGCGACGAGGTGCCATGGGAGTTGTTCGGCCTGTCGATGGCCAGCTGGAACATGATTGTCTCGCTCGTGCTGATGGGTGTCTGGATCGCAGCGGCGCGGCGGCCTGCCTAGACGCCGCTCTTGCGCGTCGACAGCAGCAGCGAGGTTTCGGATTGCGTGACCCCGTCGAACTTGCGGATGCGGGACAGCACGTCATCGAGCGCATCGAGGGTCTCGGTCCCCAGCTCGGCGATGACATCCCAGCGCCCGTTGGTCGAATGCAGCGCGCGGACCTGAGCCAGCCCCGAAAGCTGACGGATCACCCGGTCGGTTCCGCGCCCCTCGATCCCGATCATCATCAGTGCGCGCACCGGGTCGCGTGCCACGTCGTCCTTGAGCACAACGGTAAAGCCCACCACGTCGCCCGAGCCTTGCAGCCGGTCCAGCCGCGCCCGCACCGTGGCCCGGGAGAGCCCGAGGGTCGCCGCGAGATCCGAGACCGAGGCACGCCCGTTATGGCGCAGCACAGAGATCAGCCGCTTGTCGGTATCGTCCATTTTGATCCTCAGGCTTTGCAATGTGCGCAACTATACCCCGAAATGCGCAATCTGGACAGTTCCATTGCACCCATTCTGGCGCTTATACCGCAGCAACAGCAGAAAGGAGTGTGATCATGTCGTCACAGGAAATCGTCCTCGTCGGTGCGCCGATGGATTGCGGCAAGGCGCGCAAGGGGTGCCTGATGGGGCCCGACGCCTATCGCACCGCCGGCATCGCCCGGGCTCTGACAGACCTTGGGCACAATGTGACCGATCTGGGCAACGTCGCTCCCGACCCCAATGACATCGCCGAACGCGAGGGCCTGGTGAACCTGTCGGAAACAATCGGCTGGACCACCGCCCTGATGCGCAGCGCAGGCGACGCGATGCAGCGCGGTCTGCCGATCTTCCTTGGCGGCGATCATGCGCTGTCGCTGGGCACGGTGCCCGGCGTGGCGGCCCATGCGGCCAACCAGGACCGTCCGCAATTCGTGCTCTGGCTCGATGCGCACAGCGACTTCAACACGCTCGAGACCACGAGTTCGGGCAACCTGCACGGCACACCGCTGGCCTATGCCACCGGGCAGCCCGGCTTTGACGGCTTCCCGCCCCTGCCCGCCATCGTCCCGCCCGGCCAGACCTGCATCATCGGATTGCGGTCGGTGGACCTGCCGGAACGCGCGCTGATGGAGCAGATCGACGTGCGCGGCTTTGACATGCGCTCCATCGATGAATTCGGGGTTGCCGCGCTTCTTGCACCGTTCCTCGACGACGTGGCCAAGGCTGGCGGCGCGCTTCACGTGTCGCTCGACGTGGATTTCCTCGACCCGACCCACGCGCCTGCAGTCGGCACCACGGTGCCCGGCGGGGCCACCGTGCGCGAGGCGCATCTGGTGATGGAGCTCTTGTGCGACAGCGGGCTGATGACGTCGCTCGACCTGGTCGAACTGAACCCGATGCTGGACGAGCGCGGCCGCACGGCGCACCTGATGGTCGATCTTGCCGCTTCGGCCCTTGGCCGCCGGATCTTCGACCGCCCCACCCCGCGGATGATGTAAGGAAACACCCCCATGATGCCCTCGGACAAGGCCCTTGTGCCCTTCGTATCGGTCGATCACATGATGCAGATGGTGCATCGCGTCGGACTGGCGCGGATGATCACCCGCATCGCCGATGCCATCGAAGACGATTTCCGCCGCTGGGAAAGTTTCGACAAGACGCCGCGCGTGGCGGCGCACAGCCCGGTGGGTGTGATCGAACTGATGCCGACGGCGAATGACACGCTCTACGCGTTCAAATACGTCAACGGTCATCCCAAGAACACGACAGACGGCTTGCAGACCGTCACCGCCTTTGGCCTGCTGGCGGACATGCACACGGGCTACCCGGTGCTGCTGTCGGAAATGACGCTGCTCACCGCGCTGCGCACCGCCGCGATGTCGGCTCTGGCGGCCAGGTACCTAGCCCCCGAAGGGGCCGACACCATGGCGATGATCGGCAATGGCGCGCAGGCCGAATTCCAGAGCATCGCCATGCAGGCGATCTGCGGCATCACGACGGTTCGGCTTTATGACAAGGACCCGGCCGCAACGGCCAAATGCGCCGCCAACCTTGCGGGCACCGGCCTGAAAGTGGTGCCCTGCGACAGCGCCGAGGCGGCCATCGAAGGCGCGCAGATCCTGACGACCTGCACGGCCGACAAGCAATACGCGACGATCCTGACCGACAACATGGTCGGCAGCGGCGTACACATAAACGCCATCGGCGGTGACTGCCCCGGCAAGACGGAACTGGCCAACGCGATCCTGCACCGCTCGTCGATCTTTGTCGAATACCCGCCGCAGACGCGGATCGAGGGCGAGATCCAGCAGCTTGACCCCGATCACCCGGTGACCGAGGTCTGGCAGGTCATCACCGGCGCCGCGAAAGGCCGCCGCGATGCGCGCGAGATCACGCTGTTCGACAGCGTGGGTTTTGCGATCGAGGATTTTTCGGCACTGCGGGTGGTGCATGATCTGACCCGCGAGACCGGGCTGAACCTGCCGCTGGACCTTCTGGCCGATCCGGACAACCCGCGCGACCTTTACGGGATGCTGATGCGCGCGGCGGGATGAGCGGGAAGGCTTTTCGAAAAGCCTTCCTGACGCGGTTTGGAAACCGCGTGCAAAGCGCCTTCGAAGGCGCTTGCCCCGCCTAGAGATACTCGGAGCGCTGCAACCCGTACTTGGCCATCTTCTCGTTCAGCGTCCGGCGCGGCAGGCACAGTTCTTCCATCACCGACGCGATCGAGCCGCGATGGCGGCGCATCGTGTTG
This sequence comes from Marivita sp., assembly GCF_020055635.1. GTDB lineage: Bacteria > Pseudomonadota > Alphaproteobacteria > Rhodobacterales > Rhodobacteraceae > Marivita. The sequence goes on along the minus strand of NZ_JAIPUT010000034.1, from coordinate 41,371 downwards.
TCGATCAGCATGCGCTCGAACGCCTCGACATATTCCTTGAGCGGCTTGCCCTCGGTGGTCATCACCGGCTGCATGTCGTCATGGTCGGACATCAGCAGCGACGCGATGGTTCCGGTGCCGCGCCGCGATTGCAGCACGGCGCGTTCCGCCAGGTTGATGAGCTGGCGGATGTTGCCCGGCCACGGCGCCTGCAACAGCTGGGCCGCCTCCTGCGCGCTGACCTGCGGCGCCTCGCAGCCATATTCGTCGGCGAACTGGTCGGCCAGCGCCGTGAACAGCGTCAGGATGTCCTCGCCCCGGTTGCGCAGCGGCGGCGCGGTGATCTTGAGCGCCGCCAGCCGGTAATAGAGATCCGGGCGCAGCGCATCCTCGCAGGTGCGCCCTTCGTCCTGAAGGTTGCATATCGCCACGATCCGCGTCTCGGGCGGCGTTCCCTGATCGTTGATCATGGTCAGAAGCCGCGCCTGGGCCGCGTCCGACAGCGCCTCGATGTCTTCGAGCACCAGCGTGCCGCCGCGCGCCTCTTCCACCGCCGGCAGACGCATTTCCTCGGGCATCATCGGGCCGAAGAGCCGCCGGATCAGCGAATCCTCGTCCATCGCCGCACAGGAGATCAGCACGAATTTCTTGCCCGCCCGGCTGCCCACCGCGTGCAGCGCATGGGCCACCAACGTCTTGCCGGTGCCGGTTTCGCCGTCGATCAGCACGTGCCCGTCGGCCTGCCCCAGATCGAGGATGTCCTCGCGCAGCCGTTCCATCGCCTGGCTGGCCCCGATCAGCTTGCGCATCATCTGGTTGCCGTCGCCCAGTTCGCGCCGCAGCGCCCGGTTGTCGAGCGTCAGGCGGCGCGCATTGGTCGCCTTCTTCGCCAGGTCCGACATGCGGTCCGGGTTGAACGGCTTTTCCAGAAAGTCGAAGGCGCCGATCCGCATCGCCTCGACCGCCATCGGCACGTCGCCATGCCCGGTGATCATGATCACCGGCAGCGCGGAATCCGACCCCATCAGCTTGCGCAGAAACTGGATGCCATCCATCCCCGGCATCTTGATGTCGGAAATCACGATCCCCGGATAATCCGTGCCCACCGCGCCAAGCGCCTCTTCGGCGCTGGCAAAGGTCTCGGTGTCATATCCCGACAGCGCCAGCCACTGGCTGATCGACTGCCGCATGTCCTTCTCGTCATCGACGATTGCAATCTTCATGGCTTTTCCCATGGGCTCACTCCGCCGCCTGCGTTTGGTCGTTCAATATGGGCAACTGCATCTCGAACACCGCACCACCGTCTTCGGCGTTGCGGGCCAGCAGCCGTCCCCCTAGGTCGTTCACGATCCCCGAGGAAATGGCAAGCCCCAGCCCGACCCCGTCGCCCGGCTGCTTGGTGGTGTAGAAGGGCTCGAACAGCGCCTCCAGGTCCTCGATGCCATGGCCGTTGTCGCGCACGGTGAGCGTCGCGGTCTCGCCGCTGGCCAGGATGATGTCGAGCTGCGGGTCCGACACGGTCTTGGTCGCGTCCAGCGCGTTGCGCAGCAGGTTGACCATGACCTGCTCGATCCGCATCCGGTCGCCCATGACGAACACCTTCTCATCGGGCAGGATCTTGGTGATCTTGACCTTGCGCGATTTCAGCTGCGGCTCCATCATCGACAGGCTGGAGGCCAGCGCATCGCCCATATCCACGGGGAAAAACGCCTCCTGACCCTTGCGCGCGTAGCTCTTGAGCTGCCGCGTGATGCCGCCCATGCGTTCGATGAGATCGTCGATCCGGCTGAAGGCGGCGAACGCCTCTTCAGCCCGGTTGCGCCGCATCAACAGCTTGGCACCGGCAAGATAGGTCTTCATCGCCGCCAGCGGCTGGTTCAGCTCGTGGCTGACCGCCGCCGACATTTCGCCAAGGGCCGCGAGTTTGGAGCTCTGCGCCAGCGTCTGCTCGGCTACCGCGAGCGTTTCCTGCACCCGCTCCCGCTCGGCGATTTCCCGCTGCAACCGTTGGTTCAATGCGCGAAGCTCTGCCGACTCGCGCTGGAACAGCGCCATGCGCAGGGCCGTTCTGCGGCTCAGCGCATAGAAGGCCAGCGCCAGGAGAATCGCAAATCCCATGATCTCGAGCGCCAGCACCGCGTTCACCCGCTCGCGCACGCTCGAATAGGTGGTGAAGGTGGTCATGTTCCAGCCCCGGAACGGGATGCGCCCCTCGATGCGCATGACGGCTTCGCCTTGAAGATAGGCATCCGCAGGCTCTGCCGTCCAGTCCGCCGTGGCCCGGATCGCCCGTTCGATGGCCCCTTCCGGCGGCTGGCGTTCCAATGCGGTCTGCACCGTCTGCCCCCGCCAGCGGGGCTCGGTGGCAAGGATGATCTCGCCCTCGCTGTTGGTCACGAGCACGGCATCCGAGATACCCGCCCAGGCCCGTTCGAACTTGGCCAGATCGACCTGGACCACGATCACGCCGATCGACTGGCCCTGGCTTTCGATGCGGCGCGAATAGCTGAAATTGTAGCTGCCCACCTCTTCGCGCTGCGCGGTGAAGACGGTGGCATTCGACCGCAGGGCTTCGACGAAATAGGCGGCGCTGCGGTGCTGTTCGCCGAGCCGTTCGCGGTCGGTGGCGGCCACGGTGCGGCCATCGGAATCGAGCAGCATCAGCGACGCCGCGCCGATCTCGTCAACAAAAGAAATCAGACGCTGCGAACTTTGCGAAAAATCGCCGGAGTTCAGCGCCCCGATGAGCGCCGGATCCCGCGCCAGAAGCTGCGGCACGATCGCGTTGCGGCGCAGCTCCGACACCAGGTTTCCGGAATACAGCGCCAGGCGCAGATCGGCCCGGTTGCGGGTGCTTTCGGTGAACCTGTCCGTCAGGAAACGGTTCGTGACAAAGACCGTCGCCACCGCCACCGCAATCAGCAGCACAAGAGCGACCCGGACTCGCCAGGACAAGGATCCCGACCGTCGGGATTGCGAGGATGAGGTCGCGTCGGACATTCCGCGAGACTAGACGACCGCGATGCGCCGCTCAAGCGGCGCCGCGTCACATCCCCGACATTCCGCGCTAGGCAGTGGCCAGCGCATTGGCGAGGCTGGCAAACAGCGCCGCCCCATCGGTGCCGCCATGTCTTGCATCGGCGGCCCGCTCGGGATGCGGCATCATGCCCAGCACGCGGCGGTTCTCCGACAGGATGCCCGCGATGTCCGCCACCGATCCGTTGGGCGTGTCGTCATAGCGGAAGGCGATGCGGTCCTCGTCGGCAAGCCGCGCCACGACATCCTCCGAGGCGGTGTAATTGCCGTCGTGATGCGCGATCGGAACGGCGATCTGCTGCCCCGCGGCGTAGCCTGCGGTATAGACACTGTCCGTCGTGCCCACGACCAGCGGCACGGTCCGGCAGATATACTTCAACCCGGCATTGCGCAGCAGCGCGCCGGGCAGCAACCCGGTCTCGGTCAGGATCTGGAACCCGTTGCAGATGCCAAGCACGAACCCGCCCCGCTCGGCATGCGCCTTGACCTCGGTGCAGATCGGCGAATTGGCCGCGATCGCACCGCAGCGCAGGTAATCGCCAAAGGAAAACCCGCCCGGAATGCCGACGATATCGATGCCCTTGGGCAGCGCCGTGTCCTTGTGCCAGACCATCTCGACCTCGCAGCCCGCGGCGCGGAAGGCGACGGCAAGATCGCGGTCACAGTTCGATCCGGGAAAAACGATCACAGCGGCGCGCATCGGCTATCTCCTATCCGGCGAAATCGGTGATCACGGCGACGCCGGGGGCCGTCGGACCGTTGAACGCCCGCAATTCGGCGCTGGCCTCCGACAGCGCCACCTCGCGCGCGATCAGGGGCGACATATCCACCTTGTCCCGCGTGATCAATCCCAAGAGAGACGGGTACCTGTGCGACGGCATGCCCCGCGTGCCGTAAAGCGACAGGTTCGCCATGTAGACCGCGTTCATGTCGATGTTCTGCCGCGCCGAGTGGCCCACCGGCATGCCGACCTGGACATGGCGGCCGCGCGGGCGCAGGCAGCGGATCGACGCGTTCACCGTTTCCTCGATGCCAAGCGCCTCGAGGCTGACATGTGCGCCGCCGCCGGTGATCTCGCGGATCTGCGCCGCGACATCGCCGTCGCGGGCGTTCACCCCCGCATCCATGCCCAGCGACAGGGCGTGATCGATCTTGTGTTGCACCACGTCCACGACGACGACATGCGCCCCCAGCGCCCGGCCCAGGATCGCGGCCGACAGGCCCACACCGCCGGTGCCATGCACCGCCAGCCATTCACCGCCCGCAAGTGCTGCGCGACCTGTCAGCCCGTGCCATGCGGTGGTCACGCGGCAGCCCAGCCCCGCGGCGAGCATCGGCGACATGCCCTCGGGCAGCCGGGTCAGGTTATGGCCGCGCGGCACCGCGATGTATTCTGCAAAGGCCCCCGGTTCGACGAATCCCGGAAGGCGCTGGTCATGGCATGTGGTCTGGTGCCCGGATCGACATTCCGGACAGGTGCCGCAGGACAGGATGAAGGGCGCGATCAGCCGGTCTCCGACCTGCCATCCGGATGCCGGTCCGGCCTCCACCACCTCGCCACAATACTCGTGGCCGGGGATCTGCCCCGGCTTGACGCGCGGATGCTCCCCGGTCCAGCCATGCCAGTCGGACCGGCAGATGCCGCAGGCCAGCACCCGCAGCACCACGCCGTCCGGCGGACAGGCCGGCTGCGGCACATCCTCGATGGACAGGTCGTCATTGTAGCTTCGAAGAACGGCGGCGCGCATAAAGTCCCCTATGGGTCAAGGGTCGGACCGGGCCCGTGGCCGGCGAACCGGCCCGCAGCCCCGTCCTCAGAATGTTTCGATGCTGTAGCTTTCGACCACCGTGTTGGCGAGCAGCTTTTCACACATCTCGCGCACGTTGTCCTCGGTGGTGCCATCGGCAAGATCAAGCTCGATCACCTTGCCCTGGCGCACCTTCTCGACACCGCCGAACCCCAGCCCGCCAAGGGCGTGGCGCACCGCCTCGCCCTGCGGGTCAAGAACCCCGTCCTTCAGCATGACATGCACACGTGCCTTCATGATCGTCTCCGCCTTGATCGGGGGCGCGACCGTCCCCCTTCTTCTCTTTCCAAATATGCAAACGCGCCGCCCGCCACCGGGTGCCGCGTCAGTTGATCAGCTTGGGCTTTTCCATCGGCGTCGCATTCTGCGGCATCACGCCCAGTCGCCGGGCCACCTCGGTATAGGCATCGGCCAGGTTGCCCAGGTCGCGCCGGAACACATCCTTGTCGAGCTTGCGACCGGTCTCGATGTCCCAGAGCCGGCAGCTGTCGGGGCTGATCTCGTCGGCGACGATCAGGCGCTGGAAATCGCCGTCATAGACGCGGCCGATCTCGATCTTGAAATCTACCAGCTTGATGCCGACGCCGTACATCAGCCCGGACATGAAATCGTTGACCCGCAGCGCGAGGCTCAGGATGTCGTCCATGTCCTGCTGGCTGGCCCAGCCGAAGGCCGCGATGTGCTCTTCGGTGACCAGCGGGTCGCCCAGCTTGTCGTCCTTGTAGCAATATTCGACGATCGGGCGCGGCAGCGGCGTGCCTTCCTCGATGCCCAGACGCTTGGCCATCGTGCCAGCGGCAAAATTGCGCACGATCACCTCCAGAGGGATGATCTCGCACTGGCGCACAAGCTGCTCGCGCATGTTCAGACGCTTGAGAAAATGCGTCGGCACGCCGATGGAGTTGAGCCCGACCATGAAGAACTCGCTCAGCCGGTTGTTGAGCACACCCTTGCCGTCGATCACATCGCGCTTTTCCGCGTTGAAGGCGGTTGCATCATCCTTGAAATACTGGACGATCGTACCCGGTTCGGGGCCTTCATACAGGATCTTGGCTTTGCCTTCGTAAATCTTCTTGCGACGGGCCATGTGGGGTCTTTCTGTCAATGCGCCGGATGGCACGAAATCGAACGCAGCTCGCCGGTCTCATCAGCAAGACCGACCGCGTTTTGACTGCTCTTAGTGCATGCAAAGACATGCCGCAAGCAACGCGCACACTTGAACCGTCGCGCGCGTCGGGCCATACCGGTCTCAACACGCAACTTTTCCCGGGAGACCACCCTGATGTCGACATTCGATGACCGCGAAACGGCTTTTGAAAACAAGTTCGCGCATGACGCGGAAATGCAGTTCAGGGCCGAGGCCCGCCGCAACAAGCTGCTGGGGCTGTGGGCTGCGGGACTGTTGGGAAAATCCGGCGATGACGCGGCCGATTACGCCAAGGAGGTCGTGAAGGCCGATTTCGAAGAGGCGGGCCACGAGGACGTCGTGCGCAAGGTGCTGGGCGATCTGGGCGACAAGGCCACCGCCGAGGAAATCCGCGCCAAGATGGAAGAGCTGATGACCGTCGCCAAGGCGCAGCTGATGGACGAGATCTGATCGACCGGCCATCTGCACCGGCGCGTCCGACACCGGGCGCGCCTTTTTCTTGCCGAACAGCATTGTCGAGGCCGCATGTCGCATATCGTTCTGGTCCGCCACGGACAGGCCAACACCGTGGCGCGGGATGAGCATGGTTACGACCGGCTGAGCCCGCTGGGCCACCGTCAATCCGGCTGGCTGGGCGACCATTTCCGCCAGAAGGGCGATGTCTTCGCCCAGGTCTGGACCGGCACCCTGCGCCGCCATGTCGAAACCGCGGATGGCGTCGCCGCCGAAACGCCGGACCCCGTCACCCGCGACGCGCGTCTCAACGAGCTGGAATATTTCACCCTGTCGGGGCTGCTCGCCGACCAGCACGGCATCACCCTGCCCGACACCCGCGAGGGTTTCGTGCGGCACCTGCCCTGCCTGTTCCGCCATTGGCAGGACGGCAGGCTCGAAGGCGCGCCCGAAAGCTTTGCGCAGTTCGAGGACCGGGTGCGCGATGCGCTCGCCGAGATCAGCGCGCTACGCGGCCGCACATTGGTCGTGACCTCCGGAGGCCTGATCGGCATGGCGATGCGCCTGACGCTGGGGCTCGAGATGACGGCCTTCTGCAACATCTGCCTGTCGATCCAGAACACCTCGGTCAGTTCCTGGCTGCCGCTGGAAGGCCAGCTGGCGCTGACACAGTTCAACGCGCTGCCGCATCTCGACACGCCGGACCGGCTTTTTGCCCAGACCCATATCTGAGTGGCACGGACGGAATTGAGCGCGCTGTCGCGCGCGCAGGGTGTCTCGGTCCTCGCGCTTTGCGCTGCGGCCTCGGATTTGCCTCCGGCGGGGATATTTTTGAACCAGAGAAGCACGGGACGGGGCTTTTGTCTGCGAGCCGCGCTGGCTAGGGTGCGGCGAGTCGACGTGAGGGGGACAGGATGACCCATCTTTGGGTGCGCGCGGAAAGCCGTGCGAACGAGGAACGTGTCGGGATCATGCCCGAGGGCGTGGCGATCTTGCGTGCGCAGGGCATCGATGTGACGGTCGAGCACAGCCCGACGCGGGTGATCCCGATTGCAGAATACGAGGCGGCGGGCGCCACGATTGCGCCCGAAGGCAGTTGGGTCGGCGCGCCAGACGATGCGATCATATTCGGGTTAAAGGAATTACCGGATGATGGCACGAAGCTGCGGCATCGCCACATCATGTTCGGCCATGCCTACAAGGGCCAGCCCGCCGGCCAACGGCTCTTGGCGCGGTTCGAGGCCGGCGGGGGCACGCTGTACGATCTGGAATATCTCGAAGACGAGAGCGGGCGGCGTGTGGCCGCTTTCGGCTACTGGGCGGGCTATGCCGGCGCGGCGGTGTCGCTTCTGGCCTATGCAGCACAACAGGCCGGCGTGCCCTGCCCCAGGGTGAACACCTGGCCCTCTTCCGGGGCGATGCGTGACGCGGTGAAGGCCGCGTTGGCCGGTGCAACCCCGACCGCGCTGGTGATCGGCGCGCTGGGGCGGGTCGGCACCGGGGCCAGCGACCTGTGCCAGGAGGTCGGCCTGACCGTCACCCAGTGGGACATGGCGGAAACCGCCCATGGCGGCCCTTTTCACGAGGTGCTTGACCACACGCTGTTTTTCAACTGCATCCTTGCCCGCCCGGGCACGCCGGTCTTCGTGCCCGAAGGGACCTGTCACACGCCCCGCGCGCTGCGCGTCGTCGGCGACATCGCCTGTGATCCCGACAGCGATTTTTCCCCGATCAGGATCTATGACCGCGTCACAAGCTGGGACGCGCCGGTGATCCGCGCCTGCGACGACCCGCCGCTCGACGTCATGGCGATCGACAACCTGCCCTCACTCATGCCGCGCGAGTCCTCCGAGGATTTCGCGGGCCAGCTGCTGCCCCATCTCAAAACTCTGTCCGATCTCGACAGCGGCGTCTGGGGGCGGGCCAAAATTCATTTCGACGAACATATCCGAAAGGTGACGACATGACGGTACATTGGTGCGGCACGGGCCTGTCCTCGGTTCCCGGACTGCGGCGGCTGATCCAGGACGGGCACCCCGTGGTCGTCTGGAACCGCACACTGGAGAAGGCCCGCGCGGCGGTGGGCGATCTGATCGACGACATCCGCGTCTTTGATCCGGCGTCTTTGGCCGAGGCGGTTCAAGCTGGCGATGTGATCGTGTCCATGCTGCCCGGCGACTGGCATGTCGAACTGGCGCAGATCGCCATCGCCAATGGCGCGCATTTCGTGTCGTCGTCTTACATCGCGCCGGAGATGCGCGCGCTCGACCCGGCCGCCCGGCAGGCCGGTGTGGCACTGGTCAACGAGGTCGGGCTGGACCCCGGCATCGACCATCTGATGGCGCATCACCTGGTGGCGGATTACGTCAAGAGCGCCGCCTATGACATTGAGAACGTGATCTCTTTCAAGTCCTATTGCGGCGGCGTGCCGAAGGTGCCGAACGCCTTTCGCTACAAGTTCAGCTGGGCACCGGTGGGAGTGCTGAAGGCACTGCGGTCGCCCTCGAAGTCAATCCGCCACTTCACCGAGCTCGAGGTCCAGCGCCCCTGGGACGCGATCAGCCGCTATGACGCGCCGTTGCCGCAGCCCGAGACGTTCGAGGTCTATCCGAACCGCAACAGCCTGCCCTTCATGGCCGATTACCGTTTCGATCCGCGCTGGCCCGTCAAGGAATTCGTGCGCGGGACATTGCGCCTGAACGGCTGGACCGATGCCTGGGCGGATATCTTTGCCGAAGTGGGCAATGCGGATGATGCGCGGCTGACCGAGATGGCTGAGGATCTGCTGGCCCGGAACGCCTATGCCGAGGGCGAAGCGGACCGCGTCGTCCTGTGCGTCGATCTGCTGGCCGAAAAGGACGGACGGGCCGTCTGGCACAAGACCTATGTCATGGATGCGTCCGGGGATGCACGCGGCACGGCGATGGCCCGGCTGGTGTCGGTGCCGGTGTCGCTTGCCATCGAAGCGGTGCTGAAACGCGAGATCCCGCCGGGGGTCAGCCCTGCGCCGCACGATCCCAAGCTGGTGGAGCGCTGGCTGGACGAGGTGCAGACCCTGGCGCAACACCTGATGGTGGTGGATCATCTGAGGTAAGCGCCAAGGCTCTTGCAAGAGCCTTGGCAGCTTTTTGCAAAAAAGCTGGTAAGCCCGTTCGAACGGGCTTACTCCCCGAACACCCGGGCGAAGATCGTGTCCACATGTTTGGTGTGGTAGCCCAGGTCGAACTTCTCTTCGATCTCTTCGGCGCTGAGCGCGGCCAGCACATCCGCATCGCCCAGCAGCTCCTGCTTGAAGTCCGTCCGGTGTTCCCAGACCTTGAGCGCGTTGCGCTGCACGTAGCTGTAGGCGTCCTCGCGGCTGACCCCGGCCTGCGTGAGCGCCAGAAGCACGCGCTGCGACATCACAAGCCCCGGGAACTTGTTCATGTTCTCCAGCATGTTGTCGGGGAAGATCAGCATCTTGTCGATCACCCCGGTCAGGCGCGCCAGCGCGAAATCGAGCGTGATCGTGGCATCCGGCCCGATCATCCGTTCGACCGAGGAATGCGAGATGTCGCGTTCATGCCAGAGCGCCACGTTTTCCATCGCCGGGATCACCGCCGAGCGCACGATCCGCGCCAGCCCGGTCAGGTTCTCGGTCAGCACCGGGTTTTTCTTGTGCGGCATGGCCGACGAGCCTTTCTGCCCCATCGAGAAGAACTCGGCCCCTTCCAGAACTTCGGTGCGCTGCATGTGGCGGATCTCGATGGCGATGTTCTCGACGCTGCTGGCGATCACGCCCAAGGTCGCAAAGAAGGCCGCATGCCGGTCGCGCGGGATCACCTGCGTACTGATCGGTTCGGGCACGAGGCCCAGCTTGTCGCAGACATGGTCCTCGACCGCCGGATCGATATTTGCGAAGGTGCCGACCGCACCGGAAATCGCGCCTGTCGCCACCTCGGCCCGCGCATCGCGCATCCGGCTCAGGTTGCGGTCCATCTCGGCGTAGAACCGCGCGAAGGTCAGGCCCATCGTCGTCGGTTCGGCATGGATGCCATGCGACCGGCCGATGCGCACCGTGTCCTTGTGCTCGTAGGCGCGGCGCTTCAGGGCTGCCAGCAAGCCTTCGAGATCGGCGATCAGGATGTCCGACGCGCGCACCAGCTGAACGTTGAAACAGGTGTCGAGCACGTCCGAGGACGTCATGCCCTGATGCACGAACCGCGCCTCGTCCGATCCCACATGTTCGGCCAGGTGGGTCAGGAACGCGATCACGTCATGTTTGGTCACCGCCTCGATCTCGTCGATCCGGGCGACGTCGAATTCGACATCCTTGGCTTTCCAGACGGCTTCGGCGTTTTCCCTCGGGATCACGCCCAGATCGGCCATCGCGTCGCAGGCATGGGCTTCGATCTCGTACCAGATGCGGAACTTGGTGGCGGGCTCCCAGATGGACACCATCTCGGGGCGGGAATAACGGGGGATCATGCGGGCGATCCTTTCATGGGCTGGCTTGCAGATTTCGAGCGCAGTCCTAGACTGCCCGCCACAGCGCGACAAGAGAGGCCATCCCGCGTGAGACGCTTTGCCCTGCGATCCCCGTGCATCAGGCCCGCCCGACCGTGATCCTGCCACGCTTGCAGGATTTCGCCGGTCAATGGCGCATGTCCCGCGTGATCACCGATCACCGCGCGCGGACGACCGGCCAGTTCGACGGCATGGCCGCGTTCACACCGGATGACGGCGGTCTGGCCTATCTCGAGGTCGGGACGCTTTGCCTTCCGGGTCAGCCCCCCTTTCATGCCGAACGGCGCTATCTCTGGCGGCAGCGGGAATCGGCCATCGACGTGCATTTCGACGACGGCCGCTTTTTCCACTCTGTCGATCCTGCGCATCCCACCGCTTGCCACTGGTGCGACCCCGACACCTATGACGTGATCTACAGCTTTGCATCCTGGCCCGAATGGAGCAGCACCTGGGACGTGGCGGGCCCACGAAAAGCCTATAAAATGATCACTTCCTACAGTCCGACAGACCCCGGCGGCAGATAGTTTTTGCCAAATCGACAATCCCTGCTAGCTTGTTTCCCACCCAACAACAGGAGAATGACTGATGACCATCAAGACGCTTCTGACCACCTCGGCCCTGCTGATCGCAAGCGCCACAGCCAGCCTTGCCGAATGCCAGTGGGGCAAGGAACAGGTCACAATGACCTGTGCCAGCGGCACCGTCTATGACGCGGACACCAACACGTGCAAGGTCGTCACGGGCTGAAGCACCCGGTCTGACGACCCCCTGAAGGCGGCCGCTTTGGCCGTCTTTTTTCGTTTTCGACCACCGTACGGAAGTTTCGTACGGTTCGGTCGCAGGGTCCGTACGACACGGGCCGATTTTCTTTCCATCTGCCGGACGTCCGTGACACATTCTTAACCTTGCCGGCCTATCCCCGAAGGGACAGGACGGAGACGGTTGATGACACAGCTGACAACAGTTTCGGGGGCTGCGCCTTCCATCCCGGTTGCGCGCCTGTCGCGTCGGGCGAAGGCGGCCATCGTGGTGCAGTTCATCCTCAAGGAAGGGGCGGATGTGCCGCTGAACGCGCTGCCCGAGGATTTGCAGATGCAGCTGACGCAATCGCTGGGCGAAATGCGCTATATCGACCGGCAGACGATGCATGCCGTGATCACCGAATTCGCCGAGGAACTTGATTCCATTGGGCTTTCCTTTCCCGGCGACATCGCGGGCGCGCTGTCTGCGCTGGATGGCCGGATCAGCGACCAGACCGCCACGCGCCTGCGCAAGGAAGCCGGCGTACGCCAGATCGGGGATCCGTGGAAACGCATCGCCGACCTGCCGCTTGCCCGGTTGCAGGCCATCGTCTCGGCCGAATCCATCCAGGTCGTTGCGGTCATGGTTTCCAAGCTGGACGTCTCGAAAGCCGCCGACCTGCTCAGCAGCCTGCCCGGTGACGTGGCGCGGCGCATCACCTACGCCATGTCGATGACCGATGCCGTCACCCCCGACGCGGTGGATCGCATCGGCCTCAGCCTCGCCGCACAGCTTGACGCGGAACCACCCAAGGCGTTCCGGGGGCAGCCTTCGGAACGGGTCGGTGCGATCCTGAACTTCTCGCGGGCGTCGACCCGCGACGCTTTGCTGACCGCGCTGGATGAAGAGGACAAGGGCTTTGCCGAAGAGGTGCGCAAGTCCATCTTCACCTTTTCGCATATTCCCGACCGGATGCAGGCGATCGACGTCCCGAAGATTACGCGGGATGTCGATCAGGACACGCTCGCCCGGGTCATTGCCGGGGCTGTCGCGGAGATCGACAAGGCCAGTGTCGAATTCATCTTGTCCAACATTTCCAAACGGATGGCGGGCGCTCTTCGCGAAGCGGCTGAAGAGCTGGGCGCGATAAAACCCAAGGAGTCCGAGGCCGCGATGAATGCGGTTGTGCGCGCCGTTCGCGACCTCGCCGACAGCGGTGAAATCAGCCTTGTCACCCCGTCCGAGGACGACGACTAGATCTTGATCACCGACCCGCTGTCCTTGCGGAAGACGAAGCAGCGGTCGCGCCGCACGGTCAGCCACATCACGGTTCCGGGCTTGGGCAGGAACACGTTGGGCACGGTGGCACGGATGACGCTCTGGTCGTGGTCCATGCGGAACTCGACAAGGCTTTCCGACCCCATGAAGCGCGCCCGTTCCACCACGCCCCGCGCCGGGGCACCGGCCAGCGGCGTCGGGTTCGGCCCACGCCCCTGGCGGTCGAAGTCGATCCCGACATGCTGCGGACGGAAGACGATCTCGACCTCGCCGCCATCCGGCACACCGGGGGCAAGGAACTGCCCGAACGGCGTGTCGGTGAGCGCGCCGCGCACCGTGCCCGACAGCAGGTTGATGTCGGAAAAGAACGCCACCGCCGCCTTGTCGGCGGGCGCGTTGTAGATGTTGTAGGGTGCACCGCGCTGGACGATCTTGCCGTCGCGCATCAGCGCGATTTCATCCGCCATGCGCATCGCCTCTTCGGGTTCGTGCGTGACCAGCAGGACCGAGGTGCCTTCGTCTTTCAGCAAGGCCAAAGTCTCGTCGCGGATCCCGTCGCGCAGGCGGTTGTCGAGCCCGGAAAACGGCTCGTCCATGAGCATGATCGACGGGCGCGGCGCAATCGCGCGGGCCAGCGCCACGCGCTGCTGTTCGCCACCCGAGAGCTGGTGCGGGTATTCGTCGATGTAATGCGACAGCCCCACCCGTTCGAGCAATTCGCCGACGCGCGGCAGCTTGTCCTTGCGCGATCCGGTCAGGCCGAAGCCTACGTTGTCGCCAACGGTGAGGTGCGGAAACAGCGCGAAATCCTGAAAGATCAGACCGATGGAGCGCCGTTCGGGTGGTACGCGAAACACCGTGTCGCAGACAAGCTGGCCATCGACATGGATCGTGCCGCTGGTCTGCATGTCGACGCCCGCGATGATGCGAAGCGTCGTGGACTTGCCGCACCCCGAGGGGCCCAGCAGGCAGGTCACGTTGCCGGGCTGGATCACCAGCGACACGTCATCCACCACGCGCTTGCCGTCGTAGTCGCGCACGATATTGCGGATTTCCAGCCGGGGATGGGTGCCGGTCACTGCTGCCTCATGAAGTTTCCGAGTAAAAGTATCGGATTAGCTTATGTCAGGTAACAGCCCGGTTGCACGACGACAACCCCTCAGGCGCGTGTCGTTCCGTCGCCGACGACGATGTATTTGAAGCTGGTCAGCTGTTCTGCCCCCACCGGTCCGCGCGCATGCATCTTGCCCGTGGCGATGCCGATCTCGGCCCCCATGCCGAACTCGCCGCCATCGGCGAACTGGGTCGAGGCATTGCGCATCAGGATGGCGCTGTCGATGCGCTCGAAGAACCGCTCGGCGGTCTTGTCGTCCTCGGTCAGGATGCACTCGGTGTGATTGGAGCTGTAGTGCTGGATATGGGCGATGGCCGCGTCGACGTCATCGACCACCTTTGCGGCGATGATGCTGTCGAGATATTCGCAGCCCCAGTCATCCTCGCTGGCCGCGACCGTGCCGTCGATGGCGCGCAGGGTCTCGTCGGCGCGCACTTCGACCCCCGCCTTGAGCAAGGCCTTGATGACGCCCTGCCCGATCGTGTCCACCACGTCCTTGTGAATGAGCAGGCATTCGGCGGCCCCGCAGATCCCGGTGCGACGGGTCTTGGCGTTCAGGATCACGTTCAACGACTTGACCGGATCGGCGTCGGCGTCGACATAGATGTGCACGATCCCTTCGAGATGCGCGAAGACCGGCACGCGGGCTTCGCGTTGCACCAGCCCGACAAGCCCCTTGCCGCCCCGCGGCACGATCACGTCGATGTAATCGGTCATGGTGAGCATCTCGCTCACCGCGGCGCGGTCACGGGTGGGCACGAGCTGAATCGCGTCCTCGGGCAGACCGGCGGTGCGCAGGCCATCCACCAGGCAGGCATGGATCGCGGTGGAGGAGTGAAAGCTTTCCGATCCGCCGCGCAGGATCACCGCGTTGCCGGCCTTGAGACACAGCGCGCCCGCATCCGCCGTCACGTTGGGGCGGGATTCGTAGATCACGCCGATCACACCCAGAGGCGTGCGCACGCGCTTTATGTGCAGGCCCGAGGGGCGATCCCATTCGGTGATGACGGCGCCCACCGGGTCGGTCTGCTCGGCCACGGCGCGCAGACCGTCGACAATGCCGCGAATGCGGTCTTCGTTCAGCAGCAGGCGATCCATCATGGCGTCCGACAGACCCTTTTCGCGGCCATAGTCGAGGTCTCGGGCGTTCGCCTCGACGATCTCGGCGCGATGTTTCCACACCGCTTCGGCCGCGCCGATCAGGGCCGCATGTTTGCGCTCGGCCGACGCGAAGGCCAGTTCGCGCGCCGCTGCCTTGGCGCGCGAACCGATATCATGCATGAGTGTCGGGATGTCTGTGAGGTCTTTCATCGGTATCGCCCTTGCAGAAGTCGGATTTGCATATTTGGAAAGAGAAGAAGCCGATCAGATCGCCATGTCGTCGCGGTGTATTACCACGGCGCGGCCCGGATAGCCCAGAATTTCCTCGATTTCGGCCGAATTATGCCCCTTGATCGCCTGCGCCTCGGTCGCGGTATAACGCGTGAGGCCCATGCCAAGTTCGCGTCCCGTCGCGTCCTTGATCGTCACCGGATCACCGCGATCGAAGCGGCCGGACACGGCCACGATGCCGGGCGGCAGCAATGACGTGCCCCGTTCGAGCGCGCGCGCAGCGCCTGCGTCGATGGTGAGCGCGCCGCGGGGTTTCATCGCAAGGATCCAGCGTTTGCGCGCCGCGTGCGGGTCCAGTTGCGGCGTGAACCAGGTGGCGCGGGCGCCCGCCTCGAGCGCCTTGAGCGGGTTGAGGCGCGAGCCTTCGGTGATCGCCATGGCGCAGCCCGAGGCGGTCGCGGTGCGTGCCGCCATCAGCTTGGTCTTCATGCCGCCCTTGGACAGGCCGGACCCGGCATCGCCGGCCATCGCCTCGATCTCGGGCGTGATGGCGTCGATGATCGGGAAATGCCGGGCGGTCGGGTCCTGCGTCGGATTGGCGCTGTAGAATCCGTCCACGTCCGACAGCAGGATCAGCTGGTCGGCGCCGACGGTGGCCGCGACCTGGGCCGCGAGGCGGTCGTTGTCACCATAGCGGATTTCGTCGGTGGCCACGGTATCGTTTTCGTTGACGATGGGGATGACGCCCAGCCCGACCAGCGTCTCGAGCGTGGCGCGGCTGTTGAGATAGCGGCGTCGGTTGGTGCTGTCTTCGAGGGTCACCAGAACCTGCGCCGTGGTCAGGCCATGCGGATCGAGCGCTTCTTCATAGGCGCGCGCAAGCCGAATCTGGCCAACGGCAGCGGCGGCCTGGGATTGTTCGAGCGGCAGCACCGTGGGCGGCAGGCGCAGGACACCGCGTCCCAGCGCGATCGAGCCCGAGGACACGAGGATCACATCGGTGCCCCGCGCCTTGATCCGGGCGACATCCGCGGCCAGCGACAACAGCCAGTCGCGGCGCAAGGTTCCGTTGCTCTTGTCGACCAGGAGCGCCGATCCGATCTTCACGACCAGCCGGCGCGCATCGCCTAGGGTTGCCACGGCGCGGTCTCCTCGGTCGCCTCTTCGCGTCTGCGCGTTGTCTTGACGTGTTTGCGCAGGGCGCGCAGAACCTCGGTGAGACCTTCTCTGGACACGCCGGACATGAGCATGACCTCGTGACCGGTCTTGGCTTCGAGCTCTTCCTTGAGGAAAGCGCGTTCTTCGTCATCCAGCGCGTCGATCTTGTTCAGCGCGGTGATGCGGGGCTTGTCGGCAAGCCCTTCGCCGTACGCCTCGATCTCGTCGATGATGGTCTGGTAATCGTCGAGCAAGGTGCCGGAGGTGCCATCGACCAGGTGCAGCAGGCAGGCGCAGCGCTCGACATGGCCGAGGAACAGGTCGCCCAGGCCCCTGCCCTCATGCGCGCCCTCGATCAGGCCGGGAATGTCGGCGACGACGAATTCGGCATCATCCACGCCAACCACGCCGAGATTGGGATGCAGCGTGGTGAACGGGTAATCCGCCACCTTGGGCCGGGCATTCGAGGTCGCGGCAAGGAAGGTGGACTTGCCCGCGTTGGGCAGACCCAGCAGGCCGACATCCGCGATCAGCTTGAGGCGCAACCAGATCGTGCGCTCCACACCCTCCTGGCCGGCATTGGCCCGGCGGGGCGCCTGGTTGGTGGACGTCTTGAAGCGCAGATTGCCCCAGCCGCCATTGCCGCCACGGGCGAGCAGCACGCGCTGCCCCAGTTCGGTCATGTCGGCGATCACGGTCTCCTCGTCTTCGTCGAGGATTTCGGTTCCGACCGGCACCTTGAGGACGATGTCATCGCCATCCGCGCCGGTGCGCTGACGGCCTGCACCGGGACGGCCGTTATCGGCGAAGAAATGCTGCTGGTAACGAAAATCGATGAGCGTGTTGAGCCCATCGACCGCTTCGGCCCAGACATCGCCGCCATCGCCACCGTCGCCGCCATCGGGACCGCCGAATTCGATATATTTTTCCCGGCGGAAACTGATGCAGCCATTCCCCCCCGAACCGGAGCGGATATAGACCTTGCAGAGATCGAGGAACTTCATGTGTCAGCCTTTGATCGGGTTGCGCGCGGTCCATTGGCTTTGGGACGGCGCGTCAGCCCATACGTTTGAGATAGGTCCAGGTTTTGACCATTGTGTTTCGGGCGACGGAAAAGGATTCCGCATCGCCGATATATTCAAAGCCGCAATGGGTCAGCACGCGGGCCGAGGCCGGATTGTCCTGAAACACGCTGGCGAACATCGTCTCGTTGCCAAGCGGGTTGGCTTCGACGAGGGCCCGCACGGCTTCGGAGGCAAGCCCGGTGTTCCAGAACGGCGGCGCGACCCAGTACCCGACTTCGGACTGGTTGCGATCCATCCGCGCCAGCGAGATCAGACCCATGATTTCGGGACCATCCGCGGCGGTGCCGTCGATGGCCCAGACATCTTCGTCGCGTTCGGGCGGCAGGCTGCGGTCGACAAACGCCTGCGCGGCCCCCGGTGGCAGCGGATGCGGGATCGACGTTGTCATCGTCGCGACGCGTTTGTCGCTGGTATAATATTCGATCAATCCCACATCCGATTGCTTCAGGGGACGCAGGCGAAACCGCTCGGTCTCGACGAAGGGTTGCTCGAAAATGGTGACGGTCTCCACGTTCATCTGCTCTCTCCTCAACGCAGACATAGGGTGCCCCCCCCCAAACAAGTCAGGGGACCGGCAGTGCTGCCGATCCCCTCCAGATTTTTTATAAAACCTTAAGGTCGGCTTACTCGGCGGCCTCGGCCATTGGCAGTACCGAAATGAAGGTACGGCCCTTGAGGCCCTTGTGGAACGTCACGTTGCCATCGACGGTTGCAAAGATCGTGTGATCTTTCCCCATGCCGACGCCGTCACCCGGCCAGAACTTCGTGCCGCGCTGGCGCACGATGATGTTGCCGGGAATCGCGGACTGGCCACCGTAGAGTTTGACGCCAAGACGACGTCCGGCAGAGTCGCGACCGTTGCGGGATGAACCGCCTGCTTTTTTATGTGCCATTGGTCAGGTCTCCTTACTTCGATGCCAGTTCTTTGGCCTGTTCGATCCAGCCTTCACGCTCGATCCGGCCTTTGAACGACAGCTTTTCGCCGAATTCTTCGACATCTGCATCTGTCCATGCTGCGATCTGGGCAAAGGATGTGACCCCCGCCTCGTGCAGCTTCTTCTCGAGCGCCGGGCCGACGCCCGACAAGAGCTTGAGATCGTCGGAGCCGGCGGCGGCTTTCGGCGCGTCGGCTTTCTTTTCGGCCTTGGGGGAAGCGGCCTTCTTCGGAGCAGCGGCGGCAGAGGCCACGCCGGCAACCGAACCCGCGCCGACAGCAGCCTTGACGCCGGATGCGTCCGCACCGGTTTCGAGGATGTCGGTCACGCGCAGCAACGTCAGTTTCTGACGGTGGCCCACGGTCCGCTTGGAGCTGTGCTTGCGGCGCCGCTTGACGAAGTTGATGACCTTGTCGGCCTTGATCTGGTCCACGACCTCTGCCTGAACGGCAGCACCGCTCACCAGGGGCGCGCCCACGACGACCTTGTCGCCGCCAAGCATCAGAATTTCATTGAACTGGACTTTCTCGCCTGCATCGGCTGCCAGCTTTTCGACACGCAGAATATCGCCCGAATGGACCTTGTACTGCTTGCCGCCGGTTTTCATCACCGCGAACATGGTGTTTTCCTTTGTCACCCGCGTTCTGTGGCCCCGGGTCTCCGGTGTTTGTGGGGTCGCCCCCGCCTCGAACAGCGCGCCCCGTTGGGGACGTCGTTATCATCAAAAACAAAAGGCGGGACCGAAGCCCCGTCTTTCCGTGCGCGGCTTATGCTGGGCCGGGCGCGATTTGTCAACGGGCTTCGGGGCTCAAAGCTCCTGCACCTGCATTTCCCGCGCCACGGCCATTCCGAGCGCGTAGGAGATGTCGTCATACATCGTGTTGAACCCGGCAAAGAGCGCCCGGTTCAAGGCGCGGCCCGGCGCGGTGCGGGACAGGTCGGTATATTCTTCGACCACCCCGTCCTCGAGCGGCCGATAGGCCATCAACAGAAATGCGTAGACCCATTCGCGCGTGTCGACCCGGGTCTCTTCTTCCGAGGACCACACCTCGGCCAGGATGTCGCCCTCGCTCATCTGCAGCGCGCCGCCATCCACAAGCCCGAGATAGAACATGTAATTTGCATTGAGCGAGCCCACGAGGTTCGCTTCCACAAGGTCGTTCGTGTCGACGAATTCGGCAATCTCGGCGAGCGTCTCCGAATCCGTTCCTTCCAGATCGCGGAATGTCGCGCGGGCGGCGTCCTCGATCTCCGAAGCGCGCATCGCCTCGCGGGCGCTGAGCTCGAGGCGGACGATCTCCTGACCGGTTTCGGAGTCGAAAAATTCGATCAGCGGCGCCGTATCGGCATCGCCGAATTCCGAGGCGAAGGTCTCGCGGACCGTGGCCAGCATCCGGTCTTCGTCATAGATGCGCGACACGGTGGCCTGCCAGTTGGCGGTGCCGCCGCCGGGGATCATGTCTTCGGCCAGGGTGTCACCGTATTCCATGCCTTCGGCGCGCATGATCTCGATGATCTGTGGCACACCCAGCGCGTCCAGAAGTTCATCCGTCGGCGCGGCCCACGCCGGAAGCGACCATGCGAATATCGCCAGCCCCGTCGCTGCCGTCGTCATCATGTTGCGGATCATTGCCGACTCCCCGGTTGTCTTCTTCAATAGGTATGTTGCGAGCGACGGAATTCCAACCGGAAGCTGCAGGCAAGGCCCGCACAAAGAAGCGCGAAATAGAGGTTGCGCCCGCCCGACGCAAAAGCTAAACGCCCCTCCAGACCCCCGCGGAGAGGTGCCGGAGTGGTCGAACGGGGCGGTCTCGAAAACCGTTGACCCTTCACGGGGTCCCAGGGTTCGAATCCCTGTCTCTCCGCCACTACGTCTGGGCCAGCAGGCTAGAATTTCTCATCGTATTCAATACGCCAGGCTTCAACCGCCGGTCCCCAGCCCGGCGGGCGCTCTTGAAATCCTGCAAATCCGTCAGACCAGTGGCCAACCGAAAGCATTTCATGCCGGTGCGCCCACAGGATCTTGGCCCGGAAAAACGCGACCAGCGTCGCGGACCGCGCCATCATCGCGAAACCATCCGTGGCGAATCCCCGGCTCTTGTCAGCCGATGAAATCGGCGCGCCGCTCAAGCAGGCTTTCGTACAGGAAATCGACGAAAAGCCGGACGCGTTGCACACGGCGCAGATCACCATGCATCAGCACCCAGGTCGACCGGCTTTGATCAAGGGCCGTCCCGGGGACCCGCTGCAATTCGGGAAAGACGCTCTGCACCCAAGCGGCGAGGAACGTCATGCCCGCCCCGGCCCGCGCGAGGTGCAGGTGCATGGCCGGATCGGGGATGGCATGGCGCACCGTCGCGCGCGAAAACGGCGAAGCGGCGATCATCGCCTGCAGTTCGGGCACCTCGCCGTAGCCGAGCCATGTCAGACCTTCTCCACGCGGCCCGGCATCGTGCAGCATGCGGTCGATATAGCTGCGCGCGGCGAAAACGCCGATCGACAGCGGGAACAGCTTGCGGCCCACGGCGTCGCCGGTCAGGTCGCGGACATGGCGGATCGACACGTCGGTCTCCAGCTTCTCGATCGAGTCGATCTCGTAGGACAGGTTCATGTCGATGTGGATGTCCGGATAGAGCGACAGGAACTCGCCGAGGACCGGGGCCAGCAGGAAATGCGCTGTCATTGGATCGACCGAGAGCCGGATGCGGCCCGACGCCTCGCTGTCGAGCCCGCGCACGGCGTTGAACCCCTGCCGCAACGCGGTCTCGGCCTCGAGCGCCTGCGGCAACAGCTTGCGGCCCGCCGCCGACAACTCCAGCCCGCCCGCGCTGCGCCGAAAAAGCTGTACGCCCAGCTGCGCCTCCAGCCCTTCGACCTGCCGGCGCACGGTCGCATGCGTGCCGCCGGTCTGTTCTGCGGCTGCGCGCAGGGAGCCTGCACGGGCGACGGCAAGAAAGGCGGGAAGAGATTTCCAATCCATGGGTGCGGTTCACTTTCGAACCGATGCGGTTCATTTTGGTCAGTTTCTGGATTGATTTTGGCTCGGTAAACACTCCTCGTCAACAGACCCGAAGGATGACCCCAATGACTGCCACCCTCACCGCATGGAGCGTTCGGCGCTACGGCGCACCCGACATGCTCGCGCCCGTCAGCCGCCCCATCCCGACCCCCGGCCCCGGCGAGGTGCTGATCCGCATCCGCGCCTCTGCCGTGTCGCGCGCCGACGGCATGATGCGCGCGGGCACCCCGCGCTTTGCGCGGCTGTTCCTTGGCTTGCGGCGGCCGCGCCAGAATCTCGTCGGCACCTGCCTGTCTGGCGATGTGGTTGCCGTCGGCGACAGTGTGACCCGTTTCGCAGTCGGCGACGCCGTTTTCGGTGAGGCCGGGCTGAGCTTTGGTGCCAATGCCAGCCATATCTGCCTGAGCAAAAACGCTGTGCTGATGCCGAAACCCGCGAGCCTGTCGCATGAGGAAGCCGCCGTCATGTGCGACGGGCCGCTCACCTCGCTGAATTTCCTGCGCGAGGTGGCTGAACTGCGCGCCGGGCAGAAGGTTCTGATCCTTGGCGCTTCGGGCAGCCTCGGCAGCGCAGCGGTGCAGATCGCCGCCGTGATGGGTGCCGAGGTCACCGGCACTTGCAGCGCCCGCAATGCAGGCATGGTCGCCGCGCTTGGGGCAGGCCGGGTCATCGACTACATGACGGAGGATTTCACAGCCGGGTCCGACCGATACGACGTGATCTATGACACGCTGGGCGTTTCGTCCTTTGCCGAGGCCAAGGGCAGCCTTGTACGGTCCGGCCGGTACGTGTGCCCGGTCCTGGGACTCGGCATACTCGGCGCGATGGTCCGCACCGCGATTGCGGGCACGCGCAAGGCCCGCTTCTCGGCAACAGGGATGCTGAAGCCGGATGTGCTTCGCCTGATGCTCGGCACGCTGATCGAGCTGGCCGACGACGGCAAGCTGGCCCCGGTCATCGACCGCGTCTATCCTTTGGCCAATCTGGTTGAAGCGCATGTGCACGTGGAAACCGGGCACAAGCGCGGAAACGTGGTCGTCGTCTGACGTTTGGGCTCGATCATCTGAACAGGACATGAATGGAAGGAGAACCTTATGGCACGATTGGGCGGGAAGCTTTGCATCGTCACGGGCGCCGGTCGCGGGATCGGCGCGGCCATCGCGCGGGTTTTCGCCCGCGAAGGGGCCAGGGTGGTCGTGACGGACAAGGTCGAAGACCTCGCCGCGTCGGTCGCGAGGGACATCGGCGGGGATCATCTGCGTCTCGACGTGGCATCAGAGGCGGACTGGGACGACCTTGCCGCAGCCTGGCCCGCGTGCGACGTGCTGGTGAACAACGCCGGGATCACCGGCTTCGAAGAGGCCATCCGTCCGCACGATCCCGAGCATGCCACCTTGGCGGACTGGCGGGCCGTCCATGCGGTGAACCTCGATGGCACATTCCTTGGCTGCCGCTATGCGATCGGTGCGATGCGCGCCGGGGAATCCGGATCGATCATCAACATCTCGTCCCGCTCCGGGCTTGTGGGCATCCCGGCGGCGGCGGCCTATGCGTCGTCCAAGGCCGCCGTGCGCAACCATACGAAGTCGGTTGCGCTCTATTGTGCCGAACAGGGGCTGAACATCCGCTGCAACTCGATCCACCCCGCCGCCATCCTGACGCCGATGTGGGAGCCGATGCTGGGCGACGGACCGGACCGCGACGCCCGCATGGCAGCTTTTGTCGCGGACACTCCGATGCGCCGGTTCGGCACGCCGGAAGAGGTCGCGGCCATCGCCCTTCTGCTTGCCTCGGACGAGGCTGCCTACATGACCGGAACGGAACTGACTGTCGACGGCGGGCTGCTTGCGGGATCGGCCGCAGCCCCCAAGGCGGACTGAACGCGGACCCGCCTGCCCCACGCAATTTCCGAAGGACTGACACCAGGGCCGATCTGCGGCTGTAGCCCGCCCTTTTGCGCCGAAACCGATGCGCTGGCCTGGCCCATTTCGTCATCACCTTTGCCGGGTCGGGTGCGGAGCCCGGAGCCCGCGGCCTCTTGAGCGGGTCTTTGAAGGTGAGCCTGCGCTTGTGCCACCCGCAGCTGAGATTGGGTTGACCAAAGCAGGCCGACAAGCAGCAGGGCTGCGGCAGCGCAGCAGGCCAGTGTTCTGACACTGTTCCAGAAGGTCCAGCGCGGCAGGTAGGTGCCGGTCCAATAGGCGCGCGTGGCCTCCGAAGTCAGGTCCATGCTGTCGAGGGCCTCGTTCATCGGCACGTTGAAAAAGACCGTCACGGCGAAGCAGCCGATCAGGTAGGCCAGCCCGGCAAGCAGGATCAGCGCGCCCGACGGATGGGTGAGGTTGACCGCTCCGTAGCCTGCAACGACAAGCGACAGGGCCGCCATCCCCAGAAAAAGGGCCATGAAGACCCAGCGAAAGACCTCGCGGTTGATGACCTGCATCGCCTCCACGCCACCGACCCCGCCGGTCAGCGACAGCGACCGCATGATGAAATCTGAGAAGGCGAGGAAGACGCCGCCGACCAGCGCATAGGCGAGGATGGCGAACTGCATCAGGATGAAGAAGAACGGGGACATGAGAAGGACTCCTTGATGTGCGGACCGCGGCGGACCCGGCCCGCCGCGGTAAAGTGTTCAGCGCAGGGCGAGACGCGATCCCGCGCGCCCGATATCGGGCCGGAACGCAAAGAGGCAGAGCGCCGCGACCGCCAGTTCGAAGCCAAGCGCGGCCAGGATCCCTGTCGAGGGAATGCCGTCGAGGGCGAGGCCGACGAGACGTCCGGCGGGAAAGCCGAGGAACACGACGAAGGCCGCGACAAGAGCCACCCCGCTCAGGGCACGCCGGACGACACCCGCCAGCATGACGGCGCCGAGGGCGGCCAGACCGGCACCGGGCGCGCGCAACTCGCTCAGAAGGCTCGGGTCGGACCCGAGCGCGATCCCGTAGCTTTCGTAGAACGCGTGCGGCGTAATGGTGATCGCGGTGCCGATGCCGAGCGCCGAGACACCCGCAATGCCGAGCGCGATCTTCTGAAGACGTGTAAGGGTCATGGTATGTCCTTTCGATAGGGATGTGTTGCGGATCAGGCGGCGCTGGCCCAAGCGCCCGCGCGGGCCGCGCCTCTGGCGAAGTCGGCGAAGTCGCGCGGCGGCCGGCCGAGGGCGCGCATCACGCCGTCGGTTGTATGCGCGTTCCGCCCGTCCAGCGTCTCGCGGGCGATGGCGGTGAAGACGTCGGCGACAAAATCCCCGCCCGATTGTGCGACGTGGGCATGGAAGTCCTCGAAGCTGATGGGCAGGTACCGGATCGGTCGGCCAGTCGCCTCTGACAGGTCCCCGGCCATGTCGGCGAAGGTCATCAGGCGCGGGCCGGTCACCTCGTAAAGCTCGCCCCGGTGGCCTTCCTCGGTCAGGGCAGCGACCGCGACATCGGCGATATCTTCGATGTCGATGATCGGCTCGGCGATGTCACCGCCAGGCATTGGCAGCACTCCGGCGAGGATCGGATCGCGCAGGTAGCCCTCGGAAAAGTTCTGCGCGAACCATGCGGCGCGGACGATGGTAAAATCGACGCCCGAGTTGCGCACGATCTCCTCGCCCAGCCGTGCATGGTGCTCGCCCCGGCCCGACAGCACCACGAGGTGCGCGACGCCGACATCCTTTGCTGTCTCGACGAGCGACTCGAGCTTCTCGACCGCGCCGGGAAAGGCCAGATCGGGGAAGTAGGTGACATAGGCCGCGCGCGCCCCGCTCAGGGCTGGAGCCCAGGTCTCGGGCGCCTCCCAGTCGAAGGGCGTGGCGGAATTGCGAGAGCCGCGGCGGACGGCGTGGCCCCTGGCCTCAAGCCGGGTGGCGACGCGCGATCCGGTCTTGCCGGTGGCTCCGATGACGACGATGGGTTGGTCTTGCATGGGTCTCTCCCTGGTTCATGTTGACGACCAAGGGATAGGCGATTGCCGCGGCATGCGTATTGACCGGCGTTGCCAGCGTTTTGACCGCCGCCGCCAAGGCGGATCACAGGCCCGCGCGTGCCTTCCGGTAACTTGCCGGCGTCATGCCGACCCAGCGCTTGAAGGCACGGGTGAATGCACTTTGTTCGGAAAACCCGGTCAGGAACGCGATCTCGGCCAGCGAGTGCCCGTCTTCGCGCAAGAGCCCTTCGGCCAGTTCACGCCGGGTTTGTTCGGTCAGGGTCTGGAAGCTCATCCCGTGCTCGGACAGCCGACGGTGGAAGGACCGTGCACTGAGCCCGAGGCCGCGCGCGATGTCGGCCATCTTGGGCGCACCCTCGCTGAGCGCCTGGGCGATGGCATCCTTCGTCTGGCTGACCAGTGTCACCTCTTCGGAGATTTCAGCCAGCTCTGCCTCGAGATGCGAGGCGAGATACCGGGAAATTCCCGCATCACCAAGGATGTTCGGCTGTGCAAGCGTCTCCGGCGAGAACAGGATGGCGTCGATGTCGGATCCGAAACAGACCGGGCATCCGAACCAGTCCTCATGTGCGGCGACCGATCCGGGGGCTCCATGCTGCACATGGACCTCCAGGGGTGTGACAGGGTCCCGGCTGACCTGCCGGGCGAGCGAGACCGAACTCGCCAGCGTCGCTTCGTTCGACAGCCGAAGGCCCAGGCGTCGCGCGCCCGAGCGGTGCAGCACGAAAAACGTGCCGCGCCGATCGGGCCGCAATTCGTAATCCACGACGCTGGTCCAGAGCCGCGCGTAGCGTTCGACCCGGGCATAAGACGCACCCAGCGTGGTGGCCGCCTTGAAGGCCAGTCCCAACGCGCCATACTCGTCCAGCCGCATGGACGCACCCACGCGCAACGGCAGGTCGGTGACATCCGTCAAACCCGCGATCCGTTCGAGCAGATCGTAATAGGTCGTATCGGGCAGCATCGCCTTTGGATCCCACGCCCCGTCAGGATCGAGGCCGATGGACGCCACAAGCGCGCGCGCGTCGAGGTCCGCCCCTGCCGCGGCCACCATCTTTCTTGCGAAGAGAGACGTGACATACCCCATGTCAGGTAACTTACGTCGGGCGACGCCTGGCACAAAGTCCTTAAAGGCCGGTGTTATTTCAAGGCGTCCGGGCTGGCCACCGTCTCTGAGTGAGCGGTCTCAAAGCGCTCTACGGATCGGCAGCGATCCTGTCTTCACGACAACGATTTTTTCGGAGACGCCATCGCGAAATAGGGGAATTCCACCCCGATGATGTCAATGGCCTCGACCAGCTGTTTCCGGAAGACCGGCTTGCGCAAGGTGGCATCCCCAATCGACTTCCTGTGGCTCGAGAAATCATTTCGTGCGACGGTATTCGTCACGAGCAAGACAGGCATGCCCGGAAGATCGTTCCTGAAATCAATGAGATCGTCTACCGCGGTGTCAAGATCAGGGGCGGCTTCAAGATCGAACAGCACAAGCGTCCAGTCTCCAGGCTGAGCTTTCACGCATGCCAACATTGCATCTGCGTCCGTGCAATGGTGAACCTCCCCGCCAAGTTCGGCGAGAACATTCGCAATGCTGCGGCTCTGCCCGGTGTTCGGCGCGATCAGGCCCACGCGCACCGCGTTTTCAAAGGCGGCGTCGCTCGGATAGACCCGCCAGAGTCCGGATTCTTCCAGGTTTTCCTGGTCAAGCTCCGGGATGGGCAAACCCATCCTGTCATTCGATGACACCTGCCAGTAGCCGAACGCCAGAACGAAGAGGATGACCAGGAGCTGCACGCCGATGGTGATCACCAATGCCTGACCAAACGGCACGCCCCCTGTGGCGAGTCCTATGAATGAAATGATCCCGGCGGGTATGCTGGCCAGCACGCCCGTCACCCCAAGACCGGGCAACCCAGCAGACCCCGGCTTCAGCGCCGGGAGAAGGTCCTGATCCATTTTGAGGGCGTGACGCGACTTCATGACTGATAAGCGCTTGAGCGGCACTTTGTTTCCAACGACCTGACGGGCAATGAGCGGAGATATGCCGACGACGCCTTCGCCATGTGCGCGGACGGATGTCAGACGCTACTCGCTACCCTCGGCATAAAGATGCAGCACGTCCGGTTCCATGACCCCGCCGACGGTGCTGAAGCGATCCCCCGCGGCCTTGAAATCTTCGATGCCGAGCCTCGGAAAAACGAAATACTTCCCCGCCACTTTGTCCTGCGTCGCTGCAAAGATCACGCGCTGGATCCCGGCGAACCGCATCGCCGCCAGGCACATTTCGCAAGGCTGAAGCGTCGAGACCAGTGTGCAGTCAGACAGATCCTTGCGCCCCAGTTGCGCCGTGGCCTGCGAGAGTGCCACCATCTCGGCGTGGCGGGTCGGGTCGGTTTCCTGATCGACCTGGTTCTCTGCGGTGACGACAACCGCGTCTTCGCGCAGGATTGCCGCGACGATCCCGGTTCGTCCGGAGACCCGGTGCGCATCGAGAGCACGTCTGATTGCTTCCCGCAGCGCATCGCGTTCTGCCTGCGTGACGTCGCTCGTCTTGAGTTCGCTCCCGGACATGCCGCCTCCTTTCCCAGCGCCGGCTACGGAACCTCGCACGGGCGGGATCGGTTCCCTGTGCAGGACTTTCCGCAACAGAAGCATACCCATGCCCAAACTCGACTCGATACTGGAAACGGCGCTTTACGTGGACGACATGGATCGCGCGACCGCGTTTTACGAAACCGTGATGCAATTGCCGTCACTGATGAAATCGGACCGGCTTTGTGCCTATGACGTGAACGGCGCAAGCGTCCTGCTGCTGTTCATTCGTCATGGCACGTTGGAGCCCGTGGATACCGGTCGCGGGATCATCCCGCCGCATGATGGCATGGGACGGCTTCACATGGCCTTTGCCTGTTCGCATGAGGCCCTGCCTGACTGGGAAGATCACCTGGCCGCCCACGGGGTCGCCATCGAAGGCCGGACAGGCTGGAAGCGCGGTGGGACAAGCGTCTACTTCCGCGATCCCGATGCCAACCTTCTGGAACTGGCCACCTCGCCCGGGCTTTGGCCCGGCTTCTGATCTGGGCGCACAGTCGGCCCGACCGACCTCGGAACCAGTGACCTGCCCTACCCGATCCGGTCTTGCGCCATAAGGTGAGTTGTTCGGGCTCAACCCCGGGCCTACTCGGCCACGCGGGACTGCAGGTTTTCGTAGTCGAATTCTTCGATCGTATCCACTTCGCTCGCAAAGTACGGGATGTCATATCTCATCATGCCACCGCGATAGGTATATGGAGAATAGGGATATGCATAATATCCGGGCCGTCCGTATGGAGCCGCATCGCTGACGATGGCCGAGATCGACCCGTCGAGAATGATCAGATCGGCGACATATCCATAAGGCGTGTCGTCCGACAGATAGGCATAATCCCCCATGAGGTCCGTCGCCTTGAAGATACCCGAGCCGGCGGCAAGGTCGTCACTGACGGGCTGGGTGGTCCCGGTATCGTCGGCAGTGACGACCTGCTCGTCATCCGGATACCCGCCGAAGACATCATAGTTGACGACGGTGTTCTCTGTGACGGGAACCTGCACTTGCTGGATGCCAGACTGCATGGTCACGTCGTCCCACGGGACATGGACATGCGTATCGGCAATGTCCCAGAAGCCGCCGACCTGTGCGATGATGCCAAGCACCTCGCCATCGTTGCTGAAGATGACGTTCTCGACATCGCCGATCACCTCACCGTTGTCCCCGATGACCTCGGTCATGTCGAACATGTTCTCGACGCTCCAGCCCTCGGCATAAAGCGTGTCGTAGCGCCATTCGGCCAGGACCCGTACCGTGTCATCCTGGGCAAGGGCCGGGCCTCCGGCAACCAGCGCAAGGGTGCTTGCTGCAATTGTTCGGCGTGCAAATCGTGTCATGTGCTTACCTCCTCGGTCTGTCTTGTCCCTCCATCGAAGAACCGATTTGCGCCGTTGTGGTTCCTGTGGCGCCTCCAACCGCACCTCAATGGTCGCCCCCAGCTTACTGACCGACTGGGAAAGTCGAAGGCCGGTCCCGACCGGCAAACCGACTTCGGCGCAGGAACCAAGCCGGGCCGGAGATCGTTTGACGTCAGATCCTCAATCAAGACGCGCTGGATCGAAAGGAGGTCTGTCATGTCCCATGTTGCCTCGGAAGAACCCGACCCCCCGCGGCCGCCATCCGAGATACCGGACGATCTGCCGCCCGAGAACGTGCCGGAGCCGCCGGTGGAAACACCACCGGACATTCCGCCCGAGGATGTGCCGGAGCCCCCGTCCGAACAGCCGCCAAGCATTCCGCCCGAAGTGCCTGAACGCGAAATACGGACAGGCTGACTCTGCCCCCGCGGTGATCTCGACGGCACGGTCTTGATTGTCCGGGTCGACCACAGCCGGCACGGCAGGGCGCGCGCGTGATGCGATTCCCCGGTCATGCGAAGAATACGGAAGGCCGATATCCGCGCTTCTGTTGACGCCGGTACATCCCGGCGACACAGCGGCCGGGTGCACCGCATGCGTGGCTCTCAAAATGTCATGCGCCGACATCCGGACGCGCCGACCGCGCGTTATCGGACAAGACCGGCGAGCGTTCGTTCAAGCTCCCTTTCGTCGATCGGCTTGATCAACATCGGCGCGTCGCAAAGCGCTCCGGTGAGATGGCTTCGCTGATAGGCCGTCACGACGACGAATGGGCATCCCCGTTTTTGCAGGGCCGCGGCAATCGGTTCCGACGTTCCGTTCAAAATGTGCACATCCAGAACAGCGCAATCGGGGGGATCGGTCGAGATCAGTTCCAACGCCGCCGAGGCGGATGCGACCGGCCCCATGACCGAACATCCGAGGCCCTCGATGATATCCTGGACGTCCAGCGCAATCAGCCATTCATCGTCAACGACGAGAACCCGCTTGCCGGACAGTGTAGCTCGCATGTCATGGTTCATGTTTGGTCACCTTCCAATTGAAACCGAAGGCGGTAGGTCAGTCCGCGGCGGGCGTAATCCAGTTCCGCCTCGCCGTTCAGTTCATGAGCGACGACATCCTCCAGCAGCCGGGTACCGAACCCCTTTCGTTCCGGTGGCGTGATCTCGGGTCCGTTCGCTTCCTGCCATGTCATCGAGAGGCGGCGTTGGGTCTCTTCCGCATCCTCGATGTGCCAGTCGAGCCGTACGGAACCGTCGGGCACGCCGAGCGCCCCGTGCTTCATCGCGTTGGTCGCCAGTTCATGAAGCGCCAGACCGAACATGCGCGCCTGCCGGGCCGACAACCTGACCGACACTCCGTCGATCACGAGCCTTGCAGGTCCGTCCTGCCTGTAGGGGGCGAGAACCTCCCGCGCCAGAACCTCGGGATCGACCCGTTCATCGGTGCTGGCGAAGACAAGTCCTTCGGCGACGGACAGCGCGTGCAATCGTTCGATGAAGGCGGCGCGAAACTCCTCTGCGGTCCGACCTTCCGCCGAGGTCCGCGAGGCCAGGGCGCGGACGAGTCCGAGGACGTTGCGGACCCGGTGTCCAAGCTCCCGCGCCAGCAGTCCCTGCTCGCGCACAGATCGGCGCAGCTCGTCATGGGTGCGGAGCCGCTCGATCGCCGCCGCGAGCAGGTTCGCGTAGGTGCGAAGGAACGCGACTTCATCATCGCCGAAATCGCGCCGTTCCCGCGCGTCCACTTCCAGAACCCCGAAGGCCGCGTCTTCGCCCGCGATGACGACGTTGACCATGCTCATCACCCCGTGGCGGCGCAGAACGTCCGGCGTCTCGAAGCGATCCTCCAGATCGAGATCCGGCGAGACGACCGGGCCATCGGCCTTGAGGGCATAGCCGCCCGGAGACTTCTCATGGTCCCCGAAGGTTTCCCGGCCCACGACCCCCTCCTGCCAGTTGACGCCGCTCCGCACGAGCATCTCGCCCCGCTCCGGGCGGTGTTCCAGCACTTTCACGAGCGGCACACCAAGCGCTTCGGACACCAGTTCGGTGGCCCGGTGCAGCAACCCGTCCATGTCGTCGCAGCGAAAGGCGAACAACCCGAAATCGGCGAGCACTTCCCGTTGCCGCCGCAGTTGCTCATGCGCCTTCTGCGGTTCCGATGCCGTCATCCGAAACCTCCTTTGCGATACAACGCCCGATCCTTGCTGTCGGGTCCACCAAGCCAGCACATTTTCGAGCACGCGAACTTCGGTCGGGCTGCTCGACCGGACCCGGCGGACGGCAACAAAACCTCCCTCATGATTCGAATTCATCCTGCAAGTGGTCGGCATTCTGGACGACCCCTTCGCCACCTGACGACGTCGGCGCGCGAGGGTTCGCAGGTCATGCGTCGCGTCCGGCTTATGAATGTGCGTCGTGGTCAGGGCGCGATGCATTGCCATTTCGCAACGTTTCGGCGATCACATGGATGTGCCGCTAACCGGCCATCCGCTACTAAAGCTATGCGGACTTTTCGATTTACGGCGTCCACGCTCGGGAAAATGCGTGTCCCGGAGGATTTCAATGACGTGCATCTCGATCCCCAGGCCCCCGGCCCTCGCCCGTCCTGCTGACCGACCATGGCGCCTTGGCCGCCGCCGGATCCCGCATGGCGAATGATCCGAAGGCCACGGGCCTCCGCGCCCGCTGTGGCGGCGCGTGCCGGGTGGCTGTCAGGCTATCTGTCGTCCTGCTACTCGCGTTCGGCCTGCACCTCCTGATGGGTTGGATCACCGGCCTTGCCCTGTTCGAAAATGAGCGGGTCCGGATCGGAATGCTGGTCGTCTTCCTGCTGGCCTATGCGCTTTTGATCTCGGTCCCGTTTGTGCCGGGCATCGAGATCGGGCTGTCGCTCATGGTGATGGAAGGCGCCTGGATCGCGCCGTTCATCTACATCTCGACCGTTGCGGGCCTGACCCTGGCCTATGCCGCCGGCGAATGGGTGCCCTATGCGCGGCTGCGCCGGGTCTTCGACGATCTGCATCTGCGCAAGGCATGCCGCCTGCTTGACGCGGTCGAGCCACTGACACGCGCCCAGCGGCTCGAAGCCCTGCACGCCCGGGCGCCCGTCTGGCTGCGGCCGGTAGCCTCCCGGTACCGCTATGCCCTGCTCGCGATCCTCGTGAACATGCCCGGCAACGTGCTGCTGGGGGGCGGTGGCGGCCTCCTGTTCACCGCCGGATTGAGCCGGGTGTTCCTGCCGGTGCAGACGGTTCTCACCATCCTGTTCGCCGTGGCGCCGGTTCCGCTCGCGGTGGGCCTTCTGAAGATCGACCTCGGCACCCTTTTCGACTGACCGCCGGTCAGGACGCTCCCTGCGCCTCGCGACGAAGCGCGCCGCGCAGGGCAAGCGCGTCGAGACTGCGCGCCCTCTCAAACCCCATGCGCGCCATCAATGCGCGCTCTTGCGGATGCGCCCGCGCGCCGAACGCCGCCCACAGCAATATCAATCGGCCGCGCGAAGTGGCCGCCTCGTGCTGCAACCTTTCAAGCGCCGGCAGAAGGCTGCGCTCGGTCTCGTCGAAATCGGTTCCGAACGGAAAGGACGGAAGCCGGTCGCGATGCCCGTCAAGCCATTCGGCCAGCCGCGCGGGCCGGTTGTGCCGCGCGTCCTCAGGCAGTTCAAAATCGCCCGGCAGCTTGCCCGCCGATTTCGCCCTTGCGATCATCTTGTCCTGAAAACGGCTGTCGGCGATGGCGATCAGCCGGGCGATCACGGTCGCGTCGGGCTGACCACGCAGGTCCGCGACGCCGTATTCGGTGACCACGATATCCCGCATATGGCGCGGAACCGTTGTCGCCGCGACCTCCCAACGGATGTTGCTGACGGTCTTGCCATGGGTCTTTCGGGTCGATGGCAGCGTGATGATCGACCGTGCGCCGTGCAGGGCGAAAGCCTGCTCGACGAAGTTGAACTGCCCGCCGACGCCGCTGACGACCTGCCCGTCGGAACGCGCGTCGGACATCACGTCTCCAAGGCAGGAAACCTGCATCGCGCCGTTGACGAAACGCGCATCGACGCGGGCGGCGCGCTTGGCAGCCTCGTCACCGTAAAGCTGGTTGGTAAAGCTGACGGGTTGCATCGCGATCCTTGCACCGGTCTCAGGCGGCATCTCGCGGAGGCGGCGATAGACATCCCGGGTTTCCACGAAGAACCCGGCATTGATCGCCACCCCGTCGACCTCGCGCCGCACCACGCCTTTTTCGAACAGATCCAGCAATCCGCCGACAAGCATCTCGGTGACCGCGTGCAGGCCGATCTCGAACCGCCCGTCATCCGATCCCTTGACGGGAAACGGGCAATCCGAGCGGATGGCCCCAACCGCGCCGCGATCCCGCAGCAAGAGCGCATGCGCCACCGCGTCTCCGATCGACCCGATGCCGATCTGCAAGGTGCCGCCATCCGGGATCAGGCCCGAAACGTGAAGCCCGATGGCGTGGGCGGCATCGCTGACCGGGCGGCGCACCGCCGAGAAAAGCTCGAAGCTGTCGCCTGTGTCGAGGACCACCTGCGCCTCGTCCCCGGCCAGGACCGCAGCCTCGCCTTCCATGAAAGGCAGCTCCGGATGCGGTTCCAGCGCCGCCAGAAAGTCGATCTGTCCTGCGTGGCGCAGCCTGAACAGGTCTGCGGAAATGTCGGTGTTGCTCGACAGGCTGAACTGCCCGTCCCGTTCGGCGACAAGCTGCACCAATACATTGGGCTTGCGATTCACCAGCACGTCCAGCGCATGGGTGTAATTGGCCGAGATATACCGCTGCTGCATGGGGGCGACACCCAGCCAGCGACCTGCCAGAAGGAAGAATTCGGCCACCTCGATATTCGCGGGCAACCGGTTTTCGCGCATAAGCCGTGCGTAAAGCAGTTCGGGATAGGCTCCGAAAAGACGGTCCATCGCCGGTTCGAGAAACCGTCTTTCCATGTCCGAAGACGGCTTTGGCCGTTCCAGGGTAAGCGCGGTGAAGATCGACAACCGGATCGACGGATCCTCGCAGGCGCGCGCGACCAGCGCGTTGATCAACGTGACCGGCTTGCCAAGGCCAAGCGGCAGGGCGACGCGGATGTCGCCCCCTGTCGCTGCGATGATCTCGTCCGCGGCGGCTTTGGGGTCGGTCGTTCGCATTGGCCTGTCAGTCGTCGGTCCAGCCGGGATCGGGGGCAAACCGGTCGCCGTGACGGTCGGCAAGCGCCTGCAACGCGGTCCTGATGTCGTCATGGCCCCGCGCCTCGGCATAGTGCATCGGGCCGCCCCGGAAGGGCGCGAAGCCGGTCGCGAAGATCATCGCGCCATCAACCTCGTCCGCATTGCGAGCGACGTTCTTGCGCAGGCATTCCATGCAGGCATCGAGCATCGGCAGGATCAACCTGTCGGTCAGGTCGCCTGGGCCGCTATCCTCGCTATCCGGACGCGGGGTGCCTTTGGACCAATCGTAAAAGCCCTGCCCCGCCTTCTTGCCGGTCTGTCCCGCCTCAACCTTGCCACGCAAGCGCGGGCTGATCTCGGGCATTGGCTTGTCCAGCGCCCCCTTCAGGCTTTCGGCCACGTGCAGGCAGATGTCGAGCCCGACCTGATCGGCCAGCGCCACCGGCCCCATCGGCATCCCGAAGCGCATCGCGGCGGTGTCGATGACCTCTTGCGAAACGCCTTCGTCGATCAACACCATCGCCTCCATCAAATACGGAGTCAGGGCGCGGTTCACCAGGAATCCGGGGTAGTCGGAGACCGGAACCGGCAGCCTGTCCAACGTGCCGCAAAAGGCCGAAAGCCGCTCCGCGACGTCAGGGTCGGTGCTGTCGTGGCGCACCACTTCGACAAGCTGCATCTTCGACACCGGGTTGAAGAAGTGAAGCCCGGCAAAACAGGACGGATCCGGCGCGCCCTTGGCAAGATCGGCAAGCCGCAGGCTCGACGTATTGCTGGCCAGGATCGCGCCTTTCTTCATGCGCTCACCGGCATCGGCATAGATCTTTTCCTTGAGGTCCGGGTCTTCCGGCGCGGCCTCGATGACCAGATCGGCGTTTTTCAGGCCATAGCCGTTCGGATCGGGCATCAGCCGGTCAAGCACGTCCCGGGTCTCGACTGCGGAAAGATGCGTGTCCTTGCACAGCGCGGAGGCGGCCTTGACCGCCTTGCCGAGCGGCTTGAGATCGACATCGCCCAGCGTCACGCGCTTGCCCCGGATCGCGGCCCAGGCGGCAATCTCTGCCCCCATCTCGCCAGCCCCGATCACATGCACATAATGGATCCCGTCTTTCCCCTTGGCGTTCTCCTTGAGCCCTTGGCGCAGAAAGAACACCCGGCGCAGGTTGCGCGACGTGTCGGTGCCCAGAAGGTGGGCGAAACTCTCGATTTCGGCCGATTGCATCTTGTCCGGATCGTCGCCGTGCTCTTCCCAGATGTCGATGAGCGCGTGTGGTGCCGGGTAATGTTCTTGCGGGGCTTTCTTTTCGGTCTCCCGGTGCATGCGCTGTGCCGCGAGGCGGCGTGCCTGGTCCACCTGAAAGGCGCGCGCCTTCAGGCCCGGCCCATCCCGGTCGACCTTGCCGTCGATGATGGCGTCGATGGCGGCGCGGACATGGCGTTCCTCGGTGACGACATCGGCGATTCCCAGCGATTTCGCCTTTCCGGTATGCGCCGTCTTGCCGGTCAGCATCAGCGTCATGGCCTCCAGCGGGTCGATCAGACCCGTGAGGCGGAACGTGCCCCCCAGACCGGGATGCAGACCCAGGTTCACCTCGGGAAAGCCAAAGCTGGCACCATCCACCGCGATCCGCCAGTCGCAGGCCAGCGCCAGTTCGAACCCCGCGCCAAGCGCCGCCCCGTGCACCACCGCGACGGTTGGACAGCCAAGCGCCGTAAGCCGGTCGAGAACCGCGTGGCCGCGCCTCAGAAGCTCGGCGGCACCGGCATCGCTCAGGTCAGCGAAGCTGTCGATATCGGCCCCGGCCGCAAAGCCGTTTTCCTTGGCCGACCGGATCACCAGCGCGCGTGGCGTGTCCTGTTCCAGGGCCTCCAACTCGGTTTCCAGCGCCGCGATCACCGCCTCGGACACCGTGTTGGTGCCCGTGCCCTCGCAATCCAGCGCCAGCCAGACAATCCCGTCAGCCTCGCCCCGCCGCCAGGGATGGGCGGTCTCGTGGGCCGGGCCAAGTTCCATCTTCATCTCGCCCAGATGCTCAAGTACCGGTCCCGTCATGTCGCCTCCAGCAGCATCGCGCCACCCAGGCCGCCGCCGATGCATTCCGTCGCGATGCCCTTGACATCGCCGCGTCGCTGCATCGCGTTTGCAAGATGCAGCACGATGCGGTTGCCGCTCGTTCCGACAGGGTGACCCAGCGAAATCGCGCCCCCGTCGACATTCAGATCGTCCCGGTCGATCTGTCCGAACGCCTCTTCGAGCCCCAGCACGTCGCGGCAGAAATCCGCGTCCTGCCACGCGGCAAGACAGGACAGGACCTGTGCCGCGAACGCCTCGTTCAGTTCCCACAGGTCGACATCGGCAACACCAAGCCCATTGCGCTGCGCAAGCGGAGTCGAACACAGGACCGGGCCGAGGCCCATCACCGACGGATCAAGCGCCGCCCATTCGCTGTCCACGATCCGGGCCATCGGGGTCAGGCCATGTGCCTCGACCGCCTCTTCCGACGCCACGATCACCCATGACGCGCCGTCGGTGATCTGGCTCGCATTGCCGGCGGTGACCTTGCCGAACGGAGGCTCGAAGGCCGGCTTGGGCTTTGCCAGCCCGGCCATGTCGCTGTCGGGCCGAACCCCGGTGTCGTGGTCATAGGCCGCGCCGTCCCGGTCGAATGCGGGCATGACCTCGTCGTTCAGCCAGCCTTCGCTCTGCGCATGCGCAAGCCGGTGGTGGCTTTCCATCGCATAGGCATCGGCGGTCTTGCGGTCGATGTCGAACCGGTGGGCCAGCACTTCGGCGGTCTGCCCCATGTTGAGCTCGGTGATCGGGTCGGTCAGCCCGCGTTCCAGCCCGACCACCGGCTTGAGATAGTGCGGCTTGATCCCCGCCGCGGCCTTGGCGCGCTGCATCGGGGACTTCGCGGCGCGCAGTGCCCCCATCCATTCCACCGCCTCCTGGCGCAGCACCAGCGGCGCATGGCTGAGCGCCTCGGTGCCACCTGCGAGGATCATCTCGTGTGTGCCATCCTGGATATAGCGGAAAGCGGTGTCGATCGACTGCATCCCCGACCCGCAATTGGTCTGCACCGTGAAGGCGACCATCTCTTCGCCCATCCCGAGCCGCAGAGCCGCCACCCGCGCGGGGTTCATCTCGTCCGCTATCACATTGACGCAGCCAAGGATCACCAGGTCGAAGATATGCCGGTCGAACGGCTGACGGGCCAGAAGCGGCCGACCGCACTGCACCGCCAGATCGACCGGCGTGAACGGGCCGGGCTTGCCCTCGGCCTTGAGGAAGGGCGTCCGCGCCCCATCGACGAGGTAAACCGGTCGTGTCATTCCGCTGCCACCTTGTTGTCCTGATCCTTGGCAAGCCCGGAAAAGTAGCGGGCCAGCGCCTCGGGGGTGAAATCGTCCACGGCGATCACGCTGGCCACCGCGCGCTCCATCTCCCGGATTTCGGCGTGATCGGACTGCGACAGCAGCCCGGCTTCAAGCGCGCTGTCGGGGCTGTGTCCGGCCTCGCGCAGCGTCTTCATCACCGGCTCGAGCGCGGTCACCTTCGCCCAGGCGTCGTTGAGCTGGGCAATGCCGTCGCGGGCGCATCCGGGGTGAAGCCGCCCGACGATGCGATCCCGCGTATCCGACGGTGCATAGACCAGGTCGGCGCAGGTTTCGGTCAGCGCATCATCCGGTCCACGCGCCGCCCCCCCGGGCAGCGTCATCGCCCGGCCCAGCCAGGCCGCCCAGCGGGCGGGCAGGTTTTGCAGCACATCGTCCATCGCCGCGCGGATATTGCGGAACGCGCTTTGGGCAGCGTAGCGCAGGACAGGCAGGTCCGCCTTGGGGCGGCCATCGTCCTGCCAGCGTTTCAACGCGGCGGACAGGATATACATTTCCGACAGGATGTCGCCCATCCGCCCCGAGATCATCTCCTTGCGCTTCAGCCCGCCGCCAAGCGTGAGGAAGGCGATATCGGCGACCAGCGCATAAGACGCCGACCAGCGCGACAATTCGCGGTAGATCGGTGCGGCGTCACCCGAACGAAACGGCGCGGTGCCCATCCGCGATCCGGACCACGACCGCAGAATGCTGCGTCCGGCGGTGCGAAGGCTGTGGCCGACATGCGCCCAGAACGAACGGTCGAAGGCATCGAGACTTTCGGCCTCGTCGTCGATCTGAAGCGCTTTCATCTCGTCAAGGATATGCGGATGCGCGCGGATCGACCCCTGCCCGAAGATGATGAGCGACCGGGTAACGATGTTGGCGCCCTCAACGGTGATCCCGATCGGAACCGCGCGGTAAAGCGGCAGCAGGTAATTCGACGGCCCGTCGATCACCGCCTTGCCGGAATGCACGTCCATCGCGTCGTCGATCGCGTCGCGCATGCGGAACGTCGCGTGGGCCTTCATGATCGCCGAGATCACCGACAGCGCACGCCCCTCGTCAAGCCCGGCACAGGTCAGCCGCCGCGCGCTTTCCATCGCGTAGGCATCCGCGGCCAGGCGGGCGGTGCGCGCCTGGATACCGCCGAATTTCCCGATGGGCAGTCCGAATTGCTGGCGGATGCGAGAATAGGCGCCCGTCGTGTGGGCGGAAATCGAGATCGCGGCGCAGGCCATCGACGGCAGCGAAATGCCGCGCCCGGCGGCCAGCGCGCTCATCAGCATCATCCAGCCCTGCCCGGCATAGTCCGGCCCGCCGATGATGTGGTCGAGCGGGATGAACACGTCCTTGCCGGTGGTCGGCCCGTTCATGAACATCGTGCTTGACGGGATATGCCGCCGCCCGGTCTCGACCCCCGGCAGATCGGCAGGCACCAGCGCGCAGGTGATGCCCAGATCCTCGGACCCGCCCAGATGGCCGTCCGGATCGCGCAGCTTGAACGCAAGGCCCAGAACGGTGCAGACCGGCGCCAGCGTGATATAGCGCTTGGCCCAGTTGAGCCGGATGCCAAGCACCTGTTCGCCCTGCCAGTCGCCCATCTCGATCACGCCCTCGTCGAGCATCGACGCCGCGTCCGACCCGGCCTCGGAACTGGTCAGACCGAAGGCCGGAAGCTCGCGCCCGTCGGCAAGACGCGGCAACCAGTGGTCCTTCTGGGCCTCGGTGCCGAACATGTGCAGCAATTCGCCCGGTCCAAGCGAATTGGGCACCATCACGGTCACCGCCGCCGCCACCGACCGGGTCGAGATGTAGCGCACGATTTCGGAATGGGCATAGGCCGAAAAGCCAAGCCCGCCGTGATCCTTGTCGATGATCATGCCGAAGAATTTCTTGCGCCGCAGGAAGTCCCAGACCTCGGGCGGCAGATCGGCGTCGGCGTGGTTGATCGTCCAGTCGTCGATCATCGCGCACAGCTCTTCGCAGGGCCCTTCGAGAAAGGCGCGCTCTTCATCGGTCAGTTCGGGCGTGGCCACGTCGAGCAGCTTGTCCCAATCGGGAT
Source organism: Marivita sp. (assembly GCF_020055635.1). GTDB lineage: Bacteria > Pseudomonadota > Alphaproteobacteria > Rhodobacterales > Rhodobacteraceae > Marivita. The sequence continues at coordinate 1,280 of NZ_JAIPUT010000034.1, read as the reverse complement.
CGCCCGAGAACAGCTCGGCCTCCCACCAGACCTCACCGGCGTCAAGCGCGTCGGCCTCGGTCTTCGACAGGGTCGGCAACGCTTTTTTCGCCCAGGCATGAATGGGCCGCGTCAGCCAGGTCTTGCGAATGTCCGCCATGGTGCTCCCGCGTGTCTGTCGATGCGCGACAATGCGCATGGCGGATCAACGTGAATCGGGCCGTGCTGGTTCCCCCGCCGCCGCTCGCGGGACTTTGCCGCTGTCACATTCAAGGCACCCGGTCGCGGCCGGAACAGGGGCGCGGCTTGCACCCGTCACGTCAAGCTGGCACAGCTACCGCACCACGTTTGGAGCCGCGCCATGACTAAGACCGTCTTTCTGATCAACGGACCCAACCTTAACCTGTTGGGCAAACGGCAACCCGCGATCTACGGTGCCGACACGCTCGAGGATGTGGCAAAGCGTTGCGAGGCGTTGGCGAAACCGGCCGGGCTGGGCCTGCGGTCGATGCAATCGAACCACGAAGGCCAGATCATCGACTGGATCCACGAGGCGCGCGACAGCGCCGAGGCGATCATCATCAATCCCGGTGCCTTCACCCACACTTCGGTGGCCATTCTCGACGCACTGAACGCCTTCGACGGGCTGGTATTCGAGGTCCACATCAGCAACGTGCACAAGCGCGAGGCCTTCCGGCATCATTCCTTCGTGTCGGGTCGCGCCGACGGGGTGCTGGCCGGGTTCGGCATCGAAGGTTACGAACTGGCGCTGCGCCGGGTGATCAGCCTTCTGGGCTGACGCCTCAGAACGCGCCGTCCTCGAGCACGCCATCGGCGGACATCTGGGCATAAAGCAGCCCTTCGCGCAGGCCCCGGTCGGCGACGGACAGGCGGTCTGTCGGCCAGCACCGCAACAGCGCCTGAAGGATCGCCGCGCCCGACATGATCAGCGCCTGCCGGTCCAGCCCGATCCGCGGATCGGCGCGACGCCCCTCGGGGCCAAGCCGCAGGTAGCCGGAAATGACCTTCTCGATCTGGTCCGAGGTCATGCGCAGCCCGTCCACCTTGGTCCGGTCATAGCGCTTGAGGCCCAGATGGCTGGCCGCGACCGTCGTCACGGTTCCGCTGGTGCCGACGATCTGGAACCCCTCGCGCGCCTGCTCGTCCTTGTAGGGCGCGAATTCGGCCAGGTTTTCCTCGAAATACCAGCTCATCAGCGCATAGCGGGCAGAATCGCTTTCCACGTCCGAAAACTGATCGCGCAGGGTCGCCACGCCAAGCGGAACGCTGATCCAGTCCAC
>NZ_JAIPUT010000032.1 GCF_020055635.1 Marivita sp. | reverse complement strand
TGGATGGCGTAACGCGGTCCGAACGCGGGCGTCTACTGGTCGCGGCTGATGGCATCCATTCGGCGATCCGGGCGCAGATGTATCCCGACCAGCCGCCGATCCATTGGGGCGGCGCTGTCATGTGGCGCGGCACCGTGCGGGCCAAGCCGTTGCGGACCGTGTCGTCCTTTGTCGGGCTGGGCACGCATCGGCATCGCATGGTGATCTATCCGATTTCGCAACCGGATGAGACCGGGACCGCGCTCATCAACTGGATCGCAGAAGTGACGATGGACGACGCGGGCGCATGGCAGCAGGACGGCTGGTTCAAACCGGTCGAGATTGACGAGTTCGTTCATCATTTCGAGGAGTTCCGCTACGATTGGCTGGATGTTCCGGCAATGCTGCGGGCCGCCGATTGCGCCTATGTGAACCCGATGATCGACCGTGATCCGGTGCCAAGCTGGGTTGACGGGCCTGTGGCGCTGATGGGGGACGCGGCGCATGCGATGTATCCAACCGGGTCGAACGGCGCCAGCCAGGCGATTGTCGATGCGCGGGTGATCGGGGCCAGGATACTAGAGCACGGCGTGACCGAGGCGGCGCTTTCCGCCTATGACGCGCAGCTGTGCGGCCCGGTGTCCGAACTGGTGCTGCGCAATCGCGGGGCGGGGCCGTTTGGATTGCTCAACCTGCTCGATGACCGCTGCGGCGGCGTGTTCGACGTTATCGACGACGTGATCCCGGCCGAGGAACGCAGGGATTTCATGGCGAATTACAAGGCGGCCGCCGGGTTTGCCATCGACACGCTGAACGCGGCGCCTCCGACGATCGGCACCGGCGCCCGGGTGGACGGTTAACGCAAGGCGGCTGGCGGAACGCCACTCCAGAGGCCTAAGCCGGCGACCCTTTGCACCTGCAACGATGACGGCTATCATCAGGGTCACCCCGCAGGAGCCGTGCCCGCATGTCACAGTCTTTCCGTCTGTCCTCGTTTCTGCCCTACAGGCTGTCGGTTCTGTCGGATCGCGTCAGCCGTCGGTTGTCTGTCGCATACGGACGGTCGCACGGCCTGTCGGTCGCGGAGTGGCGCGTGCTGGTGCATCTGCGCGCGGCGGGCCAGGTGTCGGTCCGGGACATCGAGACCTGCGTGAACCTCGAGAAATCGCGGGTCAGTCGCGCCGTTGCGCGGCTTCAATCCGCCGGGCTGGTCAAAAAGGCCGTGGGACAGGGAGATGGCCGGTTGGTGGCGATCTCGCTGACCCAAGAGGGCGGGACCGCGCTGGACGACATTCTTCCGGTGGTCCTGGGCATCGAGGCGGAGTTGCTGTCCGATCTGACCGCGCAGGAACGGGAGGTGTTTTCGCGGGTTATCGAAAAGCTTCATGTCGCGCTGGACCAAGAGGGCGATGTCAAACCCGTGCCGACCCCGGCGCAGGACACCACGGATGCTTGATCGAGGGGTCTGCTGCGCTAGGCCTCAAGGCTATGGACAGACCAAAGAACACTGATGCGGCCGCGTTTTCCTGTGTGACCTGGAATATTCACCGGGGCCAGGGTGAAGACGGTCGGGTGGATGCAGGGCGTACGCTGGAGGTCCTGTGCTCGGACGTCTGTGCCCACGGCCCGGACGCGGTATTCCTGCAAGAGGCGGACGAGGAAACGCCGCCGCATCACGGGATCCTCGATATCGACCGCGTCGAGCGTCAAACCGGATTGCGCAGCGTGCATCTGGACGCATCGCTGCGCTGGGGCGCGGGCAGTCACGGGTTTCTGGGTGTGATCGTCTTTCTGCATCCGGCGTTCGAGGTGCAGGACGTCACGCTTCTGGACCTGCCGGGCCATTGCCACCGTGGTGCGGTGATCGTGGATGCGGAACGTGGCGGCGTGCCGATGCGCCTGATCGCAACGCATCTGTCACTTAGCCAGATCCTGCGGATTGCCCAGATGCGCACGCTGGGGCAGCATCTTTTTCGGCGTGACGCCCGTCCGACCCTTCTGTGCGGAGATTTGAACGAATGGCGGCCCTGGAGCGGGCTGGCCCTCTCACGGTCGGTGCTTGGTGCGCGGTTCGCGGGGCCGACCCTGGCCACGTTTCCGAACAAGCGGCCATTGCTGCCCCTGGATCGCGTGCTTGCCAGCGGGGGTGCGCGGGTCGAGACCGCGCGGGTGCTGGACGGGCCGGGCATTCGCATGGCTTCGGACCACCGGCCGCTGGCTGCGGATGTCGTGATCGCGCCCTAGACGCCGCCGTCGCGCGCAGGGGTCCAGCGATGAAGCCAGACCGGGCTTTGGGCCTGTCCGGCGGCATCCCGCAGCACAAGGCGCAGATCAACAGGCGATGCGTCCCGAGGCGAGAGCAGAAAGGTCACGCGCGTGCCGCTTTGGTCGGGCAGGGGAAACAGGCTGACGCCCGCAATCCGCGCGTCCTGCAGGGCGGATATGTCAGGTTGCAGTCCGTTTGAAGGCCCTTCGAAGTCAATGACATAGCGCCGCGCGCCGGGGGTGTCGTGCTCTCTGCCGCTGCGGCTTTGCCGGATCGCGTGGCCGGTGCCGGAGGGCAGATCGCGCGTCCAGGTCAGCCGGTAATCGAAGCGATGCTCGCTGCCTGCGGCAAGCGGGGTCTCGGGGCGCCAGAAGGCCACGATATTGTCCATGAACTCGTCGCCGGTGGGGATCTCGACCAGCATCACCGCGCCGCGTCCCCAATCGGTCGCCGGGGTCACGAAGGCGCTGGGGCGGTCGTGATAGCGGGCCTCGGTATCCTCGAAATCGGCAAAGTCGCGCGGGCCCTGGTAGAGGCCGAACCGGGCGGGGCTGTCATCGACAAAGGCCGAGGTCTGAAGCGTGGCCGGGTTGGTGATCGGTCGCCAAAGCTGTTCTCCGGCCCCGTTCTCGATCACCAGCAGATCGCTGTCATGTACGCGGGGCCGGAAATCATCCGACACGGCCGAACGGATCGGCCCCTTGAGATACATCGAGGTCAGCGGTGCGACCCCGATATCCGCGATCTCGCGGCGCGGCAGGACCGTGACCGAGAGGTCGATCCGCGTGTCTGCACCGGGGTGCAGAACCATGTCGACATGACCGGCCAGCGACGGGCTGTCGATCACGCCTTCGATGCGGACCGATCCCTCGTGGGCGGGGTGCAGGCGCAGCTGCGTGAAGCGGGGGAATTCCTCGGGGTCCGGCCCCCCGGTGCCCAGCGCCACCGCCCGCGCCGAAAGGCCGTAGACCATTGCCTGACCGATGGCGCGGAAATAGCTGGCCCCCTGGATGACCAGCACCTCGTCCATCCGGTCGGCGGCGTTCAGCGGATAGCGCAGGCGCAGGCCGGAAAACCCGGCGCCGGGCGTGTCGTCGGGGATGTCGTCGAAATAGCGCGGGGCGAAATCGAACAGGTCGGTCGAGAACGCGATCCGTTCCGGGCCCGCGCCGGTATCGCGTTCAACGACGACAGGCGTCGGGAAATACAGCCCCGGCGGCAACAGGTCGATGGCAAAGCGCGGGCCATGCGGGATCAGCGCGGCCTTGCCCACCTTTGGGCGAATGGCGCGAAAGGCGTCATAGGTCAGGTCTGCAAAAGGCGGTGGCAGGCGGTCGGCTGGCGCGACATGGGGGCGGGCGGCCAATGCGCGGGCGACCTCCAGAAGCGGCGTGTCGGGTGCTGCCCGCACAGGCAGGGCCGCGAGCAAGGCCAGGGCGGACGTGGCCTGCAAAAACGCGCGCCGGTGCATCAGGCCCGCGCGTCCAGAGTGCGGTAGAGGATCGGCGCAGCCAGCAGGGGCGCGACCACGGGGGTCAGCCAGATCAGCGTCGCACCGCTGCTGGAAAGCGCCAGGGCGGCCAAGGCAAGGCCGAGCGTCATTTCCGCAACCCCGGCGGGCAGGACGGTGGCGTGGCGGCGTCCCGATTTCCAGCCGCAGTCGTTGCCCGCCAGCACCGACATCACGGCCCCGGTCTGCCGGGCCATGACGATGGGCGCGATCAGGCTCGAGACCACCAGTTCGCCAAGGGTGGCGCGGGCCACGACCGTCCGGCGCATCGGCGTCGCGGCGGGCCACGCGATCAGCGCGCAGAGCTTCGGCAGCAGCAGGACCAGCAGCACGAGCGCCAGCGGCAGGGCACTGTCCAGACGGATGGCACCCCCGGCCGTCAGCGCGATCAGCCCGAGCCAGATCGGCGCGACGAGGTAGCTCAGAAGGCCGGACACAAGGTGCAGCCGGCTCAGCGGGGCGAGGCCCGGTTCGAAAAGCAGGCGCATATGTTGCAGATTGCCCTGGCACCAGCGCCTGTCGCGCCGGTGGAACTCGGCCAGCGTCTGCGGGGCGTCCTCGGCGCTTCCCGTCGAGTCCGGGTCCAGCATCACTGACCACCCGGCGCGGCGAATCCACGCCGCCTCGATGAAATCATGGCTGAGGATGTCACCACCGAACGGCGCGGGCCCGGCGAGTTTCGGCAAGGACGCTGCGGCGCGGAAGGCCGCCACGCGCATGATCGCGTTATGGCCCCAGTAATTGCCGCAAGACCCGGTCCAGGCGGCGAAGCCGCGCCCGAAATTGCGCGACAAGAGCCGCGAGGACACCCGCTGAAACCGTCCGAAACGGCTGCGCCCCGGCACCAGTCCGATGCCGGCTTGCAGCAGGCCCAGTCCCGGTCTCTGCTCGATCTTCCAGACCATGTCCCGGATCCGGTCGGCGCTCATGCGGCTGTCGGCATCGAGCACAATCATGTAGGCAATCGCCTCTCCGTGGTCGTGCAGCCAGTCGGCGATGTTTCCGGGCTTGCGGCCGATATTGGCGTTCCGTCTTCGGTAGCTCAGGGTGCCCGCCGCCTGAAGCGGTGCGAAGATCGCCGCTTCCCGGTCGGCGGCAGAGCGGTCTGACGTGTCCGACAGAACGTGAATCTCGGTCACCGCATCAAGGCCGATTTCTGTCAGGTGACGGTGCAGCTTTGTCAGGGAGCGGGCCAGGGGGTCGGGTGTTTCACCGCAGAGCGTGACAAGGATCGCGGTGCGGTTGGCCGGCACCCATGTGTCCGGTGGGGACGGATCGGCGCGGTCCTCGACCAACGTGCCAAGAATGGCCGTTGCCGCCCCGCCCGAGATCCAGAGCGCGGTCAGCCCGACCATCCCGAGAGCGAGGTACGTGACCGGCGTCCACTCTGCCAGCGATCCGGCGAAGCTCAGGACAATGGCGCCGCTCATGCCGAGGGTCAGAAGCGCAAACGTCAGCAAGGGCGCAGGACCGGCAAGCCTTGTGCTTTGTCCCGGAGCGCGCGCAAGCGTTTCTGCTAAAGACATGAAGAGGCGTGTCCTTTCAATGGTTCAGGTCAGGCGATTCACGCGTGACGCGTCCTGCGAGAGGTATCGCCGGAACCGGGTTCGGCAAGCTGCACTATCTGGCAGAGGCCCCGAATGGCGGCCACATGCGCGAAAACACGCCGTCCTTCCGAACGATGCCGTGAAAAGCCGCGGCGCCGATATGCATGGCGATCAGCGCGCTGATCGCAAGCGCGCCCAGGTAATGCACGGTCTTTGCCGTTTCGGCGAGCGCATCCGAGCGCGGCACCAGCGACGGCGCACCCAGCGCGTCGAGGGTCTCGATCGGGAACCCGCCGGCCTTGACGCGGATATACCCGGCAATCGGCATCAGCAGCAAAAGCGCATAGAGCCCCAAATGCGTCAGCCATGCGATCTTTTCCTGCCAAGCCGGCACGTGTTCAGGCAAAGGTGGCGGTGGCGTGCGCAGGCGGATCGCGATGCGCAGGAGAATCAACGCGAACAGCAGGACACCGACATTCTTGTGGAAGATGAACAGGCTGTTCTGCAATCCCCGGTCAAGGCCCTCCTGCACCATCAGCAGTCCGGCCGGAATCGTCATCAACACGATGACGGCCATGGTCCAGTGGATCAGACGCGGGGCAAGGCGATAGCGGCGTTCGGGCATGTAATGTCTTCCTTCAATGCATATCATCTAGATGGAGGTGCCGTCACATCAAGTCGGACATGCCTGCTTGACTGGGCTGATGTGACGCTACCTTCTTCGGCATGGCCATGACACACAACGAAAATCCACGCGTGATCGCCCGCACCGTCCGGACCAGCCCGGTTTTCCAGCCACGCACCGAACTTGCAGGTGCCGCCGGTCTTGGCCTGTGTGCCATCGTGCTCACCGGTCTGGTCTGGCCGTCTGTCGGCTGGGAGGCCGTTGTCGCATCGCTGGCGATGTTCGGCTTGGCCTCGGCGATCGCCGCGCAACGGGTGCATCGGAGCTATCCGCATGACCGGCTTGGATTCGGCAACCTGACCACGATGATCCGGCTGGTCCTGACTTCGGTTCTCGTGCTGCCGCTCCTGGCGGGGCAGGATCTGTCCTGGGCGGCCTTTTCGATTGCAGTTCTGGCTTTGTGCCTTGACGGCGTGGACGGGCGGCTCGCGCGGCGGCAGAACCTGGTCTCGCAGTTCGGCGCGCGGTTCGACATGGAGGTCGACTCGCTTTTCGGGCTGGTTCTGGCGGTGAATGCAGGGCTGGCCGGCGGCTTCGGGCCGTTTGCCATTCTGCTGGGTCTGCCGCGCTATGCCTTTGGCGCCGCGGCGCTGATGTATCCGTGGTTGCGGCATGACCTGCCCGAGAGGCGGGGGCGCAAGGCGGTCTGCGTGCTGCAACTGGGAACGCTGATCGCCTTGCAGGCGCCGGTTCTGCCGACATGGCTGGCAAGCATTCTGATCGTGTCGACCATTGCCGGGCTCGCCTGGTCCTTCGGGCGGGACATCCTGTGGCTGCGGGCAGCCCGCCGGTGAGCGGGCCTGTCATGCGACTGGTCGCCGCCGCGTTGGTCCTGCACCTGGTCCTGATCCAGCCCAACCATCCGGCCGCGATGACCTGGGGCGCCCTTCTGCTGTTCCCGCTCGAGCTTCCGGTTCTTCTGCTGGCGCTGATCGCGGTTCCACCGGGCCGCACGGCGACCGTGTTTCGCGCCGTGTTGACCGGCGCGATGACGGTGCTCGTGCTGTTGAAAGCCGCAGACTACGGCATGTTCACCGCGTTGGGGCGCGGGTTCAATCCGGTTGCCGATCTTCCGCTGATCGAAGCGGGGGTGCGATTGCTGGTCGGGTCGGTCGGTCCGGTCCTGGCCATCGCGGCCTGTGTCGCGGCGGTCCTGGTCGCGGCTGTCGTCGCCTGGGCGATCTGGTGGGCGACTGGCGTGTGGAACAGGATCGCGCCGGGACGCCGGGTCATCGCGGGAACGGCATTGGCCGCGGGAACTTTCGCAGGAATTGCCATCGCCGATGTCGGGTCGGCGATGGGACGCTGGGCGCTTCCCGTCGATTTCCCCGGAGCGGCCTTTACCGCGCGGGTCGCGGTCGAGCGCATCGCCACGGCGCGAGAAACGATCAGTAACCTGCGCGCCTTCGAGGCAGCGGCGCGGAACGATCCCTACGCAGACCGCGACGGACTCTTGACCGTGGTGGACCGGGACGTGCTGATCGTGTTCGTCGAAAGCTATGGACGGGCCAGTTTCGACACGCCGCTTTATGCCGGGACACATGGCGCGACGCTTGATGCCGCCCAGACCCGACTTGCGGCTGCGGGGCTGTCCATGCGTTCAGGCTGGCTGCACGCGCCGACGCGGGGCGGGCAAAGCTGGCTGTCGCATGCGAGTTTTGCAAACGGCCTATGGATCGCCGATCAGTCCAGCTATGGCGCGGCCCTGGTCAGCGGTCGGCAGACGCTCTTTCACATGGCGCAGCGCTCGGGGTTCCGGACCGCCGCCGTGATGCCCCAGATCACGCTGGACTGGCCGGAAGCCGACTTCATGGGCTTCGATACCGTGCTTGCGGCGCAGGATCTGGGCTATCGGGGCGCGCCCTTCAACTGGGTGACGATGCCCGACCAGTTCACCTTTGCCGCGCTTGACCGGAAGTTGCGCAGCGGAGCGTCGGCAGAGCCGCTATTCGTCCAGATCGCGCTGGGCTCGTCGCATGCGCCCTGGACGCCGGTGCCTGACCTGGTGGCCTGGGAGGCGATCGGAGACGGTGCGGTCTTTTCGGAAATGGCGCAGGCGGGTGATCCGCCCGATGTCGTCTGGCGCGACCGTGACCGGGTGCGCGACCAGTATCGACAAGCCGTCGATTATGCCCTGCGGGTCGTGTTCGACTACGCCGCGCGCCATGCGTCAAAGCCACCTCTGATGATCGTTGTCGGCGATCACCAGGCGGCAGGCTTCGTGGCGCTGGATGACCGCGCCGATGTCCCGATCCACGTGCTGGGTCCGGCGGCCCTGGTAGAGCGTTTCGACCTCCCGGGCTGGTCGGCCGGTCTTGTGCCGGACCCCGCGTCGGAGGTGCGCCCGATGAGCGACATGCGCGACCTGATCCTCGAGACCTTGTCGGGGGCGGACCTGAAAAGGTCGGGCAGTTGATCCTGTCTCGCGCAACGATCCCCGGCTGGAGCATACGCGCCGCGCAAGTCGCGGTCGCGCTTGGGCTGATGGCACTGCTCTGGCGCGCGGCGGATGGACCGGACGCAGCGCAAAGCCTGGCTGCGGCCGATCCGTCATGGCTGGCGCTCGCGTTCCTTGCGCTGACGGCTCAGACGGTGCTGTCGGCGCTGCGCTGGCAACTTGCGGCAGGTCAGCTTGGCATCCGTTTCGGCCCGTGGCACGCGATCCGGGAATATTACCTTGCGCAGATCGTGAACCAGTCGCTGCCCGGCGGCATGGTCGGAGATGCCGGTCGGGCGGTGCGGGCGCGCGAACAGGCGGGGCTGTTGGTCTCGAGCCAGGCCGTGGTCTTCGAGCGTCTGGCCGGACAGGTCGCGATGTTTCTCACCCTTGCCGTCGCCTTCCTTGGCACATGGCTGGTGCCCGGCGGTCTTGTCTGGCCAAGGTGGCTGGCGCTCCCGGTGCTTGGCGCCTTGCTGCTGGGAGGCGCGCTGCCTCTTGTCCTGCTGGCCCTGACGCGGGTTCCGGGGGGCATCGGCACGCGCAGCGCGGGGCTTTGTCGGGCCATCGACCGGGCCCTGATGGCACCGTCCGTCCTGCCGTGGCACATCCTGCTCAGCATCGGCACCACGTTGTGCAACCTTGCCGCGTTTTCCTTCTGCCTTCAGGCGGTTGGCGTCTGGCTGAGCCTTCCGGCGATCGCCGCGCTGGTGCCGCTGATCCTGTTCACCATGCTGATCCCGGTATCGATCAGCGGCTGGGGGCTGCGCGAAGGTGCCGCCGCCGCCCTGCTGCCCATCGCCGGTGTGCCAGCCAGTTCCGGTCTTGCGGCAAGTGTCGCCTTCGGCCTTGTCTTCATCGCCGCGGTTCTACCGGGCCTTGTCGTCTGGCTTTGGCCCGCGCGGGGAACGACACGGCGATGAAAACGTTGGCATCGGCGGGTGATCGGACAGAGCTTTGCACCGCAGCACTTGCCACGTCACGGTTGAGGCTTACCCTTTCCAAGCGAAACCAACAGGATGTACGAGAGGATGCCATGACCCCAGATCGATTGACCCGCCGCCGTCTATTGGGAACCGGAGCCGCCGCCCTGGGGGCTGGCGTTCTCGGGCTGGGCCCCAGGAGGCTTCATGCCCAGTCCAACGTCGCCTTGCAGTTGTCCTGGCTGCATTCGTCGCAATTCGCCGGCAGCTATATCGCGATGGATCGCGGCTGGTGGTCCGAGGCCGGGCTTGACGTGTCGCTGCTGCCCGGTGGCCCCAACGCGCCGGTCGAGCCGCCGGTGGTGTCCGGCACAGCGCTGGTCGGCATCTCGGCCGCAGATTACACCGCTGCCGCGGTCGAAGAGGGCGCGCCGTTCAAGATCCTCGGGGTCGCGATGCAGAAAAACCCCTTCGTGGTGGCGTCCCTGCCGGACAACCCGGTGAACGAACCCGCTGATCTTGTGGGCAAGCGGATCGGCATGGCGCTGGCCAACACGCCGGTGCTTCAGGCGCTCTGCACCCTGAACGATGTCGACATGAATGAAATCGACATCATCCCGACGCAATATTCCGCGCAGCCGCTGCTGGCCGGCGAGGTGGATTGCCTGCTGTGCTGGGAGACCGACCTGCCGGTCGCGATGGCGATCCAGGGCATCGACAGCGTCACGATGCTGATGGCGGATCACGGATACGCGGTGCATTCGCAGACCTATATCGCCACCAATGACAGCATCGCCAACCGTCGCGCCGATCTCGTGGCGCTCATGTCGGGCGAGGTCCGGGGCTGGGAGGCCTACAGGCAGGACACCGATGCGGCGGCCGAACTTACCATCGAAATGTATCCCGATGCCGGTCTCGATCTGGAAACGCAAAAGCTCCAGGCCGCGCGGCAGGTGCCGCTGATGTTCTCGGACCTGACCGAGTCCAACGGGTTCGGCTGGTGGACCGATGACACCGTCGCCGCCAATATCGAAACACTGGCGCTTCTGGGCAGGACGGTGACGCCCGACCTGTGGGACCGCTCAATTCTTGAAGAGGTTCATGGCGCCTGACGTGACACCCCCGCCCGAGATCATCTGCTCGGGCCTGGCGAAGACCTTTGACGGGCGGACCGAAGCGGTGCGCCCGACAGACGTGACGTTCCATGCCGGCCAGACAACCGCCCTTGTCGGCCCGTCCGGCTGTGGCAAGTCCACGCTCCTGCGGATGGTCGCGGGACTGGAGGCGCCATCCGCCGGGCAGCTCCTGATCGGCGGAATGCCGCCGGCCGAAACCTTGCAGAACGCGGCATTGTCCATCGCGTTCCAGGACCCGTCGCTGCTGCCCTGGCGCACGGTGCGGGGCAATATCGCGCTGGCGCTCAGCCTTGCCCGCAGGCCGGTCGATGACGCCGAGATCGACCAGCTGATCTCTCTTGTCGGCCTCGACGGGTTCGCCGAGGCGCGGCCTGCGGAACTGTCGGGCGGGATGCGCCAGCGCGCCGCGATGGCGCGCGCTCTGGTGACGCGTCCGGGGCTTTTGCTGCTCGATGAACCGTTTGGCGCGGTGGACGAGCTGACCCGGCACCAGCTGGCGCAGGATCTGCCCCGGATCTGGGAGGCGCGCGGCACCACCACGCTGCTTGTCACCCATTCCGTGACCGAGGCGGTGCTGTTGTCGGACCGGGTGATCGTGCTGTCTCCGAGGCCCGCCGAAATCATCGCGGATATCGCCATACCGCTTGACCGCCCGCGCGAGTCCGGGATCGAACGGTCGCCTGATTTCGGTGACCTGACCGATGCGGTCTATGCCGCGCTGTCCCGTGGCATGACCCTGGATCGCCCCCCGCTGGCGGCACAATGACCGGCCTGTCCTTGGTGCACGCCGGCCGCCCCGCGCGGGGCATGACGGCACGGGGATATGGCGCGTGGCTTGGCGTCTTGGGGCTTCTGCTGGTCTGGGAAGCCTTGGCGCACGTGGTGTCTGGCGCCTTCGTTCTGGCCGCCCCAACCGAAATCCTGGCCTACCTGGTGGAAGATCGCGGGCTGGTCACGCGTGCCTTGGGCGTCACGCTTGGCAACGCGGCGCTGGGCTATGTGTTCGGCAACCTTGCGGCGATCGCCCTGGCGGCTCTGGCGCTTCTCTGGCCCCGCAGCGAACGGATCGTCACCGGGCTGGCGCTGCTGGTCTATTGCCTGCCGCTCGTGGCGACGGGGCCGATCCTGCGCGTGCTCTTCGGACCGGGCGCGGGGCCGCAGATCACGCTGGCGGCGCTGGCGGTCTATTACACCACGCTGATCCCCCTGCTGGTGGGGTTGCGCGCCGCGCCTGCGGGATGGTTCGACCTGGTGCGCAGCTATGGCCGCGGTCGCTGGTCCGAACTGGTGCATGTGCGCCTGATGGCGTCGCTGCCATACCTCTTCGCCGGTCTCCAGATCGCCGCCCCGGCGGCCTTTCTCGGCGCGATGGTCGGAGAATTCACCGGGGCGGAGCGGGGCTTGGGCGTGTTGACCGTCCGGGCGATCCGCGCGCTCGACGTGGACATGACATGGGGGGTCGCCACTGTCGCCACGGCGGTGGCCATCCTGGCCTATGTCGGGCTGGGCATGATCGCCCGCCGGTTTCTCAGGGACGCGCCTCCGGTCATCCTGGCGGCACCCGCCAGTGACACGGTGCGCGACTCCGGGTCAGGCTGGAAAGCAGCGATTGGCGTGACGGTGATCGCGCTTGCCGGGTGGGCGCTGGCCTTCTGGGTGTTCGACCTGAACCCGTTCTTCGCCAAGGGACCAATGGACGTGCTCGACGCCCTGCTGCTGGCCGAGGATGCGGGGGCGACGCGGGGAACCCTGGCAGTCGCCCTGTCGGAAACCGCGGTCTACCTGCTGCCCGGATATTTTGCCGGGCTCGCCGCGGGGGCAGGGCTGGCGATGCTGCTGGTGCTGGTTCCGGTGATCGCCGGCACCGCCATGCCGCTTGCCATCGCGCTGCGGTCGGTGCCCATTGTCACGACCGCCCCGCTGGTGGTGCTGCTGCTTGGGCGCGGGGCGACGGGCACGATCGTGCTGGTTGCGGTGATGGTGTTCTTTCCGACCTTCGTGGCCTGCCTGCACGGCTTGCGGCAAGCGCCGGGCCAGGTGCTGGATGTCTTCGACAGTTTCGCCGCCGGGCCGGTGTCGCGCCTCGTGCGGGTGCGCATTCCGGCGATGCTGCCCGCGTTCTTCGCCGCCGCGCGGATGGCGGTTCCGGCTTCTGTGCTTGCGGTAACGGTGGTCGAATGGCTGGCCACCGGGGCCGGGATCGGAAGCCTGATGGCGATGTCCGCGTCGCTTTCGGATTTCGACATGTTGTGGAGTTCGGTGGTGCTGGTCGCCGCCATATCGGCCCTGGGATATGCGCTTGTCGGGTCGGTGGAGCGGCGCATCCTTCGGGTCTACGCACCCGAGCAGTTGACATGAACCGGCGCGCTGCCGCCTTCGCCATTCCGGGCGATATCGAGACGCTGACCGGCGGCTACATCTACGAGCGTCGCCTGCTGGAAGGCCTGAGAGAGCAGGGCCGGGATGTGACCCATATTCAGCTTGGCGACAGTTTTCCCGACCCGACACCCGCCGACATGGCCGACGCGGTTGTGCAGGTCGCTTCGGTCGATCCGTCGCGGCCGCTGATCCTCGACGGGCTGGTCTTCGGGTCGATTGCCACCGAAGGGCTGGCGACCGTGACCGCGCCGATCGTCGCGATGATCCATCATCCGCTGGCGCTTGAAAGCGGACTCGACCCGGTGCTTGCAGACCATCTTTACCGGACCGAGCGCGCCAATCTTGGCCTGGCTGCGCATGTGCTGGTGCCCAGCCCGCACACCGCGCGCATCCTGGCCGACCGCTACGATGTGGCCCCGGATCGCATCACCATCGCGCGGCCCGGCACCGAACAGCCGCCACGCCCCCGCAACCCGGCGGCACCGCCCTTGATCCTGTCGGTCGGTATCCAGCATCCGCGCAAGGGGCATGACATTCTGCTGAAGGCGCTGGCCCGGTTGACGCATGACGCATGGCAGGCGGTGGTCGTCGGATCGCGATACAGCCCTGCGCATGCCGATCATCTGGAGCGTTTACATGCCGAGCTAGGCCTCGGGCCGCAGGTGCGCATGGCGGGGCGGGTCTCGAAGGCCGCCTTGGCGGAACTCTATGCGCAGGCATCGCTTTTTGTGCTTGCCACGCGGTACGAGGGTTATGGCATCGTCTTTGACGAGGCGCTGGCGCATGGCCTTCCCATTGTGGCCTGCGATACCGGGGCCGTTCCGGATACGGTGCCGCAAACGGCCGGGTTGCTTGTTCCGGTCGAGGACGAAAATGCCCTCGCGCTGGCCATCGACCGACTGCTCGGGGATCGCGCCTTGCGGGACCGCATGTCCGAAGCTGCGGCGCAGTATGGCCGCCGCCTGCCATCCTGGTCGGACACCTGTCGCATCGCCGGGGACATTCTGGACCACGTGTCGCGCTAGGGCATCCTGCTGCACCCGCGCCCTCGGCGATTTCAGCCTTTCAGAGCCCGCCGCGCGCGTCCGGCGTAAAGGGTGAACTGCCCGTCCAGATCCTCCAGCTGCTGCCGGGCATCGCCGGGAAGGCGCGGACCAAGCCATTCGGCGACTGCCAGCCATCCCGCGCGCAGGACGGCGTCGGCAGCGGCCAGGCGTCGGGGCGCCGGGGCCGCGCGAAGATCCGCGACCAGAGAACCGAAGGCGGCGGCAATCGGGCCGGTGGCCTCTTTGCGGAACACGTCGTATCCGCTGGGGTCGCGGATCAGGCGGCGCTCGGCAAAGTCGATGCCCTGCATGCCGGTCGTGCCCTCGTAGATCGCGGCCACGCGAATGTCGCGCAGGGTCTGCTCGAGCGGCCAGTCCCTGGTGTAGCCCGCACCGCCCAGCACCTGGATGGCCGCATTGGTCACGTCAAAGCCCGTTTCCGCCCCGTGCGCCTTGGCCAGCGGCAGCAGGAATTGTGCCAGCGCCGCCGCGTCGGGATCGTCTGGCGACCGGTCCATGCAGGCGGCAAGCTGAAGCACCACGGCGCGCAGGATCTCGGTGCGGCTGCGCATCTCGGCAAGCTGGCGCCGGATATCGGGATGCAGGGCGATGGGCACCGGCGGCTGTGTCGGGTCGCCGCCCTGACGCCGCTCGGCGGCGTATGTTTCCGCGATCTCGGTGGCGCGCGCGGCGGCAGACAGGCCCTGGCAGGCGACTTGCAGGCGCATCATCGAAATCATCGTGAAAAGCTGCGGCAAGCCGCGCTCGGGCGTGCCCAGCAGCACGGCTTGCGATCCGTCGAAAGACAGCGCGCAGGTGGGCGAGCCGTGCAGCCCGAGCTTGTCCTCGATCCGGATCACCGACACCCCGTTGGGGCTGCCATCGTCCAGGGTGCTGGGCACCAGGAACAGGCTCAGCCCGCGTCCGCCGGGCGCATCCCCGGTGCGGGCCAGCAGGCAATGACCGATGCGCGGCGCAAGGTCGTGATCGCCGAAGCTGATCCATTGCTTGGTGCCGTGGATGCGCCAGTGATCGCCGTCGGGTTCCGCCCGGGTGCGCATCCGGCCGACATCCGACCCGGCATCGGATTCCGAGATGCAGATCGTCGCGGCGCGCCGGCCCGCGATCAGGGCGGGTATCCAGTCCGCCGCCACGTGTTCGGGCGCATGTTCCGCCAACAGCACCGAGGCCGAGGCGGTGGCCCCGCAGGCCATGTTGAAGGCAAGACCCGCCCGGTCGAACAGTGCCATGGTCATCGCCTTGAGCGGGAGCGGCAGGTCGGACCCGCCGTATTCTTCCCCCAGGTCGAGGCCAAGCCAGCCTCCGTCCGCCACGGCCTGCCAGGCGGATGGATAGCCGTCCGGCGTCAGGACGCGGCCCCGTTCGACGCGGCAACCCTGGCGGTCGGCAAGGCCATCGAGCGGGGCCAGCACATCATCGGCCAAGCGGCCGGCGGCGTCGAGGATGCTGTCCAGAAGCCCGGGATCGATCTCGGGGCGCGTCGCGTCCGGCATCGCGTCATGCGCGGCGCGGAAGCGGGCGATTTCGGCGGCGGAGGTCGGGATCATTTCGGTGCCAGCCGGGTCGCCCCGTCCAGACGGATGACCTCGCCATTGAGGTAGTCCATTTCGACGCAGAACTGCACGGTCCGCGCGAATTCGTCGGGCTCTCCAAGGCGGCTGGGGTAGGGGATGCCCGCCGCCAGCGCGGTCTGCGCCTCTTGCGGCAGGGTTCCCAGCAGGGGGGTGACGAAGATGCCCGGCGCGATGGTGTTCACGCGAATGCCGAAGCGGGCGAATTCGCGCGCCATCGGCAGGCCCAGCGACACGATCCCGCCTTTCGAGGCCGCATAGGCCGCCTGGCCGATCTGACCTTCGAAGGCGGCGACAGAGGCGGTGTTGACGATCGTGCCGGCAAGCCCGGCCTCGGCCATGCGGGCGGCGGCAAGGCGACAGACGTTGAACGTGCCCACGAGGTTGACGTTGATCACGGTCCGGAACGCATCAAGCGACATCGGCCCCTCGCGTCCGACGACGCGGGCGGCGGTGCCGATCCCGGCGCAATTCACGATGATCTGCGGTGTTGCGGAGGCAGTATTAAGGGCGTTTGCAATCGCCGTTTCGTCCGTCACGTCAGCGGTCGCCGCGATGCCCCCGACCTCCTGCGCCACCGCAGTTGCCGCATCGGCGTCGCGGTCGACGACGATGACCAAAGCGCCTTCCGCAGCTAGACGTCGTGCCGTGGCGGCCCCAAGCCCTGATCCGCCCCCGGTGACCAGCGCCGTTTTGCCGGAAATCTGCATGATGCGCCTTCTTGTCTGCCCTCAATCTTTCCGACGAAATACTTTACGCGGAAACAATTTGCAAATATAGATTGGCGGAGTGAACGCAGGAGGCTGGCTTGGCAGAGGCGGATGACGACCGGCTGGTGACGTACCGGACACAGGACAATGTCGCGCTTATCGGGCTGAACCGTCCGGCCAAGCGCAACGCGATCAGCGACCGTTTCGTCGAGGCGATCAACGATGCCGTGCAGCGCGCGCAGGCCGAGTGCAGGGCCGCGGTGATCCACGGTCACGGGCCGCATTTCTGTGCCGGTCTCGACCTGTCGGAACATTCGGAAAAGCCGCTTTTCGAGGCGGTCAAGGGCTCGCGCCGCTGGCATGCCGTCTTCGATCATATCGAGCGGGGCACGATCCCCTTTGTCAGCGCGCTGAGCGGCGCCACCGTGGGTGGCGGGTTCGAACTGGCCGCCGCGACCCACATCCGGGTGGCGGACATGACTGCCTTCTTCGCTTTGCCCGAAGGCCAGCGGGGGATCTTCGTCGGTGGCGGCGGCTCTGTCCGGATCTCGCGGCTGATCGGCCCGGCGCGGATGGGAGACATGATGCTCACCGGCCGCGTCCTGAGCGCCGCGCAGATGGAGCAATGGGGCGGTGTGAGTTACGTGGTCGAGGAGGGTCAGGTGCTCGAGCGGGCGACCGCGGTCGCCGCGCGGATGGCCGAAAATGCCGAGTTCACCAACTACGCCATCATCAACGCGCTGCCCCGGATCGCGGACATGTCGTCCGAAGACGGGCTTTTCGCCGAAAGCATGGTGGCGACACTGGCGACGATGACCGATGACGCCAAGGACCGGCTGCGGGCCTTCCTGGAGAAACGCGCGGCCAAGGTCACGCCGCCGGGGCAGGAGGGGTGATGTCGGATCTGGCCGAGACCATCACCGAGGATATCTCGCTTGGCGAGCTGGACAGCTCGCTCGGGTTCCTGTTGCGCATGGCCCAGCTGCGCGCGTTCGAACGGTTCTACGCGGCCTTTGGCGAGCTTGACCTGCGGCCGGGCGAATTTTCCGTGATGTGGGTGATCCGCCGCAATCCCGGCGTGCGGCAGGGTTTGCTCGCCGAAACCCTCGGCATCAAGCCCGCGCAGATGACCAAGATGATCCGCAGGCTGGAGCTTCAGGGGCGGGTCAGCCGAATCATTCCCGATGACGACCGCCGGTCGGTGCGGCTTTACCTGACGGCCGCCGGAGACGGCTTCATCGACGCGCACAAAGAGGCGTTCTTCGGCCATGACGACTACCACAATCACGGTCTGAGCGAGGCGGATTGCCGCCAGCTGGCGCAGCTCTTGCGCCGCTACGCCGGACTGGAGACCGAGGCAGACACATGAATATCGACGACCTGATCGCCATCGACTTCCACACCCATGCCGAAGAGCCGTGCTGCGGACCGCGGGACGACGGGTATGATGATTTCCAGGCCGGGATGGCAGCCTATTTCAACAACCCGGCCGGGGCGGATGGCATGCTGCCCAGCGTACAGCAGACCGCGCAGTATTTCCGCGAACGCAAGATCGGCGCGGTGATCTTTCCGGTGGATTCCGAACGCGAAACCGGCTTTCGGCGCTATTCCAACGAAGAGGTCGCGCAGATCGCTGCCGAGAATGACGACATCCTGATCCCGTTCGCCAGCATCGACCCATCCAAGGGCAAGGCCGGGGCTCGCGAGGCGCGGCGGCTGGTCCGCGAGTTCGGCATCAGGGGCTTCAAGTTCCATCCCACGATGCAGGGGTTCTTTCCCAATGAACGCTGGGCCTATCCGCTTTACGAGGCGATTGCCGAAGAGGGCGCGATCATGCTGTTCCATACCGGCCAGACCGGCGTGGGAAGCGGCATGCGGGGTGGCATGGGGATGCGGCTCAAGTATTCCAACCCGGTGCATGTCGATGACGTGGCGGTCGATTTTCCGGACACGCCCATCGTGCTGGCGCACCCGTCCTTTCCGTGGACGGAAGAGGGCCTGATGGTCGCCCAGCACAAGCCGAACGTCTATATCGACATGTCCGGCTGGTCGCCGAAATATTTCCCGCCCATCTTCGTGCATTACGCGAATTCGATCCTGAAAAAGAAGATGCTTTTCGGGTCGGACTGGCCGGCGATCACGCCGGACCGCTGGCTCAGGGATTTCGAGGCGCTGGACATCAAGGAGGAGGTCAAGCCGCTGATCCTGAAGGAGAACGCGCGGCGCATTCTGAACATCTGAACAAGCTTCATCGAGGGAGGACAACAAAGATGAAACTGAATTTCTCACTGACGGCACTCGCGGCGGTCGGTGTCATGGCGGCAGGAACGGCTTCGGCCCAGGACCTGCGCCTGGCACCGGCGGCCCCCCCGGCGCATCCCGCGCATTACATGTACACCAATTTCGCCGAATATCTCGACAAGGAATCCGGCGGCACCATCGGCACCACCCTGCTTGGGCCGGAAGTCGTCGCGCTGCCGCAGATGGCGGATGCGCTGAAATCCGGGCTGGCCGATATCGGCAACTCGCTGCCGCTTTACTTCGCGGCCGATTTCCCGCTCACCGGCGTGGCCGGGGATCTTGCGTTGCAGGGGCGCAACCCGCACGCGATGGCGCTCGCCATGACCGAATGGGTGGTGAACTGCGCCCCGTGCCAGCAGGAATACAAGGAATTCGGCGGCGTGTTCCTGGGGGCCGGATCGTCCGACGTCTACGGCCTGATCACCACCACCCCCGTCAACTCGGTCGAGGACCTGCGCGGTCTGCGCCTGAGGTCGGGCGGCGCGCCCTATTCGCGCTGGGCCGAACATTTCGGCGCCACCGGCGTTCCGATGGGGGTCGGTGACACGTTCGAGGCGATGAGCCAGGGCACCATCGACGGCACGATGGCGTCGATCGTCGACATGCTGTCCTTCCGCCTGGTGGATGTGGCCACGCATTTCAACACCGTGCCGATCGGCACCTACCATGCCACGTCCAACTTCACCGTGGCCCTGCCGACATGGGAATCGATGACCGTCGAGCAGCGCCTGATGGTGACCAAGGCAGCGAACCGGGGCAATTTCGACCTGACCGACCGGTGGGGTTTCCAGCTTCCCGAGGCCGCCCGCGCGGCGGTCGCGGAGTCGGACATCACCGTGGTCGAAGCGTCGGACGAGCTGATGGCGGCATCCGAAGCCTTTGCGCAGCAGGACCGGGAGACCCAGGTCGCCGCAGCCGGTGACATCGCATCCGATTTCGCCGCCCTGATCGACGAATGGTCAGAGGCGATTGCCGAGATCGGCAATGATCCCGATGCCTTGGCCGAACTGGCCTGGGAGCGCATCTGGGCCGATGTCGACCTCGCGACCTACGGACTCTGACACCTTGCGCCCTGTTCCGCTGCGAAGGCGGGACAGGGCATCCTGCCCGACCCGGAAGCCGAATTCATGGATACGATCGTCAAGGCCGCCTCTGTGGTCGCCCGCGTGCTTGCCCTTCTGGGGGCCATCGCCGTCGTGGTGATGATGCTGCATATCTGTCTCGACGTGGTGCTGCGGAACCTGTTCCGGTATTCGTTCAGTTCGACCAACGCGATGGTGGCGCGCTATTACATGGTGCCGCTCGCGTTCCTGCCGCTGGCCTATATCGAGCTGCGCGACGAGATGGTGTCGGTGGAGCTGATCGACGGTTTCCTGCCGCGCTGGTTGCGGCAGGCCTCTGACGCGCTCGTGGCCCTGATCGCCTGCGGGATCTACGGCACGCTGACCTGGGCGACCTGGGGGTCGATGGTGTCGAACTGGTCGCGCGGGACGATGATCGAACTGGGCGAGATCGCGTTCCTCACATATCCCAGCTACGTCTTTCCCACCGTCGGGTTTGCCCTTGCCACTGCGGCCTGCCTGATCAAGGCCGCCGACCGGGCGCGCCAGATCGGAGACCCCGCATGAGTGTCGAAACCGGGTTTCTGGGCGTCGGCATCCTGATCGCGCTCCTGTTGTTGCGCGTGCCGGTCGCGATGGCGCTCATCGCCGTCAGCTTTGGCGGTGTGGTGAGCCTGGTCGGGATCAACCCGGCTGTCGGCATTCTCTATTCGACCCCGTACGATTTCGTCGCGTCCTGGACGCTCTCGGCGGTGCCGATGTTCCTCCTAATGGGGTTCGTGGCCTTCCATGCCGGGCTGACCGGGGGGCTGTTCGACGCCGCCAAGCTGGTACTGCGGCGGCTGCCCGGCGGGCTTGCCATCTCGTCGATCTTCGCCTGTTCGGGCTTTGCGGCGGTGTCGGGATCATCGCTCGCCTGTGCGGCGGCGATGGGCCGGATCGCCATCCCCGAGATGGTGCAGGCGGGCTACCGGCCCTCCATCGCGGCAGGCTCGATCGCGGCGGGCGGCACCATCGGTGCGCTGATCCCGCCATCAATCCTGATGATCCTCTACGGCGTCTTCGCGGAAACCTCGATCACGCAGGTCTTCGTCGGCGGCATCGGCATCGGGCTGGTCACGGCGGTTTCCTATTGCCTCATCATCGTGTTGATCAGCGTGCTGCGGCCGGACGTGATCCCGCCCGCCGCGGCGGTGCCCGAAACCGGGAGCACCCGCGCCGCGATCCTCAACGTTCTGCCGATCTTCGCGCTGATCGTGCTGGTGTTCGGCGGGCTTTTCGCCGAATTCTTCTCGGCCACCGAGGCGGGCGCGGTCGGCGCCTTGGGGACCATCGTGATCTCTGCCGTGACCCGCCGCCTGAACCGCGAGGTCATCAGCCGGTCGCTTCTCGAAACCGTGACGACGACCGGGTCGCTCTTCATCATCGCGGTGGGTGCGGCGATGTTCACGCGGTTCCTCGGGCTGTCGGGCCTCTCGGGTTTCATCAATTCCTGGGTCGCCGGCGCGGACCTGTCCTATGTGCAGCTGATGCTGATCGTGGTGCTGGTCTACCTGGCGCTTGGCACCTTCATGGAGCCGGTGGGCGCAATGCTGGTGACCCTGCCGGTGTTCCTGCCGGTGCTCGAGTCGCAGGGCCTGAGCGCGGTCTGGTTCGGCGTGCTGGTGGTCAAACTGCTCGAGATCGGGATGATCACCCCGCCGGTCGGGCTCAATGTCTTCGTCATCAAGAACGTGGCGTACAAATACGTCACCACGGCGCAGATCTTTGCCGGGGTCATCCCGTTCCTGCTGGCCGACCTGGTGGTGGTGGTCTTGACCATCGCATTCCCGGCGGCGGTGCTGTTCCTGCCCGGACTCCTGTAACACCGCCGGCCTAGCGCTGAACCATGGCGTTTTGCCATTCGGTCAGGAACGTGCGGCGGTTCAGCGGGTCGAGATAGACCATCAGGGCCGGTCCCAGCCGGATCGGGCCGAACCCCGCGACATCGGCCGCGCCGGTCTGGTTCAGCGGCGGCAGGGGCCAGTCGCCCCGGTCGTCGCGCAGGCCGAGGGTGACAAGCATGTCGATCAGGGCGCCGGCGGCTGCGGGCTCGGTCGCGTTGGCGGGAATGAGCGCGGTCCTGAGGATGACATTGGCGAAATCCTGCATCGCCACGATCTGGATCTGTCCGCCGGAATCCCGCGCCAGCCGCTCGGCGGCATAGCTGCCCAGCACGTTGTAGGCAAAGGCCAAACGGCCCTCGGCGACCTCGTCGATCATCTGTCCCGAGCAGCAATAGAGCTTCGGGTTCAGGCGGCCCATGACCTCGGAGAGGCGCCAATAGGCATCCGTCGACCGCGCTTCCTGGGTGGCAAAGAGGTAGCCCAGCCCGCTTTCGCGCACGTCATAGGTGCCCACGGTGTTTTCGAACCGGTCCTGGTTCTGCCGCAGCAGCGCGATCAGGTCCTGGCGCGTTTCGGGCAGGGCCAGTCCCTCGAAGCGCCGGGTCGACAACACCATGACGGCGGGTTCGGCCGTGAATGCGAAGATCAGGTCGCGCCATCGAGCCCAGTCCGGCAGCGCCCGCGCGGCGTCGGACTGGTGGGTCCTGGCAAATCCGTCATTGGCCAGTTGAAACTGCAGGTCCATGGCCGACGACACTGCAAGGTCAAACGCCGCATTGCCCCGTATCGCGCGATAAAGCTCTGCCGAAGACACCACGGTATAGTCGATGGACAGCGCGGGCCGGCTCGATTGGAAGGCCAGAAGATAGGGTTCGAACACCTCGAGATCGGCGGTCGAGACGATGCGCAGGACGCGCTCTCCCGTTCCTTCGAAAAAGCGGTGATCCTCGATTTCCAGCGCCGCCGCGCAAGTGGCGAGGATGCTCAGGACGAGGGCAAGACAAGCGTGACGCATGTTCCGGTTCCACCTTCTCGGGTTTCAAGTTCAAGCCGCCCGCCATGCGCCAGCAGCACGTCCTCGGCGATGGTCAGGCCAAGGCCGGAGCCGACGATCCCCTGCGTGTTGCTACCGCGCCGGAACCGTTCGGTCAGGGCCTCGACCGGGCCATCGCCAAGGCCGGGGCCCTGGTCGCTGATCGAGACCCGGAAGCTGCCCGCGTCCTCGCGGATCCGCATCGCGACATCGGTTTCGGCGGGCGAATACTTGATCGCATTGTCAAGGATGTTGCGCAGCGCATTGTCCAGCAGCACCGGATCGCCTTCGACCTGCGCCGGCACGGTGTCCACGATGATGCGGATATCCTTCATGGCGGCGGTAGGTTCCTGCGCGTTTGCCGCTTGTTGCACCAGCTCCGACAGGTTCACGGCGTCCCGTGCAAGATCGTCCGTGCGGTAGGTGACGGCGGCGTGGTCCAGCAATTGCCCGGCTGACCGTGAACTTTCATCGACTGCGCGAATGATCCTGCGCAGGCGGCGTTTCTCGTCTTCGTCCTCGACCGAGCGAAGCGCGATTTCGGCCTGGGTCCGGACGGTCGCCAGTGGCGTGCGGATGCGATGCGCGGCTTCGGCGATGAAATCTTCGGACCGCCGGATCGATTGACCCAGCCGGCCCATCAGGCGGTTGAGCGATGTCAGCAGAGGCGCCAGTTCGGTCGGGGCATCGCGTTGCAAGGGGCGCAGATCGGACGGTCCGCGCCGCGACACCGACGCGGCGATCTCGTTCAGCGGCCTGAGCGACGTGCGCGCGGCAAAGGCCGACAGCGCAACCGCAACCACGAAGAAGGCGACCGACAGCATGGCGGCGAGGCGGGACAGGTCGCTGGCGATGGTTCCGACGCCAAGGCGGGTCTGGGCCACCGTCACGGTCACCGGAACCGGCTGCGCGCCTGCCAGCACCAGCCTCGAGACAGAGGCCATGCGGATCGGCTCGCCGCTGTACTCTCCGGTGTCGAAGACGATCTGTCCGACCGGCGTCACGTCCTCGGGGACCGGAAGATCCGCGTAGCCGGTCAGCAGGTCGGTGCCGGCGGTGATCTTGTAGAACACCCGGTCCTCGCTGATCGCGCCCAGCATGGAAAACGCCGAATAGGGCAGTTCGAGCCGGACCTCGCCCTGTTCGCTGCGCAGCGTCTCGGCGATGGTCGTGGCTGAAGCGGCCAGCACGTTGTCCTGTGTGCGTTCGGCGGCCTCGCGGGCCAGTCCCGACACCATGCTCCAACTGAGCACCGAAAGCAGCGCCGCGACGCCGGCCAGCAGAAGCGTCAGGCGGCGTTCGATCGACCCGGTGCCGGTCGCGGCGGGCAGGGTCACGGGGCTCCGGCCTCCATGCGGTAGCCCACACCGCGCACGGTTTCGATCCGGACGCCCATCCCGTCGATGCGGCGGCGCAATCTGCCGACATAGACTTCGATGGCGTTTTCGGTGACCTGCGTGTCATAGGAAAACAGCCGGTCCATCAGCTGGCTTTTCGACAGGATCTGTCCTGGAGAGCGGGCAAACACCTCGAGCAGGCGGATCTCGCGATTGCGCAGCTCGGTGCAGGCGCCGTCATGGGACAGCGTTCCCGCCAGCGGATCGAAGATCGCGTCCCCGAGGACGATCTCGTTGCGGGCCGATCCGCCGCGCCGCCGCAGGACCGCGCGGCAGCGGGCCTCGAGTTCGGAGAAATCGAACGGTTTGGTGATGTAGTCATCGGCCCCCCGGTCCAGCGCGCCGACACGGTCGGACACCTGCGACTGCGCGGTGAGCACGATCACCGGGGTTTCAAGGCGGGTCCGGCTGCGGGCGAGAAATTCGCGTCCGTCGCCATCCGGAAGCATCACGTCGAGCAGGATCAGGTCGTATTGCGCCGTGGCCAGATAGTCTTCGGCCTCGGCCAGGTTGGCCGCATGGTCCACGGCATGGCCATCAAGCGCCAGTCGATTCACGACCGCCTCGGACAGTTCTTGGTTGTCCTCAACCAGAAGATACCGCACCCCAATGGCCTCCAATGCGTCCCGTGTCAGGCTTTTGTCAGCTTACTGTGCTTTGTTTGAACCATGGGCGGCGGAGGGCCGCCTGTCAAATGGGAGGAATAACCAATGACATTGACCATGACTCGCCGGGTCGTGATGGCTGCGGCTGCCGCAACACTGGCCTTGTCCGCCAACGCGCGCGCAGAAGGCCACCAGGTTCTCGAGCAATTGCACATCCTCGTTCCCGGCGGCGCCGGCGGCGGCTGGGACGGCACCGCGCGGGGCACCGGCGAAGCGCTGACGGAATCCGGCCTCGTCGGCTCTGCCAGCTACGAGAACATGTCCGGCGGCGGCGGCGGCGTTGCCATCGGCTACATGATCGAGAATGCCGAGAGCCTCGACAACACGCTGATGGTGAACTCCACCCCGATCGTGATCCGGTCCCTGACAGGCGTCTTCCCGCAAAGCTTTCGGGACCTGACCCTCGTGGCGGGCACGATCGGCGACTACGCGGCGCTGGTCGTTCCGGCAGACAGCCCGATCGAGGACATGCAGGGTCTGCTGGCTGCCTACCAGGAACAGGGCCAGGACTTTGCAGTGGGCGGCGGGTCGGTTCCCGGCGGTATGGACCACATCGTGGCCGCGATGGTCATGCAGGCGGCGGGTGAGGATCCGACGGCGGTGAACTACATCCCCTATGACGCGGGTGGCGAGGCGATGGCCGGGCTGCTTTCGGGCGAGATCGACGCCCTGTCCACCGGGTTCTCGGAAGCCATCGCGCTGGCCGACCAGGGCGAGGTCCGCATTCTTGGCATCACCGCCGAGGACCGCGTGCCGGCCTATGACACGGCCCCGACCTTCATGGAGCAGGGGATCGACACGTCCTTCGTCAACTGGCGCGGTTTCTTTGCCGCTCCGGGCATCTCCGAGGAAAAGCGCGCGCAGTACATCTCGGCACTCGAGGCGATGTACGAGACCGAAGCCTGGGAAGAGGTCCGGTCGCGCAATGGCTGGGTGAACATCTGGAATCCGGGTGAAGACTTCCGCGCCTATCTCGAAGACCAGGAACAGCAGATCGGCGATCTGATGCGGACCCTGGGCTTCCTCTAGGGCACCGTTTTTCGACCCGTTCCCGACTGGCGCAGGTGATGCGCCAGTCAGTCAGATCACCCGTGGTCAAGGGCCGTCGCCTGCGGCGTCCTTGCGGGTGCACATATTCGAGGGGAGGACAGGACTATGGCGCTCGACCGCTGGATCGCGCTGATCTTTATCGCTTTTTGCTGCATATACGGATATCTGGCCTATTTCACGATGGACGACCTGCTGCCGCCGTTCATGCAGCGCAACCCCGTGTGGCCCTCGACCTTTCCCAAGGTGCTGACGGTTCTCGGGATCGTCGTCGGACTGGTCGTGCTGCTGGGGCTCGAAAAGCCGTCCGGCGACGAACAGCCATCCGCCACCGACATCAACTACCGGCGTCTGCATGAATACAAGCTGGGCCAGGCGCTGATGCTTCTGGCGCTGATGGTGCTTTACGCCCTTGCGCTTCGACCGGCGGGCTTCCTGATCTCCACGACGGTCTTTCTGATCGGAGGCAGCGCGATCCTGGGAGAGCGCAAATGGTACGTGATGCTTCCGGTGGCGATGATCGCCACGGGCTTTGTCTGGTATCTCGTGCAGCAGGTGCTCGGCATCTTCCTGCGGCCTTATCCGTTTTTCATGGGGACCTGAGACATGCTTGAAGGAATCATGATCGGCCTGTCGGCCGCATTTTCGATCCAGAACCTTTTGATGGTGGTCGCGGGGTGCCTTGTCGGGACCTTCATCGGCATGCTGCCCGGTCTCGGGCCGATGTCGATCATCGCCATCATGATCCCGGTGGCGATCACGCTGGGCGATCCCACCGCGGCGCTCATCCTGCTGGCGGGCGTCTATTACGGCGCGATCTTCGGCGGCTCGACCTCGTCCATCCTGCTCAATGCGCCGGGTGTCGCGGGGACCGTGGCAACCAGCTTTGACGGCTATCCGATGGCTCGAAAGGGGCAGGCGGGCAAGGCCCTGACCATCGCGGCGGTGGCCAGTTTCTCGGGGGGCACCATCGGCGCGATCCTGTTGATGATCTTTGCCCCGGCGCTGTCGTCGGTGGCGCTTCTGTTTCACTCGGCCGAATATTTCGCGCTCATGGTGGTGGGCCTGTCGGCCATCGCGGCCTTTGCCGGGACCGGGCAGGTCGCCAAGGCGCTGATGATGACCATTCTCGGCCTGATCCTTGCCACGGTGGGCGAAGGCGCGCTGTTCAACATGCCCCGGTTCACCCTTGGCATCATGGACCTTCAGTCGGGAATTTCCTTCATCACCCTTGCGATGGCGATGTTCGCGCTGCCCGAGGCGCTGTTCCTCGTGCTGAACCCGGCCCGCGGGGCCAGCGGGGCGGAAGGCGGTGCAAACAAGATCACCGGCCTGCGTTTTTCGCGCGCAGAGGCCAGGGCGATGGCACCGGTGATCGGGCGTCAGTCGATCCAGGGCTTCTTCATCGGCGTGCTGCCGGGCGCCGGCGCGACGATTGCGTCCTTCCTGGGCTACGCGGTTGAACGCAACATCGCCAAGGGGGCCGACCAGGCGGAATTCGGCAAGGGCTCGGTCAAGGGACTGGCGGCGCCCGAGACCGCGAACAACGCCGCCTGCACCGGGTCTTTCGTGCCGCTTCTGACGCTGGGCATTCCCGGCTCGGGCACCACGGCAATCCTGCTGGGTGCGCTGATCGCGCTCAATGTGACACCGGGCCCGCGCCTGATGACCGACACGCCCGAGATTTTCTGGGCCGTCATCATCTCGATGTTCATCGGCAACCTGGTCCTGCTGATCCTGAACCTGCCGCTGATCCCCTATATCGCCAAGATCCTGTCGATCCCGAGAAACTACCTGATCCCCTTCATCCTCTTCTTTACCATGATGGGGGCGTATATCGGGCAGAACAACGCGACCGAATTGCTGATCCTCGTGGGGCTTGGCGTCATGGCGACGATCTTCCGCTTTGCCGATTACCCGCTGGCACCGCTCCTGATCGGCTTCATCCTCGGGACGATGCTGGAAAACAATTTCGCCCGCTCCATGCAGCTTTACCGGGGTCTGGATTTCATCGTCGAACGCCCGATGACGCTTGGCCTGCTGGTCCTGGCGCTGCTGTTGGTGCTGTTGCCCAGCTACCGGGCGCGGCGGGCGCGCAAGCGGGCCGAGGGTGTGGCGGATGGCGACTGACAGATCGCCCGGACCTCTCGACGGGGTCCGGGTGCTTGACCTGACCAACGTGCTGGCCGGACCCTTCGCCTGCCATCAGCTTGCCCATCTGGGGGCCGAGGTGATCAAGGTCGAGGCGGTGGGTCGCGGCGACCTGGCCCGCAATCTCGGGTCCGATCCCGAGCTTTCCGCGCGCGGAATGGGCATCAGCTTTCTCGCGCAGAACGCCGGCAAGAGATCGCTGGCGCTGAACCTGAAGGCGCCGCGCGGCAAGGAGGTGCTCCGGCGTCTCGTGCAGACAGCGGATGTCCTGGTCGAGAATTTCCGCCCCGGCGTCATGGACAGGCTGGGGCTGGGTCATGACGCCTTGAAACAGGAAAACCCCAGATTGATCTATTGCGCCATCTCGGGCTTTGGCCAGGACGGACCCTGGGCGGATCGTCCGGCCTATGACCAGATCGTGCAGGGGGCCTCGGGCGTCATGTCGATCACCGGCGATGCAGACAGCGCGCCCCTGCGCGTGGGCTACCCGCTGGCGGACACGGTTGGCGGCCTCACGGCGGCCATGGCGATCTGCGCCGAACTGAACGCCCCCGACCGCGGAGGCTTCATCGACGTGTCGATGCTCGAATCGGTGCTGGCGACGATGGGCTGGGTGGTGTCGAACTTTCTGGTCGGCGGCGTCGTGCCCACGCCGAACGGCAATGAAAACCACACATCCGCTCCGTCGGGCACGTTCCAATGCGCCGACGGGCTGATCAATATCGCCGCCAACAAGGATGACCAGTGGGAAGCGCTGGCACGCCACCTGGGCCGCGACGACCTTTTGCGCAGCCCCGAGTACGCCAGCCGCGAAGATCGGAAACGAAACCGCTTGCGCCTGCGGGCCGAGCTTGAAACGGTGCTCACGACGAAACCCGCAGCCGATTGGGCGCGCGCGCTGAACGCGATCAACGTGCCTGCGGGGGCCGTCATGTCGGTGCCAGAGATATTGTCGCATCCGCAGGTCTCGGATAGGGATTTTCTCGGACGGTTCGAGGATGTGCCGGGTGTCGGGCGCGCGGTCGATCTGGTCCGGGTCGGCGTGATGATCGACGGGTCGCGGCCCTCGGTCGACACACCGCCGCCGACCCTGGGCCAGCACAGTGCCGACATTCTGGAAAGGCTGGGCTATGGCCCGGACGAGATCGAAACGATGCGCAGGGAAGGGGTGATATGACCGACGGCAAGGATGTCTCCGACTGGTGGCGGACGTCGATCATCGACATGGAGCCGGGCCGGATCGACTTGCGCGGACACCCTGTCCAGGAACTGATCGGCCATATCGGCTTTTCCGAGATGATCTGGCTGATGGTGACGGGAGAGGAAATCAAGGGCGACCGCGCCAGCCTGTTCGAAGCGGCCCTTGTGTCTGCCGTGGATCACGGTCCGCAAGCGCCGTCCATCGCGGCCGCGCGCATGGCCGTGACCTGCGGCATCGGGCTGCAATCGGCGATGGCGACCGGGCTCAACATGCTGGGCGATGTGCATGGCGGAGCCGGCGAGCAGGCGGTGACGCTCTATCGTTCGATTGAAAAGAACGGTCCAGACGAATTGATCACTTCAATGGATGCATGGCGCGCCGAACACGGGCGGTTCCTGCCGGGCTTCGGGCACCGGTTCCACAAGCCTGTGGACCCGCGCGCACCGCGCCTGCTGGCTCTGGTCGATGCAGCGGCGAAGACCGGTGCGGTCTCCGGCGCCTATGCCGAGATCGGTCGCGCGATCGAAGCGCAACTGGCCACCGAGCGCGGCAAGCCGGTTCCGATGAACATCGACGGGGCCACCGCCGTGATCTACGCAGAGCTGGGCTGCGCGCCGCCCCTGGCGCGGGGCTTCTTCGGCCTGTCGCGGTCGGTTGGCCTCTTGGCCCATGCCTGGGAACAGATGGAGCAGGGCGGTCGCAACAAGGGACCGACACCGCCACAATACCGATGGACCTATGACGGCGACTGACAATCAGGCCGTGGCGGTCCTGCTGACATTGCTGGTCGGGGCAGGGGGCGCGGCGCTTTTTCACGTGATCGGCTTTCCGGCGGCCCTGCTGACAGGGCCCGCCACCTGCGTGTCCCTGGCGACCCTGATGGGTCTGCGTGTCGTGATCCCCCCGGCATTGCGCGATACGGTCTTCGTCGTCCTGGGTGTGCAGATCGGCAGCACGGTCACGCCGGAAGTCGTCGATGCGGCACTCACCTGGCCGGTGTCGCTGGCGGTGCTGGCAATGACGCTGATCGTGGTTCTGGCGATCCTGCCGGCCGTGCTGATGCGGCTCTTCGCGATGGACCGGCTGACGGCGCTTCTGGCGGCGGCTCCGGGGCATCTCAGCTATGTGCTGGGCCTGTCTGCGGATCTGGCCGCCGATGTGCCGCGCGTGGCGTTGGTGCAATCCGTGCGTGTGCTGTTGCTGACCCTGCTGGTCCCGGTGCTGATTTCGCTGTGGGGAGTGGAAGGCACCGCGTTCCTGGCAGAACAGGAAACCGGGTCGCTTTTGGCCCTGGCGGTGATTTTCGCCGTGGCGCTGGCGACCGGGCTTCTGTTCAAGCGATGGAACATGCCGGCGGCGCTGCTGCTTGGGGCGATGACGGTCTCGGCCATCGCGCATGGCGGCGCGTTGACGACCGGCACCGCGCCGACCTGGCTGACCACCGCGGCCTTCGTGTGCATGGGATCGCTGATCGGCACCCGGTTCAGCGGCGTGACCTTCTTGCAACTGCGCAGCGCGGTTGTCGCCGGTGTGTTCACAACGGTCTTTGCCTGCGCCATCGCGGCGCTGGGCGCATGGTTCGCTGCGGCGCTTGTCGGTCTGTCACCCGCCGCGCTGCTGCTGGCCTTCGCGCCGGGGGGTGTCGAGGTGATGGCGGCCCTGGCGGTCAAGACGGGGCTGGAACCGGCACTTGTTGCGGCCCATCACGTGTTCCGGCTGGTCATCCTGAGTGTTCTTCTGCCGGTCTTCCTGATGCGCTATCGCCAACGGCATTGACCCGGCGACGCGGGTCAACGGGCATCAGGCCCGGCGCAGCGCCACGGCCACGCCCTGGCCAACGCCCACACACAAGGTCGCCAGGGCTTGCGAGGCTTCGCCTTTCGACAGCGACAGGGCCGCCGTTCCGACAAGCCGCGCCCCGGACATGCCCAGCGGGTGGCCAAGGGCGATGGCCCCGCCTCGCGGGTTGATGTGGTCGGAAAACGGATCAAGCTTCAGTTCCCGACAGACCGCGATGGCCTGTGCGGCGAAGGCTTCGTTCAGTTCGATCAGGTCGAAGTCGGACACCGCCAGCCCGAACCGGTCGCAAAGCCGGGTCACCGCGGAAACAGGCCCGATCCCCATGACACGCGGCGCCACACCGGCAGAGGCCGATCCGACATATTCGGCCAGAGGTGTGAGACCCAATTGGTCCACCGTCGCTTCGGACGCCAGCAAAAGCGCAGCCGCACCGTCATTCACGCCCGAGGCGTTGCCTGCGGTCACGGAGCCGTTGTCGCGGAAGGGTGTGGGAAGCGCCGACAGCTTGTCGAGAGTGGTCTGGCGCGGGTGCTCATCGGTATCGACCACAACGGCAGCACCCTTGCGCTGCGGGATCGATACCGGCGCGATCTCTTCGGCCAGCCGACCGCTTGCGATGGCCTGCGCCGCGCGGTCCTGGCTTGAAAGCGCGAACCTGTCCTGATCAGCCCGGCTGACGCCATGGGCTTCGGCGACGTTTTCCGCGGTTTCGGGCATCGAGTTGATCCCGAATTTCTCGGCGATGATCCGGTTGACGAAGCGCCAGCCGATCGTGGTGTCATGCAGGTCCGCCCGCCGGTCGAAGCCGCTTTGGGCCTTGGGCATGACAAAAGGCGCGCGGCTCATGCTTTCCGAACCGCCCGCGATTACCAAGTCGCCCTCGCCGCACTGGATTTGCCGCGCGCCCGCGATCACCGCATCCATTCCGGATGCGCAAAGCCGGTTGATCGTGTGCCCGGGAACGGTCTCGGGAAGGCCCGCCAGCAGGACCACCATCCGGGCGATATTGCGGTTGTCCTCACCGGCCTGGTTGGCCGCGCCCATCACGACCTGGTCCAGCCTGGTCCAGTCCAGCCCCGGATGCCGCGCCATCAGTGCCGATACGGGATGCGCCGCCAGATCATCGGCGCGCATCGTCGACAGCGCCCCGGCATAGCGGCCAATCGGGGTACGGACGTAATCGCAGATGAACACCCGTTTCATGACAGATGCGCCGTTGCTTCGATTTCCACCAGCGCCTCGTCCTCGATCAAGGCCGCGACGACCAGCATCGACATGGCCGGGAAGTGACGGCCGAACACCTCGCGATAGGCGGCGCCGACGTCTTTCTGGGCGTTGAGGTATTCCGTCTTGTCGGTCACGAACCAGGTCAGCCGCGTCACATCGGACGCGGTGCCGCCAGCGGCCTCGACGATATCGACGATGTTGCGCAGGGCCTGGCGCATCTGGCCGATGAAATCCCGTGCGACGAATGTCTGTTCGGCAGTCCAGCCGATCTGACCGCCGATATGAAGCACACCGTCCCGCGTCAGCACGCCGTTGGAATAGCCCTTTGCCGGAAGCCATCCCTCCGGCTGGATGATTTTATGGGTCACGTCGTCTGCTCCACTCGGTCTGTCAGTTTTGTTCTCACGGCGTCGGGCCACGGGGTCGGGCGGCCCTCGGGGCCGACATTGACCAGCGTGGCCGTCGTATCGAAACGCAGGCTGTCGCCGCAGGTTGCGGTCATCCTGTAGGTCATCGAACTGCGTCCGACCGACACGATGGTCAGGCGCAGGACAAGATCGTCGCCGTGCCGGGACGGCGCGGTGAAGCGCGTCTCGATCTGCGCCGTGGGCACCGCGCCGCGACCATGCAGCGCCTCCCACGGCCAGTCCAGTTCGGTCGCGAAGAAGGCTTCCATGCAATCGTTGAGCATCTCGAAATAGCGCGGGAAGAAGACGATCCCGGCGGGGTCGCAATGCTTGAACAGCACTTTCTGGGCAAGTTCAAAAGCCATCACACCCCCACATACCGTTCCGAGATGTCGGTGCCCAGATCTGCCATCGCGCCCGACCACACCGTGCGTCCGCGTTCCAGGATGACCGCGCGGTCCGACACGCTGGCCAGTTCGCGGATCGACTTGTCGATCAGCAGGATCGACAGGCGGGTCTTGTCCTTGAGGCTGCGGATCGCCGACCAGATTTCCTGCCGCACGATCGGGGCGAGCCCTTCCGTCGCCTCGTCCAGGATCAGGAGTCTGGGATTGGTCATCAGGGCGCGGCCGATGGCCAGCATCTGCTGCTCACCCCCCGAGAGCGACGCTGCCCGCTGGGTCAGACGTTCGCCCAGCCGTGGAAACATCGCGGTGACCCGGTCGCGCGTCCAGTCGCCCGGACGGGCGGCGGCGACCAGGTTCTCCTCGACCGTGAGATCGCGGAAACAGCGGCGGCCTTCGGGCACCAGCCCGATCCCGAGCCGGGCGACGCGGTGGCTGGGCAGGGCATGCAGATCGGCTTCTGCAAAGGTCAGCGTTCCGCCGGACGGGATCATCCGGCAGATCGCCTTGACGGTTGTGGTCTTGCCCATGCCGTTGCGCCCCATCAGCGCCACGACCTCGCCCTCGGCAATGTCGAGATCGACTCCGAACAGCGCCTGCGACGCGCCATAGGTCGCGGTCAGGTCCTTGAGGTGCAGCCCGCTCATGCGTCTTCTCCCAGGTAGGCTTCGCGCACGGCGGGATCGCGGCGGATTTCGTCGACCGTGCCGGTGGCGATCACCTGTCCCGAGGCCAGGACGCTGATCCGGTCGGCCAGCGCAAAGACCGCATCCATGTCGTGTTCGACCAGCAGGATCGGTGCCTCGCCCCGCAACCCGTCGAGAAAGCCGATCAGCCGTTGCGACCCGCCGGTGCCCAGCCCGGCCATCGGCTCGTCCATCAGGAAGGCGCGCGGCTCCAGTGTCAGGGCCACGGCGACCTCGAGCTGGCGGCGTTGACCATGGCTCAGCTCGGAAGTGCGGCGGTCCTTGTCGTCGGCAAGCCCCACGCGTTCCAGCGCCGACAGGGCGCGTTCGCACAGCGCCTTGTCGGACAGCGCCTTGCGCCAGAACCGCCAGGGCCTGTGCGAGGCACCCAGTGCCCCCAGCAGGGCGTTTTCGAGAACCGTATCCTCCATCGCAAGGGCGGAGATCTGGAAGGTCCGGCCCAGACCGGCCCGCGCACGGACGGCGGTGCTGTCCTGCGTGACGTCCCGGCCCTGCAGCACGACGCGCCCCGAATCCGGGGTCAGCCCGCCGCAGATCTGCGCGATCAACGTCGATTTGCCCGCGCCATTGGGCCCGATCAGGGCGTGGATCTCGCCCGGGAAGAGGTCGATCGAGACATCATCCGTCGCCGTCAGCGCGCCGAACGCCTTGACCAGGTTGTGCGTCGACAGGATCGGATCAGACATGCGGGCCCTCCCGTCCGGTCAGCAAGCCGACGATCCCGCCGCGAGCGAACAGCACGATCCCCAGCAGGATTGCGCCAAGATAGACATGCCAGAACTCGGTCAGCCCGCCCAGCCAATGTTCCAGCGCCACGAACAGGCAGGCGCCGATCACCGGGCCGATCAGGCGTCCGACCCCGCCGATCACGATCAGCACGATCAATTCGCCCGACAGCTGCCAGCTGAACATCGTCGGGCTGACGAAGCGGTTGAGATCGGCGAAGAGCGCCCCGGCAAGCCCGGTGATGGCGCCGGAAATGACGAAGGCCACCAGCTTGAGACGGAACGGCGTGAGGCCGACAGTTTCGATCCGCGCCGGGACCTGGCGTGCGGCGTTCAGCGCGAGGCCGAAGGGTGACGCACGAAGCCGGGCGTTCAGGAAAAGCGCCGCGCACAGGAGCGCGAAGCAGATGCCGAAGAACTGGATCGGGACCAGCGTGTTCAGGCCGGGAAAGCCGTTGCGCACGTAGATCGACAGCCCGTCTTCGCCGCCATAGGCGCTCCAGGAGATGGCGAAATAATAGAACATCTGCCCGAAAGCGAGGGTGATCATGATGAAATAGACCCCCGATGTCCGCAGCGACAAGAGCCCGATCAGCAGGGCAGCCAGCGCCGAGACACCCAATGCGACCAGCCAGATCACCGGCATGGACTTGGTCCCGGCGACCGAGACAAGGCCAAGGTCGAGCGCGCTGAAGCTTTGGGCGTGATAGGCCAATATGCCCATCGCATAGCCGCCAAGGCCGAAGAACACCGCGTGACCAAGGCTGACCATGCCGCCGATCCCGAGCGCGATGTTCAGTCCCACGGCGGCCAGCGCCAGAATGGCGGCGCGCGTGGCCAGGGTGATGGTGAACGGTTCGTCCACGACAAGCGCCCAAGCCACCACCGCCAGCAGCAGGCCGAGCACGACCAGGGTGATGCTGCGTTCACCGATCATGCGCGCGCTCCGAACAGGCCGGAGGGACGCCAGATCAGCACGAGGCTCATCAGGATATAGATCGCCATCGACGCCAGTGCCGATCCGGTCTGGCTTGCGGCATCGGCCGGCATGAAGAGCTTGAACAGCTCGGGCAGGAAAATTCCGCCCAGCGTGTCGGTGAGACCCACCAGAAGCGCGCCGATGAACGCGCCCTTGATCGACCCGATGCCACCGATCACGATCACGACGAAGGCAAGGATCAGCACGGGTTCGCCCATGCCGACCTGCACCGACTGGATCGCGCCGACAAGCGCGCCCGCAAGACCGGCGAGCGCCGCGCCAAGCGCAAAAACTATCGTGTAAAGTCTGGAGATGTCCACACCCAGCGCCGCGATCATCTCGCGGTCGTTTTCACCGGCGCGGATCTGGATGCCGATCCGGGTGCGCGCGGTCAGCCACCACAGGCCCAGGGCCACGGCCAGGCCGATCCCGATCAGGGTCAGGCGGTAGACCGGGTACTGGATGCCGCCGGGCAGGGTGATCGGCCCGGAGAGCGCGTCCGGCACGTCGAGGAACAGCGGAAAGGATCCGAACACCCAGCGCGTGCCTTCCGAGAAGATCAGGATCAGCGCGAAGGTGGCCAGTACCTGATCCAGATGGGCGGCGCGGTAGAGCCTTCGGATCACCAGGATCTCGATCAGCACCCCGGCCAGTGCGGCGGCAGCCAGTGCGGCGGCCAGCGCAAGCAGGAAGGACCCGGTCGCCCCGGCCACGGCGGCGGCGGCGAAGGCCCCCACCATGTAAAGCGATCCATGCGCCAGGTTGATCAGACCCATCACGCCGAAGATCAGCGTCAGGCCGGCCGCCATCAGGAACAGCATGACGCCGAACTGAAGCCCGTTCAGCACCTGTTCGGCAATGAGGATGAGGGACATGGCGTCAGCCCTTGTGCATCGGGTCCCCCGCCGCTGTCGGGCAGGGCGGGGGAACCAAAGGTCTTACATGTTGCAGGCGTCGGCATAGGCATCGGCGCGGTCTTCAAGAGCCGTTCCGATGATCCGGTTGGTCAGCACGTCGCCTTCCATCACCACTTCGCGGGCATAGATGTCCTGGATCGGGTGATGGTTCGGGCCGAATTCGAAATCGCCCCGCGTGCTGTCGAAATCCGCCGCGCGCAGCGCCTCGCGGAACGCTTCCTTGTCCGACACGTCCGCCGCGTCGATGGCCGAGATCAGCAGGTTCGCGGTGTCGAAGCCCTGGCTTGCATAGAGCGACGGCAGGCGGTCGTATTTTTCCTGGAAGCTTTCGACGAAGGCGGAGTTGGTCGGGTTGTCGAGATCCTTGGACCATTGCGAGGTGTTCACGATGCCGAGCGCCGCATCGCCGACCGCGCCAAGGATGCCCTGGTCAAAGCTGAAGGCCGGGCCGATCACCGGGGTCTCGACACCGCTGTCGGCATATTGCTTGAGGAAGGAAATCCCCATGCCGCCGGGCAGGAAGAAGAACACGCTGTCGGCCCCGCTTGCGCGGATCTGCGCGATCTCGGCGGCGTAGTCGGTCTGGCCAAGCTGGGTATACAGTTCTCCGGCCAGTTCGCCCTCGTAGAACCGCTTGTAACCCGTCAGCGCGTCCTGTCCCGCCGGGTAGTTCGGCGCGAGGATGAAGCTGTTTTCATAGCCGGTCTGGTTGGCCCAGGCGCCGGCCGCCTCGTGCAGGTTGTCGTTCTGCCACGCGACGTTGAAGTAATTCTCGTGACAGCCCTGACCGGCCAGCTGCGACGGGCCGGCATTGGGCGACAGGTAGAACACGCCCTGGTTCACCGCGCTCGGGATCACCGCCATCGCCAGGTTGGACCAGATGATGCCGGTCATCACGTCGACGCGTTCGGACTGGATCATCTTGTCGGCCAGCTGCACCGCGATGTCGGGTTTGCGCTGATCGTCCTCGATCACCAGTTCGATATCGTCGCGCCCCGCCTGTTCCAGCGCCAGGACAAAGCCGTCCCGGACGTCGATGCCAAGCCCTGCGCCACCGCCCGACAGGGTGGTGATCATGCCCACCTTGACCTCTGCCGCGGCCGATGTCGCCGCGAGTGCCAGCGCCGCAGCGCCAAGTGCCAATTTCTTCATGTGAACTCTCCTTGTTGGTTCAGGCCTTTGTTTGTCATACGGTTACCGATCCGGCCTGAGACGGAACCGTTGTATTTTACCGCTTTCCGTTTTGGGAAGCGTCTTTGTGAAAATGACCGAACGCGGATATTTGAACGGTGCAATTGTCGACTTAACGTGTTCCTGCAGAAGCGTCACCATCGCGTCGCAGGCTTCGTGCCCGTCACTGAGCACCACATGCGCCTGCACAATCATGCCGCGGGTGTCGTCCGGCACGCCGATGACGGCGCATTCGGAGACCGCATCATGCCCCAGCAGCGCGGCTTCGACCTCGGGTCCGGCGATGTTGTAGCCCGAGCTGACGATGATGTCGTCATCGCGCGCGGCGAAGTGGAAATAGCCGTCTTCGTCGCAGACAAAGGAATCCCCGGTCAGGTTCCAGCCATCGCGGACGTATTCCTCCTGGCGTTCACCATAGAGATAGCGGCAGCCGGTCGGGCCGCGTACCGCGAGCCGTCCGATGGTGCCCGGCGCGGCATCGCTGCCGTCCTCGGCCAGCACCTTCGCCTCGTATCCGCGAACCGGCTTGCCGGTACAGGCGGGGCGATGATCGCCAAAGCGGTTCGAGATGAAGATGTGCAGCAACTCGGTTGCGCCGATCCCGTCGAGCATCGGCTTGCCCGTCTTGGCCTTCCAATCCTCGTAGACCGGCGCGGGCAGGGTCTCGCCGGCCGAAATCGCGGCGCGCAGGCTCGACAGGTCGGCACCGTCATCCATCGCCTGGAGCATCGCGCGATACGCCGTGGGCGCGGTCAGGCAGACGGTCGCGCGGTAGGTCTCGATGATCTCGATCAGGTTCGGGGGCGACGCGGTTTCCAGCAGGGCCGCCGCCGCGCCAAAGCGCAGCGGGAACACCGCGAGACCACCCAGTCCGAAGGTAAAGGCCAGCGGTGGCGACCCGACGAAGACATCCTCGGGCTGCACGTCCAGCACCTCGCGCGCATAGCCATCCGCGATGATGAGAAGGTCGCGGTGAAAATGCATCGTCGCCTTCGGGTTGCCCGTCGAGCCCGACGTGAAGCCGATCAGCGCCACGTCATCCTGCGCGGTGTCGACCGCCTTGAACGCCACCGGTTTCTGCAGTGCCAGCCGGTCCAGTTCGGCATCGTGGTTCTCGGTGCCGTCGAACCCGACGACGGTCTGGAGCGACGGGCTTTTCTTGGCGCATTGCACCATTTCATCCATCAGCCGCGTGTCGCAGAGCGCGTGGGTGATCGCGGCCTTTTCGCAATATTTGGCAAGCTCGCCCGCGCGCAGAAGCGGCATCGTGTTGACCACGATCGCACCGGCCTTGGTGGCCGCCAGCCAGCAGGCGACCATCGCCGGGTTGTTGGCCGACCGGATCATCACCCGGTTGCCGGGCTTGATGCCAAGATCGTCGACCAGCGCATGCGCCAGCCGGTTGGTCCAGTCGGTCAGTTCCTTGTAGGTGCGCTGCCGCCCGTTGCCGATCAGCGCCGTCCGGTCGCCGAACCCCTTGGCGACCATCGCGTCGGTCAGTTCCACCGCCGCATTCAGCCGGTCGGGATAGTCGAACCCGTCCAGAAGCAGATCGGGCCAGTGCTCGACCGGGGGCAGGTTGTCGCGCGCAAACGTGTCGGTGTGGGCAGAGGGTCTCAGCATGGTTGCGATCTCCCGTGATTGGACAAGGTCTGCCGCGCGATCACCACGCGCTGCACATCCGTGGCGCCTTCGTAGATGCGCAGGGCGCGGATCTCGCGGTAGAGCCGTTCGACGGTTTCACCGGATTTCACACCATCGCCGCCGTGCAGCTGTACCGCGCTGTCGATGACCTTTTGCGCCTGCTCGGTGGCGAACAGCTTGGCCATCGCCGCCTCGCGCGTGACCCGGTCGGCGCCGGTGTCCTTGAGCCATGCCGCGCGGTAGACCAGAAGCGCGGCGGCATCGACATCGAGCGCCATGTCGGCGATGTGGCCCTGCACCATCTGGAGGTCGGAAAGCGGCGCTCCCTGCACCTGTCGTGTCGTGACGCGGGTCAGCGCCTCGTCCAGCGCGCGGCGGGCAAAGCCCAGGGCGGCGGCGGCCACGGTCGAGCGGAAGACGTCGAGCACCGACATGGCGATCTGGAAGCCGCGCCCCGATGTGCCGATCAGCGCGTCGGACGGAATCCGGCACTCCGAGAACCGCAGGGTGGCAAGCGGGTGCGGCGCGATGGTTTCGAGCCGTTCGACAATTTCCAGCCCCGGCGTGTCCGCAGGCACCACGAAGGCCGACAGGCCCCTGGCCCCGGGCGCTTCTCCGGTGCGGGCAAACACCGTGTAGACATCGGCAATGCCGCCATTGGAAATCCAGGTCTTTTCGCCGTTCAGCACGACGTGATCGCCATCGACCTCGGCGGTCATCGTGGAATTGGCGACATCCGACCCCGACGCGGGTTCGGTCAGCGCGAATGCGGCGATGGCCTGGCCGCTGCGCGTCAGGGGCAGCCACGCCGCTTTCTGCGCGTCCGTTCCGAACAGCGAAATCGCCCCGGTCCCAAGCCCCTGCATTGCAAAGGCGAAATCCGCCAGCCCGTCGCGGCGCGC
The DNA here is from genome assembly GCF_020055635.1 of Marivita sp. GTDB lineage: Bacteria > Pseudomonadota > Alphaproteobacteria > Rhodobacterales > Rhodobacteraceae > Marivita. Next base: position 8,614 of record NZ_JAIPUT010000032.1, on the reverse strand, counting down.
AAGGATCTCGCGGGCAAGACACAGACGGCGCACGTCGAGCGGACCCGACAGGCTTGCGGTGGGTTCCAGGATACCCGCCGCGCCAAGGTCGCCCACCAGCTTGCGGCAGGTTGCGTCGGTGTCGCCGTGGTCGATCGTGAGATCAGCCGCCACCGCCTCGACCCGGTTGGCCCAGTCGCGATGCGCCGGGTCGAAGAAGGGCCAGTCGAGATAGCTTTGGTCGCTCATCAGTCGCCCTCGAACAGGGGTTTCTGTTTTGCCACGAAGGCATCATAGGCGCGGGTGAAGTCCTTGCCCTGCATGCAGATCGCCTGCGCCTGCGCCTCGGCCTCGATGGCCTGGTCAAGGCTCATCGACCATTCCTGCGCCAGCATGGTCTTGGTCATGGAATTGGCGAAGGTCGGCCCCGCGACGATGCGGCGGGCCATCTCCATCGCCTCGGTTTCCAGCGCGTCCGCAGCAACGACACGGTTGTAGAACCCCCAGCGTTCGCCTTCCTCGGCGCCCATCGACCGGCCGGTATAGAGCAGTTCTGCCGCGCGGCCCTGGCCGATGATGCGGGGCAGGATGGCACAGGCCCCCATGTCGCAGCCCGCCAGACCGACGCGGTTGAACAGGAACGCGGTCTTCGCCTCGGGCGTGGCAAGGCGCAGGTCCGACGCCATCGCCATGATCGCGCCCGCCCCGGCGCAGACGCCATCGACGGCGGCGATGATCGGCTTGCCGCAATGGATCATCGCCTTGACCAGATCGCCGGTCATGCGGGTGAAGGCCAGAAGTTCCTTCATGGTCATGCGGGTCAACGGGCCGATGATGTCATGCACATCGCCACCCGAGCTGAAATTGCCGCCATTGGGCAGGATCACCACCGCGTGCACGTCATCGGAATAGGCCAGAGCGCGGAACCAGTCCCGCAATTCGGCATAGCTGTCGAAGGTGAAGGGGTTCTTGCGCTCGGGCCGGTTGTGCGAAACCCGCGCGATGCCGTCTTCGATGGTGCACAGAAAATGTGTCGGGTCAGGGATGCTCATATGTGCCTTCCTTGGCTAGAACCCGCTCTGCGAGTGTCGCCATCGTCGTGATGTCCTCGGAGCCCAGATCGCTCAGAAGCGTGTCGATCCAGGCTTCATGCTCGGCCGCCATGCTGTCGAAGGTCTCGCGGCCCCGCGGCGTCAGCCGTGCGATCTGGGCGCGCCTGTCACCGGGCACCGAGATGCGCAGCGCCAGCCCTTCCTGGGTCAGACGGTCGACAATGCCCGTCACGTTGCCGTTCGACACCTTGAGGTAACTCGACAGTTCGCTCATCTTGAGCCCGTCCGGATGCCGGGCCAGCGCGGCCATCACGTCGAACCGCGGCAGGGTCGTTCCGTGATGTTCGCGCAGTTTGCGGCGCAGGTCCGTCTCGATGCCCTGCGTCAGTTTCAAGAGCCGCAACCAGAGCCGCAGCCGTGCTTTCGACAGGTCTTCTTCAAGCGCGCGGGCGTTTTTGGTCATGTCTCGCCTCCGGAAACCGAAAGCGCGTGCCCGTTGACCGATGCCGCCCCGTCCGATGCCAGGTAAAGCGCCGCCGCCGCCACCTCGTCCGGGGCGATCAGGCGCTTCATCGGGTTGCCGGACACGACCATGCCGGTGGCGGTGTCCCGATCCACGTCGAACCGTGTCATCAGCCCGTCGATGGCCGTGTTCGCCATGTCGGTATCGGTGAAGCCGGGGCAGATGGCGTTGCAGGTGATGCCCGATTTCGCAACGTCGAGCGCGACGGAACGGACAAGGCCAAGCACGCCGTGTTTCGCCGCCGTGTAGGCCGGAACAGCGGCCCCGCCCTTGAGCGATGCCGTCGATGCAATCGCGATCAGCCGGCCGCCCGAGGGCATCGCCGCAAGGGCCGCCCGGAAGGTCAGGAACGTGCCGGTCAGGTTGACTGCCAGGGTCCGGTTCCAGTCTTCAAGCGTCACATCGCGGATCTTGGCTGGTGTGCCCGCTCCGGCATTGGCGATGACCACGTGGAAGGCGCAATCGAACAGCGCCGCGACCTGTGCCTCGTCCGTCACGTCTGCGGTGCGGCAGGTCATGTCGAAGCCGTCCGCGGTTTCGTGCAACGGCTCTTCGCGCCGTCCGGTGATGGTGACCGCGTCGCCCTCGCGGGCGAAGGCCCGGGCGATGGCGCGTCCGATGCCGGTTCCGCCGCCGGTGACCAGGACCCGTCTCATGCCCGCACCGCCTCGGCTTCACGGTCCGCCAGTCGCCAATGCTGGTCGCGCCCGGCAAGATAGGGCAGGGGCCAGTCCGGCGCGCCGCGGTCGCCGATGCGGGCGGCTTCGTGCAGCGTCCAGTAGGGATCGGCCAGGTGGGGACGACCCACCGCGACAAGATCGGCGCGCCCGGCCATCAGGATGGAATTGGCGTGGTCGGCCTCGAAGATATTGCCGACCGCCATGGTGCAGATGCCCGCCTCGTTGCGGATACGGTCGCTGAAGGGGGTCTGGAACATCCGGCCATAGACCGGACGGGCCTCGGGGGTGGTCTGCCCGGCGGAGACGTCGATCATGTCGGCCCCGGCCTTCCAGAAGGCGCGGGCGATCTCGACCGCCTCGTCCGGCGTCACCCCGTCATCGCCCACCCAGTCATTGGCCGAGATGCGCACCGACAGGGGCTTGTCCTCGGGCCAGACCGCCCGCATCGCGGCAAACACCTCGAGCGGATAGCGCAGGCGGTTTTCCAGCGACCCGCCGTACTCGTCGGTGCGATGGTTTGACACCGGAGAGATGAAGGACGACAGAAGATAGCCGTGCGCTGCGTGCAGTTCGATCATGTCGAACCCGGAGCGCTGAGCCATTTCGGCGGAGGCGACGAACTGATCGCGCACCGCGTCCATCTCGGTGCGGGTGATCTCGCGCGGAACCGGGTTGCGGTCTGACCACGGCAGGGCCGAGGCGCTGACCACATCCCAGTTGCCGTCGGGAAGGGGGGCGTCCATCTCGTCCCAGCCCAGCTGGGTCGATCCCTTGCGCCCCGAATGGCCGATCTGGCAGCAGATCTTCGCATCGGTCTCGGCGTGTACGAAACCGGTCAGCCGCGCCCACGCGGCCTCGTGCGACGGATCGTAAAGCCCGGGGCATCCCGGTGTGATCCGGCCTTCGGCGCTGACGCAGGTCATTTCGGTATAGACCAGCCCCGCGCCGCCCTTGGCGCGTTCGCCATAATGGATCAGATGCCAGTCTGTGGGGCAGCCATCGACGGCCTTGTACTGCGCCATCGGAGACACCACGATGCGGTTCTTCAGCGCCATGTCGCGCAGCTTGAACGGCGCGAACATCGGCGCGCGCACCGGCGCGTTCGGGCTGACCCCGGCCTGCGTCTGGAACCACCGTTCCGCGCTTTCAAGCCAGTCCGGGTCGCGCAGGCGCAGGTTCTCGTGACTGATGCGCTGGCTGCGGGTCAGCAGAGAATAGGTGAACTGAACCGGATCGAGGTCGAGATAACGCTCGACCTGTTCGAACCATTCGAGGCTGTTGCGGGCGGCCGATTGCAGCCGCAGCACCTCGATCCGCCGTTCATCCTGGTAGCGGTTGAACGCGGCCTCCTGCGTCGGTTCGGAATGCAGGTAGGTGGCCAGCGAAATCGCGCTGTCGAAGGCCAGCCGCGTACCCGACCCGATCGAGAAATGCCCTGTGGCGGCGGCATCGCCCATGAGCACCACGTTTTCGTGGTGCCACGTGTCGCAGATGACCCGCGGGAAGTTCATCCAGACCGCAGATCCGCGCAGATGCGCGGCATTGGACATCAGGTCGTGCCCGTCGAGGTGATCCTCGAAGATCCGGCGGCAGGTCTCGACGATCTCCTCCTTGGACATCGCTTCGAACCCCCAGCGGTCCCATGTGGCCTGCTGGCACTCCACGATGAAGGTCGCGGTGTTGTCGTCGAACTGGTAGACATGCGCCCAGACCCAGCCATGTTCGGTCTTTTCGAAGATGAAGGTGAAGGCGTCGTCGAATTTCTGATGAGTGCCCAGCCAGACGAACTTGCATTCGCGCATGTCGATATCCGGGCGGAACACGTGCTTGTATTCCTCGCGGACCCGCGAATTGATGCCATCGCAGGCGACCACGATGTCATAATCCTGGCGGAAGGTCTCGGCGTCCTGGAACTCGGATTCAAAGCGGATGTCCACGCCCAGTTCGCGGGCGCGGTCCTGAAGCAGCACCAGCATCTGCCGCCGTCCGATCCCGGCGAAGCCATGTCCGGTCGACACGGTGCGCACCCCGTCATGCACCACCGCGATATCGTCCCAATAGGCAAAGTGATCGCGGATCGCCTGGGCGCTGACCGGATCGTTTTCCTCGAGCTGTTCCAGCGCGTCGTCCGAAAGCACAACGCCCCAGCCGAACGTGTCATTGGCGCGATTGCGTTCGAACACGACCACCTCGTGCGATGGATCGCGCAGCTTCATCGAGATCGCGAAGTAAAGACCGGCCGGTCCTCCTCCAAGACATGCGACACGCATTTCGTCGTCCCCTTGAGCAGATTCGTCCATGATCTTCGCAGAGATGGAATTTATTTCAAGCTTGAAGTTTCAAGCATGAAATTGTAGCGTCGGGCATCGCGGAGCCATTGGGACCGGCTTGCCGGCCCGAGGTCGGAAGCGGCTTGTCAAAGGCCTGGGCGCGCGGGACACTTGCCGCAGGACGGACCGACCACAGCAACGGAGCGATACGACAGGTGATGCCATTGCCCTTTGAAAACCCGGATGTTCAGGTGCCTGCATGAGTGTTGTCTCGACCCTGCTTCACGGATCGGTCGCTGTCGTGACGATCGACAATCCGCCGGTCAACGCCACCAGCCAGGCGGTGCGCGCAGGACTGCTTGCCGCCGTCGCGGACATCGAAGCCGATCCCGGGATTGCCTCGGTCGTGCTGAGATGCACTGGCCGGACCTTCGTGGCCGGCGCGGATGTGCGCGAATTCGACAAGCCCCCGCAGCCGCCGCATTTGCCGGATGTCATCGCGGCCATCGAAGCGGCGTCAAGGCCCTGGGTCGCGGCCATTCACGGCAGCGCGCTGGGCGGCGGGCTTGAGCTCGCGATGGGGTGTCACGCCCGGATCGCGGCCCGGGACGCGCGGCTTGGATTGCCCGAGGTGACGCTTGGCCTGATCCCCGGAGCCGGTGGCACGGTCCGCCTTCCGCGCCTGGTGGCCGCCGACGCGGCGCTTGCGATGATCGCGGGTGGCAAGCCCGTGACCGCGGCCCGGGCACTGGAGATCGGGCTGCTTGATGACGTGGCCGACGGGGATCTGACCGACGCGGCCATTGCGTTGGCGACCGGGCTCGAGGCGCCGCGCCGCACCTTGGACCGGCCGGTCCGGGACCCGTCCGATGCCGATGCCTTTTCGGCGCAGGTAAAGCGCTTCAAGACCCGGGCAGGCGGGCAACTGTCGATCCGGCACGCCGTCGAAGCGGTGGAAAACACCCTTGTCACCGATGCCGCCGCCGCGCTGGCGGCCGAGCGGCAGACATTCCTCGACCTCAAGGACAGTGAACAGGCCGCCGCGCTGCGTCACGTGTTTTTTGCCGAACGCGCCACGCTGTCCGATCCGCGTTGCAAGCAGACACCGCGCCCGGTCGACCGGATCGGTGTGGTCGGCGGCGGTACGATGGGCGCCGGGATCGCTGCGGCCTGTCTCTTGAAGGGGCTGAGCGTGACAATGGTCGAGCGCGACACCGAGGCGGCGGAAACCGGACGTGCCCGCGTCGCCGAAACGCTGGCCGGAAGCCTGGCGCGCGGGTTGCTGACGTCCGACGCGCGGGACGCGGCCCTGTCGCGCTTTCAGGCGGCCACCGACTACAGCGAACTTGCCGGGGAGGATCTGGTGATCGAGGCCGTGTTCGAAGACATGCAGGTCAAGAAGCAGGTCTTTGCCAGGCTGGACGAGGTCTGCGCGCCGGATGCGGTGATCGCAACCAACACGTCGTATCTGGATGTCGATGAACTGGCGGCGACGCTGCGCGATCCGTCGCGGGCCATCGGGCTGCATTTCTTTTCGCCCGCCCATGTGATGAAGCTGCTCGAGATCGTTCTGCCGGAGCGGGTGGCGGATGACGTGGTGGCCACCGGAGCGGCCCTGGCTCGCAAACTGGGCAAGATCGGGGTGCTGGCCGGTGTGTGCGACGGGTTCATCGGCAACCGGATCATGTCGGCCTATCGGCGCGAGGCGGACTACCTGCTCGAAGACGGTGCGACGCCATCCGAGGTGGACGCCGCGATGACCGGTTTCGGCTTTGCCATGGGGGTCTTTGCAATGCAGGATCTGGCCGGGCTCGACATCGCCTGGGCCATGCGCAAGCGCCGCGCGGCGACCCGCGACCCGTCGGAACGCTATGTCGCCATCGCCGACCGTCTGTGCCAGGCGGGCCGGTTCGGGCGCAAGACCGGCGCGGGCTGGTATGACTATGTCGATGGAAAGGCCCGGAGCGCCCCGACCGTCACCGAGATCATCGCGTCCGAGCGGAGGCGCGCGGGCATCACGCCGCGCCCCTTCGACCCGGAGGAGATCATGCAGCGCCTACTTGCGGCCATGCAATCCGAAGGGCAGAACGTGCTGGACGAAGGCATTGCCCGAAACGCGTGCGACATAGACGTGACGATGATCAACGGCTACGGATTTCCGCGCTGGCGGGGCGGTCCGATGTGGATGCGGGATCGCGGCTGAACCTGGCCGCCTTTCCGGGACGACGCAGGAACAAGGTGAAGCCCGATGACCGATCGACCGAATGTCTTGTGGATCATGGCCGATCAGCTTCGGTTCGATTACCTGAGTTGCTACGGCCATCCCCATCTGCACACTCCACACATCGATGCCCTCGCCGGGCGCGGCATGCGGTTCAGCAATGCTTATGTGCAATCCCCGGTCTGCGGCCCGTCCCGCATGTCGGCCTATACCGGACGCTATGTGCGCAGCCACGGGTCGACATGGAACGGCATGCCGCTGCGGATCGGCGAACCGACCCTTGGCGATCATCTGCGCGAGGCGGGCGCACGGGCGGTGCTTGTCGGCAAGACGCACATGGTCGCCGATGCAGAGGGCATGGCGTGGCTTGGCATCGATCCGCAAAGCGAGATCGGCGTGCGGGTGTCGGAATGCGGCTTCGAGCCGTTCGAGCGGGACGACGGGTTGCACCCCGACAGCCCGCGCCAGAACTGGTCGGCCTATGACGATTACCTGGTGGCGCAGGGGTTCCGGTCGGACAACCCTTGGGAGGATTTCGCCAATTCCGGTGTCGATCCCGATGGCGACCTCATGTCGGGGTGGCTTCTGAAGAATTCGCGCCTTGCCGCGAACGTACCCGAGGAACATTCCGAGACGGCCTACATGACCAACCGCGCGATGGACTTCATGCGGCAGGCAGAAGCCGACGGTCGCCCCTGGATGTGCCACCTGTCGTATATCAAGCCACATTGGCCCTATATCGTGCCGGCCCCGTATCACGCCATGTTCGGCAACCGCCATGTCCTGCCGCCCGTCCGGTCCTTGGCCGAGCGCGAGACGGATCATCCGTTGATGCAGGCCTATCTCGACGCGCGTGTCTGCAAGAGCTTTTCCCGCGACCCGGTGCGCGACCATGTGATCCCGGCCTATATGGGGCTCATCAAGCAGCTTGACGACAATCTGGGCCGGCTCTTTGCCTGGATGGACGACACCGGACTGACCGAGAACACGATCATCGCCTTCACCTCGGATCACGGCGACTACCTGGGCGATCACTGGATGGGCGACAAGGATTTCTACCACGACATGGCGGTCAAGGTGCCGCTGATCATCGCCGACCCCCGATCCGCGGCAGACGGGACACGCGGCATCGTCTCGGATGCCCTGGTCGAAATGATCGACCTTGCCCCGACCTTCATGTCGGCCCTTGGCTGCCCGCCGAAACCGCATGTCGTCGAAGGCCGCGATCTGACGCCGCTCTTGCACGGGCAGAAGGGGTTTTCGCGTAGCCATGTCATCAGCCAGCATGACTACCACTGGTCCGAGATGGCCAGGGCGCTGGGTCAGCCGCAGGAGCAGGCGCACACGACGATGATCTTCGATGGCCGCTGGAAATACATCCGGTGCGAAACCTTCCGGCCGATCCTTTTCGATCTGCATGCCGATCCGCAGGAACTGGTCGATCTCGGCGCCTCAGACCTGCCCGAACACCAGGAGGTCCGCACCCGCATGGACAAGGCCCTGCTGGATTGGGCAACGCGCCACCACACGCGGATCACCGCCACCCCGGACGTGCTTGCAGGACAGAGCAAGGCGGCGGAAATCGGTATCTTGATCGGGTTCTGGGACGAGGATGAATACGAATGGACGACCGGTCAGAGCTTCGATAGTCTGACACCGGTCGGGCGTCCCTGAAGGCACAAGCGGGGCTACTGGGATGTGAAAGCACCTATCGGCACGTGGGAAGCCGTCATCGAAGATGCAGGGTAGCGCGTCGTGGATTGACTGAAACGCCGGCGTGACGCCAAGGTCTTTCCAGTCGGGCAGCGATTTGTGCATCTTCGCCGTCCGGGAAAAGGGGGGACAGGATACATGCCGCGCCGAACCATTTGACGACGCCCAAGCTTTCC
>NZ_JAIPUT010000029.1 GCF_020055635.1 Marivita sp. | reverse complement strand
TGTACGGTGACGTTGTCCGCAGGAATGCCGGTGATGCGGCTGACATTGGCCTGAATGAAGCGCGGGATCTGCGTGCCGGTCCAGACCTCGGCACGGTTGTCGTCGACGCGCACGATGGCGTTGATCGGCTCCAGCGGCGCATGGGCCAGATAAGGCGCGCGGTACCCGGCGGTGAGGATATCGCCCTCGCCCAGTGCGGTTTCCACATCGCCATCATCGCGTTTCCGGCTGTCCATCGCGTCGGGGGTGAAGGCGGCTTCGAGCGCGGCCCAATGGTCGGTTTGTTCGAGAGGGTATGCGGGGTCTTCCCACGTCACCTGCACAGCTTCTGCCGCGCGGAAGGCGCGCCACGTATTGTCGGCGACGATGCCCAAGCCCCCGGTAATCGGAACAACCGCCTGCACTCCGCGCATGGCGAGCGCTTCGGACGCATCATAGTCTGCCATCCCGCCGCCCTGTGCCGGGTTCATCAGGACGGTGGCGTGCACCATGCCCCCGACCGCTGCGTCGATGCCATAATCCTGCGTGCCGGTGCTTTTCGCCAGCATGTCGATCCGCTGCATCGGCTTGCCGATATAGCGCCATTGCGACGGATCGCGGAGGGGGACGTCCTGCACCACCTCAGCCTCTGCCAAATTGGTGGCGAGACTGGTGTAGGGGATTTTTTGACCATCCGGTAAAATCACGCGACCCGCGCGGGTGGTCAGGTCGGACACCGCCACGCCTTCGCGCTCGGCCACCAAAGCCTTGATCGTCTCGCGGGCAGATGCCCCCGCCAGACGCAGCTTGTCGAACTGATCCGGAACGGTGGTCGATCCGCCGGTGATCTGAAGGCCCATGACCTTCATCACGCTGTTCACGGCACCTTCGGCGATGTTGTGCATCATACCTGCGGCGGGCACCATGAAATCGGCGGCCTCGGCGGCAAGCGCGGTGTTCCAATAGGCGGGGCTGGGCGGGCCGGGATCGGTCTTGATCTGGTCAAGGTCGACATCCAGTTCCTCGGCGATCAGGGCGGCTTGGACGTGATAGACGCCCTGCCCCGAATCTGCGCGCGGCGTGATCAGGGTGATGCCGTCCCCCGTGATCTTGACGTAAGGCGTCAGCACCGCCTCACCCGCTTCGGCGGTCAGCGGGTTCTCGTGCGGTTTGCGCACTGTGTAGACGCCAAAGGCAACGCCGCCGACAACAGCGGCCGAGCCGACAAGAAACGTGCGGCGGGCAATGGTCTTGAGGCGTCCCATGATCAGCCCTCCATCACGCGGGCGGCACGTTTCACGGCGGCACGGATGCGCGGATAGGTGCCGCAGCGGCAGAGATTGCCGGACATGGCGTCGTCGATTTCGGGGTCCGTGGGGTTTGGGTTTTCGGCCAGCAGCGAGGCGGCCTGCATGATTTGACCGGACTGGCAATAGCCGCATTGCGCGACCTGTTCTGTCAGCCATGCGGCCTGCACGGCGTTGAGCGCATCCGGCGTGCCCAGACCTTCGATGGTGGTGATCTCGGCGCCTTCCGCGTCGACCGCCCAAGTCTGGCAGGACCGTACTGCAACGCCATCCAGATGTACGGTACAGGCGCCACATTGCGCGATGCCGCAGCCATATTTGGTGCCGGTCAGGCCCAGCTCGTCGCGCAGGACCCAGAGCAGCGGCATGTCGTCTTCGACATCGACCTCGTGAACGGTTCCGTTGATCCTGAGTTGCATCCTGTCACGCTCCGCCTGTCAGCTTGTGAACAGGGTATCACATAGGTGCCCGGTTGCGCGATGGAGCATTGACCTTGGGTCATGCACAACGAGCCTGCAAAAATGCAAAACGGCCCGCCGATAGGGCAGGCCGTTTGCAAGATCATCGGACCGGGATCAGGCCGCTTTGCGCGACCGGCTGCGGCGGCGTTGGCCGCCGGGTTTGGCACCGGCATTGGCCTGACGTGGCTTGCCGCCTTGCCCCTGACCACCGCGACCGCGCCCGCGCGATTGCTGTGCTGGCCGGGCAACCGGATCCTTGGGAGCCGTGCCGCTGGCGACCGGCACTTCGATCTTCATCAGCTTTTCGATCTGGCGCAGCAGATCGGCCTCGTCGGGCGCGCAGAAGGCGATCGCCTCGCCTTCACGACCGGCACGTGCCGTCCGGCCGATGCGGTGGACATAGTTGTCGGGCACGTCTGGCAGATCGTAGTTGATCACGTAAGCCACGCCGGGAATGTCGATGCCGCGGGCGGCCACATCTGTGGCGACCAGCACCTTGATGTCACCGTCGCGGAACGCCTTGATGGCGCGGTCGCGCTGACCCTGGCTTTTGTTGCCGTGAATGGACGCGGCGTTGTAGCCATCAGCGACAAGGCCCTTCATCAGCTTTTCGGCACCATGCTTGGTGCGCGAGAAGACCAGCGTCAGCGCGTCCATGTCGCGCGACAGGATTTCGCGCAGCTTGCCGGGCTTTTCGCCCTTGCTGGCCAGGTGATGCACCGATTGCGTGACCTTGTCGGCGGCCTTGCCCGGAGGGGCGACCTGAACGCGCTGCGGGTTGGTGAGGTACGCCTTGCTCAGGTCTTCCATCTGTTTCGGCATGGTGGCCGAGAACAGCATGGTCTGGCGCGGCGTGCCGAGTTTCGGCGCGATGCGGCGCAGGGCGTGGATGAAGCCCATGTCGAGCATCTGGTCGGCCTCGTCCAGCACAAGATGCTTGACGGTGCGCAGATCAACCGCCTTGCGGTCCATCAGGTCGATCAGGCGTCCGGGTGTCGCGACAAGGATGTCGGTGCCCTTGAGCAGGTGGTGGATCTGCTTGTTGATGGACTGGCCACCAACGACGACATTGACCTTGAGATGAGTTTTCTTGGTCAGGGTGCGCAGCGCCTCGGCGATCTGGTTGACCAGTTCGCGGGTCGGCGCGAGGATCAGCGATTTCGCGGTCTTCGCGGCGGGGCGGTCAGGGCTGTCCATCAGGTGGCTGACCAGCGGGATGCCGAAGGCCATCGTCTTGCCGGTGCCGGTCTGGGCGAGACCCAGAACGTCGTTGCCCGCCATCGCCAGCGGAATCGCCTTGTCCTGGATCGGGGTCGGGGTGGTGAGGCCGGCGTCTTTGAGAGCGGCGAGGAGAACGGGCTTGAGGCCCAGGGTGTCAAAATCAGACAAAAGCTATCCTTTGCGTCCACAGGCATCATGCCAATGGATGAGGTTCTGCCGCATCATCGCGGCAAACGAGGGTGTCGCAGGACCTTAAGACATCACGAGAGCGCCTCGCACCGTCTGGTACTGCGTCAGGGACCCTGCGTGATGGGGAACTGAATTCATGTATCGCCGGTGCGCCCAAGATGACGGGCGCGGCAAGCTCACGCGGCTGCGCGGCGATAGGGAGCACATGGGGCCTTAAGCCCGGCAAGTCAACCGATAAAGCGGTGCAGCACGGTCGCGGCGGCGACAATGTGGATCAAAGTGATCACAACCGACAGAGCGTGCAGCATGCCGAAGCGGCGCTTGTCGCCGGAGTCGGTGGCGGCGTTGATCGCGGGCATCAGGATTTGCCGGGTCGGGATCGTGGTCAGGGCAATGGCCACCATGATCGCGGCGCTGGTCGGGTCGGTGGGGGCGAGGAAGACCGCCGACAGCCCTGCCCCGGCGATGACGAAGAGGTAGAAATGCGGGAAGGCACGGCGGATCGTGGGGCCTGCGGTCTCGGCGGGAAGGGCCGTGAACAGGAACGCCGCGAAGCCGAAGGAATAGAGCACCATGCCGCCGAAGAGCAGCGCGGTTGTCAGCAAGGCCAGTGTCGTCATCATGCCTCCGGTTTCCGGGCGGTGCCCATGTAGATGATCATCGTGCCCGGCACGCGGCCAAAGGTGAAATCGCCACGCCCGTTGATGCCGCGCGGGCCGAGGCCGACCATCTTGCCCACGGCGAACCCGGCGTCTTGCAATTCGGTGCGCAGCTCGGCGGGCTTGATGAACAATGCCGGATCATGGGTGCCCCCGGGCAGCAGTTTCAGCACATCTTCCGCCATCGTGATCGTGACCAGACGCGCAATCGGGTTGCGGTTGATCGTGTCGAACAGGAACAGCCCGCCGGGGCGCAGGACGCGAGAGACCTCGGAGATGACGGTGGGCAGGCTTTGGACATGCTCCAGCACATCGACGCAGACCACCGCGTCGAAGCTGGCATCGGAATAGGGCAGCGCCTCGCCCACGCCCACGTCATAGCGGATCGACCGTCCTGCGGCGTCGGCATGGGCGGTTGCGGCCGCGATGGCGTCTTTCGCGGGGTCGATGCCGGTGACATGCGCGCCGCGGTCATCCAGAGCCTCGGCCATGAAACCCCCGGCGCTGCCCAGATCGAGCACGTTCTTGCCCTGCCAGTCGATATGCCTGTCGAACCAGCCCAGCCGCCCCGGCACCATGTTCTTGAGCGTGCGGACCCAGCGGATGTCGTCGGACCACCATTGCGCCGCAACGTGGTCGTAAATCTCAAGGTTGTTCCGCAGGGTCTGCGCCATTCTTGCGCTCCTTCGTGGTGAGTTTCGGCAGGACATAGGGCACCGTTTCGCGATAGCGATCAAACGCGGCACCGTAGCGCTGTTGAAAGCGCTTCTCTTTCAGTCGCGGGGCCAGCAGGCAATAGGCGGTGTAGCTGATCGCCAGCGCCAGTTGATCCGGCGTCCAGACCGGCACCGCCCAGAGCGTGAGCGCGAAGGCCACGTAGATCGGCTGGCGGATATGGCGGAAGAGGCCCCGCGTGGGCATGTCCGGGAAGACGGGCCTGATCCTGCCCAGAAGCGACATCCAGCCCAGCGCGCCCGATTGCACCTCGGCGCCGGCGTCAAAGCTGGCCTTGATGAGCAAGAGCCATGTGGCGGCGTAGAGCGTGCACAATGCGGCGAACGCGCCGCCTTCGGCGCGGTACCAGACGATCCCGCTTGGCGTCCAGAGCAGGAACAGCGCCGCCAGTTGGACCGAGGCGATGATGGCGTAGGTGGTCGTTGCCAGCGTGCCGCCATGTGGTCCGGGGATCAGGCGGGCGACGAGGCGTGTGCCGCGTTTCGTCAGCAGGAAGGAGTGCAGCAGCGGAAATTGCAGGATTAGCGCGGCGTTGGCAAGCGCCGCCCAAGGCCACGGGACGGACCCGAAGCTTTCGCTCAGGCCGAAGAACATCGCGACCATCATCGACAGCACCGCTATGGCAAAGATCAGGTGGCAGAGCGCGCCCATGACCAGCGCCAGCGCGATGCGCCCCTTGCCGGGTGGCGGGGTCGCTGCGGCGCGCATCAGCATGATCAGCCGTGCAATGCGGGAATCGTCCAGCGTCATGCGGTCCGGAGGATGTCGTCGGCGATGGCGGTGCCGCTTTGCCAGGCGTGTTCGATCCGGGGGCCAAGGCACCAGTCGCCGCCTGCATGAAGCGTCTTGTCCCGTGACGTGACAAAGGGTTGGCCCAGCGACGTGTCCACCAGCGCATAACGCCAGCGATGGGCGGTCGCATACGCGACATCGGTTGGATCGAGGCCGTGAAGGCCCAGAAACAGGTCGAGCATCAAGGTCGCGATCTCGTCCCTGGACAATTCCAGATGCGCGATGCTCCAGTCGGCGCTGGCCTGTGCCACCCAGCAATTCTGCGTCGGGCGACCGGGTTTGACGCTGTCATGGGCGATCCAGGCGAGCGCATCCGTCGGGTTGGAGCGTGTCGCGGGCGCCTCGAGGTCCCGGTGCAGGGCAACCATCAGCGTGAGGCTCGGCTCGTAGGTCACCGCGTCCAGTGGCCGGGTCAGCGCAGGACCGGCCAGCCGGGTCGTCTGGGGCGCCGGGGCGGTACAGACCACGTGGTCGAATGTGCCAAGCGGTTCGCCTGCCTTGAGATCCCAGCCATCGGCGGTTCGGGTCAGCGCGGTGATTTCCGTACCCTGGTGCAGGTCGAGGCCGTGGCCAAGGTACTTGGCAAGGCCGGTCATGCCCGGAGTGCCGACATGGGTGGTGCTTGCCGTGCCCGGTTCCCATGCCGCGACATGACCCGCCGCCTCTGCCTGATCCAGAACCGTGCGAAACCCATCGCTCTCGCAAGAGATCCCCTGCGCGCCATGATCGAACTGCACTCCGCCTGCGGCCAGGCGGGTGGCGACCCGACCGCCGATCCCGCGTCCCTTGTCGAACACCCTTGGAGCCAGGCCGGCCTGGGCCAGCCGCCGCGCACAGGCCAGCCCCGTGATCCCCGAGCCGATAATCGCAATGTCCATGTGGCCCTGCCCATTCCTTGTTTCCTCTTCGCGGTGGAGAGGTAGCTAAGACAAACAGCCCGCCCGTCGAGGGGCGCGCTGTCGCAGCGTCGGCAATGGTGGTGGCATCAGGCGCCGAAGGCACAGATGCGCGGACCGTCCGGTGTCAGCCGAAGACGAGGCCACCATCGACGATCAGGTTCTGTCCGGTCACGGCCCGCGCCCAGGGCGAGGCGAAGAACAGCACCGCATCGGCGAGGTCTTCGGGCGTGGTGACGCGGCCAAGCGGCGTCTGGCCCGCAATCAGGTCGAACACCATCTCGGGGGTGGCCCGGCTGGCATCGGTGGTGCGCAACAGCCCGCCCGAGACCATGTTGACGGTCACCCCCGATGGTCCAAGCTCCTTGGCGGCGGTGCGGGTCAGCGCCAGCAGCGCGCCCTTGGCAGCGGTATAGTCGTGATAGGGCACCACCGGGTTCTGCACCAGATTGGTGCCGATCGTGATGATCCGCCCGAAGCCGTGCGCTTCGAAGCCGGGCCGCAGCGCCTGCATGCAGGTCAGCGCGCCGCCGACCGCCGTTTCGGTCTGGCGCGCGATCTCGTCCCAGCTCAACCTGTCGAGCGTTGCGCGGGCATCGCCGTTGAAGCTGAAATCGGCCAAAGCGTTGTGGACCAGCACATTCGGCGCGGAAAGGCGGGTCGAAATGCGGTCGACCATGGCGGCGACCTGTGCCGGGTCGGTCACATCCGCCCGGAAGGCGGCGGTGCGGGGTCCAAGCTCGGCCGCCAGCGCCTCGGCATTGTCACGGCTGTTCCGGTAGTTGATGGCGACCTGCGCGCCCTCGCGGGCAAAGGCCCGCGCGATCGCGGCGCCAAGGCCACGGCCTGCGCCGGTCACCAGCACGGTCAGGTCGGAGATGTTACGTGTCATGGGTCTGGTCCCTTGTGAATGTGTGGAAATGATGGGTCGGGCCGTGGCCCTGCCCGACCGACAGCGCGTCGGCATTGGCGATGGCCCCGGCGACATAGGCCTTTGCCCGTGTCGCCGCGTCCCCGAGGCTCAGCCCACGTCCCAGTTGCGTTGCCAGCGCCGAGGACAGGGTGCAGCCCGTGCCATGCGTCTTGCGCGTCGGATGACGTCGGCCCGGCAGCCAGATCAGCCCTTCATCGGACGCCAGCAGATCGGGGCAGTCGCCACCGGACAGATGACCGCCCTTGAGCAACACCGCGCCGGGTTTAAGGTCGAGCAGCGCACGCGCCTGCGCCTCCATCTCGTCGGAATTGCGGGCTTCGGGTTGGTTCAGCAGATCCGCCGCTTCCGGCAGGTTTGGCGTGATGACACAGGCAGACCCGAAATGGTCCCGAAGCGCGGCCACCGCATCGGCATGCAGCAGGCGGTCACCACTCTTGGCGACCATGACCGGGTCCAGAACGATCGGCGCATTCAGGCCGTGGAGCGCCGTGAAGACCGCAGTCACGACCTCGGCGCTGCCCAGCATGCCGATCTTGACGGCGTCGATCCGGATGTCTTCCCGGATTGCCGCGATCTGCGATGCGATGAAATCGGCGTCGACCATCCGGACCCCGCGCACGCCCTGGGTGTTCTGCGCCGTCAGGGCGGTGATGGCCGCCATGGCATAGCCGCCATTCGCCGAGATTGCCTTGATGTCGGCCTGTATTCCGGCCCCGCCAGACGGGTCGGAGCCTGCGATCGACAGGATATTGGGGATCATGCCGCTCTCCATTCATCGAAAAGCGCCCGGGTCGCGGCCTGCGGATCAGCGGCACGGGTCACCGCGGTGACCACCGCCATGCCGATGGCGCCCGTGGCCCTGACCGCTGCCGCATCGCCCGGCTTGAGGCCGCCGATGGCATAGGCCGGCACAGCCGACGCCTCGACGATCCGGGCCAGACCTTCGAAGCCGATGGGGGCTGCGTGATCGGGTTTGGTGGGGGTCGCCCGCACAGGGCCCGCGCCGATGTAATCGACGCCCGCCGGGACGTGGCGCGCATGCTCCACCGTCTCGACGGACAGGCCAAGGATCATGTCGGGGGGCAGACGCCGCCGAATGTCGGCCGGATCGCCATCGCCCTGACCGATATGCAACCCGTGCGGGCGCGTCGCGTGCGCCACCTCCACGCGGTCGTTGACGATCAACCGCGCGCCCAGCACCTCGATCCGTGGCAGAAGCTCGGCCACCAGCGCGGCAAACGCGGCATCGGAAATGGTCTTGTCGCGCAATTGCACGAACGCAGCCCCGCCCCGCGCCGCCGCAAGCGCCTGTTCAACCACCCCGAGCGGCGCGTCGGGATCGGTCACGACATAGACCGGCCCCATCATGCCGCCTCCACGCGTGCCCCAGCCGTCACCTCTTCGGGTGTCAGCGCGTGCAGCGCATCGAGAAATCCCACCTGAAAGCTGCCCGGCCCTTGCGCGGCCTGCGCGGCGCGTTCGCCCGCGACCCCGTAATAGGCCAATGCCGCCACGGTCGCGGGCAGCGCGGGCTGACCCACAAGGAATGCGGCGATCACCCCGTTTAGCGAACAGCCCAGCGCCGTGATACGCGGCATCAGAGCGTGTCCGTTGCGGACCCGGTACGCCACCGCGCCGTCGGTGATGTAATCCACCGGCCCAGACACCGCGACCACAGCGCCGGTCTGGTGCGACAGCTCGCGCGCCGCCGCCTCCGCGGCTTCGACGGGATCGGCGGCATCGGCTCCGCGCCCGGTCGATGCGACTCCGGCGAGCGCGAGGATTTCCGAGGCATTTCCGCGGATCACGTCTGGCCGCAGGTCAAGCAAGCGGGCGCAGACATCCTGCCGGAACGACGTCGCTCCGACGCCGACCGGATCAAGCACCCACGGCCTGCCCTGCCCCGACATGACCCGCGCCGCGGTTTCCATCGCGTCGGCCCAATCGCTGTCGAGCGTGCCGATATTCACGGTCAGCGCCTGCGCCAGCCCGGCGAATTCGCCGACCTCTTCGCGCGCATGCACCATCGCCGGAGAGGCCCCTGCCGCCAACACGACATTCGCCATGATGTTCATCGCCACGTAATTGGTGATGTTGTGGACAAGAGGCGCCGTCTCGCGCATGTGCCGCAGATAAAGTCCGGTGTCTTCCATCATATCCTCCGGCTGGCACAGGAGGCTTCGGAGGACGCCCGGTTGCCGCGTGCAGGGGGCCGGGAAAGATGTCCACCGCAGACTCCCTCCGCCAGCATGATCTGGTTCAGGTTCAAAGGGTGCTTCTCAGCCCGGTTGCCCGGACGCCCCTGTCGCGCCGACACGTGTCGCCATCCCGGACCGGGAAGTCAAGACCACACCTGGGTGATCTTGGGATGGTGTCCCCATCACCACCGATATCGCCCAAGCCGAAATTGCCCTGCACATTATCTGGTTTTCGGAAGCCGTTTCAGTAGAGTACCTGCGAGCACGGCGTTCATCAGGGGAATGACAGCGTGGACGATGGCCTTGTGATCACTGCGCTGGGGGCCCTGTTTCTGGCAGGATTGGCGGCCGACCAGTTCGGTCGCGCGACACGCCTGCCGCGGGTGACGGTGCTTTTGCTCCTGGGTCTGCTGTTCGGGCAATCCGGTTTCGGCATTCTGCCTGAAGCCTCGGCGGACTGGTTTGCGCCGCTGTCCTACATTGCGCTCACGATGGTCGCCTTTCTGCTGGGCGGGGAGTTGACCCGGGAGAACCTGGCACGTCATGGACGGGCGATCTTTTCGATTTCCCTTTGTGTCGTTGCCGGGACCACGGTTGTCGTCTGGGCGGGCCTGGCGCTGTTGGGCGTCGACCCGGGACTTGCCCTTTTGCTGGGGGCAATCGCGACAGCGACGGCACCGGCGGCGATCTCGGACGTCATCCATCAATCCGGCATCCGGAACGGATTTTCGGAAACCCTGAGCGGCATCGTGGCGATCGACGATGTCTGGGGCCTGATCATGTTCAGCCTTTGTCTGGCCCTGGTGCACCCGTTCAACGGCTGGACCGAGCCCTTGCTGGCGGTCGGCTTCGATATCGGGGGCGCCGTTCTTCTTGGCCTCGCCATAGGCATGCCCGCGGCGTATCTCACCGGGCGGCTCAAGCCGGGCGAGCCGTTGCAGACCGAAGCCATCGGCGTGGTCTTCATCACTGCGGGGGTGTCGCTCTGGATGGAAATGTCATTCCTGGTGGCCGGCATGACCGCCGGCGCCGTCATCGCCAATTTCGCGCAGCATCACGAGCGCGCCTTCAATGAAATCGAGCATATCGAATGGCCGTTCATGCTCCTTTTTTTCCTGCTCGCCGGGGCGTCGCTTGAACTGGATGCCCTGTGGTCCCTTGGGTGGCTCACAGCGGCCTATGTGGCGCTGCGCATCATGTCGCGGTTGCTGGCGGGCGAGATCGGCGCGCGGCTGGGGCATGTGCCTGTCAGAGAGCGCCACGCCTACGGACCTGCGCTTCTTCCCCAAGCGGGGGTCGCAGTCGGCATGGCGCTGGTCGCGGCGGAAGCGATCCCGCAATGGGACGCGACAATCATGACGCTGACTGTCGCGGCCACCGTGGTTTTCGAGATCATCGGCCCACCGGTCACCCTGATGGCTCTGCGTTACGTCGATGCCGAGGCAACTTCGGCGGACCGAGCCGACTGAAGCCGGCGTGGCACCCCCCCGAGGCGTCCGGTTTACCGCAGCAGGTTCAAAGCCTCCATATCGGTCCCCAGCGGGCCGCCCAGATCCTCGATTGAGTCGTAGAGAAGTTCGAGCATGTAAGGCGGGTTGTGGACGTAGTTGCCGGGATCGGCGGTGACCAGTTTCCAGTTATAGGCGGCACGCAGGCTGCGCGGCGTCCACGACGTGTAGGCGACGGCTTTTCCATCGCTTTGGTCGACCGCCCCGTCGCCATTCGAATCGGCGAAGAAGTAGGGATAGCGCGTTCCGTCATAGAGGATCGGCGCGTCCGCGACCTCGGCGGCGTAGGCCTTGATCATGTCCAGAAGCGTTGCGGCATTCGCCTCGAGGTCGGACTTGATCCCTTTCGATGTATTGCCGCTGCCGTCATAGCTTTGCCGGGCGATGCGGATGCCTTCGGTGGAATCTGCCTGGTGGCAGGTGAGACACGGCTCGAACGCGACCTCGAGCGTGTGAGGTTCGTGGC
Organism: Marivita sp.; assembly: GCF_020055635.1. Classification (GTDB taxonomy): domain Bacteria; phylum Pseudomonadota; class Alphaproteobacteria; order Rhodobacterales; family Rhodobacteraceae; genus Marivita. The sequence goes on along the minus strand of NZ_JAIPUT010000029.1, from coordinate 41,693 downwards.
AGGACACGCAACTCGACACCGGCCGGGCATGGAAGAACCGACCGGAATAGTCCTTGCCGTCGTAATGATATCCCGACCCGCCATAGCCGCCGAGCCATGTCGCGGCGGCGGTGGCATAATGCGGGTTGATGAAGCGCAGGTCGGCGTTGGGTTCATCAAGATCCAGATCGCCCATCGCCTTGACGACGTTGCTGCCCGCGGTCCGGCCCTGGTGGCAGGTCATGCAGGACGCCTCGACCCCCTGAACCGGATGCATGAGGCCGCTGGGGAAGGCGATCTCTTCGATATCCGCAAGCCCCGCATTGTGGCAGGTGCCGCAATCGACCACGCCACCGGTGTTGATCGGGCCGTCGACCTTGCCTGCCGTTGTGCCATCAAGCCCGTGGTAGTCGCGAAAGCCCTCGCCGGAATGGCAGGTGGCGCAGACGGCGGTGATTTCCTCTTCCTCGTCCCAGTGGCGGAACGCTTCGGCCGCCGCGTCGGCATGGGCCGAGCGAAACCAGTCGGTGATGGATTGGTCGTTCTTGATCTCGATATCGGCCGGATTGAAGGGACCGGATTTGGGCAGTGCAAAGGGCACGATTGTCTCGGCCTCTTCGGACCCGGCCTGGTCGTTCTGGCCCGGCACGGACGGGGCGCCGATCAGCAGGATTGCACAAGATGCGGCGGCGAGAACGAGCCAGGTGGCTTTGGGCGTGTGGGACATCGCGTCTACTCCGGTGTGTATGCCAGCGGGAAACTCGTTCGAAGATTACCACGACTTACCCGGCGGCGGATTGCGGCAGATCAAACGACGTGCCGCGGTTCCGTGGTACCGATGCCGCATGTTCCAGGCTATGTCCCGCTCGGGTCTCACAATTCCTTTCCCCTCGCCGCCACGCACTGCGCATGGCATCGAGGAGGTCATGACGGAGGAGGCAGGCCTTCGCCCGCCGCGTGGCACCGCGCCGCGTGTGTCGATCGAAGCGAAGGATGACGCGGTTGTGGCGGCGGGCGCGCCACTGGCCCGGTTGCGCGACGCGCCAAATGTCTGTTTCGTGGCGCCGATGGCGGCCCGCGTCGCACGGGTCTCGCTGTTGCAGGGGCACCGGCTGTCCGAAATCGTGGTTTTCCGGGAAACCGGCGGCGATGCCATCGTTCATGACACGTCAGGGGCCGACACCGAAGCGGGCTTGCGACGTCTGATGCAGCGGGCCGGATTCTGGCCGTGGCTCCGGCGGCGGCCGTTCGGAGGGATGCCCGATGCCAAGGAGCGCCCGGCCGCCATCGTGGTCATGGCGGCAGACACCCGCCCTTTCGCGCCCGATCCGCGCCTTGCCCTCGATGGGCTGGAAGAGGCGTTCGGCCGTGGACTTCGCGCCTTGGCGTTGCTGACGGACGAAGCTCCGTTTCTGTGTCAACAGCCGGGCCCCGCCTTGATCGACAGCGCCGACGGGCAGAAGGCACATGTCGTATCAATCGGGGCACGTCATCCGCAGGGTGCCGCGGGATTGCGCATTCACGCGCTTTGTCCCGCCGGGCTCGACACGCCTGTCTGGGATATCCATGCCGAGGATGTGGCGGCACTTGGCACCCTGCTGGAGACCGGGCAACTGCCGCTGACCCGGCTGGTCAGCATCGCCGGATCGGCCTTGCGGGAAAGCCGTCTGGTGCGAACGCAAGCCGGTGCCGATCTGCGGGGCCTGACCTATCGCAGCGTTCTGCCCGGAGCGCACAGGCTCCTGTCCGGATCGCCCCTGGACGGCCACGCCGAGCATTGGCTGCTCCCGCGCGACAGGCAGGTCACCGCTTTGCCACGCGACCCGTCGCGCCCCACGCGACATTGGCTGACCGCCGCGCTCACCCGCTCGGCCAGCGCCAGGCCGGTGATCCCTAGTGCGGCACTTGACCAGGCCTTTGGCGGTGCCTTGCCCGCGGCCGCATTCACCCGCGTGCTCAGTGCGGGCGACGATGAAACGGCGATGAAGATGGGGGTCCTGTCGCTGCTGGAAGAGGATTGCGCGCTGGCCGACTACGTCCTGGGGGACGACGGCCATCTGCGGCAGCTTCTGCGCGGCATGCTGGAGCGGATCCGGACGGAGTTCGCTGCATGAACAGGGGAATCTGGACCCGCGAGACAGTGGTGGTCCTGCTGTTGCTGGCCTATCTGCCGCTCGCCCTTTTCTGGCTGTGGTTCGGCAACATTCAGGACATGCACCGCCTGGCGCTGGCGCTGCTGGTCCTGGCGATCTGGCAGCTTGTCTTTCTGCTGGCCCGAGCGCAGCCGGTCTCGCTCTCGGCGGGGATCACGGCTTTGGCAATCGCGATGCTGGCGCCCGAAGGCCTTGGGGGGGTCCGGCTCATCCTCGGCATCAGCTTTGGCGCGGTGATGGGAGAGCTGGTCTTCGGCGGCTGGGGGCGCAACGTGGTCAACCCGGCGACGGTGGCGCTTTCCTTCCTCGGATTCGGTTTCCCCGGCTTCGCCTGGCCCGAGATCCTGTTGCCGGTCGCATGGGCCGCGATCCCGGCGGCAGCGATCGGCCTGATGACCGGGGTGATGCCTGCCGGTGTTCTGCTCAGCGCGGCGCTGGGTGCGACGGGTGCGGTGGCGATCGGCGTGCTGCCGGGTTTCGCCCTGCCCGCGGCGGGTGTCGTGCTGGTCTTGCTGGTGGCCGATCCTGTCACCAGCGCGACGACACGGTTGGGCCGCTGGCTCAATGGGCTGCTCTTTCTCGCGCTGGTGATCCTTTTTGCAAATGCATGGCACGGGGCGGCGCCGGTACAGTTCGCGGTGGCCGCAGCGCTGCTCACATCGCTCGCCGCGCCGGTCCTCGACGAGGTGGCGCTGGCGCTCTGGTATGCCCGAAGACGGAGGCGACATGGCCGACACTGAGCGCAATCCCTGGCGACGATTCCTTGCGCTGCCGAACGAAAGCCGGACCAAGACGCTTGTCATGGCATTCGTCGTGGCGGCGGTCTGCGCCCTGCTGGTCAGCGGCGCGACCGTGTTGCTGCGCCCGATCCAGACCGCCAACCGCGCCGCCGAGGAACAGGCCCGGATCGAGGCGCTGGTGCGCGGCATTCCCGGCATGGGCGATCTTCTGGAGCAATCGGGCGGCACCTTGTCGACGGTGGTGATCGACCTTGACGAGGGGCGCGCCGCGCAGGACGTGACCACCGACACGCTTGACGCCGCCTTGGCCGACACCGTGAACTGGACCGCGCTGGAGGCCGGGGCCGACATCGCCGGTCTGGGCCAGCGACCGGATTACGCCCAGATCTTCCTGCTGCGCCGGAACGATTCGATTTCCCTGGTGCTGCTGCCGATGACCGGACAGGGCTATGGCGGGCGGATCGACGCGATCCTGGCCGTCGAGGGCGACATGAACACCATCGCCGGGATCGCCATCACCAGCCATTCCGAAACCCCCGGCCTGGGCGGACGGATCGAGGATCCCTCGTGGCAATCCAGCTTCCCGGGCACCGAATTGCACGACGATACCGGCGATCTGCGCTTCAACGTGGCGCGGGGCGACGCATCGACCGCCTACCAGGTCGACGGCATCACCGGGGCCACGCGCACCACGCGGGGCATCTCGAACATGGTGCGCTTCTGGCTTGGCCCCGACGGCTACGGCCCGCTGATCCGCGCCATTCAGAGAGGGGAGTTCTGATCCATGGCCGCGCGTTTCGACCTCTGGACCACCCTGACCGAACCGCTGATCCGGCAGAACCCGGTGACGTTGCAGATCCTCGGGATCTGTTCGGCGCTGGCGGTGACCACTTCGCTCGCAACGGCGCTGACCATGTCGGTGTCGCTGACCGTCGTGCTGACCCTGTCGGCGGGGATCATCAGCCTGATCCGCCGCCACATTCCCGATACCATCCGCCTGATCGTGCAGATCGTCATCGTCGCCTCGCTGGTGATCGTGATCGACCAGGTGCTGCAAGCCTTCTTCGCCGATATCAGCCGCGCGCTGTCGATCTATGTCAGCCTGATCACCACCAACTGTCTCGTGCTGGGCCGCACCGAAGCCTATGCGCGTCACCATGCGCCGGTCCCGGCGGCGGTCGACGCGTTCGGCAACGGGCTGGGGTATTCGCTGATCCTGCTGATCATCGGCGGCCTGCGTGAACTTTTTGGCCGAGGGCAGCTTTTCGGCTGGCAGGCGCTGCCTCTGGCGGATGCGGGCGGCTGGTTCACACCGCTGAGCCTGATGCTGCTGGCCCCATCGGCCTTTTTCCTGCTGGGCGGCCTTGTCTGGGCGATCCGGGCCCTTCTGCCGGAACAGGCCGAAGCCCCCGAGCATGAGCCCCCCGCAGACGTGAGGCCCGCCGAATGACGGGTCTCTGGGCGCTTTTCCTGTCTGCCGCATTTGTGGACAACATGCCGCTGACGCTGTTCCTCGGGCTGTGCACCTTCCTTGCGCTCTCCAAACGCCCCGAAAGCGCCATCGGCCTTGGCATCGCAATGACCGGCGTCCTGGGCGTGACGGTGCCGCTCAACTGGCTGATCTATCAGGGCGTGCTGGCCCCCGGCGCGTGGACCTGGGCCGGGATGCCCGATCTTGACCTGTCCTACCTCTCGCTCATCGCCTTTATTGGCGTGATCGCAGCGACGGTGCAGGTGCTCGAAATGCTGCTGGACCGCTTCTTTCCCGCAGTCCATGCCGCCTTCGGGGTCTTTCTGCCACTTCTGACGGTGCAATGCGCGATCCTCGCGGGGAGCCTTTTCATGGTGGACAGGGCGTATACGCTGGCGGAATCGGCGGTGTTCGGGCTTGGCAGCGGGCTGGGCTTTGCCGTCGCGGTCGTGATGCTTGGCGCATTGCGCACCCGGCTGGCCTATGCGGACCTGCCCGCGGGACTTCGCGGGCTGGGCATCGCCTTTGTCATGACCGGGCTGATGTCGCTGGGATTTGCGTCCTTTGCCCAGATGGCGGTGTCGCAATGACGGAGATCGCGGTCGGTTCCCTGGTGATCGTGACGCTGATGCTCGGGCTGGCGATCGGGCTGGTGGTGCTTCGGCAGCGTCTGATCCCGGCAGAGGCTCTCGACATTTCGCTGAACGGCGCGCGGCATATTCCGGCGCAACGTGGCGAGAAGCTGCTCGATGCGCTGCACAATGCGGCCATCCCGATCCCGGCGGCCTGCGGAGGCAAGGGAACCTGCGGGCTGTGCCGCGTCACCGTCACGGGCGACGGCGCGGGCACGGCGCAAGCGACCGAACGCGGGGTGCTGTCGCCGAAAGAGCGGCGCGACCATGTGCGACTTGCCTGCCAGACCAGCCTGCGCGGCGATTGCGCCGTCGAGGTGCCCGAAGGCATCCTCAGCGCGGGGGGCGGTTTTGCCTGCACGGTCCGTTCGACCCGGATGCTGGCGCCACTGATCCGCGAGATCGTGCTGGAGCTGCCCAGCGACCGTCCCACCGCCTTTCATGCCGGCGATTTCATGCAGATCACCGCGCCGCCCTACAGCCTTGACTTCTCAAAGCTCGACCTGCCGGAGGCTTTCCGCGATGCCTGGCAGATCGCCGGCTGGCGCAACATGCACGTCGCGTCCGACACAGAGGTGACGCGCGCCTATTCGCTGGCCAGCCGCCCCGAAGACGCAGGCACCGCCGTCTTCAACATCCGCCTCGCCGTGCCGCCCGCGGGGCGCGAGCGCGAAGTCCCGCCGGGCATCGTGTCGTCCTGGCTGTTCATGCTGGACCCCGGCGACACGGTCACGGCTTCGGGCCCGTTCGGCGAGTTCCACGTCCAGCCCACCGACCGCGAGATGGTTTATATCGGAGGCGGCGTCGGCATGGCCCCGCTGCGCGCGATGATCCACCAGGAACTGGGGCAGAACACCCCCCGGCGTATCCGGTATTTCTACGGCGCCCGCACCGCTGCCGACCTGTTCTATACCGAGGAATTCGAGGCACTTGCCCGTGACAACGCCAATTTCAGTTGGACACCTGCCCTGTCCGATCCCGCCCCCGGCGACCGCTGGACCGGGCCAACCGGCTTCATCCACGAGATCCTGCGCGCAGAGATGGCTGGTCATCCCGCACCCGAAGACTGCGAATACTACCTCTGCGGGCCGCCGGTGATGATTTCGGCGGTGCTGGCGACCTTGGAACGTTTGGGTGTGGAGCCCGACGCCATCTTCTACGACGATTTCGGAGCCTGACATGCACATAGTTTTCCCTTCGAGACGCGCTTTTCTGACCGGTCTGGGCGCAGCCCTGGCCGCCCCGTCCCTTGCCCGCGCAGCGGCGTCCGACCATCTGTCGGGTGCGGCATTCGGGACGCGGTGGAGCATCACCGGCCCGGAGGGGGCCGGGCTTGAGCGGCTGCGCCCCAAGATAGACGCGCTTTTTGCGGAGATCGACCGGGACATGTCGCCATGGCGCGCAGACAGCGCCATCAGCCGTTTCAACGCAAGCCAGTCCGGCTCGCCCGCGAGTTCCGAGATGATCCGGGTTACGCAATCGGCGCTTCGGCTGGCCCGCGAAAGCGAAGGCGCGTTCGACCCGACGGTCGGGCCGCTTGTCGCGCGCTGGGGCTTCGGGCCGATCGAACGGGGTGCGGCCCCGGATTGGCGGAAAGTGACAATTGGCACAGGACGGCTGACCAAGGGCCAGGCCGATCTGACGCTCGACCTTTGCGGTATCGCCAAGGGCCGCGCGCTCGACCGCGCATGGCAACTTGCGCGGGATCACGGCGTGTCCAACCTGCTTTTCGATGTCGGCGGTGAACTGCGCGCGCTGGGCCGACACCCTGAAGGCCGCGACTGGCAGGTGGCGGTCGAGCCTCCCGCGCCGGGCCAGCCCGTTCCGGCGATCCTGCACCTGCCCGAGGGCATGGCGGTTGCAACTTCGGGCCTTGGCGCGCAGAGTTACATGCTGAACGGGCGTGTCTGGGGCCATATCATGAATCCCGCCAGCGCTCGCCCGGTTGAAGGGAACCTGCGGTCGGTCACCGTGCTGGCACATGACGCCATGACCGCCGACGGCTGGGCCACTGCCCTCTTCGCCGCGGGCGATGCGGCCGGACCCGCGCTGGCGCGCACGCATGACATCGCCGCGCTCTTCCTCTTTGAAGGCGCGTCATCACTCCGCCAGTTGCGGACCGGCGGGATTGGCGCGGTGCTGGCATGAGAAAGGCAATCCGATGCTCGAAGTGATCCTTGCCGTGGCGATCATTGCGCTGGCCGTCGGCGGGCTGGGGCTGGGCCTGCTTCTCGGTCGCGGCCCCGTGCTCACGACATGCAGCGCCGCCGCCAACCGCCCCGAGGGACGCTGCGCAGACTGCCCCCTGCGCCGGCGCATCGGGGGGGAAGATACGCGATGACAACGAAACGCGTCACATCGGTCATGCGCAAGGATGTCCTTGTGCTGACGCCGGACACGCCGATCCGCCGCGCCGCCGCCCTTCTGGTCGAGGCGCGCGCGGCGGCGGCCCCCGTGCTTGGACAGGACGATCGGCTTGCCGGCTTCCTCACCCAGAAGGACTGCTTTCGCTCTGCCCTGCACGCAAGCTACTATCGCGAATGGACGGGCACCGTGAGCGATCACATGAGCCGCACGATCATAAGCGTGGAGCCCGAGGATGACCTGATCCACGTCGCCGGGATGTTCCTGTCGCATCCCCACCGGGTTTTCCCGGTCTGCGATGCGGGACAGGTTCTGGGGCTTGTCCATCGTTCCGACATCCTCGCCGAATTGATCCGCCTGGGATAGGATTGATCCGTCAGGGCCAAGGGGCCTTCCGCAAAGCGCAAGGCGGGAACCGAACGGTCGCTGCGCGTGGAATGGCTTGCTCTTGCGCAAGGTTGGGGATAACCGGACCACCCACCATGCGCGGGGCATCACAATGTCCAATACCATCCGGCTGGCCATCGCCAGCATCTTCGTCGGCGCCCTCGTCCTGGGCATCAAGACGCTGGCGTGGTGGCTGACGGGGTCGGTGGCTCTTCTGGCGGACGCCTTCGAAAGCACGGTCAACGTCGCCACGGCCATCGCCGCGCTCATCGCCATCCGCATCGCCGCCCGGCCTGCCGATGCGTCCCACCCCTATGGGCACCACAAGGCCGAGTTCTTCAGCGCGGTCCTTGAAGGCGTGATGATCATCGTGGCCGCCCTGCTGATCCTGCGCGAGGCCTACCTGGGGTTCCTGTCCCCCCGCGCTTTGGACCTGCCCATCGAAGGGCTGCTCGTCAACGGGACGGCCACGATGATCAACGCCTTGTGGGCCTGGGTGCTGACAAGCCGGGGCCGCGCCGCGCGATCGCCGGCACTGGTGGCGGATGGCAGGCATCTTTTCACCGACGTGGTCACGTCCGTGGGCGTGGCGGTCGGTGTCCTGCTTGCCGTTGTCACGGGGTGGTGGATCCTCGATCCCCTCATGGCGGCGCTGGTCGCGGTCAACATCCTGTGGTCGGGCTCCAAGGTGGTGCGCGAGTCCCTGAGCGGGCTGATGGACGAAGCGGTCTCGGAGGAAACGCTGGGCCTGGTGCGCGACATCATCTCGAAAGAAGCCGGTGGCGCGGTCGAGGCACATGACCTCCGGACCCGTCACGCGGGCCAGGCCACCTTCATCGATTTTCACCTCGTCGTGCCCGGGGACACCACGGTATTCGATGCGCATGAAATTTGCGATCGGGTGGAAATTGCGCTGAAAGAGGCTGTCGAGGGTGCCCGGATCACCATTCACGTCGAGCCCGAGCACAAACGGAAACACTCGGGTATCGTGGTGCTCGACTGAGCCGACCGAGCTGCGGGCTTTGGCAAGGTCCGCAACCCGTCAATTTGACGGCCAACCGATTTCGTCTGCGGCGAGCCTGTCAACGTTTCGTGCCGCTCCGGGCGTTCATTTAAGCTGCTTTCCGCTCAAACATGACGGGGTTTTGCAGCCGGGCCATGAGTGTCGAGGGCGTGGATTGCAGACCCCCTTGGTGTCCTTGAATTTTTCCAACTCGGGTCGCCCACGCTTTTGGTTTCCCGATTCGGTTCCCAAGATCTTGCAAAAAAATGCCGTTGTCTTTCAGGTTTATCCTAGGTTAGCTGTCCGATACACCAATCATTCAGGAGGCTATTATGTCGTCTTTCAAGACAGCAATGCTCGCTGCCGCCGCAGCCGTACTGGGTACCGTGGCCACGGCCCAAGAGCCGCAGTTCTTCCGGATCGGGACCGGCGGCACCGCCGGTACCTACTACCCGATTGGCGGTCTCATCGCGAACGCGATCTCAAGCCCGCCGGGCTCGCGCCCCTGCGAGGAAGGCGGCTCCTGCGGGGTTCCCGGCCTGATCGCCACCGCGCTGTCGGCGAACGGATCGGTCGCCAATGTCAACGCCATCGCCGGCGGCACGCTCGAGTCGGGCTTTGCCCAGTCGGACGTGGCAACCTGGGCCCAGACGGGCACCGGCATCTGGGAAGATCGGCAAGCGGTCGAGGAACTGCGCGCCATCGCCAGCCTCTACCCCGAAACCATTCACCTCGTGGCGTCCGCAGAGTCCGGGATCAGCAGTCCGGCCGACCTCGCCGGCAAGACCGTGTCCCTCGACGAGCCGGGATCGGGTACCCTGGTCGACGCCCGCATCATCCTCGATGCCTATGGGCTTTCGGAAGATGACATCGAGGCCGAGTATCTCAAGCCCGACCAGGCCGGCGAGCGGATGCGCGACGGTGCCATGGACGCGTTCTTCTTCGTGGGCGGCTTCCCCGCCGGCGCCATTGCCGAACTGGCCAGCCAGACCGACATCACCATCGTGCCGATCAATGGTGACCCGGCCGAGGGTATTCTGAACGAATACACCTTCTTCGCAGAGAACACGGTCCCCGGCGGCACCTATGAAGGCGTGAGCGACGATGTCACCACGCTCTCGGTCGGCGCCCAGTGGGTCACCAGCGCGGAGCAGCCCGATGATCTGATCTACGAGATCACCAAGGCGCTCTGGAACGACAGCACCCGTGCATTGCTTGACGCCGGACACCAGAAGGGCGCGGCGATCACCGCAGAGACGGCGCTCGACGGGATCGGCATTCCGCTGCACGCCGGCGCGGAGCGCTTCTACCGCGAAGCAGGACTTCTCGAAGAGTAAATCTCCGGCTGCGGCCCCCGTGCCGCCCGACAGCTGACTGCCGCGGCCGGTCATCCGGCCGCGGCGCATGAGAACCGGGAGCAAGCAGACATGTCCAGCCGTAGTGAGAGCCTGACCGAAGAGGAAATGAAGGCCCTCGAAGAGGAGTTCGACGCCGAGGTCCGCTTCCGGCCACTCCCGCCGGCCCTCGGATGGCTCGTCGCCGGGACACTCTTCGCGCTGGCCTGTTATCACTACTACACCGCCGGCTACGGCATTCCACGCGCGACCACGCATCGCGGCGTCCACATGGGCGTGACGCTGGCGCTGGTCTATTTCTCATTCATGGCCTTCGGCCGGCCCCGCGCCGTCAAGCCCGGCATCCTTGCCCCGTTCGGCCTGCCGCTGATCGACTGGGTCCTTGCCATCGCGGCCCTTGTCTCGGCGCTCTACGTGCCGTGGATCTTCGAGGATCTTGCCTTCCGGGTGGGCAACCCGCTTCCCATCGACGTCGTCATGGGCACGATCCTCATCGTCACCCTTCTCGAGGCGACCCGGCGCGCCATGGGCTGGCCCCTGCCGGTGATTGCCTGCCTCTTTATCGCCTATGCCTATTTCGGGCAGTCGATGCCCGGCGTGCTGACCCATCCGGGGTCCGACTGGACCGGGATCGTCAACCACCTCTACTTGACCAGCCAGGGCATCTACGGCACCGCGCTCGGCGTGATCTCGACCTATGTGTTCCACTTCGTGCTGTTCGGTGTGATGGCCACACGGATCGGGCTGGGGCAGCTCTTCATCGACCTCGCCTCGTCGCTCGCGGGACGGTTCGCGGGCGGACCGGCCAAGGTCTCGGTCCTGTCCTCGGCGATGCTGGGGTCGATCTCGGGCTCGTCCATCGCCAACACCGTGACCACCGGGTCACTGACCATCCCCGCGATGATCCGGATCGGCTATCCCCGCCACTTCGCGGCGGCGGTCGAGGCGGCAAGCTCCACCGGCGGGCAGATCACGCCACCGGTCATGGGAGCGGTCGCCTTCCTGATGATCGAGTACCTCGGCGTGCCGCTGACGACGATCCTGACGGCCGCGCTGGTCCCGGCCTTCATGCACTTCTTCGGTGTCCTCGTGCAGGTCCACCTCGAGGCGCGCCGCCGGGGGCTGCGCGGTCTGACCAAGGACGAACTGCCGGTCGCCTGGACCGTGTTCAAGGCCGGCTGGCTGACCACCCTGCCGCTTTTCGTGCTGGTGGCGATCCTGCTGTCCGGCAAGACGCCCTATCTTGCCGCCTTCTGGGGGATCACCGCCTGTATCGGCGTGCTCGCGATCCAGTCGCTGGTCAAGCATGGAACCGACATCCGCGGCGCGGTCACCGAGTTCGTCGTCGGGCTCTGGGATGCCTTCGTGCTCGGCGCGAAATATTCGCTTTCTGTGACAGCCGCCGCCGCCCTCGTGGGTGTCGTCATCGGGGTCGTCACGCTAACCGGCGTCGGCTTCAAGATCGCCTACATGGTCACCTCTGTCGCCGGGCAATGGGCCGAGACGGTTTCCGCCGGCTTTTCCTTCCTGCCTTTCGCTGTCATGTCCGTGACCTCGCTGACGCTGCTGTTCACCCTCATCATGACGGCGATTGTCTGCGTCCTGATGGGCTGCGGCATCCCGACAACGGCGAACTACCTGATCATGATCGCCGTCGCGGCGCCGATCCTCGGGCTGCTCGGGGTCGAGCCGATCGTGGCGCATTTCTTCGTCTTCTACTTCGGGGTCCTGGCGGACATCACGCCGCCTGTCGCGCTGGCCGCCTATGCGGCGGCCGGGATCGCCGACGCCAATGCCTTCAAGGCGGGCAACACGGCCTTCCGGCTGGGCATGGGCAAGGCGCTGGTGCCGTTCGTCTTTGTCTTCTCGCCGTCGATGCTGCTGGTCACGGAAGGCTTCACGTGGTCGGAATTCTTCCTCTCCACGCTGGGCGCGATGGCGGGCATCTGGATGCTGTCCTCGGTCTTTGCCGGCTGGCTTTTTGCACCGCTGCGCGGGTACGAGCGGCTTCTGCTGACGATCTCGGCACTGTTGCTGGTCGTGCCCAGCGTCTGGCCGACGGTGATCGGGATCCTGCTGGTCCTGCCCGCTGTGATCCGGCAATTGCCCCTTATCGGCAAGTCCGTGTCGTACCGGGAGTCGACATAGGACCAAGCCGCGCGACTGCGATTTGCTGGCCAATGGCCACGCGCGTTTGCGCAGCCGGGCGGCCCGCCTGTTCCATCACAACAGCCGCCCCGACGAACGCATCTGATCGTGACCCACAGGGAACGGCCCTGGGCCCGCGGCCCGTCGCAGGCGACATTTTCCTGACAGGTGCATTGCGCACCGGGGCCGATCCGAATAAACGGCCCCGGCATCGACCGGTCCGATGCATTCCCGTTGCGACCCGTGAAAGGCTCGACGCGCATGCAGACGCCCTATTACCTGATCGACAAATCCCGTCTTCTTCCGAACATGGAAAAAATCGCGTGGCTGCGCGAGCACTCCGGCGCGAAGTCCTTGCTGGCGCTCAAGTGTTTTGCCACCTGGTCGGTCTTCGACTTGATGTCCGAGTACATGGACGGCACCACGTCCTCCTCGCTTTTCGAGATGAAGCTGGGGCGCGAGAAATTTCCCGGTGAGACCCATGCCTATTCGGTGGCCTGGGCACCGCATGAGATCGACGAGGTGCTGGCTGGGTCCGACAAGGTTATCTTCAACACCGCGCAGCAGTTGTTGCGCTTTGAAGAGGTGAGCCGGGACCATGTGCGCGGGTTGCGGGTCAATCCGGGTGTGTCGACCTCGGGCTTTGATCTGGCCGATCCGGCGCGGCCCTTTTCGCGGCTGGGGGAACACAGCGCCGAGGGGATCGAACCGGTGGTGGATCTGGTCAGCGGATTCATGTTCCACAACAATTGCGAGAACGACAGCTTTGAGCGGTTCGACGAGATGCTGGGCCAGATCGAGACGCGTTTCGGACATCTGATCCGCCGGATGAAATGGATTTCGCTTGGCGGTGGCATCCATTTCACCGGCGAGGGCTACCCGCTTGATCGTCTGGCGGAGCGGTTGAAACGCTTTGCCGGCGAGAACGAGGTGCAGGTCTATCTCGAGCCGGGCGAGGCGGCGATCACCAACTCCACCACGCTCGAGGTGACGGTGCTCGACACGCTCTACAACGGCAAGAACCTTGCTATCGTCGACAGTTCGATCGAAGCGCATATGCTCGATCTGCTGATTTACCGCGAAAGCGCCAAGATGGATGAGAGCGGCGATCGCGACTGGATGATCTGCGGCAAGTCCTGCCTTGCGGGCGATATCTTCGGCGAGTTCCGCTTTCCGCAAGACCTCGAACCCGGTGACCGTTTGTCCATGCAGGACGCGGCCGGTTACACAATGGTCAAGAAAAACTGGTTCAATGGCGTACAGATGCCCGCCATCGCGGTGCGCGAGCTCGATGGAACCGAGCGCCTCGTGCGCGGCTTCACCTATGACGATTTCGCGGCGGCCCTGTCGTGATCTGACCGCGCCCTGATGGGCGCCTCATCATCTCAAGGGAGTTCTGTCTTGAAGAAGACCATACTTATCATCGGCGCCGGCGGCGTGGCCCAGGTTGTCGCGCATAAATGTGCGCAGAACAACGACGTGCTGGGCGATCTGCATATCGCCAGCCGGACGAAATCGAAATGCGACGAGATCATCGCCAGCGTCCACGAGAAGGGCGCGATGAAGGTCGAGGGCCGTTTTGACGCCCATGGCGTCGACGCCACCGATACCGATGCCGTGGCCGCGCTGATCAATGACACCGGTGCAGAGATCGTCATCAACGTGGGCACGGCCTTTGTGAACATGCATGTGCTGGATGCCTGCATCGCCACGGGGGTCGCCTATATCGACACCGCGATCCACGAAGAGCCCGACAAGATCTGCGAAACCCCGCCCTGGTACGCGAACTACGAATGGAAACGGCGGGATGCCTGCGCCGAAAAAGGCGTGACCGCAATCCTGGGCGCGGGGTTCGATCCCGGCGTGGTGAACGCCTATGCGCGCTTTGCCATCGACCAGATGGACGAGGTCAAAAGCATCGACATCGTCGACATCAATGCAGGCAGCCACGGCAAGTATTTCGCGACGAATTTCGACCCCGAGATCAATTTCCGCGAATTCACCGGCACCGTCTATTACTGGGAAGACCAGACCTGGAAAGAGCTGTCGATGTTCGAGAGCGGGCGCACCTGGGATCTGCCCGTGGTGGGACCGTCCAAGGCCTACCAGTCGGGCCATGACGAGGTGCATTCCCTCGCGGTGAACTACCCGCAGGCGGATGTGCGGTTCTGGATGGGGTTCGGCGATCATTATATCAACGTCTTCACCGTGCTGAAGAACATCGGTCTGCTGTCCGAACAGCCCGTCACCACCGCCGAGGGCCAGGAGGTGGTCCCGCTCAAGGTGGTCAAGGCCTGCCTGCCCGACCCGGCCAGCCTTGCACCCGATTACACCGGCAAGACCTGCATTGGGGATCTGGTCACAGGCACCAAGGACGGCCAAGACTTCGAGCTCTTTGTCTACAACGTGGCCGACCACAAGGACGCCTATGAAGAGGTCGGCAGCCAGGGCATTTCCTACACCGCCGGTGTGCCGCCCGTGGCCGCCGCCATGCTGGTGGCCACCGGGGAATGGGATGCCAAGACGATGAAGAATGTCGAGGAACTGGATCCAAAGCCATTCTTCACCCTGCTGGACCGCATCGGCCTGCCGACCCGTGTGCTCAAGGGAGGTCTGGGCGGCGAGGACATGGCCTGGAGCGATTACGAATCCGGGTGACCGCCGTCAGCGATGAAAACCACCTGAGTCAGGACGTCGCGTCGAGTCCGTCGCGGAAATCGTTCCATCCGGCATCCACCGACGAGGCCGCGTCGCGCCACTGCGTCAGCGGTCCGCCGGTGACCGGGTCCGTCGCCGGGATCGGCAGGGACATGATCAGCTTGGCCGCGGCCCGGAAGTCTTCGGCGCTCAGGAAGGCTTCCTGGATGTTGTCCCAGTCGCGCCCCTCGGGGTAGCCGCCGACGACCATCACGTCGTCGGAATTGCCGACCATGGCATGAGACACGCCTGCCGGCATCACCACCACGTCGCCGGCCTCGACCCGGACTGTCTTGACGCCCTTGCCGAAAAGTTCGAGCTCCATCCAGCCCGCTGCGACGCCCAGGCATTCATGGCTGGTCGAATGGAAGTGGTGATAGAGGTAAATCCCCGGATACTGCCAGTTGTTCAGCCATCCGTTCTTCTGAAAGCGGTCCCGCACAGCGTCGGTGCCGCCGCCCGGCACGCCGCCGCGATGGATGAGCAGCGGAAAGCGGCTGTTCGGCACGCGTCCGTTCGGATGTGATGTCAGTTCTTCGATGTGTCCGGACATGCCCGTTCTCCTTGGTTGCAAGGTCATCATGCACGTGAAAAGGGGCGGCTTGCGCCGCCCCTGCCCTCGGATCAGTTCCCGCCCCAGGCTTCGGGATAGTTCTCCATCTCTTCACAGCCGCACATCGCATAGTGCAGCGGCGGCATCGCCGGGTTCACGAACTCGTCCAGGTTGTCCTGGGTGATCGCGGGCTGCGGCAGCACCCATTCCGGCCCCGGAACCGCTTCGCCTTCGATCACGCGCGCGGCGGCGATCACGGCGGTCCGCCACTGGTAGGTCGGATAGGTCGGCGCGATGGCCGTCATGTCCTCTTCCTGCCATTTGCGCAGGAAGTCCTGTTGGTCCTCACCGACGAAAACCGGGATGTCGTAGCCGGAATCCTCGAATGCCTCGATCGCGGCAACCGCCGTGGCGCCGGCATCCATCCAGACCGCGTCGATCTCGCCGCGCTGGAGGTAATCCTCGACGATGGACTTGGTCTTGGCGTTGTCGCCGTCGGTGAATTCAGCCCCGACGATGTTCATGCCCGCTTCGTCCAGGATGCGGCGACCGGCCGAATAACGAGTTTCGAGCACATCGACGCCCGGCAGGATCCGCAACATCAGCACGTTGGAGCCTTCCTCGACATTGTCGACGATGAATTCGGCACCCTGGATGCCAAAGCCGTAGCCGCCCACGGGGTGGACGAAGGTGACGGGACAGTCGGTGTTGACGCCGCGGTCGAACACGATGACCGGCATGGCTTCGCAGGCGCGCTCCACGGCCGGGGTCAGCGCGGCCGTGGTGTTCGGTGAGACGATCATCACGTCACAATCGCCGCCTGCCAGAAGATCGTCGATATCGGCGATCTGCTTGTCGTCCGAGCCTTCGGCATCGACGTGAATGAAGTTCTCGATCGACTCGTGGTTGGCCACCTCTTCGGTCATGTTGGTATAGCCGACGACCCGCCAGGGATTGTTCACTCCCGCGTTCGAGAAGCAGACGGTGGCCGGAGCCTCGACCCCGAGGTCCGCGGTCTCGACCATCGAGTCGCCGATATGCTGAAGCCAGGGCTGGCCTTCAGGGCCCATCGGCTCGGCCTGAAGCTGTTCCTGCTGCTTGGCGAACTCCTCGGGGTCGTTGAAGTTCTGGGCGTGAAGGGGCAAGGCGCTGATGGCCAGCGCGCTTGTCGCAACGATGATATGTCTCATTTCTCTCTCCCTAGCGATGGGGCCACATGGCACCCATTCAAGTTCCCGTCTGTTTCCTTCGGTGCATGGCCAGCGCGACAGCCGCGATCAGGATAAGACCTTGCACCACCTGCCGGACGGGTTGCGGCAGGCCAAGAAAGTTCAGAAGCGTGAAGATGGCGGTCAAAGCGAGCGCGCCGCCAAATGCGGCCGGCACCGAGCCCTTGCCGCCCAGAAGCTGCGCTCCGCCAAGCACGGCGGCAGTGATCGCCTGAAGTTCGTAGCCGGCACCGACATCGGTGGACACACCGGCGAAACCGCCAAGCAGGATGCCCGCGATTGCACCCGACAGGCCCGAAATCATGAATGCGGTGATGCGGACACGGTTGACAGGGACACCGGCAAGCCGCGCCGCCACCGGGTTGTCGCCAATCGCATGGATGTGGCGGCCCAGATTGGTGCGGTGCATCGCCCATGCGAACACGCCAACCACGACGATCAGCACGAGGACAGACACGGGGATGAACCGCACCAGCGGCACGTCACGTATCAGTTCGCGCCCGAAAAAGCGGAACGTGTCCGGCAGATACCCGCGCGGTGCCCCACCCGACCACAGGAACGCCAGGCCGTTCAGAGTGATCATCATGCCAAGCGTGGCGATGAGCGACGGCACCCGTAGGAAGCAGACGATCAGCCCGTTGATCGCGCCGACGCCGAGGCCCATCGTCAGCATCAGGGGAATGACCCAGTAGGTTGCAGCGGGATCGTTGTTGGTCAGCATCGACGATCCGACGACGACCAGCGTGATGAGCGACCCCACTGAGAGGTCGAAGCCGCCGGACACGATGACATAGACCTGTCCGGCGGCAAGAATGGCAAGCGGTGCCGCGCGCTTGAGGAAGTTCATGTAGCCGGTCGGTTCGACGAAGCGCGGATTCATGAAGATGATCGCCGCGATCAGGAGAACGAGCAGTACCCAGACCGGGTTGATCTGCGACAGCCTGCGCCGCAGCGCGGAGCTTCGGGGGGAGCCGGTGTCGGTCATGCCACGATCCGCTTCGAGTTGATGGCGTAGAACGCGACGGCGGCCACGATGATGACGCCGCGCAGCACCTGCTTGGCGTAGCTGTCGACGCCCGCGATGTTGAAGACCGAGTCGATGAGCGAGAAGATCAGCATGCCCGCCATCGTCCCCCAGATGCCGCCGCGCCCGCCGGCCAGAATCGTCCCGCCGATCACCACGACAGCGATGCTCTCAAGATCGTAGACGCCGTCCGATCCGATCCAGGGCGCGCCGGAGCGCAGCCGGGATGCGAGGTAGAGCCCAGCGATGGACGCACAGACCGAGCAGATGATGTGCGACAGGATCACGATGCGCCCGGTCTTGATGCCCGCAAAACGCGCCGCTTCCTCGTTCCCGCCGACGGCATACATGTCGGACCCGAACTTGGTGAACCGCAACACGCCCCACGCGAGCACGGCCAGGGCGGCAAGGAACAGGAGGGCGAAGGGAAATGGCCCGACCTCGCCATAGGCGAACACTTGAAACGCCGACGGCACCTCGCCCGCGAAGTTCGAAACGAAGGCGGACAGGCAGCCCTGGATGATCAGGCTCATCCCCAGCGTCGCGATCAACGGATTGACCTTGAGGCCGATGATGACCAGCCCGTTCGCCAGTCCGACGATGCCGCCCAATGCGATGGCAGCCAGAACCGCCGGCAAGATCATCGCCGGTGAGCCATCCATGACAACCGAGGCAAGCACGGCGGTTGCGGAAATCAGGCTGGCGACGCTCAGATCGATGGACGCGACAAGAATGACGAAGGTCTGGCCGATGGCCGTGATGCCAAGCGCGATCGACCGCCCGAGAATGGCGATCAGGTTGTCGAAGGTCAGATACTGTGTCTGTCCCGTCGCGATGGCAACGGCGACGTAGATCGAAAAGGCTCCGCCCAGAAGCAGGAGCGGCGCCCAGCGATCGAACCGGAAGCCCTTCCTGGTTGGTCGGGTGTCGCTTGCGATGCTCATGCGGCCACCTCGGTTTCGGCGGTGGCGGCGTGCATGATGTCCTGCTCGGATGCATCATGCGGGAACTCGGCAACGATCCGGCCCGACTGCATGACCAGCACGCGGTCGGCCACGCCGATGACCTCGGGCAGGTCGGACGAGATCATCAGGATCCCTGCCCCCTCGCGCGCCAGATCGCGCATCAAATGATAGATGCCCGCTTTGGAATTCACGTCGATGCCGCGTGTCGGTTCGATGAAGATCAAGAGCTTCGGACGCATCGACAGCCATCGGGCGACGATGGCCTTCTGCTGGTTGCCGCCCGACAGCGCGCGGATGTCCTGTTCGTAGGAGGCGGCGCGGATTTCCATCTGGTCGAGCAACGCATCCATGCGCGTCGTATCCGCGTTGTCGTTGCGCTGGTCACTGGTCCAGAGCGGCGCAAAGGCACGCGAGGTCAGCATGCCGTTGTCTCGGACGGATTGCATCAGGACGAGCCCTTCGCTCTTGCGGTCGCCGGGCAGCAGCCCGATCCCGCCCGCGATCGCCGCGCGTGCCGAGCGGAAAGAGACCGCCTCGCCCGCCAGCGTGACGTCGCCCGTCGCGAACGGCGCTTCGCCGAACAGCGCCATGGCCAGCGCCACGCGGCCCGCGCCCTGGATTCCGGCCAAGGCGACGATCTCACCGGCACGAATGTCCAGATCGATGTCGCGCAGCACGTCATTGCCCGCGCCCCGGACCGTGAGAACGGGGTCGCCGATTTCATCCGGTTTGGCCTTCGGCGCAAAAAAGTCCTCGATGTCGCGCCCCACCATCGCCCGGACGATCGCATCGGGGCTTGGCAGAGTGTCGAAAGAGGCCGCGACCTCGCCGTCCTTGAGCACGGTCACGCGGTCGGCAAGGCGCGCGATCTCGCGCATCCGGTGGGTAATATAGATGATGGCCACACCACGGTTCCGCAGCGTATCGACGGTCGCGAACAGCTCTTCGCATTCGGTTTCGTTCAGCGCGGCGGTCGGTTCGTCCATCACGACCACACGTGCGCCCGTCGACACCGCCTTGGCGATTTCGACAACCTGCTGTGTCGCCACGTTCAACGACCCGACAAGACTGTCCGGATCGATATGCCCGGCGGCGGCGAAAAGCGACAGCACCTCTCGTGCCTCGGCGCGCATCCGGGATGTGTCGATCAGGCCCAGCCGGGTCCGCGGTTCGCGCCCGAGAAAGAGGTTCTGCGCCACGCTGCGTTCCGGCAGCAGGGAAAATTCCTGGTAAATGACGGCGATCCCCGCGCGCAGCGACTCGACGGGATGGGCGAAATGTACCGCCTCGCCGTTCATGTGCACCTCGCCTGCATCGGCGTGATAGACCCCCGACAGGATCTTGATGAGCGTCGACTTGCCCGCGCCGTTCTCGCCAACCAGCGCCTGGACCTCGCCTGCGCGCACATCGAAGCTGACATCGGACAGGGCGCGGACGCCGGGGAACGACTTGGTGATGCCGTTCATCGCGATCATGGGAGCGGTCATGCGGCCTCCCAGCTGCTGCGGATGAAGTCATGCGCCTGGGTGAAAAGCGTTTCGAAATCCGGGAACAGCGGTCGCCAGACCCTTGTGGCGGCGGCAAGCTCTGGCAGACCGGCGCCGAACGCCTCCACCACGACCGGCCCGTCGAAACCGGTGGCCTTCACGGCGCGGAACACGGCGGCAAAGTCGATCTGACCCCGCCCCGGAATGCCCCGGTCATTTTCCGAGACATGCAGCACGTGCATCCTGTCACCCAGATGCCGGATCGCGTCGGCCTGGTCGCGTTCCTCGATATTGGCGTGGAACGTGTCATACATGATGCCGAAGGCCGGATGATCGACGCGCTCCGCATAGGCGCGCGCCTGATCCATCGTGTTGAGGAAATAGGTCTCGAACCGGTTGAGATGCTCAAGAGCAAGAATGTATCCGCCGCGCGCCGCCCGTTCGGCCATCGCGCGATGTGCCTGAACCCCGTTCGCGATCTCGTTTTCGGTTGGCCCTTCGCCGGTAAAATGCCCGATCGGGGCATGGAACGGCCCACCGACGGTCTGCGACCCCAGCGCCTCGGCGCAATCCTGTATCCAGTCGAGGTGATCGAGACCGGCTTGCCGGATCGCGGGGTCGCCCGAAAGCGGGTTCGCCGAAGGGTCCGGCACGATGGATGTCTGCGCGCGCCCCAATCCGAACCCGGCAAGCCGTTCACCCAGCCAGGCATAGTGATCCGGCGTGCCCCGCATCACCGGCACCTCGACATGATCGTATCCGATCTCGGCGATCCGCTCGATCATCGGCAGATGGCTCTCGTCGATATGCCCGGCGAGGCAGAGAAGGTTGATCCCGAGCTTCATGGCGAAACCCACGCGCTGTCCTGCCGGGACGACCGGACACAGGCGTCGATGAACCGCATCCCGTCCATGCCGTCCTCCAGCGTCGGAAACAGCAGGTCTTCGGGCATCGCGTCACCGCTCCGATGCGCATGGATGGCCCGCGCGGCTTCGGTATAGAGGTTCGCGAACGCCTCGAGATAGCCTTCGGGGTGCCCACCCGGAACGCGGCTCATGCGGATGTTGTCCTCGGTCGCTCCGGCACCGTTGCGCGTCAGCAGGCGTTTGGGTTCGCCCAGGGGCGTGAACCACAGCCGGTTCGGATCTTCCTGCGACCAGTCAAGCCCGCCCTTGTCGCCGTAGATGCGCAGCCGCAGCGCGTTCTCGTTGCCCGGCGCGATCTGGCTGCACCAGAGCATCCCCTTGGCCCCTCCCTGCCAGCGCAGCAGGACATGGGCATTTTCGTCAAGCGTGTGCCCCGCGCCGAAGGCATCGAGATCCGCGGCCAGCCGGTCGAGCGTCAGACCCGACACGAAACACGCGAGGTTGTAGGCATGTGTGCCGATATCGCCGATTGCGCCCCCTGCGCCCGACCGGGCCGGGTCCACACGCCATTCCGCCTGCTTGCCCTCGGCCCCGCCGGTCATCCAGTCCTGCGCATATTCCACGTTGACCAGCCGCACGTCGCCCAGTTGGCCGTCACAAACCATCCTCCGGGCCTGCCGGATCATCGGATAGCCGGTGTAATTATGTGTCAGCATGAACAGCGCGCCCGACCTGCGGGCGGCGTCAGCCAGCCTTTCGGCATCCTCCATCGTCGATGTGAGGGGCTTGTCGCAGATCACGTGGATACCGCGTTCCAGAAACGCGATGGCCGCGTCGGCGTGCACATGGTTCGGGGTCACGATCGCGACCGCCTCGACCCCGTCATCGCGCGCGGCCTCGGCCTCGGCCATTTGCGCAAAACTGTCATAGCTGCGGGGCACTCCCAGCGCCTCTGCGCTGGCGCGCGCCCTCTCGGGCGTCGAACTCAGGGCGCCCGCAAGCAGGATATACTTGCCATCGAGCCGCGCCGCGATCCGGTGCACGGCCCCGATGAACGCGTCGGCACCGCCGCCGACCATTCCCAGTCTGATCGGTGTTTCCGCCATCACTCCAGCCCCAGCATTCTGCGGTTCGCCGCATCGTCCGACCCGCCATCCGCGAAATCGTCGAAGGCGCGTTCCGTCACACGGATGATCTGATCTCGCACGAATTTCGCGCCTTCACGGGCTCCGTCCTCGGGATGCTTGAGCGCACATTCCCATTCCACGACCGCCCAGCCGTCGAATCCCAGTGTCGTCAGCTTGGAGAAGATCGCACCGAAATCGACCTGCCCGTCGCCCGGACTCCGGAACCGGCCCGCGCGGTCTTTCCAGGACTGGTAGCCGCCATAGACGCCTTGTTTTCCGGTTGGATTGAACTCGGCATCCTTGACGTGAAACATCCCGATCCGATCGGCGTAATCGTCAAGATGCGCGATGTAGTCGAGACATTGCAGGACGTAATGCGACGGATCATACAGGATGCGCGCGCGCGGATGCTGTTCGACGCGGTCGAGGAACATCTCGAAGCTGATCCCGTCATGCAGATCCTCGCCGGGATGGATCTCGTAACAGATGTCGATGCCGTTTTCCTCGGCATGATCGAGGATCGGACGCCAGCGGGCGGCAAGTTCGTCGAAGGCGGCGTCAATCAATCCCTCGGGCCGTTGCGGCCAGGGATAGATATAAGGCCAGGCCAACGCGCCCGAAAACGCGCCGAGCGCCGAAAGTCCAAGGTTGCGCGACGCATCAAGCGCGAGCCTCACCTGCTGGACGGCCCATGCCTGACGCGCCTTCGGATCGCCGCGCACGTCAGGATCCGCGAAGCCGTCGAAGGCGATGTCATAGGCCGGGTGAACCGCGACCAGCTGGCTTTGCAGATGCGCCGAAAGCTCTGTCACGGACACGCCGTTCTCGGCTGCGGTGCCTTTGAACGTGTCGCAGTAATCGCGCGAGGTGGCGGCGGTTTCGATGTCGAAAAGACGTTTGTCCCAGCTTGGCACCTGCACGCCGTCATAGCCGCAATCTGCCGCCCAGCGTGTGATCGCATTCCAGTCGTCAAATGGCGCTTCGTCCGACGCGAATTGCGCCAGAAACAGGGCCGGACCCTTGATCGTCTTCATGAAACCTCCCAACGGCACCATCCTCCCCGGCACCATTGAAATCGATTACATCCGATTCACCACGCGATTGCAATGAATTTTGCAATCGATTACCAGTCGATGAAATTTTGGAGGACAGATGGTACCCAGGGTGAGGATCAAGGACGTTGCGATGCTTGCTGGCGTGTCCACCGCAACCGTCAGCCGAACGCTGTCCTCGCCCGAGACCGTCGGCCAGAAGACGCGGGAAAAGGTCATCAAGGCGGTCAAGGCCACCGGCTACCGCATCAACGGAGCCGCCCGTGACCTGCGCCAGCGACGCGCGCGGTCCATCCTCATATTGGCGCCGAACCTGTCGAATACCTTTTTCAGTCAGATCTTCGCAGCCATCCAGGAAGAGGCAAGCGAGGTCGGACTGACCGTGCAGATCTCCGACAGCCGCATCGGTCGCGACCGACTTCTGTCGCTGGGACAGGACGGCCGCGCCGACGGGATCGTGCTTCTTGACGGCGGCCTTGATCCAGATGTCGTGAACGGCTGGAACCTGCCATTGATCCAGTTGAGCGAATGGAACATTGCCTATGATGCGCCACGGCTTGGCATCGACAATCACGCCGCCGCAGACCTTGCGGTCGAACACCTCGCCGGGTTGGGGCATCGCAGGATTCTGCACGTGAGCGGACCGCAGGAGAACGTTCTTGCCGTCACGCGCCAGGAAGGCTTCCTGGCCGGTGCGAAAAAGCGCGGGATCGACCAGTCGGTGTTTCCGGGTGACTTCACGCTTGAGGCCGGCGCAGAGGCGGCGCGGTTCTGGTCCACCATGCAGCATCGCCCGACCGGAGTGTTCTGTGCCTCGGACGAATGCGCGCTCGGTTTCATTTCGGAATGCGCCCACATGGGGTTCGAGGTTCCGGGCGACGTTTCGGTCATCGGCTTTGACGACATCGACTTCGCCGACCGCTTTCTTCCATCACTCACCACGATCCACCAACCGCGCAACGAAATGGGGCGTACTGCCGCCAAACGCGTGATCGCGATGATGCGCGCCGCGCAAGGCGAAGATGCTGAACCGGCACCGGATTTGAAGGACTCGATCAAAGCCACGCTGGTAGACCGCGCATCCACCGGACGGGCTGCTTTGTGATATCACGGCAGCGTCGAAAGGCACGAATGGCTGCAAGCCAGTCGCCTGACGATGTCCGGCAAGAAGGATATCCCTGCACACCAGTTTCGCCGCGGTCTGATATTCTGCACAAGAGCGCGTGGTTCATGGCGCACTGTATCCGAGAAGCCGTGGGCTTTCAGGGTGCGATGGCCTTCGGCGCTGGCGGCACTGACCGCACCATCAAGCCGAGTGCGTGAAGTGTCGAGCAAAGCAAGCAATGCATGCTTTGGGTCGATTTACACCTCCCCGCCCAGCGGCGGCGTCACGCCTCCAGTTCGGCGTCCCAATACAGAAAGTCCATCCAGCTGTCATGCAGATGGTTGGGCGGGAACTTGCGGCCCATGTTCAGCAGTTCCTGCGCCCCCGGACGGCGCGGCGGTTTGCGCAGGGACAGCCCGGCCTGTCGCAGGCTCTTGGATCCCTTTCGCAGGTTGCAGGGCGCGCAGGCCGCAACGACGTTTTCCCAGGACGTGATCCCGCCCGAGGCGCGCGGCACCACGTGATCGAAGGTCAGATCCCCCTTGGCGCCGCAATACTGGCACAGGAATTCGTCCCTCAAGAAAAGATTAAAGCGCGTGAAGGCCACGCGCTTTTGCGGTTTTACGTAATCCTTGAGCACCACGACGCTTGGTATTCGAAGCGTCATCGACGGGCTGCGGACCACCTCGTCATACTCGGCGACGATATCCACCCTGTCGAGGAATGCCGCCTTCACCGCATCCTGCCAGGGCCAAAGCGAGAGCGGATAATAGGACAAGGGCCTGTAATCCGCGTTCAGCACAAGCGCCGGGTGGTGTCGCAACGCGCCCGGTTCGCGCACAAAAGCTGTTCTGAAAGTGCCATCCATCGGGGGATTCGTCTCCTGCCCTGTCTGCCTGTTTCAGCGTCAGGACGGGAGCCCCGCCCCAATCTCTGTGTAACACTATATATCGCGGAAGTGATTGGGCAACCCCAACAATATGCAGTGTATGTCGCAGCGGTACGCGGTGAAAATCACAAGATCATGACAGAGCGGTCATTCCGGGATCGAAAAGACCTGCCCGGGGTAGATCAGATCGGGGTCGCGGATGCTGTCGCGATTGGCCTCGAAGACCTTCACATAGGCCAGCCCTTCGCCGTAACGGTCGCGGGCGATCGCCCAGAGCGTGTTGCCGGGCTGCACCGTGACCAACTGGATGACCGACCGGCCACCCGACCGCTGGGCCGCTTCGGACAGGGCCACTGGATCTTCGCGTCGGAACGGGCTTTCCACCCGCGACGTGACGGTGCCTGCTGAATCGACGGCATCGACGCGCAGCGTGTAGGTGCCAGTGTCCACATCCGGCAGTTCGGCGCGCCATTGCCCGTCGGTGCCGACCCGCGTGGTCTGGATCGGCTGGTTGTCGAGATAGATGCGCACGAATTCCGTCGCCGTGCCGCGCCCCGACAGCGCCACGTCGCCCGCATCTTCGTAGGTGATCGCATCCAGCGCGATCTGATCGAGCGGTTGCGCCGGCGTGCCACCCGGTTGCAGCACGTTCACGCCCGCTTCGGTCGACAGGATGACGGCGGGGGCGGAAGGCGCATCGGGACTTTCCGGAGCGACAACGCGGCTGCCGGGTACCGGCACCTCCGGTGCTGCGGATTGCGGCGCGGCGACATTCGGCTGGGAAAGGGCCGTTGTGACGTCGGGCGCCTCTTGTTGTGTCACAGGATCCCTGTCCCGAGGGAGGGTCGGGTCGGCATCCGCGATGTCTGCCGGCGCCATGTCCAGGGCGGGCTCGACCGCGGTCTGATCCGCGGCGCCGTTTTCGGGCAAGGCCGCGGTATTCACGGGACCGTCCGGTTCGGCGACTTCGGCAACCGGCGCGTCCTCGGCGGGAAGCGGCGCATCGGCAACACGGGTGACCGGGGCAAGGATGACCTGGTCGTCGCTTTCGATCCGCCCCGCCTCACCGTCCGAGACAAGGTTGACAACCCGCGGGTCGGTGCTGTCCGGCAGGTCGAGGAAGGCCACGAATTTTCCCGACCCATCGACCTCTGCGCGGCCCATTTCCTGTCCATCGACCAGAACCGTCACCTCGCGCGCGCCGGGTGCGCGACCGGCGACAAGCGTCTGGCCGTCGGGAGACACGCGCACGATGTCGAACGCCGGTGCAACCGGCTCCGGCGCAACAGGCTCCGGCGCGCCCTCCTCCGGTCCCTGGCCCTCGGTCTCCTCTGCGCTGGCAGCATCGGCATCCGAAGTTCGCGGGTCCACCGCCGGGGCGGCGGTCTCGGGGGCGGGATCAGCTGGGTCAGTCGTGGTGGCGGGAGCTGTCGCGGAGCGGTCGGTTTCAGGTTCGGCAGGCGTTTGCGTGACACGCGCCTCTGGCGATGACTCGGGGAACAGGGACCTGCTCAGGTACAGGCCCAGGACAACGGCCCCAACCGCCGCCACTCCGCCCAGAACAAGCCCGGACGTGCCGTATGCAAAATCGGATTTGCGCATCTCACTCCAGATGTCCATGACCGAACGGCGTTTTGCCATTCGCGCAGTTGAGCGTCTCTATCAACGCGCGTATCACGAGGCAACTTCCCAAGCCTTGTCAAGGATACCGCCCATGATCTCGAAATCCATATGTGTCTATTGCGGCTCACGTCCGGGGCAGAATCCGGCTTATGCCCGCGAGGCAGAGACCCTTGGGCGCGCCATCGCCGAAACCGGCTGGCGCCTGGTCTATGGCGCGGGCGATGTCGGCCTGATGGGCACCGTTGCACGGGCGGCCAAGGACGCGGGCGGAGACACGTTCGGAGTGATTCCGACGCATCTTCTGGAACTGGAGGTCGGCAAGACCGATCTGACGCGGTTCATCGTTACCGAAACCATGCATGAGCGCAAGAAGGTCATGCTGATGAATGCCGATGCCATCGTGGTGCTGCCCGGCGGGGCCGGATCGCTGGATGAATTCTTCGAGGTGCTGACCTGGCGCCAGCTTGGGCTTCACGCCAAGCCGATCATCCTGCTGAGTGTCGACAATTACTGGGCACCGCTCACGGCGTTGATGGATCACGTGGTCGATCAGGGTTTTGCCGGGGCATCGCTGCTCGAGTTCGTGGCGACGACCACCTCGGCTTCCGACACCATGACCGCCCTGCGCCGCGCCCTGTCCTGACCATAGGCGCTCCCGGAATAGATCGCGAGGGCGGTCCAGATCAGGGCGAAGGCGACCAGGTGGATCGGGCCGAAGGGTTCACCGAAGATCAGCACGGCACAGAAGAACTGCAAGGTCGGATTGATGTATTGCACGATCCCCACCGTCGACATCGTCAAGCGCCGCGCGCCGTAGGAGAACAGGATCAGCGGCAAGGCGGTGATCGGCCCGGAGGTCATCAGCAGCGCCGTTTGAACCGCGTCTTCACCGTAGACCCCGCCCTGCCCGGAATGCAGGAAGATCAACCACCCCGCGGCAAGCGGCGACAGCAGCAGCACCTCGGCCGTGACCGACACCACGGGCCCCAGATCGAGCCGTTTCTTGATCAGGCCGTAAAGCCCGAACGTCGTGGCCAGAACCAGCGAAATCCACGGCACGATCTGCAGGCCGATGGTCAGCGACAGCACGGCGACCGTCGCCAGCGTGATGGCGATCCACTGGGCGCGGCTGAGCGTCTCGCCAAGCACGATCCGCCCCAGCAGCACGGCGACAAGCGGAAAGATATAGTACCCCATCGAGGCTTCGGTGGCCCGGCTCACGAAGACCGAATAGATGAAAAGGAACCAGTTGGTCGAGATCAGCACCGCCGCCAGCGCGATCACGCGCACCGATGCAAGGGACGAAACCGCATGCCACAGGGCGCGAAGCCGCCCTTGCAGGGCCAGGACCCCGGTAAAGAAGGCGCAGGACCACAAGGTGCGGTGCGCCAGGACCTCGAGCGGGGCGATATCGCTCAGCGCCTTGTAGAAAAGCGGCGACAGGCCCCAGATCGTGCAGGCGGCGACAAGGGCGAATACGCCTTTTTTCGTTTCGGTCATCGGGGCTCCTTCACCCACGCCCTACTGGGATGCGCGGCATTGGGCAAGAGCACCGAGCCTGAGCCTCGAAGGCTTTGCGTGGTTCTTTATTGCAGGATGGGTCCCGGACAGCGCGACGCGGCCGGTGACCGGCGAAGGCGCGTCAGGCGGGCGTTTTCACGCGCGCGTTCATCTCGGTTTCGTGGCGCACCGGACGCGCATAATACCCGTCGAGGAAATCATATTCCGGTGCCGTATACGCCATGAGGCGCTCAAAACTCTCCGGGCCGAGATCTTCGACCCCGATTTTCGGACCGCCGGTCTGGGTATGCGGGATCTCGACAGTCTGCCCGATCCGCGCTGACAGGTCCGCGGCGAGGCGCGGAAGCTCGTCCGTGCGGTACACCGCATCGAGAAGCGCAAGATCGGGGCCGACATAGGTGCTGACCGGGTCGGTATGGCTGCGAATGGAGTGCGAAAACGCGCGGTACTTCTCGAGCTTGCGCAGAAAGACGTCGATCGACGGGGTCAGGGACAGGCCACGCATTGCCGCGCGCAATCGGGCCCGCGGCATCTTCTGCATGTCCCGGTGGTGCAGAACCCGGTTGCTGTAGGCCGACAGGATACGTTTTGCCGGATCGCGCACGATCGTGAATTTCCAATAGCCGTGCAGCGCCTCGATATCCTCGCGCGTGACCGGGATTTTCACCTTGTAGAGCTTGTGGATATTGCGTCCGCCATAATCGGCCGGATCATAGGGCTTGCCGTACAATACAACATGAAAGGCGTGTTTGACGGAGGTGCTTGCCGCCTTGGGAACATTGAAAAAGGCTATCTTGTGGTTTTCCAGAATGACCGGCACCGGCATCTCCCCATGGCTTGCAATGGTCGCCTGCGAACAAAGCTTGCGAGGGGGAACACGGGAGACGACACAAAAGTTCCAGCCCGCAACTCCGGCGCGTACGGTTTCGTCGCGGCAGCACCCAAGAGGGCGCGTTGACGGTCGGAAACGGAAAAGCCCCGCCGAGTGGCAGGGCTTTCCAACAAGATTTCTAAACCGGTCAGGCCTTGGACAGACGCTCTGCCACGTTTTCCCAGTTGACCAGGTTGTCGAGGAAGTTCGCCAGGTAGGCCGGGCGCTTGTTGCGGAAATCGATGTAGTAGGAATGTTCCCATACGTCGCAGCCCAGAAGCGCGGTCTGGTCGAAACAGACCGGGTTCACGCCGTTTTCGGTCTTGGTGATCTTGAGCGAACCGTCCTTGTCCACGACAAGCCACGCCCAGCCGGACCCGAACTGCCCCGCACCCGCGGCGGAAAAGTCTTCCTTGAACTTCTCGACCGAGCCGAACGCGTCGGAAATGCGGGATTCCAGGTCGCCGGGCATCTTGTTGTCGCCCGGTCCCATCATTTCCCAGAATTGGTTGTGATTCCAAAGCTGGCTGATGTTGTTGAAGATGCCGTTCTGCGCCACGGCGTTGGGATCATAGGTTCCCTTGATGATCTCTTCGAGGGATTTTCCCTCCCACTCGGTGCCCGACAGCGCCTTGTTGCCATTATCGACATAGGCCTTGTGGTGGATGTCGTGGTGATACTCGAGCGTCTCTTTGGACATGCCCTTGTTTGCCAGCGCGTCATGGGCGTAGGGCAGATCAGGAAGTTCGAAAGCCATGTTGGTGTCCCCTCGTTGGTGCGTCATATTACACAGGCATACCTGATGTGGCGCACCGGCAAGGTCAAGCCCGCCGGTGCACCAATCGGGGATTTTACCCGCCTGTCCGTCGGTCAACGCGTCAGCGGGTGAAATGGTTCACGGCAGATGCCTCATCGGCCGATATGCTCAGAAGACCGAACATGTAGGCCGCGACCGACCGGAAGCAGACGATGCGTGCCGTGCTGGCATCGTCCATCCAGAACGCGGCAGCGACCTGTGCCATGCGGGTCCGGCGGACCATGCCGGGCCCAAAGGCGCCCGGGCTCATGTCGACCGGGGCCAGCTTGGCGATCACCTCGCGCAGCATCGTGCCCTTGAGCCGGAACACCGCGCGGGCGTCCGAGACATTGACCACCAGCGCATGTGCGCCTTGCAGTTTGGCCGAAAGGTCATCGGTTTTTTGTCGGGCCAGGTCAGCGGGGCACAGCAACAGGGCTTCGTCGGGGGACATCCATAGCGCGCCCTGCGCACCGTCGATGGCGGTTTCGCGTATGCCCGGCAGGGTCACGCCGAAGACGTCCCTGACGGCGGTGACGATGGCGTCGTCGGTCAGGTCGCCTCGCAGGGTGATCATGCCCTGCCCGGCCAGTTCTTCGACCTGCACGAGACCGTCGAAAGATGCGCCGCCAAGCGCCAGTTGCACGTCAGACATTCTGCTTCTCCCCGTCCGGATCAAAGAAGACCGCGTTCACGATTTTCGCCTTGATGGTGTCGTCACCGCCAGCGGTGAATTCGATCACCTCGCCCATGCGATCAGGACCGTCAAGCACCAGACCCATCGCGATGCCCTTGCCCAATGTGGGGCTGTGATATGTCGAGGTGACGCGCCCTTGCGTGTTGCGCTGGCCGTTTTCGTTTGTGCCTGCGGCAATCGCGTAGGCCCCGTCCATCAGGGTCGACCCGTTCAGTGTTTCCAGACCTACCAGCTTCCAGCGCCTCGGATCGGTCATGTGCGACCGCGCCTGCGCGCGCTTTCCGATATAGTCGTCTTTCTTCTTCGAGATCGCCCAGTCGAGGCCCAGATCCTGCGGGATCACCGTGCCGTCGGTTTCATCCCCGATCATGATAAAGCCCTTTTCGGCGCGCATGATGTGCAGCGCCTCGGTGCCATAGGGGGTGATGTTCCACTCTTGTCCGGCTTCGAGCAGCTTGTCCCAGAAGGCGCGGCCCAGATTGGCGGGCACGGCGATTTCGTAACTGAGTTCGCCCGAGAAGGAGATGCGGTAGACGCGCACCGGGAAGCCGGCCAATTCGCCGTCCTTCCATTCCATGAAGGCGAGGTTTTCTTTCGAAACGTCCATGCCGCCCAGTTTTTCCAGCAGCTTGCGGGCGTTGGGGCCAACAACGGCGACCTGTGCCAATTGCTCGGTCGCGTTGACGGTCCAGACCTTGAAATCCCACCATTCGGTTTGCAGCCATTCCTCCATATGGGCATGGATGCGATCCGCGCCGCCGGTGGTGGTGTGGCAAAGAAACGTGTCCTCGTCGATGCGCGCAACCACGCCGTCATCGGTCAGAAATCCGTTTTCGGTGCACATCAGGCCGTAGCGGCATTTGCCGACTTTCAGCGTGCTCATCATGTTGGTGTAGAGCATGTCGAGGAAGCGGCCCGCGTCGGGACCCTTGACGATGATCTTGCCAAGGGTCGAGGCGTCGAGCAGACCGAGGCTGTTGCGGGTGGCCAACACCTCGCGGTGGACCGCGTCCTTGACGCTCTCGCCCGATTTCGGGAAGGCATAGGGGCGCCGCCAATGGCCGACCGGTTCCCAATGCGCGCCGTTGGCTTCGTGCCAGTCGTGCATCGGCGTCTTGCGGATCGGCTGAAAGATCTCGCCGCGCGCCTCGCCTGCGATCGCACCCATCGAGATGGGGGTATAGGGCGGCCGGAACGTGGTGGTGCCGACCTGCGGGATATCTTCACCCAATGCATTCGCAAGTGTCGCGAGGCCATTGATGTTGCTTAGCTTTCCCTGATCGGTCGCCATGCCAAGCGTGGTATACCGCTTGGTATGCTCGACGGATTCAAAGCCCTCCTGCGCAGCAAGCTGCACATCGGACACCTTGACGTCGTTCTGGTAATCCAGCCACGCTTTCATGCGCAGCTCTTTCTTGGCGCCCTGCGGCATCATCCAGACCGGGACCAAGGGTGCCTCATCGGGCGCATCTGCACCTGGGGCGTCGATGTCGCCGCTGTCGAAACCGGCCCTTTGGGCGGCGGTTTTCCCGGCGTTTGCAGCGTTTTGCAGGACGTTGTTCAGATGCATTTCGCCATCCGCTGATCCAGCGGTGATCACGAACGGGTTGCCATCATGGCTGGTCGGCGCGCGGGTATGATCCGGGCGGAAGGCAGCCTGGGCCGCATCCCAATTCAGCTTGCCACCGCAATGGGACCACAGATGCACCACGGGCGACCAGCCGCCGGACATGGCGACAGCATCGCAGAAGATCTCTTCAAGCACCTCGCCTTCGCCTGCCTGCACACCGCGACAGACGGAATGCACGCGTTTCGCGCCCTTGACCTTGACCGCCGCCGCGCCGGTTTCGACCCCGATGCCAAGCGCCTTGGCCTCCTCCATCAGCGCGCCGCCGCCTTCGGGACGGGCATCGAGGATCGCGGGCACCTTGAGACCGGCCTGCACCAGCGCGATGGCGGTGCGGTAGGCGTCGTCGTTGTTGGTCACGACAACGGTGCGATCGCCGGGGCTGACGCCGAAATTGACGAGGTAGTCGCGCACGGCGGAGGCCAGCATCACGCCGGGAATGTCGTTGCCCGCAAAGGAGAGCGGGCGTTCGATGGCCCCTGTCGCGGTGATGACCTGTGCCGCGCGGATGCGCCAGAGGCGGTGGCGCGGGCCCGCCATTTCAGGCGCGTGATCGGTCAGGCGTTCATAGCCCAGCACGTAGCCGTGATCGTAAACCCCGGCCCCCATGGTGCGGGTGCGGATCTGCGCATTGGGCAGCGCGTCCAGTTCTTCGCGGGCCTTGGTGACCCATGCGTCCGGATCCATCCCGTCGATCGTGCCGCCATCAACCGGCGCGCGGCCTCCCAGATGGGCGGTCTGTTCCAAAAGCAACACCTTGGCCCCGGCGCGCGCCGCGGTCAGCGCGGATTGCAGACCGGCAACACCGCCGCCGATCACCAGCACGTCGGTGAAGGCATAGAAATGCTCGTAGCGGTCGGCATCGCGGGCGTCTTTGTCAGGCGCTTTGCCAAGACCGGCGGAATGGCGGATGAACGGCTCGTAGACGTGTTTCCAGAACGGGCGCGGATGGATGAACATCTTGTAGTAGAAGCCCGCGCTCAGGAACCGCGAGAGCGTGTTGTTGACGATGCCCACATCGTAGTTCAGCGACGGCCAGTGGTTCTGGCTGGTCGCGGTCAGGCCGTGGAAAATCTCGGTTGTGGTGGCGCGCTGGTTCGGCTCGAAGCGATTACCCTCGCCCAGCCCCACCAAGGCGTTGGGTTCTTCCGATCCCGACGCCACGACGCCGCGCGGCCGGTGGTACTTGAAGCTGCGGCCCATCAGCATCTGGTCATTGGCCAGTAGCGCGGAGGCGAGCGTGTCGCCCTGACAACCCTTCAGGAGCGCGCCGTTGAACTTGAAGGACACGGGACGGTCGCGATTGATCAGGCGGCCCTGGGTTTGAACGCGGGTGCTCATAAGTCAGACCTTGGCGCTGGCGGAGGTGTGGGAGCCTCCGGCGGGAGTTTTCTTGGCAAGATGAAGGGTCATGTCAAATCCCTCCATCTGAATCCGGGGCGTTTGGCGCGGATCGTGTCGAGGATGTCCTTCGGCGGCGTGGTCGTCTGGGCGCTGTAGGTGCCGAACACTTCGAGCGTGTCGGTCGCACGCGCCGCATGGAACCACTTGCCGCAGCCGTTCACGTGCCGCCAGCGTTCGAAATGTACGCCTTTCGGGTTTTCGCGGTGGAACAGGTAGCTCGTGAACTCGGCGTCCGAACTGTCCGGGCCAAAGCGCGTCAGGTGGGCTTCGCCGCCTGCATGGAGTTCGGTTTCCTCGGCCTCCACGCCGCAATAGGGGCAGGTGATCAGGAGCATTTCGGGGTCTCCAATGAAGAGAAGGAGGGGCACGCGGAAAGACGCGCCCGGCAGGGGGTCGGGCGCGTGCGCTGGATCGGGCCACGCGAAACAGGGCCCGTCGCGGTTGCGGCGCGGGGCGCAGACGTGAGCGGGCGCGGGTCGGACGACCCGTCGCGCTCAGCCGTCTTCGCTGTCGGTCTCGTCGACGGCTTCCGTGTCGGGTTCCGTGTCGAAACGCTCGGCGGGTTCGGGGTCCCTGAGAAGGTTCCACCCGAGAAGGCCGAGAACGACGACCAATGCGATGATTGCCCACATTTTCGACATGCGCTTTGCTCCGTTTTGCCTGTTGGAACAATCGCGGCGGACGCGATGCGTTCCAAGGCGTCGGGGCAAGGCGCGGCAAAACACCCGGGACCAGACAGAGGCCCGGCGGAGACAGACAGCGAGATCGTCATCAATGCGCCACCCCCGCGGCCACGGATTCGTCAATGAAGCGGCCTTCGCGGAAGCGGTCGAGGCCGAATTCGGCGGTGAGCGGCGAGTGGCCCTTGGCGATCAGCTCGGCCATGCCCCAGCCGGAGCCGGGGATCGCCTTGAAGCCGCCGGTGCCCCAGCCGCAGTTGATGAAGCAGCCGTCAAGCGGTGTCTTCGACAGGATGGGCGAGCGGTCGCCTGTCATGTCGACGATGCCGCCCCACCAGCGCAGCATCTTGAGGCGCGAGATCATCGGGAAGGTTTCGACCAGCGCGCGGACGGTTTCCTCGACGTGGTGGAAGGAGCCGCGCTGGGTGTAGTTGTTGTAGCCATCCGCGCCGCCGCCGATGACCATTTCGCCCTTGTCGGACTGGCTCATGTAGCCGTGCACGGTGTTGGCCATGACGACCACGTCCATGCAGGGCTTGATCGGCTCGGAGACAAGCGCCTGCAGCGCCACGGATTCGATGGGCAGACGGAAGCCCGCCATTTCGGCCAGCACGCCGGAATGGCCGGCGACGACGATGCCCAGCTTGTCGCAGTCGATCTCGCCCTTCGTCGTCGTGACGCCCTGCACCTTGCCGCCTTCCTGGCGGATCGCGGTGACTGCGCATTGCTGGATGATGTCCATGCCCATGTCCGAGCACGCGCGGGCATAGCCCCAGGCCACCGCGTCATGGCGCGCGGTGCCGGCACGGGATTGCCAGAGCGCGCCCAGGACGGGGTAGCGCGGGCCCTTGAGTTCGATGATCGGGCAGAGGCGCTTGACCTCGGACGGGCCGATGAATTTCGTCTCGACGCCCTGCAGGTTGTTGGCATGCGCGGTGCGCTGGTAGCCGCGCACCTCGTGTTCGGTCTGGGCCAGCATCATCACGCCGCGGGGGCTGAACATGATGTTGTAGTTCAGGTCCTGGCTCAGGGTCTCGTAGAGGCTGCGCGCCTTTTCGTAGATCGCGGCGGACGGGTCCTGCAGGTAGTTCGAGCGGATGATGGTGGTGTTGCGGCCCGTGTTGCCGCCGCCCAGCCAGCCCTTCTCGATCACCGCCACGTTGGTGATGCCGAAATTCTTGCCAAGGTAATAGGCCGTGGCAAGCCCGTGGCCGCCGGCGCCGACGATGATGACGTCGTATTTCTTCTTCGGCTCGGGCTTGCGCCAGGCGCGTTCCCAGCCGGTCTGGTAGCGCAGGGCTTCTCTGGCAACGGCAAAGGCGGAATAGCGTTTCATGGGCGACTCGGGGCTTGGGTGATCTGACGGATATGTGGACTGAACTGGCCCGGGTGAGGATACGCTCAGCGTCCTTTTACCGTGATTTTGCGACATGGCGCTTTGTCACGGGGGTTTGCCCTTTTTTCAAGCGGCTTGCGGTTATACATGGCTATGAAACAACTCGTGGATTTTGCGCAAGATGACGTTTTTCTGGATCGCGACCATCGTTCTGGCCATCGGCATGGCGGGGCTTCTTGCGGTGGCCCTGTTGCGCGGCCATCGGCAGACCGGACCGGCAGAGGCGTTCGACGTTCAGGTCTACCGGGACCAATTGGCCGAAGTCGACCGCGAGGTACAGCGCGGGGTGATCTCGGAAGAAGACGCGGACCGCCTGCGCACCGAAATTTCGCGGCGCATCCTGTCTGCCGATGCCAAGGCGCAGAGCGGCGGAGCAGCGGGTGGACAGCCGAAAACCCTTGGCCTTGCGATGGCGGCATTGATGGCGGCCACGCTGATCGGCGGCAGTTATTGGCTCTATTCACAGCTTGGCGCGCCCGGCTACGGCGATCTCGGGCTGGCGGCCCGGATGGAAATGGCCGAGGCGGCGCGCGAGACCCGGCCCTCGCAGGCGGACGCCGAAGCGCAGCTTCCCGTCAGCGAGGACGCGGAGATGCAGGAGGAGTATGCGGCCCTTGTCCAGCGCCTGCGCGGCGCCGTGGCCGAGCGTCCGGATGATCTCCAGGGGCATATCCTGCTGGCGCGGTCGGAGGCGGCCTTGGGCAATTTCGTCGCGGCTTACGAGGCGCAGCAGCGTGTCCTGTCGATCAAGGGCGAGGCCGCCACCGGCAAGGATTACGCCGATCTGGCCGACATGATGGTGCTGGCGGCTGGCGGCTATGTGTCGCCCGAGGCCGAACGGGCACTGGAAGCGGCGCTGACGCGCGATCCGCAGAACGGCGTGGCACAGTATTACATGGGCCTGATGATGGCGCAGACGGGCCGACCCGATGTCACGTTCCGCCTGTGGGACCGCCTGCTGCGGCAAAGCCCGGCCGATGCCAGCTGGCTGCCTCCGATCCTGGCGCAGATCGAGGAAATCGCCTTTCGCGCGGGGGTGACGAATTACCAGGTGCCGCAGCGGGCCGGCATGCCCGGCCCGACCGCCGAAGACATGGAGAATGCCGAAGAGATGAGCCCGGAGGCGCGGCAGGAGATGATCCGCGGCATGGTCGCGCAATTGTCGGACCGGTTGGCCACCGAGGGCGGCCCGCCCGAAGACTGGGCGCGGTTGATCTCGTCTCTGGGTGTTCTGGGTGACGAGGCGCAGGCCATCGCGGTGTGGAACAACGCCCAGGAGGTGTTTGCCGACAATCCGGACGCGCTCGAGATTGTGCGCGAAGGCGCGCGCGCCGCAGGACTGGTGTTGTAAGCCGTTGATCCATGACGATATCATCGAGTTCGCGGGCGCCCTGCCCCCGATGCGCGCGATTGCCGGGCTGGACCTTGGCACCAAGACGATCGGCGTGGCGGTGTCGGACGGGATGCGCAGCGTGGCGACCCCGCTCGAGACCGTGACGCGGCGCAAGTTCGGGCTGGATGCGGAGGCGCTTTTGGCGATCCTGGCCAAGCGCGACATCGCCGGACTGGTGCTCGGCCTGCCGCGCAACATGGACGGATCCGAAGGGCCGCGGTGCCAGTCGACCCGCGCCTTTGCCCGCAATTTCGCCGTCCTGTGGGACCGGCCCATCGGGTTCTGGGACGAACGCCTGTCCACGGTTGCGGCAGAAAGGGCGCTGCTGGAGGCGGATACGACACGCAAGCGTCGCTCGGAAGTGATCGACCACGTCGCGGCAAGCTATATTCTGCAAGGGGCGCTTGACCGCTTGCGCCATATCGAGGCCCGGCAATGAAGGAGCCGACAGGCATGAAAGACGACGTTTGGAGCCGCAACGAGATCGAAAGCCCCTGTGTGAAGGTCTGCGTCGTGCATCCGGAAAGCCGTCTGTGCACCGGCTGCCTGCGCACCATCGACGAGATCGGCGCGTGGTCGAAGATGTCGCCGGAGGCGCGCCGCGCGATCATGGCGGAGCTGCCCTCGCGCGCCGGACAATTGACCAGACGTCGTGGCGGTCGCGCCGCACGCCTGCTGCGCTAGCGCGGGACTGTCGGGCAGGGTTTTCCGCAGGACAAAAAACCGGGGCACAAGGCCCCGGCATGTCACTCGTTACTCTTGGGAATGTGTCGTCAGTCCAGTTCGAGCACACAGGTGCAGAACTGCTTGGCTTTCCAATGCGCCTTTTTGCTGACCTTGACGTTGTACAGGATCTGGTAGGTGTCATCCGGTTTCGCCAGGCAACAGGCGGTCACCTCGATGTCTTTCGGGGCCTGGGCGCAAAAATTCCGGCCGAGGTAATACATATCGGGCTGCACATCCGCGGTGAACATCGCGCGGCGATGGCCGTTTTCGTCGGTCACACATTTGACCTTGGGACAGGACACCGGGGCCGGTTTCGGCGCGCGCGTGATGTCACGCCGTTCACGGGACTCCTCGGACTCTTCGGGTTTTTCCGGCCGATCCGGGGTCGTCGGGCGGTCGAATGTCGGCTTTTCGTATGTCGGCTGATCTGGAGGCAGATCCAGCGCGAACGCCGGGGCCGCGATCACCGCGAAAATCAGCAGGGCAAGTCTCATATCATTTCCCTCTTCGGACCGCTTGAGCTGCGGCCTTGTCTACCATGTGCCCTTACCCGGGAGAAATCACTTCTCGGGGCACGGGCAGAGTGTTCACCCTGTCGGATCAAGCAGCCGATGCCTGAGCGATATTGATGCTTTCCACCACGAGGATCTGCTCGAGCGAGACGGTACCGGCGCCGGCCGCAACCGTTGCGACGGTCTGGCCATTTGCCTGAACCAGCGTGTCTCCGGAGTCTGCATCGGTTCCAAGCGTGATTTCGGTCTCGGCAGATGTTCCGACCGGAACCGAAACGATCACCACTTCGTCCTCTTCAAGGTCGACGATCTGCGGCGCATTGGCCGCGTCGACCCATGTGCCGGTAAAGAAGATATCGCTGCCGCCTTCACCGTAGGCGACGTCGCCGCTGCCCATCTGGATGTCGTCATTGCCGTCGCCGCCCAGAAGCACGTCGGGATCAGGAAGATCCTGTGCTTCGATCACGTCGTCGTCATTGCCGTCCCAGATGCCGAAGATCTGGTCATTGCCCGCTCCGCCATCAAGCGTGTCGGCCCCGGCGCCACCAACAAGGGAATCGTCGCCTTCGCCGTCCATGATGCTGTCGTCGCCATCATTGCCGAAGATCGTGTCATTGCCGGATCCGCCGAACATCGTGTCGTCACCAAACCCGCCGACAAGCTGGTCGTCGCCCTCCTGGCCGCTGATCACGTCATTGCCTTCGTCACCGAACATGGTGTCGTTGCCCAGTCCGCCGAACAGCTCGTCATCGCCGGTTCCGCCCGCGACAAGATCATCGCCGGAATTGCCGTTGAGCTGGTCATTGCCCGCGCTGCCGAAGACCTGGTCGCCGCCATCGCCGCCCAGCACGGTGTCGTCACCCTCCTGACCATCGAGGATGTTGTCCGCGGCGCTGCCGGAAATCGCATCATCGCCACCGGCACCGACCACGGTGTCCGCGCCATCGGTGGCGCTCAGGGTGTCACCGGATTCCGATCCGAAGGTCACCCCGTCCGACGTGACGATGCCGTCATCGGCCCCGCCGGTTCCGCCATCGCCGGTATCCGTTCCGTCGCCGGTATCGGTTCCATCGCCGGAATCGGTTCCGTCATCGCCGGCGCCGCCGGTGTCGGACCCGTCGTCATCATCGCCGCTGTCGGCGAATACACTGGCGGCCACACCCAGAAGGGTCAAAGCCAGAAGAGCTGCAAGTTCCATAGCACGTTAATC
Source organism: Marivita sp. (assembly GCF_020055635.1). GTDB lineage: Bacteria > Pseudomonadota > Alphaproteobacteria > Rhodobacterales > Rhodobacteraceae > Marivita. The sequence goes on along the minus strand of NZ_JAIPUT010000029.1, from coordinate 2,011 downwards.
CCAAGATTACCGAATAGCCCTCAAACTACCCCTTCCGCCCGACCCGCTCATAATGAAATCGACAATTTGACAGGCATTGTTCGACAATGCGCGACAGTCTTTTTTGACGACGCGGCATTGTCCCGGATTGCCCGTTGGAATGTGGCGGTGCCTTATTTTTGCCGTATCCAGACAGGCCCTGTCTGACCTGATTCAGGCCGCAGGTATGCGACCATGCGCCCTTGCCTGGATGCGGTCGCCAGCGGCTGCCACGGGGCCACCCCATGCAACAGGAACGGGTTGAGCAGGACAGCCTCGCCCGGGCGGGAAAACAGCGCAACGCGGCGACAGGAGGAAAACACCTGCGCCCTCGCGGCGTGATAGAAATCGGTGATATCAATCTGCGCCCAGTCGGCCTCGGGTCGGTCAGCCAAAGCACCCCTCATCGCGCGCTGAAGGATTTCGTGGCTGCCTTGCCACACCACCAGAGGGCTGGCCCCGGGGGACGCTTCGGCAAGAGGAAGCCCCAGGATCCAGTCATGCCGCTCGCGCAGGAACCGGCGTTTCGGCGTACCCTCGGCCAACAGCCCGTCCATATGCGCCGCATCGCGGTTCCGCCGGTAGCGAAAGGCAGCCTCGCTCTCGCCCCTGCGTGGGCGCGGATAGCCGGGATAGGTGATCGACAGCTGCGCCGGGTGCAGATCGGACCTCGGGCCAATCCGTTTCAGAGCGGGGCCCGCCAGCGGCACACCGGATATCGACCCGTCCGGCATCGACGGAAGCGCATCGACCCCGACGAACCAGGTGCCTTCGCATTGCAGCCAACGGTCGATCATGTCCGGCTCCTGCGCCACCGCGCCACCGATGCGCCGCGCCGCCTGTGACCATCGGTACGTGTCGGAATCCCAGGGGAACCGGATGTAGCCGCAGTCCGGCCAGTCGGTGATCATGCCATCAGCCCGCCAGCCTGTCCGGATCCTGCATCCGCTCCAGCGCCTCATCGAGAAGCGCCACGCCGGATTCGGGCCGGTTTGCCTTTTCCGACAGCACCCGCCGCCAGGTCCGCGCGCCGGGCTGTCCGGCGAAAAGGCCCAGCATGTGCCGCGTGATCTGGTGCAGCTTGCCGCCCTGCTCAAGATGATCGGCGATGTAGGGGCGCATCCGGTCGATGACCTCCTCGCGTGACACAGGTGGCGTTTCAGTCCCGAAGATCCGCCGATCGACCTCGGACAGCAGATCCCAGGGGCGGTGATAGGCCGCCCGTCCGATCATCGCGCCGGTCATGCCACCCGCGATCAACTCCTCGGCCAGGTCAAGCGACTCGATCCCGCCATTGATCGACATCGGCAGATCCGGGAACCGGTGCGCCATCTCCAGGACAAGCGCATAGTCGAGCGGCGGGATGTCGCGATTTTCCTTGGGCGATAGCCCCTGAAGCCAGGCCTTGCGCGCATGGATGACGAGGTGGTCGCAGCCCGCATCCTGAACCTGCTTGATGAACTCCGGAAGGATCTGCTCAGGTTCCTGATTGTCCACGCCGATCCGGCATTTCACCGTCACCGGAACATCGACCTCGGATTTCATCGCCACCACGCACCTGGCCACCAGCTCCGGCGATTTCATCAGAACCGCACCAAACGTACCCGATTGCACCCTGTCGGAGGGACAGCCGACATTGAGATTGATTTCGTCATACCCGGCCTCGGCCCCAAGGCGCGCCGCCTGCGCCAGCTCCCGCGGATCCGAGCCCCCCAGCTGCAAGGCAACCGGGTGCTCGTTGGCGTGAAACTGCAACAGATGCACCGCCCCCCCCCGCACCAACGCAGGCGCGGTGACCATCTCGGTATATAAAAGCGCCTGTCGCGTGATCTGTCGGTGGAAATACCGACAATGGCGGTCGGTCCAGTCCATCATAGGGGCCGTGGATAATCTAGCGTGTTGATTTATTTGCATTTTTTGTGTATCTTCAAACTGTTGGCGGCGGATGCTGCTACGCTGGAATACGCCCCAATATCCCCGAATTTGCCCCTCT
>NZ_JAIPUT010000014.1 GCF_020055635.1 Marivita sp. | reverse complement strand
GGGGACCATCGTTCAACGCACGATTGGCACTGTTCTGGAGCCTTCTGGCGTCGTCGCCGCTCATTCTGCTGAATGGGCTGGTCGCGGGCTATATCGGGGCAGGGATACAACTGACCATTGTCGGGATGATCTGGTTTTGCGTCTTCATGTGGTTCTGGATCGCCAGCATGCTGGCCGTCTACCGCGGAGCTGCCACGTGACGGTTCCGGGGTTCTTCCGGCTTGCGCTGAACACGGTCACGGCCCCGCGCGACGTGGCGCGGCTGTTGCTGTCGATGTCCCTGCCGTCGCAGGTGCTCTGGCTGGCCTTTGCGCTGGTGATCGTGCTCAACACGCTGATGTTCTCGCTGTCGCTGTTGACGACACCGCCGAGCGACGCCCTTGGCCCTCTGCTTGGCAGCCCGATCGTGTTCGGCGTGATGCTGGCGGTGTCGGTCGCGGCGCTGATCTTTGCGGTCACGGTCTGCGGGCGGCCGTTGGGCGGGCGCGCGACCTATGGTCAGGTTGCCATCCTGGTGATCTGGCTTCAGGCCTTGCGGGTCCTGGTGCAGGCGGCCGTGGTCGTTCTCGGGCCGGTGAGCCTGTTCCTGTCGGGGGTCGTGATCAGCGCCGCATCGGTGCTGGGCATCTGGATCTTCGTCAACTTCATCGATGTCGCCCACGAGGTGGGCAGCCTGCTCAAGGCGGGTTTGATTCTGCTGCTGGCCGTGGTCGGCATGATGCTGGGGCTGAGCCTGATCTTCAGCCTGCTCGGCGTTCAGACCGGAGGGATTCCTGGATATGTATGACGTCACCGAAATTCGGCGCGATTTTCCGATCCTGTCGCGGGAGGTGAATGGCAAGCCGTTGGTCTATCTCGACAACGGGGCCAGCGCGCAGAAACCGCAGGTGGTGATCGACGCGATCACGCGGGCCTATGGCGAGGAATATGCCAACGTGCATCGCGGGCTGCATTACCTGTCGAACCTCGCAACCGAAAAGTACGAGAGCACGCGGGGCGTGATCGCGAAATTCCTTGGGGTAAAGGATGAAGACGAGATCGTCATGAACACCGGCACCACGATGGGGATCAACACCGTGGCTTACGGCTGGGCGATGCCCAACCTCAAGGCCGGGGATGAGATCATCCTGTCGGTGATGGAGCATCACGCCAATATCGTGCCCTGGCATTTCCTGCGCGAACGGCAGGGCGTGGTGATCAAGTGGGTGGATGTGGACAGCACCGGCTATCTGGACCCGCAGGCGGTGATCGACGCGATGGGGCCGAAGACCAGGCTGGTCGCGGTGACGCATCTTTCCAACGTTTTGGGAACCGTTGTCGATGTGAAGACCATCTGCGACGCGGCGCGCGAACGGGGCATTGCCACGCTGATCGACGGGTCACAGGCGGCGGTGCACATGCCGGTGAACGTCGATGACATCGGCTGTGATTTCTATGCCATCACCGGGCACAAGCTTTATGGGCCGTCCGGGTCGGGTGCCATCTACATGCGCAAGGCCCGGATGGCCGAGATGCAGCCCTTTCTTGGCGGTGGCGACATGATCCGCGAGGTGCACAAGGACGAGGTGCTGTGGAACGACGCGCCGATGATGTTCGAGGCGGGCACGCCGGGCATCGTGCAGCAGATCGGCCTTGGTGTGGCGCTGGATTACATGATGGGGCTGGGGATGGAGAACATCGCCGCCCACGAGGCGCGGTTGCGCGACTATGCGCGGACGCGTCTGGACGGCCTGAATTGGGTGCAGGTGCAGGGCACAACGCCTGACAAGGCGGCAATCTTCAGTTTTACGCTGGACGGCGCGGCGCATGCGCATGACATCTCGACGATCCTTGACAAGAAGGGTGTCGCGGTGCGGGCGGGTCAGCATTGCACCGGGCCGCTGATGGACCATCTGGGGCTGACCGCGACCTGCAGGGCGTCATTCGGGTTGTACAATACCGAAGAAGAAGTGGATAAACTGGTCGATGCGCTGGAACTGGCGCATGATCTTTTTGCCTGAACCGGGAGGACAGAATGGCGACCATATCCTTGCGCCGCGCGCGCACCATCATCCGCAAGACGCTTGAAGCGGGGCGCGCCGCCGAGATGAAGCCGCTGTCGGTCATCGTGCTCGATGCGGGCGGCAACGTGCAGGCTTTCGAGCGCGAGGATGGCGCCAGCCCCGGCCGGTTCCAGATCGCGCATGGCAAGGCCTATGGCACCGTGATGCTGGGCATGGCGGGCACCGCGCAAAAGGGCCGCGCCGAAGAACAGGCGTATTTCATCACCGCCGCCGGTGCGGCGCTTGGCGGGCAGATGGTGCCGGTTCCGGGCGGCGTTCTGGTGCGCGATGCCAAGGGCGCTGTGCTGGGCGCGGTGGGTGTGACCGGCGACACGTCGGACAATGATGCCGCGGCCGCGAAGGCCGGGATCGAAGCGGTTGGATTGACAGCCGAGATATAGGGAACAGGACTTATGGCGCGGCCAGTCGTCGGAATCATCGGCAACCAGCATCTGATCAACGATCAGTACCCCGCGCATGCGGGTGGGTCGATGAACTCGGAAGCGGTGGCGCAGGTGGCCGATTGCGTGCCGCTGGTGGTGCCGGCCGATCCGCGTTTCGTCTCGGTCGAGGAACTGTTGGAAGTGTGCGACGGGTTCCTGCTGACCGGCGGGCGGCCCAATGTCCACCCCGAGGAATACGGCGAGGCCGAGACCGAGGCGCATGGCGCCTTTGACCGGGCGCGCGATGCGATCGCCCTGCCGCTGGTGCGCGCCTGCGTCGAGCGCGGCCAGCCCTTTCTCGGGATTTGCCGGGGCTTTCAGGAGGTGAACGTGGCAATGGGGGGCACGCTGCATCCCGAGATCCGCGATCTGCCGGGGCGGATGAACCACCGGATGCCGCCGGATGGCACACTTGAGGAAAAGTTCGCCCTGCGCCACGTGGTGACGCTGTCGGAGGGGGGCGTGTTCCATCGGTTGTTCGGATCGAACGAGGTGATGACCAACACGCTGCACGGGCAGGGGATCAAGACCCCCGGCGCGCGCATCGTGATCGACGGGCACGCGCCCGATGGCACACCCGAGGCGACCTTCATCAGGGACGCGCCGGGGTTTACCCTGTCCGTGCAATGGCATCCGGAATGGGACGCGGCCAACGACCCGGTGTCGCGACCGCTGTTTCAGGCGTTCGGCGACGCGGTGCGGGCCTGGGCGCAGGGAAAAAAGGTCGTGGGCGGACAACGCGTCGACGCGTTGCAAGTCTCCGTCGACGGAGACTCGCGCGCCTAGGTCACCGCCTTGCGCTGTTTGAAGTCCGGTGTGTCCCAAAGGCGGTCGCGCATGATCCGCGCGAGGATGTCGACCGCCGCGTCCACGTCGTCTTCGCTCAGGTAGAGCGGCGTGAAGCCGAACCGCATGATGTCCGGCGCGCGGAAATCCCCGATCACCTTGTGGGCGATCAGCGCCTGTATCGCGGCGTAGCCCTCGGCGAACTGAAAGCTGACCTGTGATCCGCGCTGGACCGGGTCGCGCGGGCTGGCCAGCGTCAGGTCGGGGCAGGTGGCCTCGACCCCTGCGATGAAGCGCTCTGACAGGACGATGGATTGCGCGCGCAGGTCATTCATGTCCACGTCGTCCCACGCATCGAGCGCCGCGTCGAGCGCCGCCATCTGCACGATGGGCGGCGTGCCGACCCGCATCCGGGCGATGCCCGCGCCGGGGGTGTAGCCCAGATCGAAGGCGAAGGGGCTGTCATGGCCCAGCCAGCCCGAGAGTGCGGGCAGCGCATTGTCCGCATGGCGCGGTGAGACGTAGATGAAGGCGGGCGCGCCGGGGCCGCCATTGAGGTACTTGTAGGTGCAGCCCACCGCGAAATCGGCCTTTGCCCCCGCCAGATCGACCGGCAGGGCACCAGCGGAGTGTGCGAGATCCCAGACTGTGACCACGCCATGTGCATGTGCCTTCTGCGTCAGGGCGGCCATGTCGTGTTTGCGCCCGGTGCGGTAATCCACCTCGGTGATCAGCGTCACGGCGATCTCTTCGGAGATGGCGTCCGCAACCTCTTCGGGGGCGACGAGGCGCAGTTCATACTCCGGACCAAGCAGCGAGATCAGCCCCTCGGCCATGTAGAGGTCGGAGGGGAAATTGCCGGTGTCCGACAGGATCACACGCCGGTCCGGGGTCAGCTTGATCGCGGCGGCGAGTGCCTGAAACACCTTGATCGACAGCGTGTCGCCCACCACCACGTGACCCGGCTCCGCGCCGATCAGACGCCCGATCCGGTCGCCCAGCCGCGCGGGCATGTCCATCCAGCCGCAGGCGTTCCAGCCAGTGATCAGGTGGTCGCCCCATTCGGCTGTCATGGTCTGCGCCACGCGGGCGGCGGCGGATCTCGGTAATGGTCCCAGAGAGTTGCCGTCGAGATAGATCATGCCTTCGGGCAGGTGAAAGGCGGCGCGGGTGGCGGAGAAATCGGTCATGTCGTCCCTTTCCGGGGTCTTAGAGTTTGGTGCGCAGGTGCCAGAGATCGGGGAAAAGCTCAACCTCGAGCATGCGCTTGAGATAGGACACGCCGCCGGTACCGCCGGTGCCGCGTTTCAGACCGATCACCCGTTCCACGGTGGTGACGTGATTGAAGCGCCAGCGGCGGAAGTAATCTTCGAGATCGACCAGCTTTTCCGCCAGTTCGTAGAGATCCCAGTAGCGTGCGGGGTCGCGGTAGACCTGGGCCCATGCGGCCTGCACGGCCTCGTCCGGCTGATGCGGCTTGGACCGGTCGCGGTTCAGAGCGGCGTCCGGCAGGGGCACCGCCTGCGCCAGCCTGACCAGCGCGCAATCGTAAAGCGACGGCTTGTCCAGCTCGGCCCGCAGGCGGCTTTCAAGGTCCGGCCGGTGCGCGTGCGGCTTGATCATCGCCCTGTTGCGGTTGCCCAGCAGAAACTCGATCTCGCGGTATTGCGCAGATTGAAAGCCCGAACTCTGGCCCAGGGATTCGCGGAAGGTCGTGTAATCGCTGGGTGTCATGGTGCGCAGCACGTCCCAGGCGGAATTCAGCTGTTCGAAAATGCGGGCCACGCGGGACAGCAGCTTGAAGGCGGGGCGGATGTCCTTGGCACCCAGCGTGTCGCGCGCGGCGTGCAATTCGTGCAGCGCCAGTCGCATCCACAATTCCGAGGTCTGGTGCTGGACGATGAACAGCAATTCGTCATGCGCGGTGCTGAGCGGGTGCTGTGCGTCCAGAACGGCATCGAGGCCGAGATAGTCGGTATAGGACATGCGCCCGTCGAACGACATCTGCGCGCCGTCGCGGGCGGGATCATATGGATCGCTCACACCTCGCCCCCCGCGATCTGGAGGGCCTGCCCGTTGATGCTGCCGGAATGGTCGCCACAGAGCCAGAGCGCGGCATCCGCCACTTCCTCGGGGGCAATCAGGCGGCCATGCGGGTTCACGTCGACCATCAGCTTGCGCGCCACCGCTTCGTCCATGCCGGTGCGCGCGGCGATGGAGGCAGCGTTGCCGGACACGATGTCGGTATCCACATAGGCCGGGCAGAGCGCGTTGAACGTATAGGGCTTGCCCGCGTAATCCGCGGCCAGCCCCCGGATCAGCCCGACCACGGCATGTTTCGACGCCGAGTAGCAGGGCGCGCCCTTGAGGCCGCGCAACCCGGCGATCGAACTGACGGCGATGACGCGGCCCCAGCCTGTGTCGCGCATCGATTTCAGACATTCGCGGATCGTCAGGAACGTGCCGTCCAGGTTGGTCGCCATCATGTTGCGCCAGAAAGCCATGTCCATCTTGTGCAGCGCGCGGCCCTCGGCGATCCCGGCATTGGCGACGCAGATCTGCACCGGGCCTCTGGCCGCGACGGCCTGCGCGATGCCGTCCACCACCGACGCCTCGTCCTGCACATCCATCACCAGCGGGTGCAGGTCATGTGCCTTTGCGGCGGTTTCGAGCGTTTCGGCCCGTCGCCCGGTGATCGTCACCACCGCGCCCGCGTCGCGCAGCGCGACCGCGATGGCCAGCCCGATCCCGGTGCCGCCCCCGGTGATCAGCGCGTGTTTGCCTGCCAGTGTCATTCCGTCCTCCCGATCCGCCTGGCGCGACCCTAGCGGTCTGACGCGCAGGAGCAAGATGGCGCACCGCAAAGGGATTGCAATTGTTATTCGCATACATGAATGTGTGCGCAACAGGAGGAGACCACCGATGCGCAAGACCCTGACCCTGACCGCCGTGCTGACCGCCGGCATGGCGAGTGCCAGCGAAGACATCGCCGACAAGTACCCGCAATCCGAGCTTTACGACAAACCGGTCGAGGTGATCCCGCATGTCTTTTCGGCCATTGGGGCAACCGCCCCGCCGACCTATGAAAACGCGGGCCACAACAACAACCTGAGCTTTGTCGTCACCGGCGATGGCGTGGTGGTGATCAATGGCGGCGCCTCGGCGCGGCTGGCTGCGGCGCTGCACGAGGAGATCAAGGCGGTGACCGACCAGCGTGTGAAGCTGGTGATCAACGAGAACGGGCAGGGCCATGCGGTCCTCGGCAATTCCTACTGGGCGGATCAGGGTGTGGATATCCTGGCCCATGAAGATGCCATCGCGGTGGTCGAGGCGGATGGCGATTTCATCCTGCAAGGCATGCAGGGCTACAACCGCGACCGCGCCGAGGGCACTCGGGTCGTGGTGCCCAACCTGAGCTTTTCCGACAGGCACGTGGTCGAGATGGGCGACGCGACGCTCGAGGTGCTGCATCTGGGCCCGGCGCATGATCCGGGCGACGTGCAGGTCTGGATTCCGCAATGGGGCATCGTGATTGCCGGGGACATCGCCTTTCACGAACGGATGCCGCCGATCTTTGCCGAAACCGACACGGACGCCTGGATCGACACCTTCGACGGACCGTTCACGGCGCTGGGCGCGACCTATGTGATACCCGGCCACGGCCACCCGACGAACATGGCCCAGGTGACGCGCTACACCAGCGATTACATCAAGGATCTGCGAGGGAAGATCGGCGCGCATATCGAAGAGGGCGGCGATCTGGCCAGCGCCTATTACGTCGACCAGTCGAACTGGGCGCATCTGGACACGTTCGAAGAACTGGCGACCAAGAACGCCGGGCGCGTCTTCGAAGAGATGGAATGGGAATAGGGCGCGTTTGCCCAGGCCCTCAGGGCGGATGCCGCGCCTCGGTTAACTTTTCTTAACGACGTCCATTTTGTTGCCGTTTTTGTCCGGCTATATTCACGGAATGTTAAGAATTGCGCTTTTTTCCTCCCTTCTTCTTCTGGGGTCGATGGCTCATGCCGGGCCGGATGGCCACATCCGAGTGATCGATGGCGATACGATCGAGGTGGGCGACGCGACGGTGCGCCTTCACGCCATCGACGCGCCCGAGACCGATCAGACCTGCGGTGACGCCAACAGCCCCGCCTGGGCTTGCGGCGCGTGGGTCCGCGACGAGACACGGGCGCTCTACGAGGGCCGGCACGCCCGCTGCGTGACTACGGACACCGATCGCTATGGTCGCACGGTCGCCACCTGCCGCGTCGACGGACAGGACATCGGCGAACGGCTGGTGAGCGACGGGCTGGCCTTTGCCTATCGGCGCTACGGGATGGACTATGATCTGGCCGAGAAAGCCGCGGCGGTGAATGGCCGGGGCCTGCATGCGACCGGGGTCATGTCGCCCGCAGCCTTTCGGGCGGCCAAGCGGGCGCAGGCCCGGCCGGCCGATCCTCAGACCGACACCGGGGCGAAAACCGTGACCGTGCAGCGCGGTACACCCGACGGGAAAAGCCTGCTGCCGAACGCCTTGAACCCCGCCTGCACGATCAAGGGCAATATCAGCCCGAACAGCGGCGAGCGCATCTACCACGTGCCCGGACAGCCCTATTACGGGGCCACGCGCATCTCGCTTGGCAAGGGCGAACGCTGGTTCTGTTCCGAAGCCGAAGCCCGCAAGGCGGGTTGGAGAAAAGCGCGAAACTGACACCGGTTTGATCCGGGTCAAGGTCAAGGATGGATCGCTCTGCCAACCTGTGTGCAAGGACATCAGGAGAGGAGTGCATCCATGTCACATACCCCGCACGAGCTTGCCGAGGAATTCCCGGATCACGTCGAAAAAATGAGTGCGTTGAAGCAGTCGGACGCGCATTTCGCGAAACTTTTCGACAGCTACCACGAGATCAACCGCAGCGTTCACCGCGCCGAGACCAACGTCGAGCCGATGGATGCCATGGCGGAAACCGAGCTTCGCAAGCAGCGCGGCGCGCTGAAGGACGAGATCTGGACCTATCTGAAGGCGTGATCAGCGCAGGAAGGCGGCGATCGCCTCGGTCACCGGCCTCGACATCGGCCGCGCATTCGATCCGAATGTCGCGGCCACGCTGCCATCCGGGGCGATCAGCACCTTGTTGAAATTCCAGCGCGGCGCAAACCCAGCCTCGGCCTCGAGCCACTGGTAGAACGGGTGCGCCGCGTCACCGCGCACCGAGGTGATCGTCGTCATCGGGAAATCGAGGGCGAAATTCACCTCGCAGAAATCCTTGACCGCCTCATCCGTTGCCAGCTCCTGCCGAAAATCGTTCGACGGCACCGCCAGAACGACCAGCCCCCTGTCCCGGTAGGTGTCGTACAGCATCTGCAACCCGTCATATTGCGGCGTGTACCCGCAGCGCGACGCGGTGTTGACCACCAGCACGGGCTGACCACGCCATTCGGACAGGTCGATCTCTCCACCGTCGATGGACGGAAAGGTGAAGCTGGACATCGCCGCCTGCGCCAGCGTGGCACAGCAGAGCAAGAGCGAGGCAAGAAACAGACGCATGACAAAACTCCCTGAAGCAGAAGATAGCCGCGCCACGCTGAAAGGAAAGCGTCGTCGCCCGAAGCATATCTCGACGCGGCCTGCACCACCGGCAGGGACCGCGTCTTGCGTCTTTCGGTCCCTGCGCCCATATTTTCGGGATCGGATGTGCAAAGGAGCGGGACATGGCCGGCGGATGGGCGCGTGACGGGGCGGTACAGGAACAGATCGATGCGTCGATCAACGACGAACTGGCGCGCCTGAAAGCGCGCCGCGGTCCGGTCGGCGAAAGCCTGACCCATTGCGCCGATTGCGACGAACCGATCCCCGAAAAGCGCCGCGCGGCGATCCCCGGGGTCAAGCTTTGCATCGAATGCCAGCAGGAACGCGATGGCAGCTTCAAGGCCCGTGGCGGCATCAACCGGCGCGGCTCCAAGGATTCGCAGCTGAAATGAAATGTGCGGGCTGGCGCCCGCGCCGGATATCTCGCCTTCGGCTCGGATTGGGCCCGGTGGAAACCGGGGTGCCCTGACCGCGCGTCATGCGCCACGCGCAGCGGTCGCCGGCATATTTATCAAAGAGAAGAAGCAGGGATGATGCGACCCCCTGCTTCTTCTCTTTCCAAATATGCAAACACGACGTCACCCCACATGCGGGACGACAGAGACTCAGCCCTCCATCGCTTCCAGCTCGTCGATGAAGCCTGAAATCATGTCGAGCCCCTTGTCCCAGAACTCGGGGTCGCTGGCATCGAGGCCGAAAGGCGCGAGAAGGTCCTTGTGGTGCTTCGATCCACCCGCCTTGAGCATGTCGAAATACTTGTCCTGGAAGCCTTCGGGGTTTTCCTCGTAGACGGCATAGAGCGCATTCACCAGCCCGTCGCCAAACGCATAGGCGTAGACGTAGAAGGGGGAATGCACGAAATGCGGGATATAGGCCCAGAAGGTCTCGTAGCCCTCCATGAACTCGAACGCCGGGCCGAGGGATTCCGCCTGCACCGACATCCAGAGCGCGTTGATGTCGTCGGGGGTGAGTTCGCCGCCGCGCCGCGCTTCGTGGAGCTTGCATTCGAAATCGTAGAAGGCGATTTGGCGCACGACCGTGTTGATCATGTCCTCGACCTTGCCCGCCAGCAGCACCTTCTTTTCGGCATCGTCCCTGGCATTGTCGAGCATGCGGCGGAAGGTGAGCATTTCGCCGAAGACCGACGCGGTTTCGGCAAGCGTGAGCGGCGTGGAGGCCAGCATTTCGCCTTGCCCGGCAGCCAGCACCTGGTGCACGCCGTGGCCCAGTTCATGCGCCAGTGTCATCACGTCGCGCGGTTTGCCAAGGTAGTTGAGCATCACGTAGGGATGCACATCCGTCACGGTGGGATGGGCAAAGGCCCCAGGCGCCTTGCCCGGTTTCACGGCGGCGTCGATCCAGCCCTTGCTGAAGAACGGCTTGGCGATGTCGCCCATGCGGGGGTCGAATTCGGTATAGGCATTCATCACCGTTTCTTCCGCCTCGTCCCAGCCGACGGTGCGCGTGGCCTCCATCGGCAGCGGCGCGTTGCGGTCCCAGACCTGCATCACGTCGAGACCCAGCCATTTGCGCTTGAGTTCGTAATAGCGGTGGCTGAGCTTGGGATAGGCGGCCACGACGGCGTTGCGCAGCGCCTCGACCACTTCGGGTTCGACATCGTTGCTCAGGTGGCGACCGGTCTGCGGCGTGGGCATGCCGCGCCAGCGGTCCATGACCTCTTTTTCCTTTGCCTGCGTGTTGTGCACCCGCGAGAAGATGCGGATGTTCTCGGCGAAGACGGCGGCCAGTTCGCGCGCGGCGGCTTCGCGCACCGACCGGTCCTGTTCGGTCAGCAGGTTCAGCGTGCCTTCGATGGTGAGCGGTTCACCGTCGACCTCGAATTCCAGCCCGGCGATGGTTTCATCGAAAAGCCGTTCCCAGGCGTCGCCGACAACCCCCATGTCGTGCAGGAACTTCTCCATCTCGTCCGACAGCTGGTAGGGTTTCATTGCCCGGATGCGGCGGATCGCGGGCTTGTAGCGGGCGAGGTCTTGATTGGCGTCGAACAGCGCATCCACGGTGGCGTCGTCGATGCGGTTCAGTTCCAGCGTGAAGAAGACCAGCGGCGTGGTGTAGATCGTGATCTTTTCCTGGTGGTCGGACAAGAACTTGGCGCGCTGGGCGTCGGTGGTCAGCTGGTAGTAGCGCAGACCCGCGTAAGACATGATGCGGCCGGCGATGTTCTCGATCTTCTCGTGACGGTGAATCGCGGTCAGGAACTCTTCGGCGGTCAACTCGGCCAGCTTGCCTTCGTAGTCGGCGGCAAAGCTGCGGCAGGCCTCTTCCAGCCAGTCGAGATCGCGCTTCAACTCGGCCGCGTCATCCGACGGGTAAAGGTCTGTCAGGTCCCATTCCGGCAGATTGCCGAGGTCCTTGCTGCCGCTTTGGGCGTTGGCGTCGAATACGGGGGAAGGCGTGCGCGGCATGGGGTGTCTCCTGTCCTTGGTTGCCTTCGAACCTGTGCCGTGTGGGCGAAAGGTTCAAGGGGCAAAGCCATCGGGCGGCCGGGATTGGCAGCGCGCCTAGCCGTAGGTTTCAAGCAGATCCTTGAGATCGGCGAGCGTATTGGCCTCTTGCAGTGGTTTGTCGTGCCGCCAGCGCGACATGCGCGGAAAGCGCAAGGCGATGCCGGATTTGTGACGCGGCGAGGCATGGATGCCCTCGAAGGCGATCTCGAACACGTGGTGCGGTGTGACCTGCCGCACCGGGCCGAAGCGTTGCTGCGTGTTCTTGCGCACCCAGGCGGTGATCTTGCGAAATTCCTCATCGGTCAGGCCGGAATAGGCCTTGGTGAAGGGCACAAGATCGTTGCCGTCCCAGACCGCGAAGGTGAAATCGGTAAAGAGGTTGGCGCGGCGACCGTGGCCCTGCTGGGCATAGATCATCACCGCGTCGACGGTCAGCGGATCAAGCTTCCATTTCCACCAGTCGCCCTTCTTGCGGCCGGCAAGATAGGGGCTGTCGAGGCGTTTGAGCATCAGCCCCTCGGCGCGGTGGTCCCGGGCGGTGGCGCGGATTTGGGCCAGCGCCTCCCAGGTATCGAAGGACAGCGGCGGGGCGGCCTTGACCGGCGCGTCAGCGGGCAGGTCGCGCAACAGCGCGTCCAAGCGCGCCCGGCGGTGGTGCAGCGGCGTGTGCCGCAAATCCTCGCCCTCGTGTTCGAGCAGATCATAGGCCAGCAGGATCACCGGCGCGGCTTTCAAGAGCTTCTTCGGCACCGTCTTGCGACCGATCCGGGCTTGCAGCGTGTTGAAGGGAAAGGGCTGCGTGCCCTCCCACGCGACGATCTCGCCGTCCAGAACCAGCCCGTCGGACAGGAAATCCGTCAGGCGGGCGAATTCGGGGAAACGGTCGGTCATCAATTCCTCGCCGCGCGACCAGACATGGTGCATGCCGCCTCGCAGGATCACCTGCCCCCGGATGCCGTCCCATTTCCATTCAGCCTGCCAGTCCGCCGGAGCGCCGAGATCCTGTGGTTCGCCGTCGAGTTGATAGGCGAGGTAGAAGGGATAAGGGCGGCTTTCGTCGGCTTGCGTGTCCTCGGCTTCGATCAGCGCGTGATAGCTCGTGGTCTCGGGCGTCCAGCCGCCCATCAGGCGGTGGGCCAGGCTGGGTTCGTCCTGATCAGTGGCTTGCGCGAGGGCGCGGGTCATCAGTTTCTGGCTCACGCCGATGCGGAACCCACCGGTGATCAGCTTGTTGAAGAGGAACCTTTCGGTGGGGTCGAGTTGATCCCAGGCATCGAGAATGCGGGTCTTGCGCGCGCCGATATCAAGCGTGGACAGCGATTTCAGTTCGGTGATCCAGTGGGTCAGGGGCAAGTCGCTTTCCCGACCGGGGGACGGCAGGACAAGGGCGATGGTTTCAGCCAGATCGCCGACGATCGGATAGCTTTCTTCCAGCAACCAGAGGGGGATACCGCTGACCTCGGCCGCCCATTCGCGCAGTTGCGTCGTGGTCACGGCGCGTTTCGGGCGACGGCCCGAGAAAAGCGCGATGGTCCAGAGCTTGTCCTCGTCACTGGCGGTTCGGAAGAAGGCGGCCAGCGCCCTGGTCTTGAGGCTGGTCTTCGTGGTCTGATCGATGGTGGTGAAGAGCGCGGCAAAGTCCTTCATGGCGTTTCCGCCTCGTCATCCTCGCCGCCGAATTCGGTGGGAACCACCTGTGCGTTATAGCCTTCGGAGTTCAGCCATCGCGCGAAGATATCGGTGTAACCATGTGTTGCATAAATATTTTCGGCCTTGGTTTCCGTGATCGCCTGCATCAATCCGTTCCAATCGGCATGGTCGGAAATGACAAAGCCCCTGTCGGCAGCGCGCCGGCGGCGCACACCCCTTAGACGCATCCAGCCTGAGGCAAACGCGGTGGACGCCGGTCCGAAGCGGCGCGCCCATTGCGACCCCAAGGCCGACGGCGGCGCGATGATCAGCGCGCCGGGATGGTCTTTGGGGGTGATATCAGGCGTCACGTGGATGGTATCGGGCAGCCTATACCCTTGATTTCTAAGCACTGCGTTGGTGTTCTCGACTGCGCCATGGGTCAGGATCGGTCCAATCTCGGGATCGATCATGGCCAGCAGGCGCTGCGCCTTGCCGAGCGCATAGGCTCCGAGGATCGACGCCCTGCCCTCGGCGGCATTGCGCGCCCACCATGCGTTGAGCTCCCGCGCCACGTCGTCCTGGTCGTCCCATTTGAAAACGGGCAGGCCGAAGGTGCATTCGGTGATGAAGCTGTGGCACGGAACCGGTTCGAAAGGCTCGGACATTCCGTCCGGGACGATCTTGTAATCGCCCGAGGCGACCCAGACCTCGCCCGCCACCTCGACCCGGATTTGCGCCGAGCCGGGCAGGTGGCCCGCGGGGTGGAACGACACCGATGCATCGCCAATTTTACGCGTCTCGCCGAACTTAACGGTTTCTACAGAAATATCGCCCAGCCTGTGACGCATCACCGGGGCACAAGCATCGGTGCACAGGTAGCGGCGATGACCCGGGCGGGCGTGATCGGCGTGACCGTGGGTGATCAATGCGCGGTCCACGGGGCGCCATGGGTCGATGTGGAAATCTCCGGCGGGGCAGTAGATGCCGCGATCGGTAAAGGTGAGAACCTGGTTGGTCATGGAACTGAGTATAGGAGGGCAAAGCGACATCGCCAGAGGGGCGGTCCGTGTGGCTTTGGGCAGAAACGGCGGTTTTGGACCGGCAGACAGATGGATTGGAAAACGCGTTCGGCGGTCGTCATCCAAAGCGCGAGAAGAGCGAAATCGCAGAGCCGGTGACCTGGCGCCGCGTGCCGGTTTTTTCCATCAGCACTTCATGTTCCGCGCCGTCCACCAGCAGAAGCTTGCCGCCCTTCCAGTGGGTCATCCGTTCGCGAATTCTGGTCGTATCGACAATCCGCTCGTTCGAGCCGACGAAACACAGCGCCGGCATCGCGGGCGAGGGCAATTTTTCAAGCGCGGCACATTCGTCGAGCGCAGACCCCAGCCATGCGAGAGACGGGCCGCCAAGGCCAAATCGCGGTTCCGCCAGAACATGTCTGCGCATGTCGGCATACATCTCGGGATCGGTGGTCAGCATGTTGTCTTCGAACGGTTCACAGGCCGGATAGCTCTTGATCGACGTGCCGGGGGCGAGGCGGTGCCCGAATCCCAGCATCACCGCCAGCCGTGGCACGGCCCAGGCCACCGGACGCAGATGCGGCGCGATCCGGATGCCCCACATCGGCCCGGTAAAGACCACCGATGCCATGTCGCTGCCGCTCATGAGGGCGCGCAGGCCGATACAGCCGCCCATCGAATGCGCCACCATGTGCCAGGGTCGCGGTGCATCGCGGTCGCGTGCAAAGCGTCTTACCGCCGCCCAGTCCTTCTGGAAGTCGAGAAAACGCGCGACATGGCCCACCATCGGATCGGCGCCAAGCCGGTCCGCCATGCCCTGGCCGCGCCAATCGACCGAGATGACGTCAAAACCCGCGCGCACGAAATCGCCCGCGGTCCGGCCGTATTTTTCGACATATTCGCTGCGTCCCGGCAGGATGAACACCGTGCCTTTCGCCGCGTTCGCCGGCGCATGGCTGGCGCGGATGCGCACCCCGTCCGAACTGCGCAGCCAGAACGCCTCGGTGCCCGGCCCGTCGGCCAGATCGCCGCGATAGGGCGCGGGCTCTGTCATCAAGCCAGGGTGGAGGCCAGCTTCATCGCCATGCCCATGTCGCCGTCGATGGACAGGCGTCCGGACATGAAGGCGGATGTCGGGTTGAGCGATCCATCGAAGATTTCGCGGAAGGTATCGGCGTCGGCGTTGAAGGTCACATCCGCATCCGCCTGGCCTTCGCGTGCGCCGTCGGCGTCGACGATCATGCTGCCTTCACCTTCGATATTGAACTGCGCGGTGCCGTCGATCCCGCCGCCGTTCAGCTTTTCGTTCATGGCGGCGACCGCCTGTGTCACAACATCGCTCATGTGCTCGTCTCCTTGTGATCGCGTCTTGCCGTGCAAGACTGGCAATTTCCGCGCCTTGCGTTACATTTATCGTGGTTATGAGGTTCACGATGCGCAAATACAAATCTGCCGTTGCGGCATTTCTTTTCTCGACCGGTGTGATCGCGGGACAGGCCACGGCACAGCAGGACCCGGCGGCGGACTTGCTTGACCAACTGTCGCAGGCCGAGGATGCCCAGGCGGCCGACCGGCTGGAACGACAGCTGCGGCAGGAATGGGAAAAATCCGGATCGGCGGCGATGAACCTCTTGTTGAAGCGGGGGCAGGATGCGCTTGAGGTCGACAACGTCAATGTGGCGATCGAGCACCTGACGGCGCTGACCGATCATGCGCCGGGCTTTGCCGAAGGGTGGCACGCGCTGGCGCTGGCCTATTACCGCGAAGAGATGTTCGGACCTGCGGCGGATGCGCTGGAACGCACGCTGGCGCTCAATCCTGACCATTTCGGAGCGCTGCGGGGGCTGGGCGCGCTCTTTGAACAGGTCGACAAACCCCGCCTTGCGTATGATGCCTATTCGCGGGTACTCAGCCTCAGGCCGCACGATTCCGACGTGATCGACGCGTTGGAGCGGCTGGAGCGGCGGGTGAACGGGCAGACGCTCTGATCCGCTGACGTCGCACGAGCAGGACGGCAAAGGACGTCAACATGGCCGGACATGCGCGGGTTGCGGCCATTCTTGGCCCGACCAACACGGGCAAGACCCACTACGCGATCGAACGGATGCTGGGCTATCGCTCGGGCATGATCGGATTGCCGCTGCGGCTTCTGGCGCGCGAGGTCTATGACAAGATCGTCGCGGCGCGCGGGCCGTCCGTGGTGGCGCTGGTGACCGGCGAGGAACGGATCGTGCCGCCGCGCGCGCAATACTGGGTCTGCACCGTCGAAGCGATGCCCGAGGGGATGGGCTGCGATTTTGTCGGCATCGACGAGATCCAGCTCTGCGCCGATCCCGAGCGCGGGCATGTGTTCACCGACCGACTGCTGCGGATGCGGGGCACGCACGAGACCCTGTTCATGGGGTCGGACACGATGCGCGGGCCGATCTCGGAGCTGGTGAAAGGCTGCGAATTCGTGCGCCGCGAGCGGATGAGCCAGCTGTCCTATACCGGGTCGAAAAAGATCAGTCGCTTGCAGCCGCGCACCGCCATCGTCGGATTCTCCATCGAGAACGTCTACGCGATCGCCGAATTGCTGCGCCGCCAGAAGGGCGGGGCCGCCGTCGTGATGGGCGCGCTGAGCCCGCGCACGCGCAACGCGCAGGTGGACCTTTACCAGAATGGCGAGGTGGATTTCCTGGTGGCGACCGACGCCATTGGCATGGGGCTCAATCTTGACATCAACCATGTCGCGTTTTCGTCGCTGACCAAGTTCGACGGACGCCGGATGCGCCCGCTGATGCCCAACGAGCTGGCGCAGATCGCCGGGCGGGCCGGGCGCGGCATGTCGAACGGCACCTTCGGCGTCACCGGAGAAGCCGGGCCGCTGCCCGACGAGGTTGCCGAGGCGATCTGCAACCACCGCTTCACGCCGCTTCGCAAGCTGAACTGGCGCAGCGCCGATCTGCGGTTCGGCAGCATCGAAACCCTTGTCGCCTCGCTCGAGGCGCCGCCGCAGGACGAACGGCTGGTCAAGGCGCGCGAGGCGGATGACCTGCAGGCGCTCAAGGCCCTGGGCAGCGTCGCCGAAGTGCAGGCGCGCGCGTCCGACCCGAAATCGGTTCAGCTTTTGTGGGATGTCTGCCGTATCCCGGATTTCCGTGGCATCAGCCACGCGGAACATGCGGGGCTTCTGGAAGTTATCTACGGGCATCTTCATCAAAGGGGAGCGATTCCAGATGATTTCCTCGGCCGACAGGTCAACCGGATCGACAGGACAGATGGCGACATTGACACGTTGTCGAAACGACTGGCGTATATCCGCACATGGACCTATGTCGCGCAGCGCCGGGGGTGGGTGCATGACGAAAGCCATTGGCGCGGACTGACGCGCGCTGTAGAAGATCGATTGTCGGATGCGCTGCACGAGCGCCTGACCCAAAGATTTGTTGACCGGCGCACATCCGTGCTCTTGCGGCGGTTGAAACAGAAGGAGGCCCTTTTGGCCGAAGTGAATGACAAGGGTGAAGTCACCGTCGAAGGCGAATTCGTCGGCAGGCTCGAAGGGTTCCGGTTCCGCCAGGACAAGGATGCGACCGGACAGGAAGCCAAGACGCTGAAGGCGGCGTCGATCCAGGCACTTGCGCCGCATTTTCATCTTCGGGCGGATCGGTTCTACAACGCGCCGGACACCGAGATGGATTACACCGAACAGGGTGGCCTCATGTGGGGCGACCAGGCGGTGGGCAAGCTGACCGCTGGCGACGATCCGCTGAAACCTCGTGTGGTGGCCTTTGTCGACGACGAGGCCGGAGCGGATGTGGCACAGAAGGTGCAGCGCCGCTTGCAGCATTTCATCGACCGCAAGATCGCCGCTCTGTTCGAGCCGCTGATCAACTTGCAGAAGGACGAGACGCTGAACGGGCTTGCCCGTGGCTTTGCCTTCCGCATGGTCGAAGCGCTGGGCATCCTGCCGCGGGCCGACGTGGCGGATGACGTCAAGGGACTGGACCAGGATGCGCGCGGGATGCTGCGCAAGCATGGTATCCGGTTCGGGCAGTTCACGATCTTCATGCCGCTGCTTCTCAAACCGGCGCCGACCCGGTTGCGGCTTGTGCTGTGGAGCCTTTCCAAGAATCTCGACGTGTTTCCCGAAGCGCCGCCGCCGGGTCTGGTGACGGTGCCGAACACGCCGGGCACGCCTTCCGAGCATCACACCGTGTCGGGCTACCGCGCAGCCGGCGACCGGGCAATCCGCATCGACATGCTGGAACGTCTGGCGGATCTGCTGCGCGCACAGGACAGCCGGGGCGGGTTCGAGGCCAATCCCGACATGCTGTCGATCACCGGCCTGACGCTTGAGCAATTCGCCGACCTGATGGGCGGGCTGGGCTACAAGGCGGAAAAGGGCGAGCGTGAAAAGGTGCGCGCCGTCGATGCCGTGGTGCCCGAAGCCGATGCGGCGACCGCGACCGAACAGGATGCCGAGACCGATGGTGTCGTGCCGGTCGAGGATACGCCGGTGATGGATGTGGCGCAGGAAGACGTGCCGGGCACCGATGCGGAGCCGTCCGCGGCGCCCGAAGCCGCCGACGTGCCGGATGCCGCCGCCGCGATGCCGGACGACGAAGTGGCCCCGGTTGCAGACGCGCCGCTGGACACGCCCGACGAAACGCCTGTCCCGACAAATTCCGAG
Organism: Marivita sp.; assembly: GCF_020055635.1. GTDB lineage: Bacteria > Pseudomonadota > Alphaproteobacteria > Rhodobacterales > Rhodobacteraceae > Marivita. Next base: position 69,521 of record NZ_JAIPUT010000014.1, on the reverse strand, counting down.
ACCGAGATCGATCCGGGCGCGGCGCCTGACGCCGCCCTGGCGGGGCCGGAAACCGAAGTGTTCTATGTCTTCACATGGCGGGGCAATCGCCCTGACCGTCAGCCGCGCCGCGATGGCGGCGGCAAGGGCCGACGCGACGGCGGCAAGCCGCAGGGCGACCGCCCGCGCGGCAAGGGCAAGCCAAAGGGCAAGGGCCAGGGCCAGCCCCGCGATGCCGGGGCCAAGTCGTTCCAGTCGCGTCCGCCGAAGAAGGAAAAGCAGATCGACCCCGACAATCCCTTTGCAGCGGCCCTCATGGGGCTGAAGAACAAGGACTGACTTGGCAGAGCCGGTCCAGAAGCTTCGGATCGACAAGTGGCTTTGGCATGCGCGGTTCTTCAAGACGCGCAGCCTTGCCGCCAAGGTCGTGTCGGCGGGCAAGCTGCGGGTCAACGGGCAGCCGATCTCGAAACCCGCCTACGCGGTGTCCTTCGAGGATGTGCTGACCTTTCCGCAGGCTGACGATGTCCGCGTGGTCAAGGTTCTGGCGATGGGCGAACGGCGCGGCCCGGCGCCCGAAGCCCGGACGCTTTACGAGGATCTGGCCCCGCCGCAGCCGCGCGAGCCGCAGGCGCAAGTGCCTCGTTTCGAAGGCAAAGGCAGGCCGACGAAGAAAGATCGTCGCGCTTTGCAACAAACCCGGACAGACCTTCTTGAATGATTTTCGCCAGTGGCTTAGCTAGCGGGCGAGCGAACGATGGACGGACCGCATGACCTACATTGTCAACGATGCCTGCATTGGCTGCAAATACACCGATTGCGTGGAAGTCTGCCCCGTGGACTGTTTCTACGAGGGCGAGAACATGCTGGTCATCCATCCCGATGAATGCATCGATTGCGGCGTGTGCGAACCGGAATGCCCGGCGGACGCGATTCGCCCGGATACCGAGCCGGACACGGACAAGTGGGTCGAATTCAATCGCAAGTATTCCGAGATGTGGCCGGTGATCATCACCAAGAAGGATCCGCTTCCAGAGGCCGAGGAGCGGGACGGAGAGACCGGCAAGCTCGAGAAGTACTTTTCCGAAGCGCCGGGCGAGGGCGGCTGATTCGTAGCCCGATCGTGACCTGCGTCGGAAAAAGGCGGTAAAGCCTTGAAACTGCGGGATGAATAGGTGGTTGACGCCCCACTACCGCAGGGCGCCGTTTTATGTTATGATACTGTCAGAAATCGCACCTGTGGGACGCGTGTCAATACATGCGTGATAGTGGGCTTATACAGGCTTGCTCGGTACACACTGAATCGAAACGGTCGGAAGTGCTGCTTCCGCTCGTTATTTTTGTCTGCGTCGCAGGGGTGAAGGTAAATGGAAGGTTCTGAATGACCAAGTCGAAAAAATCCGAATTCCGTCCGAATGACTATGTCGTCTATCCGGCGCATGGTGTCGGCCAGATCGTGTCGATCGAAGAGCAGGAAATCGCGGGCATCAAGCTCGAACTGTTTGTGATCTCGTTCGAGAAGGACAAGATGACATTGCGGGTGCCGACGCACAAGGCCACGGAAATCGGAATGCGGTCCCTGAGTTCACCGGATGTCGTGAACCAGGCGATGAAGACGCTGAAGGGCAAGGCCAAGGTCAAGAAGGCCATGTGGTCGCGCCGGGCGCAGGAATACGAACAGAAGATCAATTCCGGCGACCTGATTGCGATCGCCGAGGTGGTGCGCGATCTTCACCGTGCCGACGACCAGCGCGAGCAGAGCTATTCCGAGCGTCAGCTGTACGAAGCCGCCCTTGAACGTCTGACCCGCGAAATCGCTGCGACGTCCGGCGGAGACGAGCTGGCGGCCTCCAAGCAGGTTGGCGACGTCCTGTTGTCGCGTACGCCCGCGGCGGCCTGATCCGACCGACACTGACAGACAAGCAAAGCGGCTCCTTTCGGGGCCGCTTTTTTCATGCCGCGTCGTTATTGCTGTTCTCGAGCGCCGAGAGCAGGGACGCTTCCAGCTCTTTCTCCAGTTCCCGTGCCCGCGCGATGTAGCGGTCGTTCTGTGCCGACGGGATGTCCGGATCCCAAAGCTCGGCCAGTTCCCGGACGGTGTAGCGGTCGTGCTGGTAGAACAGCTTTTCGGCCTCGTTGGCCTCGTACTCGCTCAGCCCGATATTCTCGAGCACGTAGCGGCCTGCGCGCAACGAGCTGTCGAAGAGTTCCCGCACGATGTCGTTCGCCCCGGCCTGGTACAGCCGGTAGGTATGGGTGCGGTCGCGGGACCGGGCGACGATATGGATGTCGGGGCGCAGGCGCCGTGCATAGGTCACGAGCCGTTCGGCCGCCACCGGATCATCAAGGGCGACCATGAGGACACGGGCGGTGTCGATGCCTGCCGCATGCAGCAGGTCGGGGCGCAGCGGGTCGCCGAAGAAGCCCTGGTAGCCGAAGCGGCGCATCAGCTGGATGGTTTGCAGGTTGTTGTCGATCACCACCGTCTTGGCGCCGACCGACTGGACAAGGCGGTTCACGATCTGACCGAAGCGCCCGATCCCCGCGATGATGACCGCGCCCTGTTCGTCGATCTCGTCATGGGCAATTTGCTCGGTGCCATCCTTCAGCCGCCTGGACAGAACCTCGTAGAGGATGAAGGCCAGCGGCGTGATCAGCATCGACAGCGCCACGATCAGCAACAGCCGATCCCCCAGCGCCACCGGCAGAATGGATTGCTGCAAGGAGAAGGAAATCAGCACGAAGCCGAATTCGCCGGCCTGGGCCAGCCCCAGGGTAAAGAGCCATTGATCGCGCCCCTTCAGCTTGAAGGCACGGCCGAGGATATACAGGATCACGAACTTGAGCAGCATGATCCCCAGCGCCAGGCCCAGCAGCGTGACCGGCTCCGAGAACAAGAGCGCGAAATCGATCCCGGCCCCGACAGTGATGAAGAACAGCCCCAGCAGGAGGCCCTTGAAGGGCTCGATGTCGGATTCCAGCTCGTGCCGGAATTCGCTGTTGGCCAGCACCACCCCTGCAAGGAAGGTGCCAAGCGCCGGCGACAGGCCCACCGCGGTCATCAGGAAGGCGATGCCGATAACGATGAGGAGCGCGAGCGCGGTATACATTTCGCGCAGATTCGCCCCGTGTATGTACCGGAACAGAGGACGCGCGCCGTAGATCCCGCCAAGGATGATGAGCGCCACAGCGCCCAGCGTCACAAGCGTCACCCCCCAACCGGGCAGCCCCTCGACCAGCGACATGCCGTGACCATGAGCCACGTCATCGCTGTTCTCCAAGACGCTGCGCGAGATGGATCCGTTTTCCGTCAGGGTCGGGATCGATGGCACCGCAAGCAGCGGCAGGATGATCAGCATCGGGATCACCGCGATGTCCTGCGTCAGGAGCACCGAAAAGGTCGATCGCCCGCCACTGGTCCGCATCAGGCCCTTCTCGCTGAGGGTCTGGAGCACGATCGCCGTGGACGACAGCGCGAAGACCATCCCGATGGCCAGCGCGGTTTGCCAGACAAATCCCAGGTAGATCGCGCCGGTCATCACCGCCAGCATCGTCACGATGACCTGAAGCCCGCCCAGCCCGATCAGCCGGTGCCGCATGTCCCAGAGCGCACGGGGTTCGAGTTCGAGCCCGATCAGGAACAGCATCATCACGACGCCGAACTCGGCAAAATGCTGAAGGTCCGCGGTGTCGGCAACCAGCCCAAGGCCCGGTCCGATCGCGACGCCCGCAAGCAGGTAGCCCAGCACCGACCCCATCCCAAGGCGCGATGCGATGGGCACGGCGATCACCGCAGCCAGCAAGAGCACCGAGGCCAGGAACAGAAATTCACCCATGATTCAAACGCCTTTCAGACTGCGGGCAGGATGCCGGTCTTCGGCTGGCAATGGCAACCAAGCCGACGCGTTTCTGCCGAAAATAACGGCAAGTGCCCAAGCGGCGCTCAATCCGGTGGCGGAAGGTCGATCGGGACTCAGCCGTCCGGCATGTCCAGGACGACATTGCGACCGTTCTTCGAATAGCGCAGCTGGCTTTCGCCAATCGCCGCGACGCGCCCGCCATCAAGCCGGTCGCCGACCTGGACCTTCTGGTATCGACCGTTCGACAGGCGCACCAGGGCGCGGCGGCTCGAGGGCTTGCCATAGACCCCGATCAGGTTGATCCGGCGCAGGTTGATCGCGTTGGACAGGGTGGCCTGGCGCGCCACGCTGGCGGTGGACGGGATGCTTGGCTGTACCGTGCGGGGCGCAACCGAGGCCACTTGAGTGACCTGCTCCTGCTCTTGCACCGTTTCGCGGGCACGTTCGACGATCTGGCCGAAGTTGCGCGGACGGGTCACCGGGGCAACCGATTGCGCGACCGCGAATTCCGTCGCCTCGGGCTTGGCGGTTTCCTCTTCGGCCTTGAGCGTTTCGGGGCGCGCGGCAGGGCGCAGCGCGGCAAGTTCGGCGCGTGTCCGGCCCGCCAGTTGCGCGCGCTCGTTGCCCTCGATCAGGCCTTCGGGCCTGGGGCGCGGGCGAAAGCCCTGCAGGGCCGGAACCGCAGCCGTTGCGTCCGTCGGCTCCGTGCCGGCCTCGGCTTCGGGTTCGGCGGCGGGGGGTGCCGGGCGGGCAGGCGGCACCACCGGCGGCAGACCGGCGAAGACACGCACGCCGTCGGGATTGGTCGTGCCTTCGGGCGTCGCGATCACCAATCCCCGGTCATCGAGGGTAAAGCGGGTGCCGGGGGCCGCGGGGTTGGGCTGCGACAGGTAGGTGCGATCGTTGCGCAGCGCCTCGGCGCCGGGAAGCGCGAAGGCATCATATTGCTCGACCGACCCGTCGATGGAGGCCACGTACAGGTCATCGAGCGTTGTCAGGGTCGGGGTCGCGGGAGATTCCGGCGCGCGCTGCCAGATCCCGGTCGCCGCATAGCGCGCATCGGCCTCTTCCGGGGTCAACGCGGCCGGAGGCGGGAGCAGGTCGGATATTCCGTCCTCCGAACGACCCGGCGCATCGTCGGCATCCAGAGAGGCGAATTGCAGGTCTTCTTCCTCGGGCGGCTCCGTGATCGACCCGTCGAGAGGCTGAAGCTCGACATCGGGAAGCCGCGCAATCGAGGGGGTGTCGTCCTTGCCGTCGAAGAGACGCGAAATGCCTTCGTCCAGGAACACGCTGGCCCAGGCTGCGACGGCCAGAAGCAGGATCAGCAAGGCGCTGGTCAGCATCAGGCCGAGGTAACGGGGTTTTCCGCCGATCTGGGGCTCTGTCCGCGCCCCGAATATCGTCATGCGTTCGCGTTCGTTCGCCACGGTGGTCTGGGGTGCGGTGGCCGCGCCATCGGTGGAGCGGCCCGCACGCATCGCGGCAATCCGGGCGACAGCGGCGCGCGCCGGTTCCGGATCGTGTCTCGGTGTCGCCTCGGCCTCAGGGGCATCCGCTGGCGCGCCTGCTGTTGTCAGCGGCGGCACCTGTTTTGTCGGCGGGGCGGATTCGGCTGGCGTGGAGGGCTTGCGGCGGCTGAAAAAGCCAAAACCCGACCGTTGCTCGGATTTGTCCATGGCATCGACCTGAAGGGCCGGTGCGGTAATGTCGGTGTCCCGCGTCGATTTTCGCGCGCCGCCCAGCTTGAACCGGGGGGCGGAGGCGGGTTCGGTCGGGGCCGCCTGGACCTTGGGGGCCGAGGGGGCCTCACCGGGGTCCGGAGCGGTCCGCGACGCCCGGATGGAGGAGAACGCGGGCGTGTCAGGTGTCTTGGGCGCCTCCATTTTCAGCACCGGCATCGGCGAGTCCGCCTGCGCGGCAGCCGCTACTTGTGCCGGGTCGGTGGGGCCACCGTCCTGCGCCATCCCCGGTGCCAGCGCGTCGATCGCATCCGCGGCGTCCGTGTCGGCGACGGGCTCTGCCGCATCGTCTTCCGCGTCGGGTTCGGACCCCGACTTGGGCGGCTCGATCTCGGAAACGCGGTCTTCAAGGGTGCCGTCGCGCGGCAGGGACGCCACCGCATCGCTCGGCACGATGACCATCGCTTCGGGATCCTTGCTGGGGGCTTCGCCGGTCCAGGTCGTGGCGGGACCGAAAAACACCTCGCCCTCAAACTGCCCATCCGCTGCCCTGGCGACAAAGGACACCGGCTCGAAATGATGGCTCTTGGCAAAGGCTTCGGCCTCGTCGAGCGTTTCATTCGCAACGGCGGCGACGTAGACCGTGCCGTCCTTTTGCGCCCAGTCGAAGACCAGGTCATCCACCGCATAGGGCGTGGCGCCGTCGAGCGCTTCGCGGATGTCATCCTGAAGCGCCCCGCCGAACTGGCCGGTATCGGGAATCGTCAGGTACTTGATCTGTTCGTTGGGGATGACGAGTTTCACCTGGCCGCCATGCGCCGACAGGGCATCGGCCTCGGAGCGCAGATCGGCGAGGGCGCCGCGCAGGTCCGTGGCGTCCAGCGCCACGTCGCCCACAGGGGTCCAGCCGCCCGGCACGCGGCGCATCAGGGAAATTCCGTTGAAGGAGAGGGTCAGGGCAAAGTCTGGCTTCATGGGATTATTTTAGCAGCCATTGGTATCGGATGGGAGTCACTTACACGATTCAGGGACGCGACAAAGCGATCTTTCGCGCGGCATCGAATCCAGGCTTGTCACCAGGGACCCGGCCCGCGATGGTTTGATCGACACCGACGCATAAAGGAGGGGTGAGATGTTCCGGTTCAAGGCTGTCATGGCGCTATTGGTGTTTGTTCTGGGCTCGGTGCCCGCATGGGCGGACTCTGCCGGAAAGATCACGGTCAGCGGAGAAGGGGTGGTCTACGCGGTCCCCGACATGGCCGTGATCAACATGGGGGCCTCGTCCGAAGCGGACACCGCACGTGCCGCGATGGATCAGACCTCCGAGACCACGGCGGCGATTCTCGACAGGTTGACCGAGGCGGGCATTGCCGCGCGCGATGTCCAGACGTCGGACCTGTCGCTGTCGCCGATCTGGACGGACCGTTCCGCGTCCGGGGACCGCCCGCGCATCGACGGCTACCAGGCGTCCAACCGGGTGACCGTCCGGGTGCGCGATCTGGACTCGCTTGGCCCCGTCCTGGACGCGGTTCTGACCGAGGGTGCGAACCAGTTCGACGGGCTTCAGTTCACCCTTTCCGATCCGGAACCGCTGATGAACGAAGCGCGCAGGAAGGCGGTGGCGGATGCCCGTGCCCGGGCAGAGCTGTTTGCCGAGGCTGCCGGGGTGCAACTGGGTGCATTGCTCAGCCTGAGCGAAGCCGGCGCCCGCGCGCCGCGCCCTGAAATGATGAGCATGGCCCGGGCGTCGGACGGCGCCGTGCCGGTGGCGCGCGGCGAGACGGAATTGCGCGCCGGGGTAACACTTGTCTACGAGATTGCGGCCGAGTGATCTCGGCTCTGGTCGGGCGGTGACGCGAGGCCTATGGTTGTCGGAAAACACGGAGCAGTTTTTTCAGGGAACCTTATGGCACGCCGTCCGGCCAAACCGAAAACCGTCAATGTCCTGATCGTCGGACAGATGGGCCGACTTGCCTATGAGGCGCTGCTGTTCGCGCTTTCGATGAAGGCCAACACGACCGATCCGCGCTTCAGGCTGTACGTCGCCGAACCCCGGCCGGGCGCGCTGTGGCAGACCGACCCGACCATCAGGCCCGAGCCCCTGCGCGACATGATCGAGGCGCAGGGCGCGACGATCCTGCCGTTTGAAACCCGGCATTTCGGCAGCGATTATCCCTATGGCAACAAGATCGAGGCGCTTTTCGCGCTGCCCAAGGGCGAACCGTTCGTGTTCTTCGACACCGACACGCTGATCACCGGCGACCTTGGCGAGGTGCCGTTCGATTTCGACACGCCGGGCGCGTCGCTGCGCGTCGAAGGCACCTGGCCGCAGATCGAGCTTTACGGACCGGGTTATGCGGAGATCTGGAAGGCGCTGTACGACCGGTTCGGGCTGGATTTCGCAAGCTCTCTGGACCTGACGCAGCCGGACGAATACTGGCGGCGCTATCTTTATTTCAATGCCGGGTATTTTTACTACAAGTGCCCGCATGTGTTCGGTCAGACCTTTCTCGACATGGCGCTTGCCATCCAGGCGGACCCGCCCGAGGCGCTGGTGTGCCAGCAGCTGAAGCCCTGGCTGGACCAGATCGCGCTGCCCCTCGTCATTCACAAGCTGGGTGGTGGCCGTGATGCCTTGCCCGACGGCTACCTGGACGGACAGACCAGCGTCCACTACCGCAACATGCCGCTGCTCTATGCGCGCGAGCGCGATGATGTGGTCACTCTGCTTGAATCCATAACCGCGCCCAATCCGGTGAAGAAGCTGCTCAAGGAATACGAGCCGTTCAAGCGCATGATCTTTCAGAACCGGGGCCACAAGGTCCGCGATCTGTTCGACCGCGATCATCTGCCAAGCCGGGAACAACCCATTCGGCAGCGGATCAAGAAAAACGGGTTCTGGATGGTCTGACATGTCGCGGGTCGGCGTCGCGCAATGGCATTTACTTGCCGTCCCCGTCGGTTAATCTTGGAGGCCGCCGGGCGCGTTTTCCGCTTCGGTGGTCTTGATCTTATCGGCCTCAATGCGACCCAGGGCGGAGACCCAGATGTCATCCCATTCAGCCTTTTCGTTCGATGCGACCGGAGACCCGATCATCGACGTGATGACGGACGGCTTCGCCTGGGACCTGTCGGACTCGACAACGCTCACCTGGGCATTGGCCGATGGCCTGAACGGCGATGCCTGGACGGACCGCTTCGGTGCGATCGACACATTCGCGGCAGCGCTGGCGTCGGTCGAGCAGTTCATCGATGTCGAATTTCAGTATCTGGGTGACTTCGACAGCCCCATCGCGGCGGGTCTGGCGGGGGCCGACCTCGTCTATACGCTCGACAACGCGGTCGTCGACGATGGCACGCTGGCCTATGCCTATTATCCTGGTCCGGGAGTGTTTCCGAACTTCGAGCAATACGAGACCGAAGGCGGCGATGTCTTCATGAATTTCTCGGCACCCATCATAAACACATCGAGTTTCCGCCCGGGGTCGGATGGGTTCCTGACGGTCATTCACGAGCTTGGCCATGCGCTGGGCCTCAGGCATCCGTTCGAGTCGTCTGCCCAGCGACCCTCGCTGGATCAGCTGGATCAGACACTGGTACGCGACGTCGACTGGTTTTCGATCATGTCCTACACCGACGATTTCGGAGACCAGCTGGAGCGCTGGGACCCGGCCACGCCGATGCTGCTTGATGTTCTGGCGCTGCAATATCTCTATGGCGCCAACCCTGCGACCAATGCCGGCAACAGCCTGCTGCGGCTGGACAGCGAGGCGTTCTACTACACGCTGTGGGATGTGGACGGGGTTGATTGGGTGGACGCCTCGGACCAGTCCGAGGGCTGGACGATCTTTCTGCCGGATGTGCAGGTGACCGAGCTGGTCGACACCTTGTCCGGGTTCGCGCTGCCATCGGACCAGTTCGACCTGACCATCGTCGATTCCGAGCCGCAGGAACTGATCTGGCTGATAGGCGACATCGAGAATGCCATAGGAACGCGCTTAGAGGACCGGATCAACGGCAATCGGTTCGACAACCACCTGCGCGGCGGCGGCGGTGATGACGCCCTTGAGGGGTTTGCCGGGGACGACACGCTCGAGGGCAATGCCGGGCGGGACATCGCCTGGGTCGACGGGGATCAAGCCTCGTTCACCCTGTTAATCGGCCCGGACGGGACGTTTCTCCAGGACCGCCGGCCTGACGGGCTGGGCACCGACAGGCTGATCGGGATCGAGGAGGTCGCGTTCCGTGGCGGCGACAGTCCCGAGACGTTTGACCTCGATCGGTTTGGCGGGCCGGCGACCCTGTCGAGCCAAGCGCTGGAGACACTCGTCGAACTCTACGTCGCCTATTTCAACCGCGCGCCCGACGCGGTGGGTCTGAATTTCTGGGGAACGGTCTTTGCCCAAGGGGTCCGCCTCGAACAGATCGCCGCCGAATTTTCGAACCAGCCGGAAACGCGCGCCCTTTATCGCGAGGAACTGGACAACGCGGATTTTGCAACCGCAGTCTACACCAACCTTTTCGGACGCATCCCGGATCAGACCGGTTTCGATTTCTGGGTCGACATGCTGGACAGCACCCGGGTCGGGCGCGATACATTCATCCTGGCGGTTCTGGAGGGGGCCAAGGCCGACCCCTCCGCCGATGCGTCGCAGGCCTTCATCGACCAGCAGCTTGCGGATCGGGCGTTTCTTGACATCAAGACCGACCTTGGCGCGCTGTATGCCGTGCATTACGGGTTGTCCGACGTGACCGACGCAAACAATGCCCTGGCAGGGTTCAATGGGTCGCAGTCCAGCCTCGACGCTGCGGTGGGGATCATCGACGAGTACCATGCGGCGGCGCTTGACCCCGATGATGGCGCGTTCCTGATGCCGCTGGTCGGCGTTCTGGACAATCCTTTCGACGTGGGCGCATGATGCGCCGGGCAGATCCGGGGCGATCCGCGCGCCATGCCGTGGTCCTGCAGGGGTAATCGAAGGATCGACATGATGGACACCCACTGGATCGACCAGTTTCGCGGTCTGAGCACCTTGCCGGAGAACGTGAAACGCTACCTGGTGGATGAGAGCCGGGTCATGAAGGTACCGTCTGGAACCGTGGTGTTCGGTCCGGGATCGGTGCCCGACAGCCTGCTGTTCCTGATCGCGGGCCGGGTGCGGGTGCAGCAGACCTCGGAAAGCGGACGCGACATCGTTCTTTACCGGGTCGAAGCCGGGGAAAGCTGTGTTCTCACCACCGCCTGCCTGCTGGCGCACGAGCCCTATTCCGCGGAAGGCGTGACCGAGACCGACACGATTGCCGTGGCGATCCCGCGAGGGGCATTCGATCGGCTGATGGCCTCGTCCCGCGAATTTCGGGAATTCGTCCTGACGGCCTATGCGCGGCGGATCACCGACCTGTTCCGCGTCATCGATGATGTGGCCTTTGGCCGGATCGACGTGCGGCTGGCGGGCCGCTTGCTCAGCCTTGCGACCGAGGGCGATGAACTGGCCACGACGCATCAGCAACTCGCCACGGAACTCGGCACCGCCCGCGAAGTCGTCTCGCGGGTGCTGCATGACTTCCAGAAACGCGGCTTTGTCGCGCAGTCGCGCGGCAGGATCACCTTGCTCGACCGGAGCCGGATTCAGCGCGTGGCGGACAGTGCCTGAGCCGGTCATCTGCGACCGAATGGACCGTCCTGCGCTTTGTTCCCGGTTTGGGTGACAATATCACTGAAGCGGATCCCGGACAGGCGTACCAAGGTTTCAGATTTGATTCTGGAGGGTACGGAAATGACGACCAATGTTGGCACGATCGATCGAATTCTGCGCGCGGTTCTGGGCGTGGTCCTGCTTTACCTGGCCTTTGGCAGCGGTCTGCCGCTGTTCGACGGGGCCCTCTTCAAGTACGGCGCGGCCTTGATCGGTGTCGTGATGCTGGTGGTGGCGGCGGTGCGGGTCTGCCCGATCTACTCGATCATCGGCGTCAAGACCTGCCGCACCTGACACCCAGATGACATGCGACACCGGGCGCTGCCAGGCGGCAGGCTCGGTGCATCGCTCTTGCGGGCTTGGCCCGCCTCACAATCTCGTTTCGGAGGAGAAAACTCATGTCGCAGTATCCCGTGGATATGTCCGTCACCCCCGATGTCTCGGCTCATTTCGACGAGGCCACCAACACGATCAGCTATATCGTCAAGGACCCGACATCTGAGTCCTGCGCCATCGTCGACAGCGTGATGGACATCGATTACGCCGCCGGTCGGATCACCTACGCTCACGCCGACGCCCTGATCGCGGAGATTCAGGAACGCGGGCTCAAGCTTGAATGGATCATCGAGACCCATGTGCATGCCGACCACCTGTCGGCAGCGCCCTACATCCAGCAGAAGCTGGGCGGCAAGATCGGTGTCGGCTCGAAGATCATGGTTGTGCAGGACACCTTCGGCAAGGTGTTCAACGAAGGCACCGAATTCCAGCGCGATGGCAGCCAGTTCGACAAGCTGTTCGAGGATGGCGACACCTACAAGATCGGCAACATGGACGCCTTTGCGATCTATACACCGGGCCACACGCCCGCCTGCATGGTGCATGTGATGGGCAACGCGGCCTTTGTCGGCGACACTTTGTTCATGCCCGATGGCGGATCGGCCCGTGCCGATTTCCCCGGCGGGGATGCCGCCACGCTGTACGACAGCATCCAGAAGGTGCTGACGCTGCCGGATGACATGCGTCTGTTCATGTGCCACGATTACGGCCCCAATGGCCGCGACATCCAGTGGGAAACCACCGTGGGCGAAGAAAAGGCCCACAACATCCATGTCGGCGGCGGCAAGACAAAGGACGATTTCGTCAAGTTCCGCACCGAACGCGACGCGACGCTTGACATGCCCAAGCTGATCATCCCGTCCCTGCAGGTGAACATGCGTGCCGGCGCGGTGCCGAAGGACAAGGACGGAAACCCGATGCTCAAGGTGCCGGTCAACGCGCTTTGAGGCTGATGTCCAACCGGGATGGCGGCCACATGCCGCCATTTTCCCCGCAACGCGTAGCCAGGTGAGACCCTTCCCATGCAACTCAACAAGATCAACGATGCGCTCACCGTCAGCCCGCAAATCGCGGCCGATGACATTGCTGCGCTGAAAGAGGCCGGGTTCCGGTCGATCATCTGCAACCGTCCCGATGGCGAGGGATCGGATCAGCCGACCCACGAGGAAATCGAGGCGGCAGCCAAGGCGGCCGGTCTCGAGATGCGCTATCTGCCGGTGCAGACCGGTCTGGTGCAGGACGCGGATGCGGTGGCTTTCGGCGCGGCAATGCGCGACCTGCCGGGGCCTGTGCTCGCCTATTGCCGGTCGGGTACGCGGTCGGCGACGCTCTGGTCGCTGAGCCAGGCGAAAACCCTGCCGATGGCCGAGATCCTCGGGGCGACACAGGCGGCGGGCTATGACATGAACGGTGTCGCGCGGCGCATCGCCAATGGCGGCAAGACGCCGACCGATACCGGCGATGCAAAATTCGACGTGGTGATCGTCGGCGGTGGGGCAGGCGGCGTGTCCGTTGCGGCGAGCCTCAAGGCCCGCAAGCCGGGGCTGTCGGTGGCGATCCTCGACCCGGCGGACATTCACTACTACCAGCCCGGCTGGACGATGGTCGGCGGCGGCATTTTTGATCCTCAGGACACCGCCAAGACGATGGCGTCGCTGATCCCTCAGGGTGTGCATTGGATCAAGTCCGCCGTGGCCGCGTTCGAGCCGGAAAACAACGCGGTGATCCTCGATGGCTGCCGCGTGGTGAAATATGACCGGCTGGTTGTCTGTCCGGGCCTCAAGCTCGATTGGGACAAGATCGACGGGCTGGAGGAAACCCTTGGCCGCAATGGGGTGACGTCGAATTACCGCTACGACCTGGCGCCCTATACGTGGGAACTGGTCCGCAACCTCAAGCAGGGCCGGGCGCTCTTTACCCAACCGCCGATGCCGATCAAATGCGCCGGTGCGCCGCAAAAGGCGATGTATCTGTCGGGCGACGCGTGGTTCCGTAACGGGGCGCTGAAAAACATCGACATCCAGTTCATGAACGCGGGAGGCGTGCTCTTCGGGGTCAAGGACTATGTCCCGGCGCTGATGGAGTATGTCCGCAAATACGACGCCACCCTGAATTTCTTCCACACCCTGATTGCCGTGGATGGCCCGGCGAAAAAGGCGACCTTTGCGGTCAACGCGCCGGATGGAGCCCCCACAACAGTCGAAGTGGAATTCGACATGCTGCATGTCTGTCCGCCCCAGACTGCGCCCGATTTCATCCGGGTTTCGCCGCTGGCCGATGCGGCGGGCTGGGTCGACGTGGACCAAGCCACCCTGCGCCACACGCGGTATGACAACATCTGGTCGCTGGGCGATGTGATGAACGCGCCCAATGCCAAGACCGCCGCCGCCGCGCGCAAGCAGGCGCCGACCGTCGCGGACAACATCGTCGCCGATATCCGCGGCCGGTCTGCGGTTGCACAGTATGACGGCTATGGCTCGTGTCCGCTGACGGTCGAACGCGGCAAGATCGTGCTGGCCGAATTCGGCTATGGCGGGACACTCCTGCCAAGCTTTCCAAGCTACCTGATCGACGGAACCAAGCCATCGCGCGCGGCGTGGTTCCTCAAGGAAAAGCTGCTGCCGCCGATCTACTGGAAGGCAATGCTCAAGGGCAAGGAATGGTTGGCCAAGCCTGAAAAGCTCAAGGTCGCGGCCGAGTAACCTGTCTCTTGCGGCCGGTGCGCGCCGCACAATCCTTACGTCGGACAGGGCCACGCGGCTCTGTCCGCGTTCAATTCGAGAAGACCCATGCTCAACCATCTTCGCGGCTACTTTCCGATCCTCGACTGGGGGCGGAGCTATGACCGGAACGCGTTTTCCAATGACATGATCGCGGCGGTGATCGTGACGATCATGCTGATCCCGCAATCGCTGGCCTATGCTCTGCTGGCGGGACTGCCGCCCGAGGCGGGGATCTATGCGTCGATCGCGCCGATCATTCTCTACGCGGTCTTCGGCACCAGCCGCGCGCTGGCCGTGGGGCCGGTGGCGGTGGTGTCGCTGCTGACCGCATCCGCCGTGGGGCAGGTGGCCGAGCAGGGGACAGCCGGCTATGCCGTGGCAGCCTTGACGCTGGCCTTCCTGTCGGGTGGGTTCCTGGTGCTGCTGGGGGTGCTGCGACTGGGCTTTCTGGCGAACTTCCTCAGCCATCCGGTGATCGCGGGCTTCATCACCGCGTCGGGCATCCTGATCGCGTTCAGCCAGTTGAAGCACCTGCTGGGGATCACAGCGCATGGTCATACATTGCCGCAGGTTATCGGGTCGCTCTGGGCGCATGTCGGCGACATCAATCTCCTGACCGTGCTCATCGGCGGGCTGGCGACGGCGTTCCTGTTCTGGGTGCGCAAGGGGCTCAAGCCGCTCTTGCGTCGGCTTGGCGCGTCGCCAAGGATTGCCGACGTGCTGACCAAGGCGGGTCCGGTGGCGGCCGTTGCCGTGACGACGCTGTCGGTCTGGCTGTTCGGTCTGAACGATCGGGGCGTGTCCATCGTGGGGGAGGTGCCGCAGGGTCTGCCGCCGCTCACGCTGCCGGGATTGTCGCCGGATCTGGTTGGCCAGTTGCTGATGCCCGCGATCCTGATTTCGATCATCGGCTTCGTGGAATCCGTGTCCGTCGCCCAGACGCTTGCCGCCAAGAAGCGCCAGAGGATCGACCCCGATCAGGAACTGATCGGTCTGGGTGCCGCCAATATCGGCGCGGCCTTTACCGGCGGCTACCCGGTCACGGGGGGCTTTGCCCGGTCGGTCGTCAACTATGACGCAGGCGCCGAAACACCCGCCGCGGGGGCCTTCACGGCTGTAGGACTGGCCATTGCGGCGGTGGCGCTGACGCCGCTGGTCTATTACCTGCCCACCGCGACACTGGCCGCGACCATCGTCGTTGCGGTACTGAGCCTTGTCGATTTCTCGATCCTCAAGAAGACCTGGGGCTATTCCAGGGCCGATTTCACCGCCGTCGCCGCAACCATCGTGCTGACCCTGGTCATGGGCGTCGAGGTGGGGGTTGCATCCGGTGTCGGCATTTCGATTCTGCTGCATCTCTACAAGACCTCGCGCCCGCACGTGGCCGAGATCGGGCTGGTGCCCGGCACCCAGCATTTTCGCAACATTCACCGCCACGAGGTCCAGACCGATCCGGCGGTCCTCAGCCTGCGGGTCGACGAAAGCCTCTATTTCGTGAACGCACGCTTTCTCGAGGACCTCGTGCAGTCGCGCGTGTCCGAAGGCTCCGACATCAAGGATGTGATCCTGATGTTCTCGGCGGTGAACGAGGTGGATTTTTCCGCGCTCGAAAGCCTCGAGGCGATCAATCAGCGCTTGACCGAACTGGGCATCGGGTTGCACCTGTCCGAGGTCAAGGGGCCAGTGATGGACCGATTGCAGGAAACGCATTTCCTGCGGGATCTGAATGGAAGGGTTTTCCTGTCGCAATATGATGCGTGGAAGGCCCTCGCCGGATCCGCCGTGGTGCCGGATGTGGCAGAGTAAGGGACGCCTCTGTCTGCAAGGACATGCCGAAAGGAACAGGACATGACGCAAACAACAGCCGAGCAATCCGCCGAGATCCCGCATACCCGACTGGAGCATTTTCCGGTTGCGTTCTTCAGCGCCGTCATGGGGCTTCTGGGGACGGCCCTGGCGCTCGAGGTCGCGGGGCTGGTTCAGGCGGGGCAGATCGTGGCCGGCCTTGCGGCATGTGTCTTTGTCCTGCAACTGGCCTTCTACGGCGCCAAGGCTGTTCGCCATCCGGGCGCGGTCGCGGCAGAGTGGAACCATCCGATCAAGCTGGCCTTCTTTCCGGCCGTCAGCATCTCGCTGCTACTGGGGGCGGTGGTGCTCGGGGCGTCGGCTCCGGGCCTCGCGACGCTGATCTGGGCGGTCGGAGCGGTCTTGCAGGCCATCCTGACGCTGGCCATCGTGACCAGCTGGATCAGCCATCGCGGCTTTGGCGTCGGGCAGATGTCGCCGGCATGGTTCATCCCCGCCGTGGGCAATGTCGTCGCGCCGGTGGCGGGGGTGAGCCTCGGGTTCGTCGATGCCAGCTGGTATTTCTTTTCGCTGGGCGTGCTGTTCTGGATCATCCTGCTGACGCTGGTGTTCAACCGCCTGGTGTTTCATGAACCCCTGCCGGGCAAGCTGCGTCCGACTCTCACGATCCTGATCGCCCCTCCGGCGGTGGCCTTTCTGGCCTGGCTGCAACTGAACGGCGGCGTTCTGGATGCGCCGGCGCGTGTGTTCTACAATCTTGGCCTGTTCTTCACCGCCCTGGTGCTGTTGCAGGTGCGCGGCCTGATCCGGTTGCCCTTTGCGCTTTCGTTCTGGGCGCTGTCCTTCCCCATTGCGGCCATGACCATCGCGTCGTTCCGCTATGCCGCGCTGTCGGGGTCGGAGGTGTTTCTTGCCATCGGATGGGGGCTGCTGGTCCTGTTGTGCGGGATCATCGCCGGGTTGGTCTGGCGCACGTCGCTGGCGATCCTGCGGGGCGAGATCTGCCAGCCGGAATAGGCGTGTCGTTCACTTCTCGAGCGACACGATATACGCCACCATGTCGTCGATATTTCCGCCGATCATGTACTCGGCATAGCGCGGCATGCTGGCATGGATGGGCTGCACGATCCGCTGCCTGATCTGGTCTGCCGACCGGTACCGCGCAATCGCCGCAAGACTCGGCGGATCAAGTTTGAACCGGCCGTCTGCGCCCACATCGTGACAGGCCACGCAGTATTCCTCGGCAATGTCGCGCCCCATCGTCACCGATCCCTCCTGCGCAAGAGCGGGCGCCGCGATCCCGAGGCTTGCGAGGGTCGCCAGGGCAAGGGTGCGAAACGATGACATTGATGGCGTCCTGGGCTGGATGCGGCCTGACTGCGGCCCGTATTGCACCATGATTGCGCATTTCAGGTGCCCGGTCGACAAGAACCTGGTATTTCGGGCCGGTCTCAGCTCCGGTGCTCGGGATTTTCGTAATCGAACCGGCACCCGGCCGACCAGGCGTTGCGGTCGTTGCCGTGGTTCGGGATGCCACCTGCATCCTTGAGCATCCGGGACATGTGCATCAGGTTCCAGGTCATGATCGTCGCGTTGCGCTGTGTGAATTCGTTGTCGAAGCCGGCACCGTCGTCGCCATAGCTCGGGCCCGGCCCGGCCTCGCCGATCCAGCCGCAATCGGCCTGTGGCGGAATCACGAAGCCCAGATGCGACAGCGAATAAAGCACGTTCTGGGCCACGTGCTTGATCCCGTCCTCGTTGCCCGTGACCACGACACCGCCGGTCTTGCCGTAAAAGACCGACTGCCCCTTGTCGTTGAGTTCACCCGACATCGCGTAAAGCCGTTCGATCAAGAGCCGACAGACCGAGGATTGCTCGCCAAGCCAGATCGGTGTGCCGATGACCAGGATATCCGCCGCGTCGACCTTGCGCCACAGATCGGGCCACTCGTCACGCTCCCAGCCTTCCTCGCGCATGTCGGGCTGGACGCCAAAGGCGACATCGTGGGCGGTCATCCGGATGTCCTCCACGGCGATGCCGCTCTTGCGCATGATCTCGGCCACGCTGCCCATCAGAAGCGAGGTGTGCGACGGCTGGTCGGGATGTTTTAGGGTGCAGTTGAAGAAGACGGCCCGGAGGTCGGAGAAGTCGGTGGTGTTCTGATCGCACAGGGCGGCTTGTTTGTCGTTCAGGTCCATCGGTTCCTCTTCGTCAGCGGACTCATGTGCGGGCGGACATGCCCCGTTCAGGGAAACCTCGGGAAAATCGTTTTGTTCCGATGGTGCACAGGCTGTTTCCAGCTTTGACTTCGGGGACGACCGGTTTGGACATCAAGCGCCGCCGGATGCTGCGGCCGCATCTCGTGACGGAATCGGTCGGCCGCACGGTCTGCATGCCAAGGCTGCGCCGAGGTCAGATATCGCAGTCGTAAAAGCCGCGGTAGCCGACGGTCAGCCCTTGTTCGAGCGCAAAGATCAGTTCGGCACTGCCGCGCCAGTCGGCTTCGGCAACGTCGCGGACGGTCATCGTGACGCCCGGTGCAGCCCAGATCCGCTCATCGGTGTCCTGACGGTCAAGCGGCACGATGATGCCGTTGAGGTTCATCAGGCCGCCCTCGGGGTTGGTCCACAGGACAGGATCCTCGCCCTCGACGCGTCGGAACCCGCAATCGAGCGCCCCGGTTTCGGCGCGGTCCGGAAGGTCCGAAAGCGCCAGCGGCGCGGGGTCAAGCGTGGCGAGGAGCGTGTTGTTCAGCGCCTCTTCGAGTGTGCCGATTTCGGCTGGCGGGTCCTGGTAGATCGCGGTGGTTTCGTCCGCGTCCTCGATGTCGGCCACAAGGTAGCGCATCTCCGAGATCTCGCGGTTCTGTGCCAGAACGATCTCGTGCGCGAGCTTCTCGACCCGGGCATCTGTCAGTTCGGCGCGCGAGGATGTCATGATCGCGATCGAATGGTGCGGGATCATCGCGCTCATGAAGGAGCGGTCCTGCACGGTCTGCTGGCTGCGCACGAGCCAGAGCGCGGCGGCGAAGACGATGACCGATCCTGCGAAGATCGCCGCGTTGATCGCGCGGCTGGAATACATCGACAGCATGTAGCCAAGCATGATGACCGCCATCGTCGCGCCCATCAGGAGGGCCATGTAGACCCGTGTTTCGGACCAGAACAGGTGTTCCAGAGCGTAGGTGTTCAGGTACATCAGGCCGAACATCACGACCGTCGAGGTCGCGATCATTGCTGCGAACCGCCAATAGGACATGAAGATCTCCTCTGAATCTGTTGCACACCGCAACTGCCAAAGATCAACGGCAAAGCAATGCGCAAGTTCCGGGCAGGGCGAACACGCAGCGTGAAGACCCAATGGACAGGAGTGCCCCAGCGGCGCGTCGCAGCGAATGCCGCTTGCAGAGCCATGCAGCCGAGGCTTTGCAAAACGCTCCCGTTGTGAGACGCTCGTCCATGCCCGTGGCACGGTCTGAACAAGGGAGAGCGGCATGGAGGAATTTCTACAGGCACTTGGAACGGTCGGGCTGATCTTTCTTCTGTTGATCGGCGCGCTGGCCGGGCTGCTCGCGTCTGCGGTGCAGGGCGGTCGCAACAAGCCGCGCAACATGGCCATCGGTGTCGTTGGCGCGTTGCTGGTTCCGTTTCTGGCAGCGCTGGTCGCAACGAGCATCGTGGCGGCGGGCGGTCTGCTGTTGATCCTGTTTCTGGCGTTGGTCGGTGCCGTGGTGGTTCTGCTGGTCGCGGAACTGATTTCCCGCTAAGCGGCACGGCTTGGCCCGACTTGCCGACCGACAGGGCTATTGCCGGATCGGTGTCCGGGCAAAAGCACGCCGCGACAGGCACGTCTGAGGCTCTGCTAACAGGCGCGGGTCAGCGAAGCCCGGATTCTCCAGGGGTCTGTCTGAGGCTGTCGCACGGGCTGTGTGCTCTTGTCGATCCCGAGCCAATTTCGGATGGATTCCGAAAAGTATTGAAAAGTTACAATATTTAAATCTGGCAATCATGATTTTATCTTTTGCAGCTTGAGCGCCTTGGAAATCCTGTGATGACCTGAGGCACGCACCGGCTCCTAGTTGCTCCCTTTACACAAAGTCGACACGCTAAATATGGTGGCCTGCTTGGTGCGGTGAAGCAAGATATTGAACAATCTGTGCCGTTCAATGCGTCAACATGTCACATAAGGTCTTGTTTAGTGCCCGCCGTCCGTCCGGTTGGCGAAAAGCTGCGCGCAGGTAGCATTTCCTCGCCGAGAGATGGGCGCATGAACGATATCGCCTCGTTATAAACAATAAATCAACATATTGAGCCTCAAGAAAAACCACACTCACGCGAACAATACCACAAGCACTAAAATTGTTCCTGCAAGAAGGATAATCCTGTCGTGTCCACACTTGTCGTCTCTGCCGGCTTTGCGCCCGGTGAATTGTCTGAAACTAAGTTTAAAGACATACAATCGGCCATTGATGCTGCGCAGCCAGGAGACACGATCCGTGTCATGGCCGGTAATTACAAACCTTTCGATGTCAATGTATCCGGAACCGCTGACGCGCCCATTCGAATTCTGGCGGATATGGGAAATGATCATCTCGTCACGATCAATGGTGCCGGTACGAATGAGCGGTGCCTGATCAAGGTCATCGGTCAAAGCCATATCGAGGTGTCAGGGTTCCTGATCAAGAATGCTCCTGAAATCGGGATTCATGTCCAAGGCTCCGAAGAGGGGTCCGAGAACATAAAGATCACCAACAATACCGTCGATACGACAGGTGGCGCGGGAATTCTGATTGCCGGCCAACCCTTCCACATGCTGACCGACGTGGAAGAATACCGGTTGTTCGATGTTGTGATCGACGGAAACACCGTCACCAAGACCAATCTCGATAACGGCGTTAGCGAAGCCATTTCTCTTGGCGCGGGTGTCGATGGTTTTGCGATCACGAACAACCATGTCTTCAACACGCTTCAGTACGGTATTGACGCGAAGGCGGGGGCCACCAATGGCGTGATCAAGTCAAACCTTGTTCATGGCATTGAAAAATATGGTATTTATCTTGACAGTGGAAACAGGACTGTCTCGAATATCGACGTTTCATCGAACGTGGTTTACGATGCGACACTAGGTGTTGTCGTGGCGCGGGAATCGCAAATAGACGCCGACAAGACTCATATCGAGAACATCCGCATTTTCGACAATCATATCTATGACATCCAGAAAAGTGGGGTCATGCTGCATCGCCACAAGTTCGACATGGGCTTGGGCACGTTCACCGGCGTGGATATCTATTCAAATCACATTCATGACGTCGGGGCTTATGGCATCCGGATCGGTGGGATTGCCGATTTCGCCAAGGATCTCGGTGTTTCCGGAAACACGATCTATCGCGCGAATTCCGGTGAGATTTGGGAAAATGTCGGAGATATCCTTTTTGTTCAGAATGACGGAAAGGTCATTCAGGGCAACGATTACGGCAAGACCGACTACAGCGGGGATCGGATCGTCGGAACGAACGGCAATGATCGCATTACCGAGTCGAACCTGCTGTCCAACCCCAACTACGGAAAGGAAAATTTCGTTTTCGGAGGCGGCGGAAACGATTGGATAGAAGGCACCTACAAGGCAGACCATCTTCTCGGTGGCGATGGGGCTGACACTCTGATTGGCGGAAACTCCGAGGATATCCTTGTCGGTGGGGACGGAAATGACGAAGTCTTTGGAAATGACGGCAACGATTATGTCGATGGCGGCCTTGGGAACGATTTGCTGTTCGGAGGCGACGGCCAAGACCTTCTGATCGGGCGGCAGGGCAATGACACTCTCGACGGCGGTGAAGGCGCGGATACCCTTGAAGGGGGCACAGGCGTCGACCAGCTGTTCGGCGACAACGGCAACGACAAGCTCGACGGGAACGCGGACAACGATTTCCTGTGGGGTGGTGCCGGGATCGACACGCTGTCCGGCGGCACCGGCGATGACAATCTGCGCGGTGGTCTTGGTGATGACAGGCTTTTCGGCGACGCCGGTGACGACACGCTGTTCGGAGAGCAAGGACAGGACATGCTCAAGGGCGGCGAAGGCGACGACAACCTTTGGGGCGGTGACGATGATGACGTCCTGTTCGGTGACGAAGGCAACGACAAGCTCGGTGGCGGCGCTGGCAACGATAACCTTTGGGGGGATATCGGGAATGACACCATATGGGGTGGAAACGGCAGTGACACGCTTCACGGCGAAGACGGAAATGACCGCCTGAACGGCGGAACTCAGTCCGACAAGGTTTATGGTGGCAACGGCGATGACACCCTGTCCGGCAACGCCGGCAACGATCTGCTCAAGGGCGGTGACGGCAACGATCGCCTGTATGGTGGCACCGAAGACGATGTGCTTTTCGGTGAAGACGGGCACGACAGCGTCTGGGGAGGGGGTGGCGATGACAACCTTCAGGGTGGCCGGGGCAACGATGTCATGATGGGCGGATCCGGAAACGATACGCTTGATGGCGGCGACGGGAACGATGGTCTGCACGGAAACTACGGTGCCGATGTGATCCACGGTGATGAAGGTGACGACAATATCACGGGTGGTGACGGCAACGACCAGTTGATGGGCGACAATGGCAACGACACTGTCGATGGAATGGAGGGCGCAGACAGCATCTGGGGCGGAAACGGCGATGATGTCCTGTCCGGCGGCGCCGGAAACGACCGGCTTGGCGGAAACTCGGGCAGCGACCGTTTGATGGGCGATGCCGGGAATGACTACCTAGAAGGTGGCGATGGAAACGACACGATCCTCGGCGGGGATGGCGCGGATGACATCTTCGGGGGCACCGGTTCCAACGTCGTGAATGGCGGCGGTGACGCGGACACGTTGTACCTGGCCAAAGGTTCCGATGAGGTCCAGTTCGAACGCGGCGGCGGGTTCGATACCTTGTACGGCTTCTCTCTCGCGAATGACACGCTTTCGCTCGATCAGAGCCTGTGGGGCGGCGGACTCTCGGCAAGACAAGTCGTGGAAGAATTCGGCAACATGAACAATGGCAGCCTGACCTTGAACTTCGGTGATGGCGATGCGGTTCTCCTTCATGGGATAAGCAATACGACGGGTGTGATCGGCGTGATCGATTTCATGTGAACCGTCAAAAAGGTGGAGCAGAACGCTGCTCCACCTCGTTATATTCAAATTCGCTTCGGCCCAGAAAATCGAATTGACTGATTTCCTGGGGAGGCCCTGAAGAATACAATCGCTCGGCAAAGTGACAAATTGATCGGTTCGCCAACTTCATGCAGATCGGATTCGTGCCATCGTCTGCTAATATGCTGAGAGCCCGCCCGAGGTGTATCCGACACTGCGTTTCTCTATTGGGTTGAGCAAGGTCCGCGGGCGAGACCTTGTTGCCTTTTGAATCCATAGCGCCTTGGGCTTGAGAACTGTTATCGTCTGGGTTGTGGGTCGGGCGAAATGCAACGCCAGCGTGCTGTTAAAACCGCGATCAAGCCTTCGCGTTCAAGGTGAGGCAGCGAATATTTCGCCGGAATTTTAGGCGGAACAGCGCCATTTCACGCGCGAGGCCGCGCATCCGCGAGGAGTTTGCATGTTTATGTTGTCCTTTCACGGTGGATGGAGTGAAACTGACGCGACAACAATCAAGATTTTTGCAAGCCGGATACCATTCGCATGAAAAGCTACGCCATAGAGTCCTGAGGAGTGTGAGTCCCGCGTCACTCTGAGTGCTGCCGGTGTGCCTTGTGGAACTTTGTCATAGCTTGCTCAGGCCAAGAATGATATTCATATGAAAAGTTATTTAAGCCCCAAGATATAAGAAGTGACACCATGACGTTACCCACTGCTCTGGTCATTGGTCCGATGAAAGCAGGCACCAGTTGGATTTATCAGTACCTTCTCACGCGTCAGGATGTCTGTTTGCCGGCTGGAATAAAAGAAACATTCTATTTTGATCGATACGCGAGTCGCGGAGACGAGTGGTACCGCAAGCATTTCTCTCATTACGATCCAAGCTGCCACAAGGTCATCGTCGAAGTTGCGCCAACCTTGTTTCACAGTTCCGACGCTCCCGGACGTATCCGCACGAGCCTTGGAACCGTTCCGCTCATCGTCACACTTCGCGATCCGATCAAGCGGGCTTGGTCGCATTACATGCATCTCCAGCGCAAAGGTTTCACCCGGAAGGATCTGACTTCGGCACTGGAGCATTTCCCCGAGATCCTGGATGCGAGCCTGTTCGATGCGCAGTTGGAACGCTGGTGCTCAGAGATGCCGGGATCGCCGCTGACAGTTCTGCGTCTCGAAGACCTCATCGCGGATCGCGAGGCTTACACACAGGCGTTGTGCGAAGCTCTCGATCTGCCGTTTCAACAGGCTCCCGAGCATCTGGGCGAAACGAATGCAGGGGGTATCCCTCCGTCGTTTCTGGTTGCCAAATTGGGGCGTCAGGCTGCGGATATCATCCGCTGGGGCGGGGGATACAGGATTGTCAACTTCGCGAAAAAGGTGGGCCTCAAGGACATTTTCTTCGGAGCGAACGGCGCACAACGCATAAAGCCCACGGAGGACGAGATTGCTTTGCTTGCCGAAAGGTTGAACGAACAGATTGCATGGAAGGAAAGGCTCTACAGGTCGCCCGAGGCTTGACCCTGATGAAGTTGCGCCGTGCGGACGACACTCAGAACCTAAACAGGTATTTCATAAAAATCTTTCGATTTTGTAACGGTTTGTGATCCGTCTCGGGCTCTTTTGCGAATCAGTATTTGTGCCGCAATGGAAAAAATCGGGCCAATTTAAGGCAGATTGGCGGCGCAGTAGCCGCAAAAGGTTAACAAACCGTCTACATTCTTGACTCGCGTTGGTGATTGATTGCCTATTGGTCTGATATTTTAGACAGGCGGCTTTTATGTTTTCTTTGATTTCGTCTTTCCAAGGTCCCAATGGGACTTCGAACATTTTCAATCCCACCTCCCTGCAATTCGGGCCGGACGGACGACTCTACGTGTCGCAGCAGAACGGCGTCATCCGCGCCGTCACCGTCGAGAAGCAGACCGACGGTTCCTGGTCCGCGATCGCTGCCGAAACGCTTCAATTGCCGGATGGCAGCGCGGTTGTCAGAACGATTGCGAACCATGACGACAGCGGGGTGATCGACACCTCGATCATAAGCCGGCAGGTGACGGGAATCGTGACGGCCGGAACGGCCGAAAACCCGGCTCTCTATGTCACGTCTTCCGACCCGCGCATCGCCGAGAACGAAGACAAGAACCTCGACACCAATTCGGGGGTTCTAACCAAGGTCACCTGGAACGGCGCGGAATGGGAGGCCGTCGACCTGATTCGCGGCTTGCCGCGCTCGGAAGAGAACCATTCCAACAACGGCATGGTGATCGACCCGGTTTCAGGCATGATGTACATGGCCGTCGGCGGCAACACCAACAACGGCGCACCATCGCAATTCTTTGCGTATACCGCCGAATACGCGCTGTCGGCGGTGGTTCTCGAAATCGATCTGCCAGCGCTTGAGGCAATGCCGGTCCTGACGGATCCGAACGGCGGCCGCACCGGGCCACGCGATTACGTGTACGATCTTCCAACGCTGGATGACCCGAACGTTCCGAATGACGGTGTGCGCGAAGATGCGAACGGAATGGATGTCACGGGACCATGGGGTGGCAATGACGGGCTCAACCAGGCCATCCTGCCGGCGGACGCGCCCATTCGGATCTATGCCGATGGCCTTCGCAACAATTACGATCTGGCGCTGACCGCGGATGGCAGGCTCTATACGGTGGACAACGGCTCCAACCCGAGCATTGGGGGCGATCCGATCCCGGTGAACGGAGAAGCATCGAACCTGCCCAACAATGGCGGGGTCGGGGCTGGTGAGCCGCTGTTCCTGCTGGAAGATGGCGGCTACTACGGCCATCCCAACCCGACCCGCGCCAACCAGGATCAAGGCTGGATCGTCTATGACGACACCGGCGCGCCGGATGCGTCTCTGGCGGTCAACACGGTTCCGGACATATCCGACCTTGTTCCGGCCGGTGTGGCGATCCCGGACGGATTCCTGATCGACCCGTCGCGGTTTACGGGCGATCCAGCGCGCCTCGCGGAAAGCGGCGTGCGCGTCTATTATGATGATCCTGCCTCTCCGGCGCTCGAGGTGATCGGGTCCTCGTCGAACGGTCTGATCGAATATACGGGCCCCGGCGACTTGAACGGCGATTTGCTGGTTGTGCAGTTCAACGGCACCATCGGGCGCCTCGTGCTCAATCCGGATGGCACTGCCGATTACGAGACCGTCGAAGGTCTCTCAGGTCTGTCCCTCGGTCTTGATCTGACCATGGGGCCAGATGGTTCCATCTGGGTGGCCGAACTTGGTGCAAACCAGATCAAGGTCTTCGCTCCGGGCACTTCAGGCGTCAATCTCGATCTCGACAATGACGGGTTGGACAACGCGATCGACCCTTTCATGCGCGACCCGGACAATGGGCTGGCAACCGCGCTGGCACCCGGCGGTTCCCTGGTCTGGGATTTCGACCCTGACCAGGATGGCAACCTGACCGGCCCCAGCGGCTTTGGTGGCGGTCTCACCGGGGTGATGATCGACGGCGTGACCGATTTCGAGGCTTTCCTGATTTCACCGTCGACGCTTCCGTTCCAGAACGTGAAGCTGGACAACGTGAAGTTCGTGACCGCCGCGGGCGGTGGCACCACGATTGTCGAATATGTGTCCAACGGCGATCCGCTGCTGGCCGAGAACCAAGCGGAATACGTGTTCCAGACCGGGATGACGATTGATCCGGGTGTCGCGGTCTTTGATGTTGTCTGGTCGATGTACAATCCGGCAACCGAATGGACCGAGGATTCGCTCCAGCAGATCGGCGGGTACCTGGGACCAGGCGATCAGGACAATTATCTCAAGGTGGTCGCCACGGCCCAGAATGGCGGGTCGATCCAGGTCCTGCTCGAAGACAACGGGCTTCTGGTCTCGGATACGAGCCTGTCTGCGCCGGGCCTCCTGACAGGTGCCACGACGGACAAGATCACCGTCACGATGCGGGTGGACACGGTCGCAGAAACCGTGGTGCCGACAGTGAGCTACGATCTTCCTGACGGCAGCGAGACCGAACTGACGCTCGAACCGGTCAACCTGTCCGGCACAGCGGTGCTGGACACCATCCTTGGAAATGTGACCGTCAACGGAGCGCAGACAGGTCTGGCCGCCGGACTCCTGTCGACCAATTCCGGCGTCGATCCGGCGCAGACCTTCCAGGCGGTGTTCGACGACATCACGGTGACCGATGTAACGCCCCCCGATCCGGGTTCCGCAGTTCTGCAAATCATGCCGAATTTCAACAACGTGAAGGCGTCCAACTTCAATCCGAACGCCTTCATGCTGACCAATACCGGTGGCAAGGACATCGTCAGCGTGACGCTTGATGTTTCCACCGCCTTGTACAATGACTCCGTCTTCGACCCCGAGGGGCTTGCAGGGGACAGAACGTTCAAGCCCCTGACGATAGATACCGACGGCGGCACCGGGATTTCCGACCCGACCAGCTACAACCCTTATATCGGCCTTGGTGGAATATCGGGCTATACAGGATTGTTGCTCGATTTCGATGCAGCCTTGAACGGCGGTTTCCAACCCGGCGAGATGCTTGGCTTTTCGATCGACATGGATCCCAACTCCGTTGCCGGTTCTTGGAAAGGCCTGCTAGACAATGGAAGCAGCCCCTCCTGGGATGTCGGCGGCATCTCGGGCGCCGAACTGATCGGCTCGACCTTCACGGTCACATTTGCGGATGGAAACACGGCAACCGGTGCTCTGATCGGTACGAACACACAAGCCGGTTCGCACGGGATCGCCACCGAGGAAACGAGCAGCACCGAGGCGGTCCTCACTGTCGACGGGCTCTCGGCCGGAAGCGCCGCGACCTATGAAGAACCGCCTGTCGTGATCGTCGATGGTCCCGCCGGCGAGACTGTCCGCGTGGTCATGACCAAAGGCTTTATCCAGCCCCAGGAAAACCTGTTCTACGGTGGCACGCCCCAGCAACAATCCTATGCGCCGCAGCTCGACGCGCAGCTGGCCGCTTTGGCGGACTCGAGCTTTCCAGCCAACAATGCGGTGGAATTCCAGACCGTCGACGTGGTGCTCACGGGGACGCCGCAGGACATTTCCGGCCTGTTCACCTTCGACAACGTCGCCGATTTCGATTTCCCCGGAGAAGACAAGCTGCCCCTTGGCTTTGCTGCCGCGGTGATCGATCCGGCGAACGGCAATCTGCCCAAAGGCCCCGTCACCTCCTCGATCTACCTGACGCCGGTCGGGACCTTCGCAATCGACGATGCCTTCAATGTCATCGAAGATGGCCAGGCAATGAAACTCGCCGTCCTGGCGAATGATGAAAACGCCGCCGAGCTTGCGATATCCTCGGTGGGAACAGCGCTGAATGGCAGTGTGTCGCTTGTCGACGGCGAAGTCGTCTATACGCCGGACCCGGACTATGCCGGCCCGGACAGCTTTACCTACACGGCAGAGGATTCGCTTGGCCTTCGGTCCAGCGCGACGGTGACGCTTGATGTTCAGCGGTCCCACGAACAGCCGCAATCGACAATCGACAGCCGTATTGCCCCCGAGCTCAGCCCGTCTGGCGTCGAGTTCATCGTCTCGCGATATGTCGAGTTGCCGAGCAACCGGATGAATTCCTTCGATACATTCGGCGACCGTATCTTCGTGTCCACCGAAGGCGGCACGACCCATGACGGCAAGGTGTTCGAGATCGTTCGCAATCCGGACGGGAGCGTCGTCTCCGAGCTGTTTTTCGACGCAGGGGCCGCATTTGCCGCTGCGGGCATTCCCGAGCCCAAGGAATTCGGAGGGCAGGGCGGTCTGAGATCCATTGCTTTCCATCCGGATTTCGACACCAACGGCAAGTTCTACGTTTCCGTGGTCGTCGACCGTCCGTCCGACACGACCGGGCTGACCTATATCACCGACTTTGCCGAGACCACCGACACCGACAGTCTGCTTGTCGAATTCACCGCGAACCTGGCGACAGGCATCATCGACCCGGCAAGCTACCGGGAAGTCGCGCGCGTGGCGTTGCCTCAACAGGCCAATCACCCGATCAAGCAGATCGAGTTCAATCCGCATGCCGAACCGGGCGATGCCGACTACGGCCTGCTGTATGTGTCGATGGGGGATGGCACCGGCAACGGGTTCAACATCATCCGCAACGCCGGTCAGAACAACGACGCACTGGGCAAGATGCTGCGGATCGACCCGTTGGAGCAGACAAACGGAGACCCCTACGGCATTCCGGATGACAACCCGTTCGTCGGTAATCCGTCGATGCTTGACGAAGTATATGCGCTCGGTCTGCGCAACGAGCATACGTTCTCCTTTTACGAGGCTGCGGACGGCACCGATTACCTGATCGCGACGGGGGTCGGTTACGACAATATCGACGAGGTCAATATCATCCAAGCTGGTGACAACCTCGGCTGGGGGCTGCGCGAAGGCCCCTTCGTGACCGGCGGACCGTTCGGCACGGGCGCGGGCAACACGACCGGGATGGATCCGTTGCCTGCCGATGACTGGACGAACGGCTACCGGTATCCGGCGGCCTTCGTCGCCCATGATGCGCCGATCGGCCAGCGTGGCGATGTCTTCCAGGCCCTGTCCGGCGGCTTTGTCGTGACCAACGGAAGCGACCTTGACGGTCAGTTCGTGTTCGGCGATTTCTCGCAAAGCAGCCGACTGTACCATGTTCCGATTGCCGAGCTTCTTGCGGCCAAGACGTCGCTGGAGTCGAACGAAACCCCGGACCTGCTGTCCTGGGCCACGCCGTCGGAAGTCACGCTTTACGAGAATGTCGATTTCGACACCGCGACCACCCCGGAAATCCGCGCGAGTTTCGCAGAGATCGTGAACAACCTGCGGTCGGACGTGCGCTGGGGCGAAGGGCCGGAAGGTCAGATCTTCATTACCAACAAGTATGACGGCTGGGTCTATATCGTCGAGAATTCGGTGGCCGGTGACTATGTGCCGCCGACCAACCTGGCCGCACCGGACAACACCATCAGCGAACTGCTGATCTTCAACGGACATGCCTATGTCCACGCCGAATCCGGGCAGACTTGGGAAGAGGCAAACGCCACCGCGACAGCCATGGGTGGTCATCTCGTCACGATCGAAAGCGCCGTCGAGAACGCTGCGGTGACAACGGCCTTCGTCGCAAACAACCCTGTCTGGCTTGGTCTGAACGACACCGCCAACGAAGGCACCTTCGTGAATTCCTCCGGGAGCCCGGCAAGCTATTTCAACTGGTTGCCCGGTCAGCCGGACAATGGGGCCGGTGGTCTGGAGCAGGACAATGCGGCCATCGTGTCAAACACCGGACAATGGGACGATGCGACAAACGACGGCGGGCAGTTCTTCGACACGGCCCTGACCTCCGGGTTCACCAATCAGACGGTTGTCGAGTTTGACTTCCTGCTCAGGGCGAATGACGACCCGTTCAATATTGATGCAGGCCAGACCGCAGAGGCCATCGCATTCGGATCGGCCCTGGGGCTTTTCGGCAACGACATATTCTTCGGTCAGGATCCGGCCATCATCGAGGTGAATGGCCAGCAACTGACCGGCGCTGCCGGAGCCCAGCCCGAGATCAGCCTGGCCGGCTCGAACGGGGGCATTTTCACGATCACGGCCGAGGGCGGCATGGTGTTCGAAAGCGGGTCCGATTTCGACACGCTCGCGCTGGGCGAAACGCGTGTCTCGGAAGTGACCTATACCGCGCGGATCGACACCGGCGAGACGTCGACGGCGACGGTGTCCGTAGAGGTCGCTGGCGTCGCCCCATCCGAGATCCGCTTTGGCGACAGCACCTATGTGCTGGGAACGCCGGGATTGACCTGGACCCAGGCGAAAGCCGAGGCCGAGGGGCTGGGCGGTATTCTTCTTGAAATCGACAGCGCGGCGGAAAACCAGTTCATCGTCGACACGTTCCTTGATGGCAATCCCATCTGGCTCGGGTTCAACGACGTGGCCACGGAAGGCACCTTTGTCGGTGTCGACGGAACGCCGATCACCTTTACCAACTGGGTTGCAGGGTCGCCGGACGATGGCGGCGGCTTTGGTCAGGACCTCAGCGCGCTTGCAACTGTCGGCGGCAAATGGACCGATGCGCGAGACGGGTTCGGTTGGTTCTACGACGGCGTGTCGTGGTCCGGAGGCTACGTCAACCAGACCATCATCGAGTTTGCCGATGACGGTGGCTCCGTCGGCCTCACACTCGCGCCCGACACGCTCGAGACGACCGTCGGAAGTGTGGACAGCGTAAACGTTCTCGACAACGATATCGGAACGGGGCTGACCGTCACCCAGGTCGGCAACAGAACGACCCTGACCGCTGACGGGGGGTACTGGGTCCCCGGCGGCGGCGGCGGCAATTTCTGGATCAGCCCGGCTGGCACCGCGTTCTTCTACCAGGGCGGGGCATTCGATGCGCTTCCCGCAGGGCAGACAGCCCTGTCTTCCGTCAATTATGTCGTCACCGACAACCAGGGAAACATGGCCTCCGCCACACTGACGGCTGAAATCATGTCGCCCGACGCTCAGCCGCCGGGGAATGACTTCCCGGCCCTTCCGGATACTCTTGAACAGCCACTTGGTGGCGCGCGGGCCTCTGTCAACGTGCTCATGAATGACGAGGGCTTGGATCTGTCCGTAATTCAGGTCGGCAGCAGAACCACGCTGACAGCCGACGGCGGCTATTGGGTGCCGGGTGACAACGGCGGCAATTTCTGGATCAGCCCGGTTGGCACGGCCTTTTTCTATACCGGAAGCGCATTCGATTCACTTGGTTCGGGGGAATCGGCGTCTTCGGCAGTCAGCTATATCGCGATGGACGCTGAGGGCCTGATGGCCACTGCAACGGTCACCGCGGTCGTGACAGCGCCGGAAATCGTTCAAACCAGCCAGGCAACGTCTACCGGTGGCAATGTCAATTGGTTCGAATCTTCGATCTTGCTCGAGACCACGCATGAAAGCGGCACTCAGGAGAGTGAGGTTCAGGATATCCCGCTATATGCAGAAGGAGAAGATTTGTCGGTCTCGACAACCGGCGGGACAGGCGGTGTACAGGACATCTATCTCTGAATGGCAATACAAGAAGGGCGGAATATTTCGGCTTGTACGCCGGTGGTGCTTGGCTCGACAGGATCTTCTTATGGGGAAATAAAGCTGATAAAACGTGCGTTGATGAGGTAATTGGTGTCGCACCTTCGCGAATATTTCAACAAACGGTGACTTTTCGAGGTATGATTATGTCTGACACGTTGCCGTAGCGCAGCGAGGTCAAGTTGAAGACAAGGCAATCTGGCAGCCCTTCATTTGATTTCGCGGGTAGTCAGAAATTTGAAGTGTGACGAGTTATTTTATAAAGAAGGCTTTTCAGATCCATGCATACCCAGTTGCGCATTGCCTTGATCACGGAACCATCGGGCGGCGGCTCGGGACGACATGTGCTCGATCTGGCGCTTGGTCTGGCAGGGCGCGGGCATGACGTGACCGTGATTTGGTCGCCGGTCAGGGCTCAGGCGGATTTTGTGGACAAGCTGACCAACGCGGCGCTGATCAGGAATGTGCCACTCGAAATGAACCGTGCAGTCGGGTTGGCCGATGCAAAGGCGTATCTGGCCCTCGCACGACTGCTTCGTCAAGAAGGTCCTTTCGACATATTGCATGCCCACAGTTCGAAGGCAGGTGCTCTGATCCGGCTATTGCCCAAGTCGATACCTGGCGCCCGGATTTACACACCGCACGCCTTCCGCACGATGGATCCCGACTTGAAAACCCCGCAGCGGTTCATCTACGGCACAATCGAGCGTCTCTTTGCGCCCAGAGCCGCCAAGATCATTGCCGTGAGTGAAGCAGAACGACTTCATGCAGTGTCAGAGCTTCGCATCGCCCCGCACAGGCTTCAGCGCGTGGTCAATGGCGCAGAGCTTCCGAAAACCGCCTCCCGCGCCACGGCCCGCGCAAAGATGGGGCTGTGCGACGACCAGGTCGCGGTCGGTTTCATCGGGCGGCTTGAAAAACAGAAGGACCCGATCCGCTTTGTCAGATCTGTAAAGGCGGCTGCGCGGCATGTGCCGAATCTTTGCGGCGTCGTGATCGGGGATGGCGTCTTGCGCGCCGAGGCAGAAGACGCCGCGAATGGCGGAAGAATTGACTTCATGGGATGGCAGGACGGACCGGCCTTGTTCCCGGCACTCGATATCTTCTGCATGACCAGTCAATATGAAGCGATGCCTTATACCTTGCTTGAGGCCCTTCACGCGGGCGTGCCGATCGTGATGACCGCCGTGGGTGGCGCCGAAGAAACGGTAATTCACGGGGAAAACGGGTATGTCTTGCCACTTGAGGATGATGCGAACACATTGTCGGATGTTCTGGTCGAACTTGCAGGCGATGCGGAAAAGCGCATTGCCTTTGGCCAGGCAAGTCGACGCCTTGCAGAGACCCGCACCATCGAAGCGATGATGACCGGAACGCTGGACATCTATATGCAGAACGGTGGGCCGGGGCGCGAACTGGTCCAGAAAAAAGTAAGCTGAAAGTGAATTTAGAATTCCCACCAATCAAGCTGCCCGAGAAGGAAACCATGGACTTCAGAAGCAACTCGAATGCCGCGTACCTGAGTGCTCGAATCCCATTTCCTTGGTGTGCCGTTTTGTGTTTCTCTGACCCGAGGCGATCTTTTTCATTCCCTGAGGATGGAAAAAGCGCCCGTTGCCTGGGGGTCATATGACAGATTTTCTTCCAAAGGTTACGGTTGTCATTCCGACCTACAATGCGGAAAGTTTCATTGAGCGGACGGTACGCAGCGCGGCATCGCAAACCTATCCCAATTTGCAGATCCTCGTGATCGACGACGGTTCGAAGGATAATAGTCGCCGCATAGTCGAGGACTTGTGCCAAGAGATTCCATTTCTGAAAATCGAAACCGTCAAGAACGGCGGGGTTGCCAGGGCCAGGAACATCGGCACCGAATTGGCGGAAGACGGGTATGTCGCCTATCTCGACGCCGATGATCTCTGGCATCCGCAAAAGATCGAAAAACAAGTCGAGGCTTTGGCCCAACATGCCGGGGATGACTCGTGGGGGGCCTGTTACGTCGGATTCAGGCTCATTGACACCGACGATCACCCGTTTGCGGATGGCGCCTTGTACGAGGAGTCCGGGGACTTCTTTTTCGACCATCTTCTGATCAACCACGCCGGCAACGGCAGCGTTCTTCTTGTGCGCCGCGACGTGGCTCTCGAGGTGGGCGGCTTTGATCCCTCATACGCGGAGAAGGGCATCGGCGGCTGCGAAGATCGGGATTTTCAACTGAAGATACTCCAGAAATACAAGATCGAGGTGGTGCCGGAATTCCTTGTCGGCTACCGGGTGCACCCGGAAAGCATGTCGACCAACAAATCCGCGATCGCCCTGGGGCAATTCGCCGTCATCGAGAACTTTCTGAAAGACCCCCGTTTGAATGACAGGATGCGGCGGCGCGCCCTCGGCGCGGCCCATCGTTCGGCCATCATCAAGTTCTGGCGCTCCCGCCTGTACCTCCAGTCGGTCAGGTCACTTGTCCTGCATCTCTGGCTGGACCCGTATCACGGACTGGTGCGCAGTCTGACGCGACTTTACTTCTTTGGACGTCGGCGGGTGCTTTATCTGTTCTGGCTGGTTTCCGAGAGGCACAACAGGCATCTTGGCACGCGTGATTTCCTGATGCTCGACCCATCGCGGAGCCTTTTCAGCCAGGCTATCTATTATTCGCCTCCGGATGCCGCCGGACCGAACCGATCCGTGACGGATGATGTCTAGCAGGCTCTGACCCGGCACTCGGGACTTGGAACCGGCGCGGCGCGATCCTTGTGTCAATGCGCGCTCTCCTGCGTGCCATTGGCTGTCGGGTCGTGGCTTCGGGAGCCATTGATCATCCGCGACACCAGTTGCGCGAGGCCTGCCGCTGCGGCGGCGTAGGCCGGAACGATCAGAAGCACCAGGACCGAACCCACCAACACGCCAAAGCCAAGCGAGACCGCTGTCGGGATCAGGAACTGGGCCTGTAGCGAGGTTTCCAGGATAAGCGGCGCAATCCCGAAGAACGTGGTCAGCGTGGTCAGGAAGATGGGGCGAAACCGGCGCGCCGCGGCTTCGGGCATGGCGTCGCGCCAGTCGGCGCCGCCGGCTCTCAGGTCTTCGTACTCATTGAGCAGCAGCAGCGACGCGTTGATCAGGATACCGGTCAGGCCGATGATCCCGAACATCGACAGAAGCGTCAGGTTCAGGCCCAGAAGGGCGTGCCCGAGGATCGAACCGACCAGCGCAAAGGGCACCGTCAGCAGGATCAGCAGGGGGCGCGAATACGACCGGAAGGCCAGCGCCAGCAGCGCGTAGATCGCAAAGAGCGCCAGCGCGAAATTCTGCGCCAGGGCAGGACCGAACCGGGCCTGTTCTTCCTGTTCACCGCCATATTGCACCGACACGCTTGGGTAGGTCTGCTGGATCTCGGGCAGCACCGTTTCGCGGATATAGGTGGATTCGGTGCCGCCGGCGGTCAGCGACGTGTCGACATCCGCCTCGACCGTGGTCACGCGGCGCGCGTCGAGCCGGGTGATCGTGGTGGGCGCGGGCTGGCGGGTCAGCTCGGCCACCGCGCCGATGGGCACGAAATTGTCGCCGACCGGGATGCGATATTCTTGCAGGTCCGACAGGGTCTCGCGCTGATCTTCGGGCAGACGCACCCGCAGTTCGACCTCTTCCTCGTTGCGCAGGAACGATCCCGCGATCTCGCCGAAGGTCGCGTCGCGCACCGCGTTTGCAACCTGGGCCAGAGACACGCCAAGCGCGGCACCATCGTCGCGCAGGGTGACGACGATTTCCTCGGCCGCGGTCGATTGACTGTCACGAATGCCGTAGACCCCCTCGCGTTCTGCCAGCGCCTCGCGAATGCGCTGCACGGCGGCCAGGCGCGCTTCTTCGCTGGCCGCTGACACCCGCAGGGAGATCGGCGCGCCGGCACCGACGATGGCCGAGGAGAACACCAGTTCGCGGGCACCGGGGATCTCGCCGGTTTCCTGACGCCAGACATCGGTGAAATCCTGCGCCGAGAAGGCCCGCGTTTCCGCGTCCTGGATGCGCAGTTCGACGGTGGCTGCGTTGGACGATCCATCGGACCCGCCTTGCGGACCACCGGAGGCTGCCTCGAACCCGATGGAAATCGAAGTGGCGAGGACAACCTCGTCGGCACTTGTCTCTTCTGTCTCGCTCGCGACCTGCTCGGCGGCGCGTCCGGCGGCGTCGGCGATGCGCTCCGCCACGTTCAACGTGCGGGGCGCCGCGGTGCCCGATGGCAGCACAAGCCGGGCCGAGACGGTGTTGCCCTCGATCTCGGGGAAGAAGACGAACCGGACCAGCCCCGAGGTCATCACCGAAAAGCTGGCAATGAGGATCGCGAAACACAGGCAGATCACGAACAGGGGTTGCGCCACCGAAAACGTCGCGATCCGCCGCATCGGGCCGTTCGCAAAACGGTCGATTCCGGAACCGACGCGACGGCGCAACGCATCGGTGACACGCCGCGGCGAATAGCGGCGCGGCGGGTCGGTGCTGATATGCGACAGGTGTTGCGGCAGGATGAAGAAGCTCTCGATCAGTGACATGGTCAGAACCATGATCACCACCGCCGCCACCGGCGAGATGAAGGACCCGGATGTCCCCGGCAGGAACAGCAGCGGCACGAAGGCCGCGATCGTCGTCGCCACGGCGAAAAAGACCGGCCTGGCCATTTTCGTCGCCCCGGCGATCGCCGCCTGTCGGCCGTCCTGCGTCGTCTCCCGCTCGGAATAGACGCGTTCGCCGACCACGATGGCGTCATCCACCACGATGCCAAGCGCAAGGATGAAGCCGAAAAGGGACAGCTGGTTGATGGTAATGCCGAAGAGCTGCATCAGGCCGAAGGCGCCAACGAAGGCAATGATGATCCCGCTCGAAACCCAGGCCGCGATCCGCAGGTCAAGCGCCAGCGTCAGCAAGGCGAGGATCAGGACCGCGCCGATGGCGGCGTTTTTCGCCAGAAGCTGGATCCGCCCGCGCAGGTTCTCGGCCTCGTTGGACCATTCGAGCACCTCGATGGAGTCCGGCAGGCCGGGGCGCAGGCGGTTCTCGACATAGGTCTGAGTGGTCTCGACCAGATCGAGAAGCTGTTCCTCGCCCGAGCGGAAGACCGACAGGAACACCGCCGGCTGGTCGCCAAGCCGGGCCGTCATCGGCTCTTCCGCAAGGCCGTCCTCGATTTCGGCGATCCGGCCGAGGGTCACGGAGGTTCCGTTCTCGCCCCGGATGACCGGCAGGTCCGCGATCTGCGCGCCCATCTGCTGTTCGCCCAACGTGCGGATCTGGATGCGCGCGTCCCCCGATTGCAAGGCGCCGCCCGACAGGTCCAGGTTCTCGCTGCGGATCCGCTCTGCAAGGCTGTCAATGCTCAGACCGTAGGCGCGCAGCTTGTCCTGGCCGACCTCGATGCCGATCTCGTCCACCGGCACGCCTGCGACCTCGACGGTCGACACGCCGTCAAGCGCGAGCAGATCCTGCCGCGCGGTCTGCGCGACATCCTTGAGAAGCGCGCGGTCGATGTCCCCGGCAATAACGTACTGGATCGCCAGTTCCTGCGGTTCGACTTCGACGATCGTGGGGCTTTCGGCCCCATCGGGAAAGACGGTGATGCCCTGAACCTCGGTCTCGATGTCGTCGCGTACCCGCGCCACATTGGCCGAGCGCAGGGTGGCGACCGTGACCGTTCCGGTGTTCTGGCTCGCCGTCGCGTCGATGCGCCGAATGCCCTCGATGGATCGGATCGCGTTCTCGATGGGTTGCACGACACCGGCAGAGACTTCCTGCGGAGTGGCGCCCGGATAGGCCACCGAAATGCTGATCGTGCCGGTGTTGATGTCCGGAAAATTCTTGACCGTCAGGTTGGTCATCGCAAAGACGCCCGCCAGCAGCAGCGCCACCATCAGCAGGTTCGGCAACACCCGGTTGCGCAGCGCGGCTTCGATCGGGTGCATCATTCGCCTGCCTCGGCGTTTGATCCGCCATCATTTTCGGCGCTCTGGTCCGCTGAGCCGCTGTCGGTCCGCACGGCGCGGCCGGGCAGGGGATTGGTGATTTCCGTCAGCAGGATGCGATCGTCTTCGGTCAGCATGTCGGAGATGACATAGACCGAATTGTCGCCGCGGCGCTGGATGCGCGCCGAGACGGGCTCGAGCGTGTCGTCCTGTGTCACGCGCCACAGCCGTTCCCCGGCATGCAACGCGCCATCGGGAAGACGGAACAGCGGCTGATCGCTGTCCGGCAGCGGGATGGACACGGTGACAAGCGCGTTCAGAACCAGATCGCGGTCTTCGGCAAACGGATCGGCCACCTCGATCACGACATCCACCGTGCGCGCCTGTCCCTCGAGTACCGGCGCCAGGGCAGCGACCGTGCCCGACAGCGGCTCGCGTCCTTCCCTCTGGATCTCGACGCTGCGGCCCTCAAGGTCGCCGTTGCGCCGCAGCCGGCGAAAGTTGTCTTCGGTCAGCCCGACACGCACCTCCGCCACGTTCGAAGCCACAAGGGTGCCGATCGGCGCGCCAACCTGAAGCAGCTGTCCGACCGAGGCGTCTTCTTCGGTGACCAGCGCATCGAACGGGGCGCGCAGCCGAGTGTCGTCGAGCCGCAACTCGGCCGCCTGCAACGCTGCCTCTGCCTGTTCGACCCGCGCTCGCGCCGCGGCGGCATCGGCCCGCGCGCGCTCCAGTTCGGCCTCTGCGGCAATGTTCTCCTCGGCAAGTTGCGCGTTGCGCTGCAACTCGGCCTCGGCCTGCGCCTCGGCGGCCTCGGCACTGTTGAGATCGGCCTCGGCGCGGGCGATCTCGGTTTCTATGGTGCTGGCATCGAGACGGACCAGAAGCGCGCCTTCCGCGACCATTGACCCAAGGGAGAAACCGCTGCCGATCTCGACGATCCGCCCGCCGATTTCAGGTGCAACCTCGATCCGCTCGGCTGCCCGCACAAAACCTGTCTCCACGATGGCGGGCGGCGCCGACGCCGGTTCGGGACGCACCGTTTCCACCAATGGGGCCTGTGGCGGATCGGTTGCCGCATCGCCTTCGAGACCGCGCGCAAAATATGCCGCGGCAATGCCCGCGGCAAGAAGTGCAAGACCCCCAAGCGTGAAGAACACGGTTTTTGTCATCGCGAAGACAACACCGATGCGCCACGCAATGTTCCGTGGCTGTCGGCCTTTGCGCAGCCGAGGATTATGCCCCGGAGCGGCCGATGGCGGCGGACAGGATGGTTTGCGCGGTTTCCGGCGCGATCGTGTCACCCGACCACGCCACGAACCCGTCCGGGCGAACCAGCACGATCCGGCGGTCCCACGGGGCAAACCAGTCGGCGTTGCAGTCCGGCGTGGCCAGCGGAAGCCCCAGCACATCGGCGGCTTCGGCAAAGGCCGTGGCGTCCCCCGGATCGGCGCAGAGCAGCGTGAAGTCCGGGCCAAGCGTGTCGGCCACGTCGCGTCCCTCGGGCCCGGCGGGGGGCAGGTGGTGGCCTGCGCGCGCGACAAAGCTGTGCGATCCCTTGGCGCCGGGCGTGCCATCCGTTCCGGGCACGATGGGCGAGCCTTCGTAATTCGGTTCGAAATCCTCGACCCCGGATCCGCCCTCGGCGCGGGCTTTCCACGCGGCCTCGAAGGCGTCGTCGTCTTGTGTCGGGTCGTGGCGGTCGAGGAACTCGCGGTCCTCGCGGATGAAATTCTCGATGAAATCCCTTGCGGTCGAGGCAAAGACCGGCTGGCGCTCGGCGCTGTAGCTGTCGAGCAGCGCATCGCTGCCCCAACCCTTGATCGTCGCGGCCAGCTTCCAGCCGAGGTTTCGGGCATCCTCGAACCCGGTGTTGATGCCGTAGCCGCCATAAGGCGGATGGCTGTGCGCCGCGTCCCCCGCGATGAAGGCCCGACCTTGGCGATAGGTGTCGGCCAGCGACACGCGCAGGTCCCAGAAGCCGACGTAATCCAGATCAAGCGCGAAGTCCTGACCCACCGCCTTGTGAAGCAGCGCGCGAAAATCGAAATTTTCGGTCGTCGTGCCGATGGGGACGGGGGCGTGGAAGAACCACGACAACCCGTGATCGACGCGGCCAAAGAACAGCCAGTACCCTTCGTAGTCGGGGTGCAACACGTTGTAGAACGCCTTGCCCGGATAGCGCGTCAGCAATTCGTGCAGCTCTTCCGACCGGAACACCAGCAGCGCCATCAGGCGGTTGTGGTCCGACAGGGTCTCGCTGATCCCGGCATGGTCGCGAATGAACGACCGGCTGCCATCGCAGCCCACGACATAAGACGCTTCGATCACCTGCCGCCCGTCGCCCCTGCGTTCGGCGATGGTCAGGCGCACGCCGTCATCGGACATCTCGAGCGCCTCGCCGGACCAGCCGTACAGAACCGTAAGCTCGGGAATTTCCGCCGCGCGGGCGCGCAGCACGCGTTCGGTGGCGTATTGCGGCAGGCGGGCGTTGGGCGCGAAGTAATAGTCCTTCACGTGCGACCGGTTCAGCCAGTCATAGGTGTGATCGGACAGCAGCGTGCCGTACGCCGTCATGCCGCCGATGCCGCCGCCCTTGGGAATGGGATGAGCGCTGTGCAGTTCGTCTTCGCAGCCCCAGGCCCGGAAATGCTCGGAGGTGCGTTGGGTCAGGTTCTGGCCCTTCGGGATCGGTTGCGGTTCGGGATAGCGTTCCACCACGCAGACACGAATGCCGCGCTGGCCCAGTTCGATGGCAAGACCCAGCCCTACCGGACCGCCGCCATTGATCACCACGTCGTAGCTGTCGCTCATGAAAGTCCTCCGACGCATCCGTGGTCGGGCGCGCGGTGGCTGGTCATGGCGGCCCACGCGTTGCCGCTGGGATGCCTTGCGGGGTCAGGGGTCATCTTGCCTCTCTTTCCGGTCAGTCATGGGTCAGGCGCTTGCCCGTGCTTGGGGATGCGACAGCGCGTCCGAGATCGCCTCGGCCCGGTCGCGGATGGTCTCGCGCAGCGCGGCAAGCCGGGTGTCGGTCAGGGTGGCTTCCTCGGTGGACAGGCACAGCGCGCCCACCGGGGTTCCGTCACCCGCAAGGATCGGCGCGGCAACACCGACCAGCCCCGGCGTGACCTCGCCCCGCGCGGTGGCGACGCGGTTGCGGCGGATGCGTTTCAGCTCGGTCAGAACCGCATCCTTGGTCGTGCCGATGCCCGAGGTGACAAAGGCATCGAGATAGTCGCTGACCAGCGCGGCACGGTCCTTGGGGGGCAGGAAAGCGACGATCGCCCGGCTGACCGCGCCCTTGCCGATCGGCATGGGGCGTCCGCGCGGGTAGGAGGACCGGGGTGTCGGTGTGGACACTTCGGACGCCACGCAGAGCATGTTCCGATCGTAGAACCTCACGACAAAGGCCGACCCCACGAAGGCCCGCGCCAACGCCTCGAGATGCGGATCCGACGCCGCGATCAGCGGATCGGACCGGCGCATGAGGAAATCGAGCTCGGTTACGCGGGGGCCAAGCGTGTAGCCCGCCTGCGGCAGCGACACGAGATAGCCCGCATCCTTGAGCGTCTTGAGATAGCGATAGAGCGTCGGGCGCGAAAACCCGAGCGCTTGCATCATGTCCTCGGGCGCCCATTCGGGGGTGTCCTCGGAAAACAGGCCAAGGATCGCCAGAAGCCGCTCGCCGGACCCGGAGACCGATCTCATTGTGCCTCCTCCGCCATGGGCGCGCTGCGCTTGCGGAAGAGTTCGCTTCCGATCAGCGCCAGACCCAGCACGACGCCCGCCGCATCGGTCAGGATCGCGCCCTCGAAGGCTCCGGCAGGCACCAGCGCCATCAGGCCGGTCACCATGAACAAGAGCCGTTTGAGCGGCGATAACCGGTCCGAGAAATACCCGGCCAGACCGGCGGAGACCAGCCAGACGCCAAGGCTTGCTGTGATCACGGCAAAGACGATCTCTCCGGTTTCGCCGATCAGGATCAGCGACGGGCTGAACACGAACAGCACCGGGATCACATAGGCCGCCCAGCCGAACCGCATCGCGGCCCAGCCGGTTGCCATGGCGGGGGCCTTGGCGATGGCGGCGGCGGCAAATGCGGCCATGGCGATGGGGGGCGTGATCATCGACATCATGCCGAAATAAAGCACGTAAAGATGCGCCGCGATGGGTTCGATCCCCACTTCGATCAGCGCAGGGGCGACCAGCGCGGCGAGCAACACATAAACGCCCAGCGTCGGCAGGCCCATGCCGAGGATGATGCAGACCACCGCCGACAATGCCAGCAGCGTGATCGCGCTGCCGCCGCCCACCTGCACCAGCGCATAGGTCAGGTTGAAGCTCAGACCGGTGATGTTGAGCACCCCGATCACCATGCCGGACGCGGCCGAGATCAGCAGGATCTCGACCACGCCGTGCCCGGTGCGGGCAAAGCTGCCGAAAAGCGCGCGGATCGTCGGGCGGACACCGCGATAGCCGAAGATCAGCGCAGTGCCGCACAGCGCCAGCGCCGACCAGAGGGCCGCGCGTTCGGGCTGGTAGCGCATCCAGAACAGCAGGTAGATCAGCACGGCAAAGGCGGTGGCGAAATGCAGGCCCACCAGAACAGTGCGGCGCGCCGGGATCTCGGATT
Organism: Marivita sp.; assembly: GCF_020055635.1. GTDB lineage: Bacteria > Pseudomonadota > Alphaproteobacteria > Rhodobacterales > Rhodobacteraceae > Marivita. The sequence continues at coordinate 26,651 of NZ_JAIPUT010000014.1, read as the reverse complement.
CGGGCACGCGTTGAATGCCCAGCTTGGCCGCTTCCAGATCGGCCTGTATGAACAGCGCCACGTAGTAGAGCACTGCGGGCAGCAACGCCGCCATGACGATCTGGCTGTAGGGGATGGCGAGGAACTCGGCCATGAGGAAGGCTGACGCGCCCATCACCGGCGGCATGAGTTGCCCTCCGGTGGAGGCCACGGCCTCGATCGCGCCTGCCTTGTGGGCCGGGTAGCCATCGCGCTTGATCATCGGGATCGTGACAACGCCGGTGCCCACCACGTTGGCGACAGCCGAGCCCGAGATCGACCCGAAGAGGCCCGAGGCCAGAACCGAGATCTTCATCGACCCGCCGCGAAACCGGCCCATGCCGATCATCGCCGCATCGGTGAAGAACTGCGACCCGCCGGTGATACCCAAAAGCACGCCGAACAGGATGAACGCGATCACCACGGTGGACGCGACCGACATCGGCAGGCCGAGAATGCCATTGGAGTCGACCGCCAGATACCCTGTCAGCAATTGCCAGTTCTGCGGGCGCCCCTGAAGCCGTCCGGGGACCAGGTCTCCGAACAGCGCGTAAAGCAGAAAAACCCCGATGATCAGCACCAGCGCCCAACCGGTCGCGCGGCGCAGCGACTCCAACAGCAGAAGGATGATGATCCCGCTGGGGATCCAAAGCTCGGGCGGACGGGCGAAGATCATCAGCACCAGATCGGGATAGGAGACCGCGACGTAGCCCAAAGCGGCCATCGACAATCCGGCCAGGATCAGGTCATGCAGCGGCACATCCCCGCGCTCGGCCCCGCGCCGGGCGGGCAGGGTGAAGAAGGCCAATGGCAGGGCAAAGAACAGCACGCCTGCAAAGAATTGCTGCGGGTACAAATCCAGCCCCAGCTTGCGCTGCACCGACAGCGCCCAACCAACGGCCAGCAGGACCAGGCAGGCTGCAAGCAGATCGGCCAGGGGTCTGGCAAGGCGCATCGGAAGAGCAGGCATCAGGGGGGTCTGTTTCCTTGAGTGCAGTCAGGGTGAAAGATGGATCGCCCCGCGCGTCGCATCATGACCGCGCGGGGCAGGAGGGCTCAGTTCAGGCCGGTTTCCTCGAAGAAGCGCAGCGCGCCGGGGTGGAATTCCGCCACGCCGGGATCGCCCTTCATGTTTTCGGGCTTGAAGGCCCGGAACGGCGGAAAGGTGTCCGACATGACTTGCGCGTTTTCATACATCGCCTTGGTCATCGCGTAGACCACATCCTCCGGAGCGTTGGCGTGCGTGAAGACCACCTGCGGGAAGGCGATATAGACCGTGTCTTCCAGCACGCCGGGCATGGCGCCTGCGGGCAGCGTGGTGAAGAACGCCGTCGGCCAGTGTTCGCGGGCCGCAGCCAGTGCGGCTTCGCTGTCATCCTCGACCCCCAGCGCGCGCAGGCCGCCCACGGCCGCATCCGCCTCGCGCACCTTGCCGGCACCGTGGGCAAAGATGAACCCGACCGTGTCGCCGGCCATGAAGGCATCCGCCCCGGCCACGACACTGGCGACCGACACCTTTTCCACGTCGTCCCGCGTCATGCCGGCGGTGGCGTAGAAGGCCGCCAGCTGCGGCAGGATGGTGTTCTGCGCGGTATAGCCATCGGTCATCGGTTGACCCTTGAGGTCCGACACCTTCTGGATGTCGCCGTCGGCGCGCACGAAGATCGCCTCGACCAGCGGCATGAGATGCGCCACGACGCGCAGGTTGGGGTTGGTGCGTCCGCCCCACCATTCCTCGCCGGTGATGGCGTAGTTGACCTCTTGCAGGTTGGCCACGCCAAAATCGATGCCGCCCTGATCGACAAACGGAATGAACTGATTGGGGCTGGTGGCGGGCTGGATCGTGGTGTTCAGCCCGGCTTCGTTGGCGGCATTTGCGACCGCCGTGCCGATATTGTGGAACAGCGATCCGGGGTTCGATGTGGCGATGCCGACATTCTGCGCGCTGGCAGATGTGGCAATCGTCGCGCTCAGAAATACCGCCGCCGCGGTGAGTAGCGTCTTCATGGTTGTCCTCCCAAATGTGGTTCTCGTTTGGGTTAGAATCCCAATTATTGAGAATAAGTTGACTTTACGAAGGGTCAGCGGAATATCAAGCCTGAGATTCAGGGAGGATGTATGTTTGAAGATCAGGACCGTCCCAAGACCGGGGGCGAAGCGCTTTTGACCGCCCTGAAAGCGTGCGGGATCGACTATCTGTTCGCCAATGCCGGAACCGATTTTCCACCAATCATAGAAGGGCTTGCGCGGCTTCCTGAAGGTGATGTACCAACGCCCGTGACGGTGCCGCATGAAACTGCGGCGATGGCGATGGCGCATGGGCATTGGTTGGTCACCGGGCGTCCGCAGGCCGTCATGGTGCATGTGAATGTCGGTCTGGCCAACGCCGTGATGGGGGTGATCAACGCTGCGTCCGACAATATTCCGGTCTTCGTGCTGTCGGGGCGCACTCCGCTCACGGAATCGGGTCGCAAGGGGGGGCGCATGACGCCGATCCAGTACGGGCAGGAGATGTACGACCAGACCAGCCTCGTGCGCGACGTGGTCAAGTTCGACTACGAATTGCGCTACCCCGAACAGGCCGACAGCGTGACCAAACGGGCGGCCTCCCTGATGGTCAGCGCGCCCGAGGGGCCGGTCTACATGAGCCTGCCCAAGGAGCCGTTGACGGAGCCGCTACCGGACGGGTTCTTGCCCGCAGCGGTTCCCGCGCGCGCGCGCCCCGCCGCCCCGGACGCCCAGGCGATGCAAACGCTGGCTGCCTGGATCGCAGAGGCCAGGATGCCCGTTGTCCTGTGCCAGCGCGGCGATCCGCAGGGCAGGCTTTCGGCGCTTGTGTCCCGTTGTGCCGACGCGTTCGGGCTGGCGGTGGCCGAGCCGTTCAGCATCCGCAACGTGCTGGCCTCGGACGATCCGGCGCTGCTGGGCTACAATCCGAAAGCGGCAACCGCAGAGGCCGATCTGGTGATCGTGCTGGATTCTGGCGTGCCGTGGATCGAAGCGGTCAGCGCGCCGTCCAAGGACTGCCGCGTCGTGCATATCGGCCCGGACCCGCTGTTCCGCCGCATGCCGGTGCGCGGCTATCGCACCGATCTGGCGATCACCGCCGATCCGGTCATGGTGCTCGATGCGCTCATGGCACTGACACCTGATCCCGGTGCCCCCGACCGGCGGGACAGCGTGCATGCCAAGGTTTCGGCATCCCGCAACGCCACACCAAAACCCGTCGCGGGCGGCGACGGCCCGATGAGCGCGGAATGGATGAGCGCCTGTGTCTCGAACATCATGGACAAAGATGCGGTCGCGTTTTCCGAACTGGGGCTCCTGCTACCCCACATGACGCTCAATGGTCCGAACCGCGTGTTCTCCAACGTACATGCCGGTGGCCTTGGCTGGGCCATGCCCGCTGCTCTTGGTGCGCAACTGGCGGATCGCGACCGGCTTGTGATCGCCTGCGTGGGCGACGGATCGTACATGTTCGCCAACCCGGTCGCCTGCCACCAGATCGCCGAGGCATTGGGCCTGCCGATCCTCACGATCGTCAAGAACAACGCCATGTGGAACGCGGTGCGGCGGTCGGTGGTCAAGGGTTACCCGGACGGTGCCGCCGTACGCCAGAACCGTATTCCGCTGACCTCGCTCGAACCGCTGCCGGACTTCACGCAGATCGCCCGCGCCAGCCGTGCCCATGCCGAACGCATCGACCGGGGCGCAGATCTGCCCGACGCCCTGCGCCGCGCGGTCGAGATCATTCGCACCGAACGCCGTCAGGTCCTGCTCGACCTGTCGGTCGTGGCCTCGGACGACCATTGATGGACCCCGCATCCCTGGCCTTTGCCTTTGTCGGAATCGCGCTTGGCGGGTTCCTGAAAGGCGCCACCGGGGCAGGGGCGCCGGTGGTCGGCGTGCCGGTGCTTGCCATCGTGTTCGACGTGCCGATGGCGGTGGCGATCTTCTCGGTGCTGAACCTCTGCACCAATATCTGGCAAAGCTGGGCCTTCCGGTCCGAGGTGACCGAAAACCGCTTTGTCTGGACCTTCGCGGGGATGGGCGCTTTGGGGGCGATCGTCGGATCGGTGCTTCTGGCGTCGCTCCCGGTGCCGCTTCTGATGGCGGCGCTGGCGGGGGTGGTGTTCGCCTATATCGGCATCCGGCTGGCGCGGCCCAACTGGGTCCTGCCGCGCGCACGCGGGCGTCAGATGGGGCCGTTTGTGGGCCTTGTCGGCGGCGTGATGCAGGGCGCGGGCGGGTTGTCGGCCCCGGTGTCGATCACCTTCCTCAACGCGCTGAACCTGCCCCGCAAGGAGTTCATCGCCACAATCGCGATCTTCTTTCTGGCGATGTCGGCCACGCAGGTGCCCGCGCTTGCGGTGCTTGGCATCCTGACATGGGACCGGGTGCTGCTGGCGGTACTGGCGCTGATCCCGATGTTCATGGGCATCCCCGTCGGGTCCTGGGCCGCGCGGTTCCTGTCGAAACAGGCCTTCGACCGGCTGATCCTGTCGCTTCTGGCGGTGATCGCGGTCAAGCTGATCTGGGACGCGGCACAGGCGGGGCTCGTGTAGCCGGGCCATACAAATGGCCTTTTCCTGTATACAAAAACCATCAGTATCGCGTTCTGGGAGGCCGAAAACGAGATATTGACAGGTTCCTGTATACAATCTAACCCTGTTGGACAGAACGCCGCAGGGGAGAGCGGCGCGCGCCTGGGGAGGGTGCATGTCGGATCGCATGACGCAGTATGAAAAGGCGCTACTGGGCCTTCGCTCGCTTGTGATGAGCGGCGAATTCGCTGGCAGCGCGCGTCTGCCCGAGGTCGCACTTGCCGAACGGCTGGGCCTGTCGCGCACGCCGCTGCGCCAGGCGATGGACCGTCTGATCGACGAGGGCCTGCTGGAGCGTATCGAAACCGGGGGCTGCCGGGCGGCGCGCTTTACGCTCGACGACATCAACGATGCCATCGAACTGCGCGGCGTGATCGAAGGCACGGCGGCGCGGCTTGCCGCCGAGCGCGGGGCCGATCCGATGCGTCTTGCCGAGGTCGAGCAGGTGCTGGCCCGGATCGACACCGCCATCGCCGATCCCGCCAATATCGACTTTGACAGCTATGTGCGCGAAAACGCGGCCTTCCACAGCCTGCTCGCAGGTCTTGCCGGAAGCCAGATCGTGCAGCGCGAGGCCGACCGGGTGAGCCGCCTGCCATTGGCATCCCCCAGCGCGTTCCTGCGCGAACAGGAACTGATCCCGGATTTCAACGCGTCGCTCGTGCGCGCGCAGCACCAGCACCGCGCCATCATCGAAGCGATCCGCGCCCGCGAAGGCGCCCGCGCCGAATACCTGTCGCGCGAACATGCCCGCCTTGCGCGGCGCAACCTCGATTACCTTGCCAATGCCGGTCCGGGGGTCGCGATACGCGTGCCCGGCCTGTCGCTGTTATCCGCAGAATAAGATCTCAGGAGGAGACCAGATCTATGCCAAGCCTGTCAGACAAGATGAAGGAATGGGGCAACCCCGTTGAAATGCTTCGGAATTCCCAGATCGGGATGTATGTCTACCCGGTTGTGACCCCGGAATTCCGCAACTGGCGGGTAGAGCAGGAAGCATGGCGTCACAGCGCCGTTCTGTTCGACCAGTCGCATCATATGGACGAACTGATCGTCGAAGGCCCGCAGGCCGAGGAATTCCTTGCCTATCACGGCATCAACGCCTTCGGGAATTTCAACCTCAACCGCGCCAAGCATTACGTGCCGGTCACGCCGAACGGCCACGTCATCGGCGACCACATCATCTTCCGCGAGCGGGAGGACAAGTTCATCCTCGTGGGCCGCGCGCCGACCTCCAACTGGCTGATGTTCGCCGCCGCCTGGGGCAAGTGGAACGTGCGGATCAAGCACGATCCCCGCTCGACCTCGCGCCCCGAAGGCGAGCGCGTCTTGCGCACCCATTACCGCTACCAGATCCAGGGCCCCGACGCGCCGAAGATCTTTGAAAAGATGAACGGCGGCCCGATCCAGGACATCAAGTTCTTCCATGTCGACTGGATCAATATCGGCTCCAAAAAGGTGCAGGCGCTGCGCCACGGCATGTCCGGCGCGCCGGGTCTCGAAGTCTGGGGTCCGTATGAGGACAAGCACTACATCCACTCGACCATCCTTCAGGCCGCGAAGGACGCGGGCGTCGATCTGGTCCAGTGCGGCAGCCGCGCCTATTCGACCAACACGCTGGAATCCGGCTGGATTCCGTCGCCGCTGCCCGGCATCTACACCGGCGACGGCATGCTGGCCGATTACCGCGACTGGCTGGGCACCGACATGTACGAAGCGGCAGGCGCCATCGGCGGCAGCTTTGTGTCGGACAATATCGAGGACTATTACGTCAATCCGTTCGAGCTGGGCTACAACTTCTACATCGGCTGGAAGAAAGACGATTTCATCGGCAAGGACGCGCTTCTCAAGATGAAAGAGAGCAAGACCAACCGCAAGAAGGTCACCTTTGAGTGGAACAAGGAAGACGTGCTCAAGGTCATCGCCTCGGCCTTCGAGGACGGCATCCCCTACAAGTGGATCGACTTCCCGCAGCCGAACTACGCGTCGTCCTCGGCCGATATGGTCATGCATGGCGACAAGATGGTCGGCATGAGCATGTTCAACGGCTACAGCTACAACGAACGCTGCGTGCTGTCGCTGGGTGTTGTTGACCAGAGCGTTGAAATTGGAGACATCCTGACCATGCGCTGGGGCGAATCCGACGAGACGCAGAAAACATCCGCCGAAAAGCACAAGCAGGCCGAGATTCGGGTGCGGGTTTCGGAAACACCGTATTCAAGCGAGGCACGGGAAAGCTATGCTGCCGACAGCTGGCGGGCAAAAGCCGTCTGATCAGCAGAATTTCAGGGCGGCGGTCACACAGAAGGATCGCCGCCTGCAACACTCGGCCTGATCGGTTTCGGGCCTGACATGGGAGGAAAGACATGACACTCAGAACGACCTTTATCGGGGCCGCTTTGGCTGTGGCAGCCGCCGCACCGCTGGCCGCGCAGGAATTGAAATTCGCCAATTTCACGCCGCCGTTCCACACGGTCAACGCCAGCGTGATCGAAAAGCTGAACGCGGACCTGACCGAAGCCACCGGCGGAAGCCTGACGGTGCGCGGCTATCACGGCGGCGAACTGGGCGCGGGCCCGGTCGAGCAATATGTCCGCGCCGTGCAGGGCGTGGCCGACATGGTCTGGGGCCTGCCGGGCTATACGTCCCAGCAGTTCCAGAAGACCATGATCGTCGAACTGCCGGGCGTCCTGCCCGAAGGCAAGACGGGGGCCGACGCGCTGTGTGACGCGATGGACGAGATCTCGGGCGAATTTCCCGGCACCGTGCCGGTCGCGCTCTGGACGTCCGAGCCGAACATCATGATCATGAAGGACAAGGCGATCCGCACACCGGCCGATCTGGCGGGGCTCAAGATCCGCGTCGCCGGGGCAACGGCGGGCAAGGTGGCCGAGGCACTGGGCGCAACCCCGGTGCAGATGCCGATCAACCAGGTCTACAACGCGATGCAGACCGGCCTGATCGACGGCGTCTTCACCGGTGCATCGACGCTCAGCGACTTCAAACTCGACGAGGTCGCGGATGCCTACACGCTGGGCGCACCGCTGGGTCGCTTGGCGTTCTTCGCGGTGATGGGGCAGGGCTCGTATGACGCGCTGTCCGACGACGCGCAAGCGGCGCTCGACGAGGCCCGTGGCTGCGCGTTGGGCAACAACGCCGAAACCGCCTGGAACGCAACCGCCACCGAGGCGCTTGAAACCGCCCGCGCGGATGACGGCAACACCTTTGTCGATCTGACCGAAGACGAGGCGCAGGCCTTCGAAGAGGCGGTCTCCAACGTGGTGGCGGAGTATGTCGACAGCGTCGGCGGCGACGCCGCCCTGGCCGCGATGCAGGAATAAACCTTGGAGCGTATACGCACCCTTGCGGACAGGCTGATCGGCCTGTCCGCTGCCATTGGCGCGACTGCGCTGATCGGGATCGTGGTCGTGATCCTGATCGATGTGATCGGCCGCGCCTTCGGCAGCCCGCTCTACGGCAGCCAGGACATCACGACGATGGCGTCGGTGATCCTTGTCTTCGCGCCGATGGCGCTCTGTGACCGGCTTGGCGGGCATATCTCGGTCGATCTTCTGGAACGCTATTTCCCCGACGCCGTGAATCGCGGCATCGACATTTTCGTGGCCTTTCTGGGCGCCGTCATCTTTGGCTGGCTTGCCCTCGCCACCTGGGACAGTGCGCAACTGTCGTTGATGCTGAACCTGTCGACGAACCTTCTTTACCTGCAAAAGGCCTATTTTCAATGGGCCGCCATCGGGTTCATGTCGCTGGCATCACTGGGGCTTGCATTGCGCGCGCTTGAACTGCTGCTGACGGGCCGCGATGTCCGGACGGAGACCCGGTCATGACCGGGTCTGTCGCGGGTATCCTCGGCATCCTCGTGTTGTTCGCGCTGCTGCTGCTGCGGGTGCCGGTGGCGTTCTCGATGTTCGCCGTGGGCTTTGTCGGGATCTGGGGCCTCAACGGGCTGAACTCGGCCACTTCGCTGCTGGCCTCCGAGGCGTTCACGCTGGCCTCGTCGCCCGAACTGATCGTCATTCCGCTTTTCATCCTGATGGGCAATGTCGCGTCGCATACCGGCATGAGCCGTCAGCTTTTCGATGCGGCCTATGCGGTGATCGGGTCGATCCGGGGTGGCCTGGCCTCGGCCACGGTGATCGGCTGCGGCGGGTTCGCCGCGCTGTCGGGGTCGTCCGTCGCCTCGGCCCTGACCATGGGCAAGGTCGCGCTCGCGGAAATGGACCGCTTCAAATACGACGACCGCCTGTCGACCGGGGTCGTGGCCGCGGGCGGCACTCTGGGCATCCTGATCCCGCCCTCCACCGGCTTCGTGATCTACGCCATCCTGACCGAGCAATCCATTGGCCGGCTGTTTCTGGCCGGAGTGTTGCCGGGGCTGTTGCTTCTGTCGATGTTCGTGCTGGCCGTGTCGATCCTGTGCATGATCCGCCCGGATTTCGGCCCTCCCGGTCCAAAGACCGCGTTCATGGAAAAGATCCGCGCGATCGGCCGCGCCGGTCCCATTGTGCTTGTGATCTTCATCACCATCGGCGGCATGTATGGCGGGTTCTTTTCCCCCGTCGAGGCCGCCGCCGTCGGGGCAGGGGCTGTCATCCTGATCGGTGCGATCACGCGGCGGCTGAAACCCGCGATGCTCTGGGATGCGGCCAAGGACAGCGTCGTGACCACGGCCACGGTGATGCTGATCCTGATCGCGGCGCATATGATCAACCCGTTCCTCGCGCTCAGCCACATGACCGAACTGGTCGCCCAGGGCTTTGCCGCGCTCGACATGGGGCCGATGGGCAGCCTGCTGCTGATCCTGCTGATCTACATCATTCTCGGCTGCTTCCTTGAAGGCTTCGCGATGCTGGTGCTGACGCTGCCGATCTTCTTTCCCATCGTGCTGGAACTGGGCATCGACCCGATCTGGTTCGGCGTGCTGGTGGTTCTGGCGCTCGAAATGGGGCTGATCTCGCCACCGGTGGGGCTCAACGTGTTCATCGTGAAATCCGTGGCGCCCGGCGTGTCGCTGGGCCGGATCTTCACCGGCGTGATCCTTTTCTGGGTGATGATGCTGGCCACGCTGGCGATCCTCGTGGCCTTCCCGCAGATCTCGCTGTTCCTGCCAAACACCATGTTCAATTGAGGCGCTTATGACCGAACCCTGCTTTGACGTCGCACATCTTGGCCATGTCGAGGTCCTGACCGACAGGTTCGACGACAGCCTTGATTTCTTCACGCGGGTTTACGGGTTGAAACTGTCCGCGTTGGAGGGTGACAGCGCCTATCTGCGGGCGTGGGACGACTACGAGTTCCACACGCTCAAGCTGACCAAATCCGACAGCACAGGCGTGGCGCATATCGGGTACCGCGTGTCGTCCGAGGCGGCTCTCGAGCGGCGCGTCGCGGTGATCGAGGCGTCGGGCTACAAGGTGCAGGGATGGACCGAGGGCGACCTGGGCCATGGCCGCGCGTTTCGCTTTGAAGACCCGTTCGGGCATGTGTTCGAGCTTTACTGGGACACGGTGAAATACGACCCGCCCGAGGACGACAAACCCGCACTCAAGAACATGTCCAGCCGCTTTCACGCACAGGGCGTGTCGCCGCGCCGGATCGACCACCTGAACCTGCTGGCCGAGGATGTGACCCAGTTCCGTGACTTCATGATGACCTGTCTGGGCAGTCGCGTGACCGAACAGATCCGCCTGAACAACGGGCGGTTGGGCGGCTGCTGGTTCACCATCAACAACAAGACCTACGATCTGGCCTGCACCGAAGAACACGGCCGCGGCGAGAACCGCCTGCACCATGTGACCTATGCCACGGATCAGCGCGAAGACATCCTGCGCGCGGCCGACATCTTTCTGGAAAATGGCGTGCATATCGAAACCGGCCCGCACAAGCACGCCATTCAGGGGACGTTCTTTCTTTATGTCTGGGAACCGGCGGGCAACCGGGTGGAACTGGCCAACGCGGGTGCGCGGCTGATCCTGCAACCCGATTGGGAGACCGTCACCTGGACGGAAGACGAGCGCAAGAAGGGGCAGGCCTGGGGTCTCAAGACCATCGAGACCTTCCACACTCACGGCACGCCGCCGGTCGAAGAGGACTGACATCCACCGAGGACGCATGACACCCGAAACACCGACCGACACCACGTGGCTGCCCGAGTGGCTGGCCCGTTTGGAGATCGACGGGCAACCACCGGTCACGCGGGCAACGCTCGAAGACGTGACACGCGCGCATCTGGCGCGGATACCCTTCGAAAACCTGTCGGTTCTGGGGGGCGACGTGCCATCGCTCGACCTCGGATCGCTGACCCGAAAGCTGATCGCTCAGCGCCGGGGCGGCTATTGTTTCGAACTCAACCTGCTGCTCTGCACGGGTCTTTGCGCCCTGGGGTTCAAGGCCCGGCTGCTTATGGCGCGGGTGATGCGCAATCGCCCCGAACCGGGGCCCAGAACCCATTGCGTGGTGATCGTTACGATAGAAGGGACCGAGCATCTTGTCGATGTCGGCTTCGGCGGTCCGGGGCCGTCAGCCCCGCTTGAAATGCTGCGCGACACGCCTTTGGTGGCTGATGGCGTTGCGTTCCGTCTGGATGACCGCCCGGGGCTTGGCACCGTTCTCGGCCGTCGCTCCGCCAGCGGTGACTGGTCCGATCTCTATGCCTTCACCGACGAGGTGACGGCGCTGTCCGATCTTCAGGCGGGCAACTGGCTGGCGGCGACCCCGCCGGGATCGCTGTTCCGGCAAACGCTTGTCGTCGCGCGTCAGCAAGACGGACGGCGCTACACGCTCGAGGGCACGACCTTTCGGGAATTCCACGGCACGGCCCTTGTCCGGGAAACCTCGCTATTGGACGTGATCGCGGTTCTGACCTGTCTGCAGGACATGTTCGGGCTGACCGCCGATCCCACTCTGACCCAAGCCGTCGTCAAGTCGATGGCGCACGGCGGGGCGGGCTGACCCGAGGGTTGCACCGAAGGGACCGAACGGCAATACCTCCCCCTAAGATACATCGAAGCGAAACCTTTAGGGGGAGGCGCCCGTGACTGCGGCGCGGCCACCCCGAGGTCGCGCAAACAAGGAAGGCCAAAGCATGGAAGACGTCGAAGCCGCCGCAAATGGCGCATGGGACAAGATCACCTCGCTCCTCACGGTGGAGATCTACAATGGCCGATCTCTGGCCGATCTGCTGACGCTCGAGGCGCTGCTGGGCGCGCTTGGCAATCTTGTCGGCGCGGTGGTCATCCTGATCCTGGGGGTCATCGTCTCGGGCGTGATCCAGCGCCGCGTCATCCGGATCGGCCAGATGCACGCCAGCCTCGACGACACGCTGTTCATCTTCTTCGGCAACATCCTGCGATACACGATCCTGGCCTTCACCGGCCTCTTTGTCCTCAATACCTTCGGTGTGCAGACCACGTCGATCATCGCGGTCATCGGTGCCGCCGGTCTGGCCATCGGCCTGGCCCTGCAGGGCACGCTGTCCAATGTCGCCGCCGGTGTCATGCTGATCCTGTTCCGCCCGCTCAAGAACGGCGATTTCGTGCAGATCAACGATGTCCTCGGCACGGTCAAGGAGATCACCCTGAACTACACCGAGCTTGCCGATATCGGCAACGTCAAGGTGGTGGTGCCCAATTCCGAGGTCTGGGGCAAGACGATCAAGAACTATTCCGCCTATGACACCCGCCGCGCCGAGTGGGAATTCGGCGTCGGCTACGGCGCCAATCTCGGGCAGGCCGAACAGGTGATCCGCGACACGATCATGGCCGACCCGCGCTCGCATGCCGACCCCGAGCCGTTCATCCAGGTCAACAATCTCAACAGCAGCAGCGTCGATTTCCTTGTCCGCGTCTGGTGCGCGTCGAGCGATTATTTCCAGTACCAGGCGGACATGAAGCGCCGGGTCAAAGAGGCGCTGGATGCCGCCGGCGTCGACATCCCGTTCCCGACCCGCACGCTTGTGATGCCGGATCAGGGCCGCGACCGCGACGCCCTGCCGCAACCGATGCCGGCGGAATGATCTTGGCGGCGCTCAGCCGACCTTGAGCACGATTTTCCCGATGTGGCTCGAGCCTTCCATCCGTTCATGGGCCTTGGCCGCGTCGGCCAGGGCAAATTCGCTGTCCATCACCGGTCCGATCCGGCCAGAGGCCAAATGCGGCCAGACCTCGGCCTCCAGATCGCGGGCGATGGCGGCCTTGGCGGCGACCGACTGGGGCCGCAGAGTCGATCCGGTGATCGTCTGACGCCGCATCATGAGCGGCGCGAAATTGATCTCGGCCTTCGGGCCTTGCAAGAACGCGATCTGCACCAGCCGCCCGTCATCGGCCAGCGCCTTGAGGTTGCGCGGCAGGTAATCGCCGCCCACCATGTCGAGGATCACATTGGCACCACCTTCGGCGCGCATGGCCGCTGCGAAATCCGTCTCGCGGTAGTTCCACGCCGCCTCGGCCCCCAGCGCGAGACACGCGGCGCATTTGTCGGCGGACCCGGCGGTGGTGAACACCCGCGCGCCGCGCAGGTTGGCCAGCTGGATCGCGGTGGTGCCGATGCCGGACGATCCGCCATGCACCAGGAACCGCTCGCCCGCCTGCAGGCCGCCGCGACGGAACACGTTCGACCAAACGGTAAAGAATGTCTCGCAGAGCGCCGCCGCCTGATCCATCGGCATGCCCTCGGGCACTGGCAGGGCGTGATCGGCGTGGGTTGTGACGTATTCAGCGTACCCGCCACCAGGCAGAAGCGCTGTGACCGCATCGCCCACATTCCAGCGCGACACACCGGCACCGACAGCAGCCACGGTGCCAGACGCTTCGAGACCGGGCAGGGGGGACGCACCCGCCGGCGGGTTGTAAAGGCCCGCACGTTGCAGCGCATCTGGGCGGTTGACCCCGGCATAGGCCACCTTGATCAGGATCTCGCCCGCCTTGGGCATGGGCACCGGGACCGACACGGGCTGCAAGACCTCCGGTCCGCCGGGGCTGGTGATCTCGATGGCGGTCATCGTGGCGGGAAGGGTCATGGCGATACGGTCTCCTGTCAGCTTGGTCTCCCTTGTGTCGCAGATTGCAGCGGTCCTGCAAGCCCGCAGGACCGGTGTTTCGCTCTGCCGTCGAAACCCGGAACGTCGTCCCGTCGGGAACCGGGCGAGCCTGTCCGTCTGTTCTTTCGCACAAGGCAGCAGTTGTGAGCGCCCCCGCGATGGCCTAATCCTGTGCGCAACCAGACAGACCAAAGGGGAGACAACCATGACAGACGGACCCGACTACGGTTTCGACACGCTTCAGATTCACGCCGGCGCCCGGCCCGACCCGGCCACCGGCGCGCGGCAGGTGCCGATCTACCAGACCACGGCTTACGTGTTCCGCGACGCCGATCACGCGGCGGCGCTCTTCAACCTTCAGGAAGTCGGCTACATCTATTCGCGCCTGACGAACCCGACCGTGGCCGCGTTGCAGGAACGCATGGCGACGCTCGAAGGCGGCGCGGGCGCGGTCTGCTGTTCCTCGGGACATGCGGCGCAGATCATGGCACTGTTCCCGCTGATGGGTCCGGGCAAGAACGTCGTCGCCTCGACACGGCTCTACGGCGGCACGATCACCCAGTTCAGCCAGACGATCAAACGCTTCGGCTGGTCCGCGACATTTGTCGATTTCGACGATCTGGACGCGGTCAAGGCCGCGATCAACGACGACACCCGCGCGGTGTTCTGCGAATCCATCGCCAATCCCGGCGGCTACATCACCGATCTGGATGCGATCTCGGCCATCTCGGACGAGGCTGGCATCCCGCTCATCGTCGACAACACCAGCGCCACGCCATACCTGTGCCGCCCCATCGAACATGGCGCCACACTGGTCGTGCATTCGATGACCAAGTTCCTGACCGGCAACGGCACCGTCACCGGCGGCGTGATCGTCGACAGCGGCAAGTTCGACTGGTCGGCAAATGACAAGTTCCCGTCGCTGAGCGAACCGGAACCCGCCTATCACGGCCTCAAGTTCCACGAGACCTTCGGGCCTCTGGCGTTCACGTTCCACGGCATCGCCATCGGTCTGCGCGACCTGGGCATGACGCTGAACCCGCAGGCGGCGCATTACACGCTGATGGGGATCGAAACCCTGAGCCTGCGGATGCAGAAGCATGTCGAGAACGCGATGGAAGTGGCGGGCTGGCTGGAAACCCACGATGCGGTCGAAGCCGTGACCTATGCCGGTCTGCCGACATCGCCCTACAACCACCGGGTCGAAAAGATCTGCCCCAAGGGCGCGGGTGGCCTGTTCACGGTCAAGCTCAAGGGCGGCTATGACGCCTGCGTGAAATTCGTGGACTCGCTCGAGATCTTCAGCCACGTGGCCAATCTGGGTGACACGCGCAGCCTGGTGATCCATTCGGCCTCGACCACGCACCGGCAGCTGTCACCGGAGCAGCAGGAAGCGGCGGGCGCCGGACCGAGCGTGGTGCGGATCTCCATCGGGATCGAAGACCCGGCGGACCTGATTGCCGATTTGAACCAGGCGCTGAACGCGGTCAGGTAGAGCTGGAAGGCCCTTCCAAGGGCCTTTTCCGCATTTTCGAAAATGCGGCAAGCCCGTTCGAACGGGCTTGCGCGCCCGGATTACAGCGTGATCGCCTGCATCACCTGCGGTTCGATCACCTCGACATCCGGCAGGCTGGCCTTGAGCACTTCGGCGTTCTGCTCCAGCAGCGGGAAGGTGCGGTAATGGCACGGGATCACCGTCTTGAAGTCGAAATACCGCTTGGCCGCATAGGCCGCCCCGGCCATGTCCATGGTGAAATGTCCACCCGCCGACAGGATGCCGATATCGGGTTTGTGGTAATCGCCGATCCACTCCATGTCCGCCATGATCGCCGTGTCGCCCGACAGGTAGATCGTGTGGCCGTCGCCCTTGATGACAAAGCCGGTCTCCATCCCCATGTAGACCGGGCGGTCGTTCTCGACGATGGACGAGGAATGTGACGCGGGCACCATGCTCACGGTGACATCCCCGAACCCGATCGTGCCCCCCTTGTTGAACCCCGCGCCTTCGATCGCGCCCTGTCCGAACAGGTAGTTCGCCAGTTCATGGATCGCGCTCACCGGGGCACCGGTTTTCTGAGACAGGGCGACCACATCCGTCGTGTGATCGAAATGCCCATGAGTGACGAGGATCTGCGTCGCCCCGGCGACGGCGGCGTCGTGGTCTTGGCCCTCCATCATCGGGTTGCCGGTCAGCCAAGGGTCGACCAGCAATATCTGGTCGCCGATTTCGATGCGAAATGATCCGTGTCCAAGCCAAATGATGTTCATCTGTGAACCTCCCTCCTGTGTCCGGGAAGGCTACCACAGCCTGCGCGGGGGAAAAGCTCTGATGCTGTCTTGATCCATGTCAATCAAATCTGACGGATTAAGTGTCAGAATAAGTTGACACATACGGGGAGAGTCGCCATGCGCATTTTGTTTGTCCATCCGAATTACCGCTCCGGCGGGGCCGAGATCGCGGGCACTTGGCCGCCCGCCTGGGTCGCCTACCTGTCCGGTCATCTGCGGCAGGCGGGGTTCGACGACATCCATTTCATCGACGCCATGACCGACAATATCGACGATGCCGAACTGGCGCGCCAGATGGAGGAGGTCAAGCCCGACGTGGTCGGCGTGACCGCGATCACTCCGTCGATCTACCGCGCCGAGGATGTTCTCAAGGTCGCAAAGGAGGTGGTGCCGAATGCCGTGCGCATGCTGGGCGGCGTGCACGCGACCTTCATGTACAAGCAGGTCCTGTCCGAGGCGCCCTGGGTCGATGTGATCGTGCGCGGCGAAGGCGAAGAGATCTGCACCGAGCTGATGCTCGCCATTGAGGACGGGCGCTGGCCTGCCGACAAGCACAAGATCAAGGGTCTGGCCTTCATGGACGGCGACCAGATCGTCGCGACCCCGGCGGCGAGCACGGTCAAGGACCTGTCCAAGATCAAACCCGACTGGACCGTTCTGGAATGGTCGAAATACATCTACATCCCGCTCGGCACCCGCGTCGCGATCCCAAACCTTGCGCGTGGCTGTCCCTTCACCTGTTCCTTCTGCTCCCAATGGAAATTCTGGCGCGACTACCGCGTGCGCGATCCCAAGGACGTGGTCGACGAGATCGAGGATCTGGTGGACAACCACGGTGTCGGCTTCTTCATCCTTGCCGATGAGGAACCCACCATCAACAAGAAGAAATTCGTGGCCTTCTGTCAGGAGCTGATCGACCGCGGTCTGCCCGACAAGGTCAAGTGGGGCATCAACACCCGCGTCACCGACATCTACCGCGACCGCGATCTGCTCAAGTTCTACCGCAAGGCAGGGCTTGTGCATGTGTCATTGGGCACCGAAGCCGCGGCGCAGATGAAGCTGGACATCTTCAACAAGGAAACAAAGGTCGACGAGAACAAGACCGCCATTCGCCTGCTGCGCGAAGCCGACATTCTTGTCGAGGCACAGTTCATCGTCGGTCTGGACAACGAGACCCCCGAAACGCTGGAAGAGACCTACCAGATGGCCTGGGACTGGCAGCCCGGTCTGGCGAACTGGTCGATGTACACGCCGTGGCCCTTCACGCCCCTGTTTCAGGAGTTGAAGGATCAGGTCGAAGTCTTTGATTTCAGTCGCTACAACTTCGTGACACCCATCATGAAACCCGCCGCGATGGAGCGGGGGGAACTGCTGGACGGGGTGATGAACAATTATCGCCGGTTCTACATGAAGAAGGCGCTGTTCCACTATCCGTGGCGCGGCACCGGCTTCCGGCGGCGCTATTTGCTGGGCTGTCTCTATGCCTTCCTCAAGGCGGGCGTGGGCCGGACCTTCTATGATCTGGGCAAGGTCGGCTATACCGGGCCGCAATCCAAGAACAAGCTGGATTTCCACTTCGACGAGACCCGCACCATCGCCGAGGCGCAGATGGAGGATTGGGTGTCGTCAGCCGACAAGGCAGCCGCCGCCAAGGAACGCCGCGAGGCGGTGAAGGCGCAGATGAAGGAACGGTCGGCCATGCGCACACAGGATTTCAAGATGCCGAACGGCGCCGAGGTCAAGGCCTGTGGAGGAGGATCGCAGCAAATGGAGGACGTCTGAGGATGTCCGCCACGATCCCCGCCACGCCACCGGTCACGGCGCGCTGATCGGGCCCAACGCCATCCTGCAACTGGTGCCGCAGATCGAACGGACCTGCGGCGCGGCGCGGGCGGCACAGATGCTGGCCAGGGCCGGGGTCGCCGAAATGCCCGATGGCAGCCGGATGATTCCCGAAGGCGACGCGGCGCGCCTGCATCAGGCGCTGCGCCGCGACATGCCCGAGATGGCACCGGACCTGGCCGCCAAAGCCGGCACGGCGACCGCCGACTACATCCTCGCGCATCGCATTCCGCAGCCGGTGCATTGGCTGCTCAGGGCGTTGCCGGCCCCCGTGGCAGCGCGCATGCTGAGCCGGGCGATCACCCGCCATGCCTGGACCTTTGCCGGTTCGGGCAGATTTGTCGCCCGGGGGCCGTGGCGATTCGAGATTGCCGACAACCCCATCGTGCAGGGCGAACACAGCGACGTGCCGCTCTGCCAGTGGCATGCCGCGGTCTTCCAGCAGCTGTACCGCACATTGGTCGGCCCGCATGTCCTGTGCGTGGAAACAGCCTGCTGCGCGATGCCCGGCCACGCCTCGTGTCAGTTCAAGTTGACACCGTGACTCCGCGATAATCAGCGGTTTTTCACCGAAACTGACATTTCGCCTTGGAGCGACATTTTTGCCTCGGTAACATGAAGGCGACTCAATCTCGCCGGGTCAGAGCTGCCCCGAAGTGCCGCATGACGGGTGCGCTCAGGCTTGGGTGCGGTATGTCTGTCAGCCACGTCATCTTTCGCGTCATCGGGGGCCGCACGCTTGAACATTCAAAAGTCGACCGACTTTGCCGAGTTCCCGACCGAGCTTTTGCCGGACCATTACGCGCGCCTCGCCGACCCGGATCGCCTGCATGCGCTGGCGGAAACCGGGGTGATGCACGCCTCCTCCGAAGACGTGTTCGACCGCGCGGTCCGGCTGGCCAGCAACCTTCTCGGGGTGCCTGTCGGGCTGGCCTCGTTCGTGTCCGACACGCGGCAGGTTCTCAAGGCGCAATGCGGTCTGCCAGAGGGCTGCGCGGACCTGCGCGAAACCCCGCTGAGCCATTCATTCTGCCAATATGTCGTGGCGCATGACCGCCCGCTGGCGGTGTCGGACGCGCGCGAACATCCGCTGCTGCATTCGAATCCCGCCATACAAGACCTTGGAATCGTCGCCTATCTCGGCGCGCCGATCCACGCGCCATCGGGTGCGGCGGTCGGGGCTTTCTGCGCCATCGACCACATGCCCCGAAACTGGACCCGGACCGATGCCGAGGCCCTGACGGATCTCGGCAGGACGCTGGAAACCGAGTTGCAACTTCGGCACGAGCGCGACGCGATGCAGACGCTGGCGCGCGAACTCAATCATCGGGTCAAGAACCTGTTTTCCGTCGTTGGCGGCATGATCAGCCTGACAGCACGTTCCGCCGACAGCGCCCAGGACATGGCGCGTGTCCTGCATGGCCGCCTGTCGGCGCTCTCCAGTGCCCATGGCATGATCAGCCCGGCGCTGTCGGACGGCAAGGTCAAGGTCGAAAGCATCGACCTGCACAGCTTGCTCGACCGGCTGGTCCAGCCCCATCTGCATCCGGGGCGGACGCAATTGTTCGTGGACCTGCCCACGCTGGGCGTGTCCGGCCAGACCGTGACCGATCTTGCCCTGGTGATTCACGAACTGGCCACGAACGCCGCCAAATATGGCGCCTTGTCTGTCGCGGATGGCACCGTCACCGTGAATGGCGTGGGCCAGGGCGATGAGTTCAGGCTTGTCTGGCGCGAAACCGGTGGCCCCGACATCGCCGAGCCGCCAAGCCCGAGCGGTTTCGGCAGCCGCCTGATCGACCTGACCGTGGCCCGACAGATCGGCGGGGCCTTCGACAGCACGTGGCACCGGTCCGGGGTCGAGCATGTCCTGACCTTGCCGCGCAGCGTGTTCGACACCGAAGACGCCGCCGGGGCGGCATGACGGACGGGACGGAAGGGACGGCGGCGCCGGTCGATCACGGCGCGTTGAGGGATCGGTTGCGCCCTTGAACCCACTCCCGGCTAGGGCTAAACGCTGCCAAAGACCAGCGTTCCGCAAACCCGGGGGGATCCCGCCGCATGTCCATTGATATCGAAACCGCCGCCCGCGTGGCCAAGCTTGCGCGCATCCGCGTCGAAGACGATGCGCTGCCCGCTCTGGCGCAGGAGTTCAGCAACATCCTCGGCTTCATCGAGCAGCTGAACGAGGTCGATGTCGAGGGCGTTGAGCCGATGGTCAGCGTGGAACCGATGCGGCTCAAGCGGCGTCAGGACGGCGTGACCGATGGCGGCATGCAGGACAAGGTCCTGGCCAATGCGCCCGACGCGCGTGAAGGCTTTTTCGCCGTGCCGAAGGTGGTGGAATGATGACCGATCTGACCAGCCTCAAGATCTCCGAGGCCCGCGACGCGCTGCGCAAGGGCGAAGTGACTTCCGTCGAGTTGACCGAGGCCTGCCTCAAGGCCATCGACGCCGCCGACGCCTTGGGCGCATTTGTCCACAAGACACCGGAGGTGGCGCTGGGCCAGGCGAAATCCGCCGATGACCGGATCAAGACCGGCGACGCGCCCGATCTCTGCGGCATCCCGCTGGGCATCAAGGATCTCTTCTGCACCAAGGGCGTGCCGTCCCAAGCCGCCAGCGCCATCCTCGACGGCTTCAGGCCGGAATACGAAAGCACCGTCACCAGCCAGCTCTTTGGCGCGGGCGCGGTCATGCTGGGCAAGCTGAACATGGACGAGTTCGCCATGGGCAGCAGCAACGAAACCTCGACCTATGGCAACGCGATCAACCCGTGGCGCCGCGGCAATGACGACACCGCGCTGACGCCCGGCGGCTCCTCGGGCGGCTCGGCCTCGGCGGTCGCGGCAGACCTCTGCCTGGGCGCCACCGGCACCGACACCGGCGGGTCGATCCGTCAGCCCGCCGCCTTCACCGGCATCACCGGCATCAAGCCGACCTATGGCCGCTGCTCGCGCTGGGGCATCGTCGCCTTCGCCTCGTCGCTCGACCAGGCCGGCCCGATGACCAAGGATGTGCGCGACGCGGCCATCATGCTCGAGGCGATGTGCGGCCACGACCCGAAAGACAGCACCAGCGCCGATCTGGCCGTGCCGAATTTCGAAGCGATGCTGACCGGAGACATCCGGGGCAAGACCATCGGCATCCCGCGCGAATACACCATGGACGGCATGCCGGACGAGATCGAAACGCTCTGGTCCGAAGGGCGCAGAATGCTTCAGGACGCAGGGGCCACCCTCAGGGACATCTCCCTGCCGCACACGAAATACGCGCTGCCCGCCTATTACGTCATTGCCCCCGCCGAGGCGTCCTCGAACCTCGCGCGCTACGATGGCGTGCGCTACGGCCACCGCGCGAAACTGGCACAGGGCGACGGCATCACAGAGATGTACGAGAAGACCCGCGCCGAAGGCTTCGGCCCCGAAGTGCAGCGTCGCGTCATGGTCGGCACCTACGTGCTGTCGGCGGGGTTCTACGACGCCTATTACAACCGCGCCCGCAAGGTCCGCACCCTGATCAAGAAGGACTTCGAGGATGTCTTTGCCCAGGGCGTCGATGCGATCCTGACACCGGCCACACCCTCGGCAGCCTTCGAACTGGGCAAGCAACATTCCGACCCGGTCGAGATGTATCTCAACGACGTCTTCACCGTGACGGTGAACCTTGCCGGTCTGCCGGGCATCTCGGTGCCGACGGGGCTCGACAGGCAAGGTCTGCCGCTGGGGCTGCAACTGATCGGTCGCCCGTGGGAAGAGGGCGATCTGCTGAATACCGCCTACGCGCTCGAACAGGCGGCAGGCTTCGTGGCGAAGCCCTCCCAATGGTGGTAACACGCGCCGAACGAGGCAGGACATGACACAGACACGCATCCCCATCCGCAGCCTGACAGGTGGCGTCGTGCTGCTCGCCCTGACCGCCTGCAGCCCGACCGTCCCCAACAGCGCCCAAGGTGTCGGCTTCGACAATTACGACCGCTACCAGCAGCGCCGCGAAGCGGTGCTCGAAGGCCGCGCGGCCCCGACGACCATTACGGCACCGCCGCCGGTCACAGGCGCACCGCTCAACGCGATGTCCCCCGAGGAAAAAGCCCGCATCGAGGCGCGCATCGCCAATTCCGGCGTCGATCCGGTGCAGGCCTCCCCCGGCAACCCGGCGCCGCAGATCGTCGAAAACGCCGCCGGCATCTCGGGCGAGAACGATTTCGACGCCGTCTCCAACACCCGCAGCATCGAGGGCGATGCCGCCCTGATCGCGCAGAACCGGGCCCGCTACGAAATCATCCAGCCCGAAGCGCTGCCCACGCGCCCCGGCACCGATGCGCCCAATATCGTCGCCTATGCGCTCCAGACCACCAACCCCAGGGGGGCGCCGATCTACCGCCGCTCCGCCTTCGCCTCGGAAAACCGCCACCTGCGCAATTGCGCGGGTTTCGCCTCGCCCGACCTGGCGCAAGAGGCCTTCCTCGCCAGTGGCGGGCCGGACCGTGACCGCCAGAACCTCGACCCGGATGGCGACGGCTTCGCCTGCAGCTGGGATCCGGCCCCCTTCCGCGCGGTGCGCAACTGACGCCGCTCTGGCATCCATCGCCCAATTGCGGCCCGCGCCGGAACACCGCGCGGCCTGACCTGATCGTGCTGCATTACACCGCCATGGACTGCGCGCAAAAGGCGCGCGACTGGCTCTGCCACGACGATGCCCAGGTCTCTGCGCATTACGTGATCGCTCCGGATGGCACCATCTGGCACCTCGTCGACGAGGCCGACCGCGCCTGGCATGCCGGGGCAGGGGCCTGGGGTCCGGTCACCGACGTCAATTCCCGCTCCATCGGCATCGAGATCGCCAATAGCGGCGCCACGCCCTTCGCCGCGCCCCAGATGGACGCGCTCGAAACCCTGGTGGGCGCCATCATGGCGCGCCACGCGATCCCGCCCGAACGGGTGATCGGCCATTCCGACATGGCGCCGGGCCGCAAGATCGACCCCGGCGCGCGGTTCGACTGGCAGCGACTGGCGCGCCATGGCCTGGCCGTCTGGCCCGACGCACAGGGCACGGGGGATTTCTTGCGGAACGCGCGGTGTTTCGGCTACACCGCCGATGTGCAGCCCGACACGCTGCTGCACAGCTTCCGGCTGCGTTTTCGTCCGGGGGCCACGGGCCCGCTCGACGACACCGACCGCGCGCTGATGGCCGATCTTGCACATCGCTGGCCCGTCGCCCCGGCCTGATCTTCTCCGGTTCGGAAATATCCCGGGGGTTTGGGGGCTGGCCCCCAAGTGTTTCCGTCAACGGAAACACGCGATGCGTCGACGCATCGCCACCCGCTCAACTCAGTTCGTAGGGCAATATTCCGCGCCGATGCGTCTGGATCGTCAGCTTGCGCTCCAAGGGTGGCACCGACCGCTGATGACAATTCGACCGCTCGCAGATGCGGCAGGAGATCCCGATCGGCTCGAACGCCCCGTCGCGCGTGAGATCCAGACCGTCGGCATAGACCAGCGCGCCTGCATGTTTGACCTCACATCCCAGCGCAATCGCGTAGCGCCGCACCGGGGCACCGAAATGCCCGCCGGTCTTGGACACGTCGCGCGCCAGCGAGATATAGCGCACCCCGTCCGGGGTTTCGGCCAGCTGGCGCAGGAACCGGCCCGGTGTCTCAAACGCCCGGTGCACGTTCCACAGCGGGCAGGCGCCGCCGAAGCGGGCGAATTGCAACCTCGTGGCCGAGTGCCGCTTGGTGATCGTGCCGGCCTGGTCGACCCGGACAAAGAAGAAGGGAATGCCCTTGGCGCCGGGCCGTTGCAGGGTCGACAACCTGTGCGCCACCTGTTCGATCGACGCGCCGAAGCGCCGCGCCATCAGCTCCAGATCGTGGCGCGTCGCCTGCGCGGCCTGCAGGAACTGGCCGTAGGGCATCATGGCGGCGCCGGCAAAGTAATTCGCCAGCCCCAACCGGGCGATGTCACGGGCGGCGTCGGACTGGAACCGGCCCAGGTCCAGCGTCGCGTCCAGAAGCTTGCCATGCCGCGTCAGCGCCAGTTGCAGCATCATCTGGAAGGTCTGGGTTTCGGGCGCGGCCAGCGATGACAGGGTCAGCTCCTGGCGCAGCGCGTCGAAGCGGCGCAGGTCTGGGACATTGGCGAACCGCACATGCAGGCCCTCGTTCTCCAGCCCGCGAATGGCGGCGCGCACCCGGTCCGATCCGGTCAGCTTCGTCGCCACGTGTTCGGCGGCCTTGTCCACGGCGTCGATGTAATTGTCGCAATAATGGAAGAAGTCGCGCACCTCTTCCCAGGGGCTGGGCTGCAACTGCGCGCCTTCGCGGCCCAGGGCCTCGTCCAGTGACGCCAGCCGTTCATGGGTCTGGCGATAGGCGCGGTGCAGTTCGAGAAAGGCCCGCGCCAGCCCCGGCGCGTTCGAGGCCGTGAGGCGCAGATCGGCAATCGGCGGCGCGGCATCGGCGAAGACCGGGTCGGCCAGCGCCTCGCGCATGTCCGAGATCATGCGTTCCGCGTCGCCCTGGCCCAGTTCGGTGACGTCGATGCCGAACTCCTGCGCGAGCGCCAGCACCACCGTTGTCGACATCGGGCGCTTGTTGTTCTCCATCTGGTTCAGATAGGGCAGGGACACGCCCATCTTGGCCGAGAAATCGCGCTGGGTGATGCCCAGCCGGGTGCGAATCTCGCGCAGCTTGGCGCCGGCATAGAGTTTCTGGGTGGGCATCGCATCCTCGGGGCTTTGCAGCTTTGCAGCCTGTCAGGACCGAGTTTGCAAATTCACCCCGCGCTGTCCAGCCCCGCCAGACGGGCCGACCGCCAGATGACCAGCTGAATCGCCATGATCGCAAAGATCGCCGTGGCGAACATGATCCACAAGAGCGGCCAGGGGCCCGATCCCGGAACCAGCAATGCCCCCGCCAGCGCCGACAGGCCCGCGCCGCCGCCCAGCATGATCGCGCCGCCCAGGCCGCTGGCCGTGCCCGCCAGATGCGGGCGGACCGAAAGCATGCCGGCGGTGGCGTTGGGGATGGTCATGCCATTGCCCAGACCCACGAAGGTCATGAAGCCGAAAAAGGTCCATTCCGACCCCAGCCCGGCCCAGAACACGGCCATCGACAGGATGATCCCCGACGCGTTGATCAACGTGCCGGTAAACACCATGCGGTTCACGCCGATCCGGGCCGAGTAGCGCCCCGAGATGAAGTTGCCGAGGAAATACCCGATCGCGGGCGCGCCGAAGAAGAAGCCCAGGACGGCGGGCGACATGCCGAATACCTCGGTGCCGACAAAGGGGGCGCCGCCCAGATAGGCGAAGAACGCGCCCGAGGACATGCCGGCGGAGAGCGCATATCCCCAGAAGCGCGGGCTGGTCAGAAGCTCGGGATATTGCGCGAATTGCTGGGTCAGGGTCAGGCCGCTGACGCTGGCGGTTTCGCCAAGGTCGGACCAGGAGAGCCACAGCATCCCGAGGCCGAGAATGAAGAGCAGCCAGAAGTTCGACTGCCAGCCGAACACCTCGTCGAGGATGCCGCCGAAGGCCGGGCCGATCATCGGCACCACGGCCATGCCCATGGTCACGTAGCCGATCATCGACGCCGCCTGTTCCTGCGGCACGCAATCGCGCACCACGGCGCGGCTCAGGACCATGGCGGTCACGATCACCGCCTGCGCCATGCGGAAGGCGAGGAAGGTGTAGATGTCGGGCGCGTAGATGCAGCCCAGGGTCGCCACGCAGAAGCCGCCGATCCCCCACAGGATCACCGGGCGGCGGCCCAGCTTGTCCGAGACCGGGCCGATCAGGATTTGCAGCACCGCGTTGATCGCGAGATACCCCGCCACCGACAGCTGCATCAGCCGGTATTCGGTGTCGAAATAGGCGGTCATGTTGGGCAGGGATGGCAGGAAGATGTTCATCACCAACGCCGAAAGCCCCGCGAGCAGGATCAGTGTGACAATATGCGGCGGTGTGGATCGGTCGAGAAATCGGACCTTAGAGGCGTAACTCATCATGTATCGCTACGCCTGCGGTTGAGGAATGTCCATATGGGCAGGCGTAACGATACAATTTGCAGTTTTGCAAATTGCAGCACAAGCGATTTTCATGGTTTGCAAATTTGCTCTTTAAAGCTTGAGGGAATGCTGCGTAACAGTATGTTCCGGCGAAAGCGAAAAGGGACGGTCCATGAAAGATATTCTGCAAGAGTTGGAGACCCGCCGCGCCGATGCCCGCATGGGTGGTGGGCAGAACCGCATCGACGCGCAGCATGCACGCGGCAAGCTGACGGCGCGCGAGCGGGTCGAACTGCTGCTCGATGAGGGCAGCTTTGAAGAATACGACATGTTCGTCACCCATCGCTGCATCGATTTCGGCATGCAGGAGAACCGGCCCGCAGGGGATGGCGTGGTCACCGGCTGGGGCACGATCAACGGCCGCATGGTCTATGTGTTCAGCCAGGATTTCACCGTGCTTGGCGGATCGGTCAGCGCCACCCACGCGATGAAGATCTGCAAGATCATGGACATGGCGATGCAGAACGGCGCGCCGGTGATCGGCATCAACGACTCGGGCGGCGCGCGCATCCAGGAAGGTGTCGACAGCCTTGCCGGATATGGCGAAGTGTTCCAGCGCAACATCATGGCTTCGGGCGTGGTGCCCCAGATCAGCGTGATCATGGGGCCCTGCGCCGGGGGGGCCGTCTACAGCCCCGCGATGACCGACTTCATCTTCATGGTCAAGGACAGCTCCTACATGTTTGTCACCGGCCCGGACGTGGTCAAGACGGTCACCAACGAGCATGTCACCGCCGAGGAACTGGGCGGGGCCACGACCCACACGCGCAA
>NZ_JAIPUT010000027.1 GCF_020055635.1 Marivita sp. | reverse complement strand
AGCGCAAGATACATGTCGAACATGTATTCGCGCGGCACGAACCCGCCGACCAGCGTGAAGGCGATGATCATGGGGGCAAGGTAGATCGTCGGGATCGTGGTGACATGGCTCATGTAGCGGCTGAGCGGCAGGATGGTCAGGAACATGATGACGTAGCTGATCGCCATCGCCATGAACATGCCGTAGCCGACCTTGGGCTGATCCTCGAACAGCGACGGGCCAAAGCTGACGCCGTGGAACTGCATGACCACCAGCATGATCGCGGCCGTCGCCCCGCCGGGAATGCCCAGCACCAGAAGCGGCACCAGCGTGCCCGAGGTGACGCCGTTGTTGGCGGCTTCCGGCGCGATCAGCCCCTCGGGGTGGCCTGTGCCGTAAAGCTCGGGCGTATTGGAGAAACTGCGCGACTGCTGATAGGCGACGAAGCTGGCGATCGACGCGCCTGCGCCGGGGATCACCCCGATGACAAGGCCGATGATCGAGGTCCAGATGATATGCACCCAGCGTTTGAGCGCGATGCGCACCCCGTCGAACGTGTCGGTCCAGTTCGGCGCCCTCGGTTCATTGTCATGGTTCACGATCACGCGCTTCTCGATGATCACGAACGCCTCGGATACGGCGAACAGGCCGACAAGGGCAGGGATCAGCGGCACCCCGTCGTAGAGTTCAAGGAACCCGAAGGTGCCGCGCGGCGTGGCATAGACCACGTCGGTGCCGATGGAGCCGATCATCAGCCCCAGAAAGCCCGCGATCAGTCCCTTGACCATGTCCTGTGCGGCAATCGACGCGATCAGGGAAATGCCGAACAGCATGACCACGATCATCTCGACCGAATGCATATAGAACCCGACGCGCGCAAGGATCGGCATGGCCGCCAGCGCGATGACCGTCGTGAGCAATCCGCCGATGCACGAGGCGACAAAGGAGATTGCCAGCGCCTGCTGGCCCTTGCCCTGCTTGGCCATCGGGTAACCGTCCAGAGGCGTCGCCGCCGCGCCCGCCGTGCCGGGGATGTTGACGAGAATGGCCGGAATTCCCGCCCCCATGCGCGCCGCGCAATAGAGCGAGATCATGAACACCAGGCCCGATTGCAGATCAAGCGCAAGCGTCAGGGGCATCAGGATGATGATGGTGTTCGCGGCCGAAAAGCCGGGAATCCCGCCGACGATCAGTCCCAGGAAGATCGTCGGGATGATGATGTACCAATAGCCGATGGTGTCGAAAAAGACCTCGGTCAGGATCGAGGCTGTACCGCTATCCATTGCTCATCACCGCCTGCATTGTTGTTTCGAACCAGCCGCGCGGAAACCGCGTGTCGAAGGCCCAGATGAACACTGCCCAGCCTGTCAGGGCCATCGCCGCCGAGATCATCGTGATGAACGCCGCGTTCCTGCCCTTGGCGAGGATCAGCATGCTGACCGCCAGAAAGACGAAGGTCATCAGCGTGAACCCCAGCATGTCGATGAACATCACATAGGCGACCGTCATCGCCAGAAGCCCGATGCGCCCGGTGCGGATGTCGTCCATCGTGAACAGGTTGCCGAACCCCAATGTGCCCTCACCACGGCGAAGCCAGACCACGCAGCGCACGAAGAAGATCGCGCAGACCAGAAGCAGGATGCCTCCGACCATGAAAGCGCTGACCTGTGCCGTCCAGGGCGAGTTCCAGATCGACGAGAAGAAGTAGAGGGTAAAGCCTACCGCGATGATGGGAATAACCAGCTCTCCACCGATCTGGCGTGGCGGTTTGTGATGGTCCGAGGGCATGAATGGGCCGTCCTGTCTGCGATTTGGAAGGGGGGACCGGCAGCGCCCTGTGCGCTGCCGGTCGGTTGGGCGGTTACGCGCCGCTGAGCAGCGACTTGTAGCGTGCACCAAGTTCGAGCATGGATTGCTTGAACGCCGCGCATTCCTCGATCCCCGCATATTGCAGATATTCCGGCTGGCCGCGGTTGGCGACGTACGCTTCCATGAGGGCCGGATCGTCGAAGGTTTCCTTGAAGGTGGTGGTCAGGATCTCGAACCGGTCGGGATGATCGTCCGCCGCTTTCTTGTGGATACCGAAGGCCCGCGCCGAGAGCATTTCCGGCAGGTCCATATCATAGGCGTCATTGATGCTCGGCGCGTTGTCGAGCGCCTCGCCGACGATGTTGTCACCGAAGACCAGCAACGTCTTGACGCTGTCACCCGCCGCGATCACCGACCCCGAAGTCAGGACCGAGAAATCGACCTCGCCGGTCACGGCTCCGGCCACGGTGCCCTTGCCGCCCTGAAGCGGGATCAGGTTGAAGTCGATGCCCAGCTTGTCGCCCAGCGCCAGCAACCCGATCGAGGCCGGGTGCGCCATGCGGCTGGTGCCGACATTCAGGCGGCGTTCCTTGGCCGCCGAAATGATGTCGTCCATCGTCTGCAACGGGCTTTCGGCACCCACGAAGAGGCAGCAGGGGTCCTTGTCGACCTGACCGAAGTAGAAATAGTCGTTCACGTCGAAGCTGGGTTCCTGCATCGCCCAGTTCAGAACCTCCGGCCCCATGTTGCCGAAGATCAGGTTGTAGCAGTCGGGATCGGCCTTCCCCATGTAGATCTCGTAGCCCACACGGCCCGACGCGCCCGGATAGAATCCCGGTTCGAAATCGGTGCCCAGCTTGTCCTTCCACACGCTCGAGAAGGCGCGGAAGTTGCGGTCGGCCCCGCCGCCTTCGGCGGTGGGCACATAGACGTTGATGTTGCGGTCGGGGAACGTGTTGGCCCGCACGAGTCCCGGGGTGGCAAGGGTCATGGCAGCAGCGGCGGCGCCCGTGCCCAGCAGGGTCCGGCGCGTGATGATGGGTTTCATGGACATGGTTTCGTTTCCTCCCGTTTTTCATGTACAAATTCGTCTGCGCGCTGGTGGTCCTCCGAAGGGGTCGCGCCTTGTCCCTGCGGGTTAGTTGCTTGCTCCTGTCGGCGCTGGCGCAGCGCTGGCAAGATAGAGGTCGGTGGCGCCGGCATAGATGAGCCGCATCGCCAGAAGCGCGAGAATGACGTTCAGCACGATCCGGAAGCGCCGGTCGTCGATGCGCGCCAACATCACCCGCCCGGTCAGCGTGCCCAGCAAACCCGCGGCGATCAGCAGCACGATCAGACCGGCCCAGAGGCTGAAGGCAAAGCCGAGCATGCCGAAGGCCAATGTCTTGAGCAGATGTTGCAGCGTCATGAACATCGCGTGGGTCGCGACATGGGCATGCCGGTCGAGATCCTGCGCGCGCACATAGGTGGCGACAAACGGCCCGGTGCCGCCGAAGAACATGGTCAGAAAGCTTGAGAACACTCCGGTGATCATGCCGGACCGACGCAGGAACGCCGGCGGTTTCGATACCACCGACCACAGGATGAAGAGCCCCACGCCGACCTGGATCCAGCCCGCTTCGAGTTGAACGACAAGCGATCCGCCCAGCAGAATGCCAATCAGGGCGCCCCCGGCAAACGGCCCCAGCAGGTCGAACCGCATGTAGCGGGTCATGATCGCGGCGCGGCCCGCGTTGGAGCCAAGCTGCACCAGCCCGTGCACCGGGATGATGGCGGGCGCGGGTAGCAGCGTGGCAAGCACCGCCAGCATCACCGCGCCGCCACCGATGCCGAAGGCGATGGTGATGAAGGAGCCAAGAAAGCTGAACGCGACCAGTGTCGCTGCGGTCGGCCATCCCAATCCTGCGTGCCACATCTCCATCATCTCAGGTGTCCAGAACCGACGGGTGAAACAGCGCTTCGGGCGCCACGGGACCGGCGGCAAGGTGCTGATCCAGTGAATAGCGGCAGATCGCGCCGATCTCGGCCATGTTGGCCTGACAACCATAGCTCCAGTAATCCGGTCCCATGCTGTCCAGCGTCCGCTCCATCGCGGCGTTGAGCCAGGGCAAGGTCATGCGGTTGGCGTTGCCCAGCCAGACCGACCGCAGCCGCGCCATCGCGATATCGCGTGCCTCGACAAAACCGTCGTAAAGCGCGCGGGGCAGGTCGGGGTGTTCCTCGGCCACGGATTTGCGGATGCCGATCAGGTGCATGATCGGAAAAAATCCGGTGGAGCGGTGATACGCCTGTTCCGCTGCTTCGAAATCCGGGATCAGACGCACGAGCTCGGGATGGCTGTCGAGGAACGCCTGCGGCGGTTTCGGGGCCAGCAGCCCGTCGATCTCGCCGCGCAGGAGCATGTCCTGAAGCGTGTCGCCCTCGGTGATCGGCTCCACCACCATGCCCTCGGGCAGCGCCAGTTCCAGCCGTTCGCGGCGCACGCCTTCGTCCAGCGCACCGGTGCGCCAGTGGATGTCGTCACAGGCCACGCCGTATTCATCCGCCAGAATACCACGCATCCAGAGCGCGGCCGTCATCTGGTATTCCGGCACGCCGATCCGACGCCCGGCGAAATCGGCGGGGCTCTTGATGCCTGATCCGGCGCGGGCAAAGAACCCACTGTGTCGGAAGGCGCGGCTGACAAAGGCGGGGATCGCGGTGTAATCCGACCCGCCGCGCGACAATTGAAGCACGTAGCTGGACACCGACATCTCGGTGATGTCGAACTTCGCCTCCTGCACGGCCCAGGGGAACAGCTTGGACGTGGGGTGGATGTGGCTGTCCAAAGTCACGCCCGGCACCGTCACGCGCCCGTCATGCAGCGCCATCACGCGGTCATGGTCCCAGGTCGCCAATGTCAGGGTCAGGTCGTTCACCGGTGCGACGCCTCGCGCAGAACCCGGTTCCGGCGGGGGCAGGCCGCGACGGCCCGAACACCCGCATCGCCTGCTTCTCGCAAATCTGACGGTCTGGTCTGAAACATGTCTCTCCTCCCCAAAGAACTGCTTCCGTGTCGATAATGGCCGGTCCGCTTGCTCACGCTGCCCGCATCGCCGTGTCGTGCGCGGTCACACCTCCCCGAACAGCCGCGCGGCGACCGATCCCAGATGCGTCCGCATGGCGGCCTGTGCCGCTGTCGGGTCGCGGGCTTCGATGGCGCCCAGGATGGCGTCATGCTCTGCAAAGCTCGAATGCGTGCGGGCAGGGCGCTCTGAACTGCGCACCACGGTGTTCCATGCCACCGCCCTGCGCACGGCATTCAGATGATCGAACAGCGACAGCAGCAGGACATTCTCGGTGGATTCGGCGATCAGCCTGTGGAGATTGTCGTCCTGCGCCTCGTATTCATCCCAGTCCGGCGCTTCCACGGCGCGGTCGCGGCACTCCTTCATCCGGCGCATGGCCTCTTCGGACGCATGCAGCGCCGCCTCGCGGGCGATTGCCGGTTCCAGCGCCAGGCGCGCGCGCATCAACTGGACCGGCGTGACCTGCTTGCTGAGAATCGCCAGGTTGCCGGGTCCGGACGCCACAACCGGCGACGCGATGAAGGTGCCCTTGCCGACATGCCGCCAGATCGCGCCTTCATGCTCCAGCGTGTCCAGCGCCTTGCGCAGTCGCGCCCGTGTCACGCCAAGCCGCACGATCAACTCGCGTTCGGAGTCAAGGCGGTCGCCGGGCTTGTAGCCGCCATCTTCGATAAAGGATCGAAGCTTGGCGACAACGTCGTCCGCATCCATCGAAACTTCATTCATCAACATCAATTGGGCCCTGTATTGGTCAACCAATTTATCCCCATCAGGCGAGATTCTAGGAAGTTCTACGCCGAAATTGGGCGATCAATCAATGATTTTTCTTGCAACGCGACCGTTGGTCGAGATTGATTTGCCTTGTTGACTGGGCTACAGCACGGTCATTCCTCATGAAGAACCCGGAGTACCGCATGACCCAATACGCAATCGAAACGCCGCCTGTCGTGGCTCTTCCCGTGGCTGGACAGGACACGGTGTTTCCGGTCCGCCGCATCTATTGCATCGGGCGGAACTATGCCGCGCATGCCATCGAAATGGGTCATGACCCGGATCGCGAAGATCCCTTTTTCTTCCAGAAGAACCCCGACAACCTCGATCCGTCGGGCACCTTTCCCTATCCGCCGCACAGCTCGGATGTGCATCACGAGGCAGAGATGCTGGTGGCGCTCAAGACCGGCGGTCGCAACATCCCCGTGGACGCTGCGCTGGACCACGTGTTCGGCTACGGCCTCGCGCTCGACATGACACGGCGCGATCTTCAGGGGCAGGCCAAGAAGGCGGGCCGTCCCTGGGAGATCGGCAAGGCGTTCGAGCAATCCGCACCCTGCGGCCCGGTGCATCCGGTGTCCGAGGTCGGCCATCCCGACGAGGGCCGGGTCGAGCTCAAGGTCAATGGCGAGGTCCGCCAGGAAGGCGACCTGAACCAGATGATCTGGAAGGTGCCGGAAATGATCTCCTACCTGTCCGAATATTTCGAACTGGCCCCCGGCGACGTGATCCTGTCGGGAACGCCCTCGGGTGTCGGTCCGGTCTCGAAGGGCGACACGATGGAACTGTCCATCGATGGCCTGGGCAGTCTGACCGTCACGGTCGACTGAACACAACGCAGTCAACGCGCCGCCGATCCGACCCTTGTCACGGGGGTCGGAAGAATTTCTGACGACGGTGCAGGACCGGGCTGATCCGGACCGGCTGGGGCCTTTGCTCCTTGCGGGCAAAGCGGCGTTCGTTTGCGGCGCGGCTTTGCCGACCGGCCTGCGCGCGCGGTCCCGCCCGTCCTGACCACCCGGCCCGGCATCCGCTCCCGAACGGGCCGGCGCGAACAGCAAGGAGTGTCGCCGATGGACCTGCTTTCCTCGGATTTCCTGATCATCGCCATTGCGCTTCTGGCCGCCGGTGCGCTGACCGGCGTGCTGGCGGGGCTGTTTGGCGTCGGAGGCGGGGCGCTGATCGTGCCGGTGCTCTTCGAACTTTTCGGCGTGCTGGACGTGCCCGATGACACGCGCATGCCGCTGGCGGTCGGAACATCCTTGGCGATCATCATTCCCACATCCATCCGATCGTGGCTGAGCCACCGGGCCCGTGGCGCGGTCGATGGCGCGCTGCTGCGGGCGTGGGCCGTCCCCATCGTGCTGGGCGTCGTTGCGGGCGCGATCATCGCACGTTATGCGCCGCCGCTTGTCTTCCAGGTGATCTTCGTGCTGGTCGCCGGGGGGAACGCGGTCAAGCTGATCTCGGGGACGAAGCTCTGGGATATCGCGCCGGACCTGCCGACCGGCCCGGTTCTGCGGGTCTATGGCGGGGTGATCGGGCTGCTGGCCTCGCTCATGGGGATCGGCGGTGGGCAGATCGCCAATATCATCATGTCGCTGCACGGACGCGCGATTCACCAGGCCGTGGCGACCTCTGCGGGCATCGGGGTGTTGATCTCGGTGCCCGGGGCGATCGGCTACATGCTGGCGGGGTGGGGCCAACCCGGCCTGCCGCCCGACGCCATCGGCTTTGTCTCGCTGATCGGGGTCTGCCTGTTCGTGCCGACGACGATCCTGACCGCCAACCTGGGTGTCCGCATGGCGCATGGCCTGTCCGGCCGGTCGCTCGAGATCGCCTTCGGCACGTTCCTTGCGCTGGTCTGCCTGCGGTTCCTCTATGCGATCTTCGTGGGCTGACCTGCTGGCATGTTCGCCGCCATGCCCCGACGCGGGTGGCGCATGGCGGCGCGTCGGGTCAGAAACCGGATTGCGGTCCGGTCTGTTTTTGCCGAATGTTCCGGAATGATCAGCCCGAACCCGTCGATGTGACCCACCCGCGATCTCGGTTGAACCGGATGAGCCCTGCCGCCTTGACACCTGTGTCAGAGGCGACGCCACGTGGTTCGGCGACAACCCAAAACTGGAGACACCATGACCGACTTTCCCGTCTTTGACGGCCATAATGACCTGGTCCTGCGCCTGCTGCGCGGGGACGTGACCGCCGAGGCCGTGGCCTCCGGCCTGTCGGACGGGCATATCGACAAACCTCGGGCGCAGACGGGCGGGTTCGGCGGCGGGATGTTCGCGATCTTCGTGCCCAGCCCCGACGACAAGGCCGTGCGCCATGACGAGATGCGCAATCCGCCTTACGACATCGCGCTGCCGACGCGGGTGGACGAAGCCGAGGCGACGGAATGGACCGAACGCGGTTTCGACGAGATCGACAACCTTGCCGCCGCCGGGGCCGTTCGCATCTG
Source organism: Marivita sp. (assembly GCF_020055635.1). Taxonomy (GTDB): domain Bacteria; phylum Pseudomonadota; class Alphaproteobacteria; order Rhodobacterales; family Rhodobacteraceae; genus Marivita. The sequence continues at coordinate 49,688 of NZ_JAIPUT010000027.1, read as the reverse complement.
CCGCACCGCGCAGGAAATCGAAGCGGCGCTGCCTGCCGACGAGATGGCCGCCGTCATCCATATCGAGGGCGCCGAGGCGATCGACCGCGACTTCGAAAAACTGAACGCATGGCACGCGCGCGGGCTGCGGTCGCTGGGCCCGGTCTGGAGCCGCGAGACGATCTGGGGCCACGGCGTGCCGTTTCGCTACCCGTCCGATCCCGACACCGGGCCGGGCCTGACGGAAGACGGCAAGGCGTTGATCCGCGAATGCAACCGGCTCAGGATCCTGGTCGACCTGTCACACCTCAATGCCAAGGGGGTCGAGGACGTGGCCCGGATCACCGACGCGCCGCTGGTTGCGACTCATTCCAACGCCTGGGAGGTCTGCCCGCATTCGCGCAACCTGACCGACCGGCAGCTGGCGATGATTCGCGACAGCGATGGAATGGTCGGCATAAATTTCGCCAGCGCCTTCCTGCGACCCGACGGTCGGATGGACTCCGAGTTTCAGCTTGACATCATGCTCCGACACTTCGACCATCTCGTCAGCAGCGTTGGCGAGGATCGGGTCGGCCTTGGATCCGACTTTGACGGGGCGCTTGTCCCGGATCAGATCGGGGACTGCGCGGGCTTGCCCAACCTGCTCACTGCCTTGCGGTCTCACGGTGTGGACGATGGTCTCATGACCAAGGTCACGCATGGGAACTGGCTACGGGTCCTGCGGCATACGTGGGGCGAATAAGAAAACCTGAACGGGGACTTACACCATGAAAACATCATTCGTTGCAGCCGCGGTTGCCTCACTTCTGGCTGTCGGCATCGCCGCGCCAAGCTTTGCGCAGACGCCGCCCAACATGCTGGTCATCGCCAACCGGATCGACGACATCAAGACCTTCGACCCGGCCGAAAGCTTTGAATTCGCGGGCGCCGATGTCAGCCGGAACGTCTACCAGAAGCTGGTCAACTTCGATCCGCTCGACCTCGATGCGGGCTTTCAGCCGCAGCTGGCCGAAAGCTGGGAGATCTCCGACGACGGCATGACCATCACCTTCACGATGGCCGAGGGGCACACCTTTGCCTCGGGCAACCCGGTGACGGCAAAAGACGCTGAATTCTCGCTGCGTCGTGCGGTGCAGCTGAACAAGACACCGTCCTTCATCCTGACGCAGTTCGGCTTCACGCCGGAAAACGTCGAACAGACCATCGTGGCCCCGGATGACAACACGCTGGTGCTGACGCTGGACAAACCCTACGCGCTGTCTTTCGTGCTCAACTGCCTGACCGCGACCATCGGCGGGGTCGTCGACATGGAAACCGTCATGGCCAATGCCGTCGACGGCGACATGGGCAACGCATGGCTGCGCACCAACACCGCCGGCTCCGGCCCCTACAAGGTTGTGGATTGGAAGCCGAGCGAAAGCGTCCTGATGGACCTCAACCCCAACTATGGCGGTGAAACCCCGGCGATGGAGCGGGTGATCGTCCAGCACATCCAGGAAAGCGCGACTCAGCGTCTTCAGCTGGAACGCGGTGACATCGACGTCGCGCGCAACCTGTCGCCCGAGGACGTGGCGGGCCTGTCGGATGTCGAAAGCGTCAAGATCGTCGACGAACTGCGCGGTCGCCTGATGTATTTCTCGGCCAACCAGAAAAACGAGATGCTGTCCGACCCCAAGGTCATCGAGGCGCTGAAGCTGGCAACCGATTACGAAGGCATGTCGAACTCGTTCCTCAAGGGACAGTACACCGTGCATCAGGCCTTCCTGCCGCGCACCTTCCTTGGCGCGCTCGAGGAAACGCCGTTCACCTACGACATGGACGCGGCAAAGGCGGCGCTGGCGGAGTCGGCACATCCCGACTGTGGTCCGATCCAGATTTCGGTCCGCGACGCGCAGGAACGAATGGACATAGCACAGTCGCTTCAGAACACCTGGGGTCAGTTGGGCTGTGACATCGAACTGATCGTCGGCACGGGGGCGCAGACGCTGGATCGCTACCGTGCGCGCGAACACGACATCTATCTTGGTGCCTGGGGCCCGGATTACCCCGACCCCAACACCAATGCGGGCACCTTCGCATTCAACCCCGACAATTCGGATGAAGCGGGCGCCACCGGCCTTCTGGCATGGCGCAACGCCTGGGGCATCCCCGAGATGAGCGAAAAGACCCTTGCCGCGGTGGTGGAAAACGACACCGAGACCCGTGCCGAGATGTACCGCGAACTTCAGCGCGAGCATCAGCAGACCAGCCCGTTCGGCGTGATGTTCCAGCAGATCGAACAGAACGGCATGCAGTCGAATGTCGAGAACTTCGTGGCTGGCGGCGCGACAACAGCTGTCTCCTACTGGGTCATCACCAAGTAAATGGCGGATCAGAACGTCAATCAGACGGGCGGGCGGCTCGGGCCGCCCGTCCCCATCTGGGTCAGAAAGACCCTGGCCACGGTTGCGACGGTGGCTGCCACCATCCTCGGCCTGCTGTTCGTGACCTTCATGATCGGTCGCGTGATGCCGATCGACCCGGTTCTGGCCGTCATCGGCGAACGGGCGACACAGGAACAATATGACCAGACCTTCCGCGATCTGGGTCTCGATCAGCCGCTTCTGGCGCAATTCTGGATCTACGTCACCGACGTGCTGCAGGGCGATTTCGGCAGGTCCATCCGCACCGGGCAGGAGGTCACGACCGATATCGCGCGCGTCTTCCCGGCGACGCTGGAACTCGCCACGCTCGGCACCCTGATCGGCGTCGTGCTGGGTGTGCCGCTTGGCGTGATCGCCGCCGTCCGACGGGGCAGCTGGATCGACCAGCTGGCGCGCTTCGTCGGGCTGATCGGCTATTCCATGCCGATCTTCTGGCTCGGCCTTGTCGGGCTTCTGCTGTTCTACGGCATCCTCGGCTGGGTCGCCGGTCCGGGCCGGCTTGGCATCTTCTACCAGGGCATCGTGGAGCCGATCACCGGAATGATCCTCATCGACAGCGCACTGCGCGGCGAATGGCAGGTGTTCCGCAACGCGTTTTCGCACATCATTCTGCCCGCGTCCCTGCTGGGCTATTACAGCCTTGCCTATATCAGCCGCATGACGCGGTCGTTCATGCTCGAACAGCTCGGGTCGGAATACGTGACCACCGCACGGGTCAAGGGGCTCAGTGAATGGCAGGTGGTCTGGGGCCATGCGTTCCGCAACATCCGCATCCAGCTGGTGACGGTGATCGCGCTGGCCTATGCCAATCTGCTGGAAGGGTCCGTCCTGACCGAGATCATCTTTGCCTGGCCGGGACTTGGCCAATACATCACCACCTCGCTGCTGGCGAATGACATGAATTCGGTGCTGGGTGGCACGATCGTGATCGGCACGATCTTCGTCGGCATCAACATCTTCTCCGACCTTCTCTACCGCTTCTTCGATCCGAGGTCCAAATGAGCACATCGCAAGGCTTGCGCGACTGGCTCCTGAGCGAAGAGCCGACCTCCCGCCGACAGGCGAAATACGCGTCCTGGTACAAGGGCTGGCTGACGCTGCGCTCCAACACGCTGGCGATGCTGGGCCTGTTCGTGCTGGCATTCCTCATCCTCTGCGCGATCTTCGCGCCGTTTCTGGCAACCCATGATCCCTTTGCACAGGATCTGGGGCAACGCCTCCTGGCGCCGGGCGAAGGCGGGCATTTCTTCGGAACGGATCACCTCGGGCGCGACATCTATTCCCGGCTGCTCTATGGCGCGCGGATCTCGATCTACATCGTGCTGCTGGTCGTCATGGTCGCGCCTCTCGTGGGGCTGATCGTCGGCACGGTGTCCGGCTATGCGGGCGGCTGGATCGACGTGGTGCTGATGCGGGTGACCGACATCTTTCTGGCCTTCCCGCGCCTGATCCTTGCGCTTGCTTTCGTGGCGGCACTCGGGGCCGGGATCGAAAACGCGGTGCTGGCCATCTCGCTCACGGCGTGGCCGCCCTATGCGAGGATCGCGCGGGCCGAAACGCTGACCATCCGCAATTCCGACTATATCCACGCGATCAAACTGCAGGGAGCAGGGCCATTCCGCATCGTCACGAAACACATCTGGCCGCTCTGCATCTCGTCGCTGGTGATCCGCGTGACGCTCGACATGGCGGGCATCATCCTGACGGCGGCGGGGCTTGGCTTTCTGGGCCTTGGCGCGCAACCGCCCAGCCCGGAATGGGGCGCGATGATCTCGGACGGGCGGCAATACATCCTGGATCACTGGTGGGTCGCCACGATCCCCGGCATCGCGATCTTTGCCATCAGCCTCGCCTTCAACCTGCTGGGCGACGGCATGCGCGACGTGCTCGATCCGAAAGAGGACAATTCATGACCGACGCGCCGCTTCTGGATGTGGAAAACCTTTGGGTGAAGTTCCGCACTCGCACGGGAGTCTTTGACGCCGTCCGCGGAATTTCCTTCACGCTGGGCAAGGAACGGCTTGGCATCGTGGGCGAAAGCGGATCCGGCAAGTCGATGACGGGCCGCGCCGTGCTGCGCCTGATCCGGCCACCGGGCAGTATCGAGGCAGACAGGCTGAACGTGCATGGCGAAGACATCCTGTCCCTGCCGGAAAAGCGCATGCGCAAGCTGCGCGGCGGGCGGGTGTCGATGATCATGCAGGACCCCAAATTCTCGCTCAACCCGGTGATGACCGTGGGCCAGCAGCTTGTCGAAGCCCTGCGCGCCCATGAAAAGGTCTCGCGCAGCGAGGCGCAGAAACGCGCGCTGGAGGTGCTTGACGAAGTGGCGATCCGCGATCCCGAACGGGTCTACGACCTCTACCCGCACGAGGTGTCGGGCGGCATGGGCCAGCGCATCATGATCGCCATGATGCTGCTGCCAAACCCCGAAATCCTGATCGCGGACGAACCGACCTCGGCTCTCGACGTGTCGGTGCAGCTTCAGGTGCTCGACATCATCGACAAGCTGGTCCGCGACCGCGGCATGGGCCTGATGTTCATCAGCCATGACCTCAACCTCGTGGCCAAGTTCTGTGACCGCATCGTCATCATGTATGCGGGCCGCATCGTCGAGACCTGCAAGGCCAGCGAACTGCGCAACGCGCAACACCCCTACACGCTGGGACTGCTGAATTCGGTGCCCGACCTGGAACACCCGCGCGACCACCTCGAGGTGCTCAAACGCGATCCAGCCTGGCGCGAGGCCCCGTCCGTGAGTGCGCGGCAATGAGCGCGGTCACGGTCAAGAGCCTCAACGTGTGGTTCGGCGTGGGCGCGGACCGCTCCTATGCCGTGCGCGATGTCAATTTCGACGTCGCCGATGGCGAAAGCTTCGGCCTCGTGGGAGAAAGCGGATCGGGCAAATCGACCATCCTGCGGGCCATCGCCGGGCTGGTGCCGACATGGTCGGGCGACATGACGGTGGCCGGCGAAACCCTTGGACCGAAGCGCAGCAAATCCTTCTACAGCAAGGTGCAGATGGTCTTTCAGGACCCCTATGCCTCCTTGCATCCGCGCCAGACCGTCGACCGCGTGCTGTCCGAGGCGATGACCCTGCACGGGGTTCAGAACATCGACACCCGCATCGGCAAACTGCTCGATGATGTGGGCCTCGGCCCCGGCTTCCGGTTTCGCTATCCGCACCAGCTTTCCGGCGGCCAACGCCAACGCGTCGCCATCGCCCGCGCGCTGGCCTGCGATCCGTCGATCCTGCTGCTGGACGAACCGACCTCGGCGCTGGACGTGTCGGTGCAGGCGGAAATCCTGAACCTGCTGGTCGATCTGCGCCGCGAACACAAGCTGACATATATCATGGTTTCACATGACCTGGGCGTCGTTGGTCACCTGTGCGAACGCATCGGCGTGATGAAGGAAGGCCGCTTCGAAGAGGTTCTGACCGTCGAGGACATGCGCCGCTCGCAAGCCAAGTCCCCCTATACCAAACACCTGCTCGAAAGCTCGATCAACTCCATCCGCTGATCGCGGCCCCCAGGGCTGTCGGACCGGTCTCAGGCCTGCGCCCCGATCGTGCTTCGGATGGCGACATCGGCAATCGCCTGCAACTCCGCGGCGTTCGACCCCGAGCGTGCCCGCAGCATGTTCGGGGCGCAGGTTCGGGTTGAAGAGCTCCAGCAGGAAATCGACAAGCAGGTTGATGGCGATGACAAGCACGACGAGGAACATCGTTGGAATCCACAAGATCCACCACTCGCCGGACAGAAGGTACTGCATCCCGATCCGGATCAACGTGCCATGCGACGGCGTCTTCGTGGGAAGCCCGACGCCGAGAAAGGACAGCGTCGCTTCGAGCAGGATCGATGTCGCGGCCCTGATCGTCGGTGCCAAGCAGGAACCGGGGGCACCGCCCTCTGCCCAGACCGGCGGCAACAGACCGTCGATCAACGAGAACGAGCCAAGATCATAAGGATTCGTCGGCGCGATCCAAGGCGCCAAGTTGCGCCCGCCACGATCGTGACCCTGACGACGACGGCAAGGATCGCCTCAGGGCTGCGCGAAAACAGCCAGACCTTTGTCTATACTCGCGTCAGCCTGATCGGCTGATTTCTGCTAAGTCATTGATTTTAAATGGAGGCGAGTACCGGAATCGAACCGGTGTACACGGATTTGCAATCCGCTGCGTCACCACTCCGCCAACTCGCCAGAGTGGCGTTTCGAATAGGCGCTTGGGCGAGGCGCGTCAAGCGCATATGCGATGTTGTTCAGAATGCACGATGCGGCAGTATTTTGCCGTCCGCGGATTGCTGAACTTTGCCAGCTGTGGCAAAACAGCCTCGATGCCTTGAACGGATGAGTTGCGCCCAATGACAGACTTTGCCGCCCGCCGCACCATGATGGTCGATACCCAGGTCCGTCCTTCCGACGTGACCAAGTTCCCGATCATCGACGCGATGTTGTCCGTCCCGCGAGAGCAGTTCGTTCCGCGCGAGCAGGTCGAGGCGGCCTATATCAGCGAGAACATCGTCCTCGCGCCCGGGCGGGTCATGCTCGAGCCGCGCACGCTGAGCAAGATGCTGGACGTGCTCAATATCACCGGCACCGAGCTCGTGCTCGATATCGGCGCGGGCTACGGCTATTCCTCGGCGGTGGTCGCGCGGATGGCCGAGGCGGTGATCGCAGTCGAGGAAGACGAGGATCTGGCCAACGAGGCTCAGTCGATCCTGTCTGAGCAGGGCGCCGACAATGTTGCCGTGCATGTCGGGCCGCTGACCGAAGGCGCGCCACAGCATGGGCCTTATGACGCCATCCTGATCCAGGGGGCGGTCGAACAGGTGCCCGCCGCGATCATCGATCAGCTCAAGGAGGGCGGCAGGATCAGCTGCGTCTTCATGGAAGGCGCCCTGGGCGTTGTCCGGGTGGGCTACAAGATCGACAATGACATGAGCTGGCGCTTCGCATTCAACGCGTCCGCGCCGGTTCTGCCGGGGTTCGCAAAAGAAGCAGAGTTCGCGCTTTAGACGGCGCGCACGATCCGGAACGACAAAGTCAAAAAAAGGTCTTGGAGGACAGCAGCAATGGCGACACGCATGAAACTGACCACGTTTGCGGTGGCTCTGGGCCTGGCGATCAGCGCCTCTGCCGTGAGGGCCGAAACGCTGGCGGATGCGATGATCGGAGCCTACAACACCAGCGGGCTTCTCGAACAGAACCGCGCCGTGCTGCGGGCGGCGGACGAGGATGTCGCGCAGGCCGTCGCGGCCCTGCGTCCGGTGCTCTCGTGGTCGGCGGATGCGACACGCCAGTTCGGCACCAGCCGCAGCGCGTCGACCAACAACACGATCGTGCCCACCGTGTCGAACACCATTTCGGGCAGCCTGTCGGCCGAACTGACGCTTTTCGATGCCGGTCGCAACCGGCTGGCGATCGAAACGGCGAAGGAAGCGGTGCTGGGCACGCGGCAATCGCTGATCAATGTCGAACAGCAGGTGTTGCTGTCCGCGGTCGAAGCCTATCTCGAGGTGCGTCGCGCGATCGAAACCGTGGCGCTGCGGCAGAACAACGTGCGCCTGATCGCGCAGGAACTGCGCGCAGCACAGGAACGCTTCGAAGTGGGGGAGGTGACCCGCACCGATACCTCGCTGGCCGAAGCCCGTCTCGCCGCGGCCCGCAGCCAGCTTGCGGCGGCCGAAGGTGCGCTGGCCATCGCGCAGGAGCAATACCTGGCCGTAGTCGGACGTCGACCGGGCAACCTGCAACCGCTGCGCAGCCTGCCGAACCTGCCCGACACGGTCGATCTTGCCAAGGCCATCGCGGTTCGCGAACATCCCCAGATACAATCGATCCAGCACCAGGTCGCAGCCGCCGAGCTGAACATCCTGCGGGCCAAAGCGGCGATGAAGCCGACGGTGCGGCTCAATGGGCGTCTGACGGTGACCGAAGGCATCGATACCGAACGCTTCAACCGGGGCGGGTCCGTCGGTGTCGAAGCGGGCGGCCCGATCTACCAGGGCGGGCGGCTGACGTCGCTCGTGCGGCAGGCCATTGCCAACCGCGACGCGACGCTCGGGCAATTGCACCAGGTCATCGACCAGGTCACGCAGAATGTCGGAAACGCCTATGCGCAACTGCGAATCGCACGCGCCAGCCTCGATTCGACCGATCGCCAGATCCGCGCGGCCACCGTTGCATTCCGCGGTGTGCGCGAGGAAGCGGCCCTTGGAGCCCGGACGACGCTTGACGTGCTCAACGCGGAACAGGAATTGCTCAACGCGCGGTCGTCGCGAATCTCGGCAGAGGTGGATCAGGGTGTCGCGGCCTACCGCGTTCTGTCCACCATCGGCCACCTGACGGCCGATGACCTGCAGCTGAACGTACCGCAATATGACCCGGTGGACTATTACAACCTGGTCAAGGACAGCCCGGTCAACCTGAGCAAGCAGGGTCAGCAGCTTGATCGTGTTCTCAGGTCCCTGGGAAAAAACTAAGTTTCTCGGCATCTGTTGTGCGATAGGTGCCGCCAAGCTACTCTGGGTGTGAGGTAGCAGTGGTGAACCATGTCTGATCCCGTGACAAACGTGGAAATTGAGGACGTCCTGTCGTCGATCCGAAAGCTCGTGTCCGAGGATGCGCGTTCGGGACCGTCCGCGCGCAGGCCCGAAAGACCGGGCCGGCTGGTGCTGACGCCCGATCTTCGGGTGAAGGACGACAAACCGGCACCCGCGCCTGCCACCGGCCCTGTGCTCTTGACGCAGCCGGTCGTGGAACCGGTCAGGCCCAGGCCCGAAAAGGCGGAAGACCGCCCGATCGAAGAGATTCCCCGCGAGGCGCGCCTGTCTGATTTCGGCAATGTCGAAAAGTCCTTTCCCGATATCGACCGGTTCGACTCCGACGACTCGTCCGACCCCGAAGAAGCGGAAACCGCAGCGGAGGAATCGTCCGAGGAACCGGAGCAGGCCGAGCGCACCGATCTCAGCTGGCTGATCGAGCAAGAGGTTGCCGCAGCCCTCGGGTTGACCAAGCCGGGATATGACAACAGCGCGGAAGACAGCGATCCCGTCGAAGAGACCTCCGAGGTGGATTTCGCGCAGGATGACGATGACGACGCGCCGTCCGATGACGCCGTCGCGACCGACGCCGAAGCCGACGCGGCAGAACTCCCCGAATCCGACGAGGAGGCGTCGTGGCACGCTTTCGATGCCGCAGACACGCCCGAAGACGAGACCCGGATCGGTCCAGAGGATGAAGCGGACGCGCAGGGCGACCTCCTGCCTGAGGACTGGAATGAAGAGCCGGCCGGGGCCATTGTGACCGAGCCTCCCGAGCCGGAGGTTCCCGCGCCGCCGCAGACGCTCGAAGACAAGGTTGCCGCGCTCAGCCGTCTTGTGGCGCGCGATGCCGACGAGTTCGAGGAAGAGCGCGACCGTCCCGATGCCGATGATCTGGCGGCCGCCAGTGAACCGATGACCTGGTCCGAAGAGGCGCCGTTCGTCGAGGTGGACGAGGCGGAAGAAACCGTCGGGTCCAACGTTCTGCACGCCGAAAATGCCTGGCCGCAGGCGCAGCCTCAGGAACCCGTGGCCGAAGAAGAGCCCGTCATGGCTTCGCCGCCCGAGGACGTGCCCATGGTGGCCGAGGATGACGCGGATGGATCGTTCGAAATCGACGAGGCCATCCTGCGCGAGCTTGTGGGCGATATCGTTCGGCAGGAACTCCAGGGCGCCTTGGGTGAGCGGATCACGCGCAACGTGCGCAAACTGGTCCGACGCGAGATTCACCGCATGCTCATCTCTCAGGAATTCGACTGAGCCGGGCAGACCGGTACCATGACCCTCGCGTTTGGCGGGGCGGAAAAAGAAAACGCGCCCCGAAAGGGCGCGTTTTTCTACATTTCAACTCGTGACTTAAGCGGCTTCCGCCTGCTGGGCAGCTGCATTGCGACGTTCGCTTTCTTCGCGCGAGAGTGCGACGGACGTGCGGACACCTTTGCCCACAAAATCCATGAGGCCAGATACAACCCGTTCGTTCGGATCGATTCCCGCACAGCTTAGCACTTCACGGCCGTCACGCGACCGCGCCCAACGCGCGATCTGCTCCGGGCCGTTCCCGTATTTCTTGTCATCCGCGATCGCGTCGTCCAATGCGGCAAGCACAACGGCAGCAAAAAGTTTGCGTGCCCGATTACCTTGCTCAGCGTTGAAGGCGGTACCGTCAACGAAATCTTTCATGATCCGTCCTGTGATTATTGCTCTTGTGTTTCCGGCGTGAGGCCCGTTATGGCGTATTCCATTCGATTCGGATACCCTAGTTTTGCATACCTTTTATGCACAAAGCGCATGGCTTTCTGCAGCTGCAACACGATATCTCGTCGGCTGGACAGCTCAGCATCACCCAGATATAGGGGCAGCCAAAGTTCGATCAACCTTTTGACAAAGTTTAGCCATGCCCAAAATCAACGGTAACGAAATTCGCCCCGGCAATGTGCTGGAGCACAATGGGGGCCTCTGGGCCGCCGTGAAGGTCGACCATGTGAAGCCCGGCAAGGGTGGCGCGTTCGCCCAGGTCGAGATGAAGAATCTGCGCAACGGCTCCAAGCTCAACGAACGCTTCCGGTCCGCCGACAAGGTCGAACGCGTCCGGCTCGAGCAGAAAGATATGCAGTTTCTCTATGAAACCGACGGGATGCTCGTGTTCATGGACACCGAGACCTATGACCAGGTCGAACTGCCTGCCGATATCCTTGGTGAACGCCGCCCGTTCCTTCAGGACGGCATGACGATTCTCGTGGAATTCCACGAGGCCGAGGCGCTGAACGCGACCCTGCCGCAGAAAGTGACCTGCAAGATCGAAGAGACCGAACCGGTCGTCAAAGGCCAGACCGCCGCCAACAGCTTCAAACCCGCGATCCTCGACAACGGGGTCAAGGTGATGGTGCCGCCCTTCGTCGGTCAGGACGAGATGATCGTCGTGAACACCGAAACGATGGAATATTCCGAGCGCGCCTGACCTCGGGTCTGCAAAGCGACAAGCGCGGTCGAACGCGCTTGTCCAGGCGGTTTCGAAAATCTGTCCACCGAACGCCGCATTTCACTACCATTAACCCTTGCAGCGCCATACCCCCTCCCACGGTGCGCACCGAGCGGGAAGGGTCACTCCCATGCCGCGACAGACATCTCTTCGGCGTGACGCGGCAACGCGTTGACCAACCAGAGATCGATCTTTCCGAGGCATTGGCAGCCTCATGGTCGCGGGGGAGACCCCGTCACACGGGCAGAGTTGTCGACCTTCGGGGCGGCGCCGCTTCCTTCCACCACACGGCTCAAAGCCCGGCCGGGACAGTCCCGCGCTGGGTTTTGGGCGTGGCCTCAGGCCGGGGAATAGCGGACAACCGCGTCCTCGGCACGCATGTCGTCCCCCGCGCGGTCAAATCGCAGATAGGCCAGCCCCTGACCAGCAGCTTGTGTGAACAGCGTCCCGGCGGCCTTTTCCCCGGCGACAATTTCTGATCCCACCGGCGCGCGACCTTCGACCGCGACCTGTGCCAGCCCTTTGCGCAGTTCGGTCTTGTGCTTCATCCGCGCGGTGACTTCCTGACCGACGTAACAGCCCTTGCGGAAATCGACCCCGTTCAGGCGCTCGAATCCCATCTCGAGGATGAAACTGTCTCCGGTCAGCTCGACATCGCTTTCAGGGACAATTGCCGACACGCGCAGCGCGTCCCAATCGACGCCGTCATCGCCCGGCTGCCCGTCATAGCCGCGCCAGCCCAGCGACGGATCACGCGGGTCGGCAAAGGCCCCGTCCGGGGCATCGCCCAGCCCCCGTGTGACAGCGATGTCGGTCTCTTCGATCTCGACCTTGGAGCGCAGCTTGTACATTGTCAGCGCCTGTTTCAGCCCTGCCGCCAGCGATGTCGCCACGTCCAGCAGAATCGCCTCACCCGCAGGCACCAGAAAGAAATCCGCGCGGTACTTGCCCTGTGGTGTCAGCATCGCCGCATAGACCAGTCCGCGATCCAGCTTGGCCACATCATTGGTCACAAGCCCTTGCAGGAAATCCCGTGTCTCTGCGCCGCTGATCTTCAGAACCGTTCGGTCCGCCATGTCGCCCCCTGACTGTGTTCCTGTCAGAGATAACGGCCTTGCGACCTTGTGCAAGGGGGTCAGGCGGCGGCAGGCGCTCCGAGGATCTGGCGCGACAGGATGCGGTCAACCGACAGCGCGCCTGCGCCCTTGATCACCAGCGTGACGAGGATCAGCACCCAGAACGCGCGCTGATCAAGGATCGCGCTGTCGGGCACCCGGTCGAACCATGCACCCAGCGTTTCGGCATGAGCGATGCCGCCATGGCCGTAAAGGTCGGTCAGCGATTGCACGACGACAAACCCGATCATCCCCAGCGCAGCCAGTCGGGTGAAGAGTCCGATCACGATCAGGAGCGGCAAGATGAACTCGGCCCATGTGCCCGCGACAACCACCGCCCAATGAAAGACGCCCAGTTGCGACACGTCATAGACGACCGCTTCCATTTGCCTGGGAAAGATCTGAGCGTAGGCGCCGGTGGAGGGGATGAAGATACCCATCACCCCATCGCCCAGTTTGGTCATGGCCGAGGACCAGAAATACATCAGCAGGGTTGCGGCGAACACGAACCGCGCCAGCAGGGGAACCAGACCGTCGAACAGACGCTCGATTGCAGCAAAGACAGACGAGTGAAGAAAGGTCAGGCGGTCCATGGCGGTGCTCTTTCGGTTTGAGAAACGTCAGCGAGACAATTCGGTGATGGCGTTTTGTGACAGCAGGAGGTTCAGCAGCGCGGCGAGGTCGAAATCATCGCCCCCCAGTGCGAGGGCGTCCCCGAACGCGGTGCCGTTTTGCAAGGCGTCCATCACATCCCCGGCACCGGGGCCAAGGATGAAGGGTTCCGGGTCATATTCGGCCCGCAGGATCAGAACGTCCTGCGCCGTGCCGGTGGGTTTGTCCCCGCCGCGCAGGCTGTAATGCCAGATCGACCCGATGGGATATTGCGACCGCAGCAGGATCATCGACGGGGCAAAGGTGAATGTCGTGGCCAGGAGCCTGTCTTCGTCCAGCGCCTGCAACGCGCCGGGATCGATCCCGGTGCTGTCGGCTGCGTGATAGCTGTGCCGCATCGCCACGTCGATCCGGGCGACATCGGCAAGGTAGGGCAGGTGCCTCAACTGCTCCAGCGAGGCCACGAAGCCGGGCAGACCCGCGCCGTACTGCATCATCAATGGCGACGTGGGCGGCGATTGCCGCAGATAGGCGCGGGCGACATGGTCGAAATTCTCGCGTCCGATCAGGCTGACCAGCGACGGGAACCCGTCGGCCAGAGCGTCGCGCAGGGACACGGTGACATTGTTGCGATAGACGCCATAGCGCCGCCCGGCGGGCTGGTCGTGACCATCCGTCAGGCCCTCGGGCACCGGGGCGGCAGGGTTCAGCAACCCGGTGTGAAAGGCGCCCTGATCCGTCATGACAGCACGCGTGTCAGCGCCGATGCCGCGCGCCGCGCCTCGGCGGCCAGGACCGGCCACTCGGGCACATCGGTGTCCCATTCGACCAGCAGCGGCTTGGGGCCGGAGCGGGCCAGCGTGTAATCCAGAAGCGCCCAGACCGGGTCCACCACCTCGCGCCCGTGGCTGTCGATCAGCAACGGCGCGCCGTGGTCGTCTTCATCCTCGTCATGGCCGCCCAGATGGATTTCCCCAACGGCGTCAAGCGGATAGGCGTCGATATAGCCTTGCGGCGAATAGTCGAGATTGGTCGCGGACACGAACACGTTGTTCACGTCGAGCAGCAGGCCACAGCCGGTGCGGCGCACGATCTCGGCCAGGAAATCGGTCTCGGAAAAGGTGCTCTCGGCAAAGGCCAGATAAGACGACGGGTTCTCCAGCAGCATCCTTCGGCCCAGCAGGCTCTGCACCTCGTCGATGTGATCGGCAACGCGGCTCAGCGTGTCCTTTGTATAGGGCAGCGGCAGCAGGTCGTTGAGGAAATGGCTGTCATGGGTCGACCACGCCAGGTGTTCGGAAAAACTGGCAGGGTCGAGCCAGTCGCAGAGGTGTTTCAAGCGGGCAAGATGGTCTGGATCAAGGCGGGTTTCGCCGCCGATCGACAGGCCGACACCGTGGACCGAGATCGCAAACCGCTCGGACAGGACACGCAACTGCGCAATCGGGCGACCGCCGTCACCCATGTAATTCTCGGCATGCACTTCAAGCCACCCAACCGGGTCGGGATCGTTCAGAATGTCGGTGAAATGCTGTGCCTTGTAGCCGACGCCGGGCAGGGCGGGCAGTTGCGGGAAAGCGGACGTTGCATCGGGCATGGTCGGCCTCTTTGGTGGCAAGCCGGACGAACGCCCGGCCTGCGGAATTGGCAAGGGCTGGCCGGATATGTCCCGGCCTGGCCGAACAATCAGCCCTGCGGCAGATCGCGCTCCAGCTCTTCGAGCGAGCCCATGCGCGCGGAGCCGTCGGCCATCGCGGGCAGTTCGATTTCGGCGCAGGTGCCCGCATCGACCAGTGTCCAGGCGTTGCCCTGGTAGTCGACCTTGGACGTGCCGGCGCATGTTGTGCCCGGACCTGCGGCGCAGTCGTTCTGACCTGCAAGAGACACGCCAAAGCACTTTTCCTTGGCTTGGGCGGTGGCGGTGGATGTGTGTGCGGCGAGGCTTGCAGCAACGGCACCGACAATCGCAACGGTTTTGAAGGCTTTCGACATGAAGATGGTCCTTTTGGTTACATTACAGTTTAACTCATTCGACGTTGCGTGTGCCGCGTCGATGACACGACAATGCCCCGCGTCAGCCTGTCGCGCTATTCACGGCGGTGTGTTTCACACGTGCGTGACGTAGGGTGAAGCAGCATGCAACGGTTTTCCGTGTGTTTTCAGCGAAATAGAAAAGGCCCCGTAACAATACGGGGCCTTTCTGAAAACTTCCAGCGCGGGAATGTTACAGAAGATCGGGTGGAGTCGCCTCTTTTTCGAGGCTGCTCACGATCTCGGTCAGCGATGTTACAGAGGTCTGCTTCTCTCCGAGGCGGCGCACGGTGACCGTCCGCTCCTCGACCTCGCGGTGGCCGATGGCCAGGATCACCGGCACCTTGCCGACCGAATGTTCGCGGACCTTGTAGTTGATCTTCTCGTTGCGGATATCCGCCTCGGCGCGCACACCGGCCTTGGTCAGTTCCGCCACCACCTCTTGCACGTAGTCATCCGCCTCGGACACGATGGAGGCCACGACGACCTGACGCGGGGCCAGCCAGAAGGGCAGTTTGCCGGCGTGTTCCTCGATCAGGATGCCGATGAACCGTTCGAACGACCCAAGGGTCGCGCGGTGCAGCATCACCGGCCGGTGCCGTCCGCCGTCCTGACCGATATAGGTCGCATCCAGCCGTTCGGGCAGCACGAAATCCACCTGCAAGGTGCCGCATTGCCAATCCCGGCCGATCGCGTCTGTCAGGACGAACTCGAGCTTGGGCCCATAAAACGCGCCTTCGCCCGGATTCAGCTCGAACTCGCTACCTGCGGCAGCCGTGGCCGCCTTGAGGGCGCTTTCGGATTTGTCCCAGACCTCGTCCGATCCGGCACGGGTGTCCGGACGGTCGGAGAACTTGATCTTGAAGCTTTCGAAGCCAAGGTCGCGGTAGATTTCTGACAGGAAGTCGATAAAGCGTTTTGTCTCATCTTCGATCTGGTCCTCTCTACAGAAAATATGGGCATCATCCTGGGTGAAACCGCGCACGCGCATGATTCCGTGCAGGGCCCCGGAGGGTTCATATCTATTGCACGAGCCGAATTCGGCCATACGTAACGGAAGGTCACGGTAAGACTTTAACCCCTGGTTAAAAATCTGGACGTGACACGGACAATTCATCGGCTTGAGCGCATTCACCGCCTTTTCGCGGGCATGCTCTTCGTCGACCTCGACGATGAACATGTGGTCCTGGTACTTGTCCCAGTGGCCCGACGCCTCCCACAGCTTGCGGTCGACAACCTGCGGGGTGTTCACCTCGACATAGCCGCCGCGCATCTGCTTGCGGCGCATGTAGTCCTGCAACTGGGTGTAGATGGTCCAGCCGTTCGGGTGCCAGAAAATCTGCCCCGGCGCTTCTTCCTGCATGTGAAACAGGCTCATCTCGCGGCCCAGACGGCGGTGATCGCGCTTGTCGGCTTCCTCGAGGAAATTCAGGTACGCCTTGAGGTCATCGCGGTTCTTGAACGCAACCCCGTAGATGCGCTGCAGCATCGGGCGGGTGTTGTCGCCAAGGAAATAAGCGGCGGACACGTTCATCAGCTTGAACGCATCGGCGGGCACCTGCCCGGTGTGCTGGAGGTGCGGACCCCGGCAGAGGTCCATCCAGTGCCCGTGCCAATACATGCGAATGTCTTCGCCCTCGGGAATCCGGTCGAGGATCTCGACCTTGTAGGGTTCGCCATTGTCGGTGTAATGCTGGCGCACTTTCTCGCGCGACCACAGTTCGGTGCGCACCGCGTCGCGGGCGTTGATGATCTCTTTCATCCGCTTTTCGATCGCGCCAAGGTCTTCGGGCGTGAACGGCTCCTTGCGGTCGAAATCGTAGAACCAGCCATTGTCGCGCACCGGGCCGATGGTGACTTTGACGTCCGGCCAGATCTCCTGAACGGCGCGCGCCATGATATGCGCAAGGTCGTGCCGGATCAGTTCAAGCGCGGGTGCGTCGTCCTGCATGGTATTGATGGCGATGCGGCTGTCGGTCTCGATCGGCCATTGCAGATCCCAATGCGCGTTGTCCACGGTGGCGGAAATCGCCTTCTTGGACAGGGATTTGGAAATGCTCTCGGCGACTTCGGCAGGGGTCACACCCTTGTCGAAATCGCGCGCAGTGCCATCGGGGAAGGTCAGGGAAATCTGGCTCATTGGCCCAGCTCCTCGTCAGTTTGGCGCCCACGGAACGCCCGGTTGCGGGTTATGTATCGTGCGCGGCTTTTGGCAGGGGGGGCGAGGCGCGTCAAGGCGGGGATCGCCGCAGAATGCCGTGTCGAGTCGGCGCGTTTGGACGCGAACTGCCGGGATTCCCGGGCGGTATACGAATGTATTATCGGAAACCCTTTAATATCAGGCGCTTGGCGCTGCGTTTCGCTGTGGACGAAAGCGACGCAATTGCTATGTATAACGACATTCCACTATCGGAAACTTCACGACGTCACGCGACACGGGGGAGCAGCCAATGCCCGGTTACAATACGAAATTCGAATTGACCGTCGACGACATGGAATTGATCGAAGACGCGCTGCGCAGCACCAAGCGGACGCTGAACACCGCTGTCATCGACCAGCATGCGGATCCCTTGCAGCCCTGCGAAAGCACCCGCGAGGTGGATGCGTCGATGAAGCGGATCAACGATCTGCTGGGGCGCCTGCACAATCAGAAGAACTTCTACCGTCCCAAGACCGGCGCCTATATCGGCGGGTAGGCGGGACTTGCCTGTCGCATTGATCGAGCCGGGTCTGGCGTGATCGATCCTGACAGGGGCACCCGTTGTGTAAGGCCAGTTCGGGCAATTATTTCCAAGGATCGGGAACCTCAAGGCCTCCGATGCGTTCGTTGCCGGTCATAAACCACCGACGGACTCCTGCATGAACCACCCCGTTACCGAAGCCTACGAAGACATCACCGGTGCCGATGAGGCGGTCCGCGACCGCGAGGCGCGCAACGGGGTGCGCCACATGGTCAGCCTGTCGATGACCAAGGTAGCGGACGGGTTGATCGACCCCAAGCTGGTGCTCAGCTGGCTTGCCGGGGCGCTGGGTGCGCCTGCCGCGCTGGTCGGGCTGCTGGTTCCGATCCGAGAGGCGGGGGCATTGCTGCCGCAGATCCTGCTGGCCGGATGGGTGCAATCCAGAACACGGCGCAAATGGATCTGGGTGATCGGATCCGCCGGACAGGGCGCGGCGGCGCTGGCGATCGTGGCGATTGCCCTGACGATGGACGGGCTTGCGGCCGGGCTGGCCCTGTGCGGAGCACTGGCGGTGCTGGCCGTGTCGCGGGCGGCCTGTTCGGTCAGCTTCAAGGACATCCTTGGCAAGACGGTGCAGAAAACCCGCCGCGGGGCGGTCACCGGCATCGCGGGGTCCACCGCGTCGATTGCCGTGTTGATCTTCGCGGGCTTGCTGCTGTCCGGCCTGTTGCGCGACGTGACGCCGGTGATCGTCGCCATTGCGCTTGCGGCAGGGCTCTGGGTGGCGGCGGCAACGCTGTTTTCGACGCTCGAAGAGCAGCCCTCGGACGATACCACCAACACCACGGTCGACTTGACGCCCCTGAAGGAGGACAGCCAGTTCCGGCTCTTCATCGCGGTGCGCGGATTGCTGACGGTGACGGCGCTGGCGCCGCCCTATTTCGTGCTGCTGGGCGGGGGGCAATCCGCCCTGCAGGGGCTGGGGGCCTTGCTTCTGGCTTCGGCGGCGGCTGCGTTTGCGGGGTCCTATGTGTGGGGGCGCCTGTCGGACCAGTCGTCGCGCAGGGTGTTGTTCCTGTCGGGCCTTCTGGCGGCGGGTTTTGCCACGCTGGCGGTGCTCGCCGAACTGGGCGGCTGGGCGGAGACGCTCTGGGTGATCCCGGGGATCCTGTTCTTCTTCATGCTGTCCTACCAGGGCGTCCGGTCGGCGCGGTCGGTCTACCTGGTCGACATGTCTCCCGAGGACGCGCGCTCGTCCTATGCCGCCCTGGCCAACACGGCGATCGGCGTCCTGTTGCTGATCACGGGCGCGTTCGGCGGTCTGCTGGCCCTGGCCGGCCCGGTGGTGGCGTTGACCGGGTTCGCGGTCCTGTCGCTGATCGGCGGCGTTCTGGCGTTGCGCCTCGACGAGGTCGAAACCGGCTAGATCGCCTGTGACCCCTTGGGTTCCGGCGCGCTTTGCGTAAAGTCGCGGCAAACAGGACCGGAGGCACTTGTGACATCCATTCAGCATATCGACGGACCAAACGGCACGCGGCTGGCCTATGCCAAGACCGAAGGCGGCGGCCCGACCATCGTGTTCCTCTCGGGCTACAAGTCCGACATGGAAGGCACCAAGGCGGTGCATCTCGAGGCCTGGGCCAAGGCGCAGGGCCGGGCGTTCCTGCGCTTCGACTATTCGGGGCACGGCCTGTCGGAGGGCGTGTTCGAAGAGGGCTGCATCGGCGACTGGGCGCGCGATGCACAGGCGGTGATCGAGGCCACATGCGACGGACCGATCGTGCTGGTCGGGTCGTCCATGGGCGGCTGGATCGCCTGTCTGCTGACGCAACGGTTGGCCCATGTCGTGGGATGTGTCGGCATCGCCGCAGCGCCGGATTTCACCGAGGACGGCTTCTGGGCCGGGTTTTCCGAAGACGAGCGGCGGCAGCTGATGCAGGACGGGCAGGTCGCGCTGCCCTCGGAATATGGCGATCCGTATATCGTCACGCGCCGCCTGATCGAGGACGGGCGCGCCAATCTTGTCCTGCGGTCGCCGCTGCGCATGCCGTACCCGGTGCGGCTTGTCCAGGGCACCGAGGACAATGCCGTCCGCCGCGAAACGGCGCTGGGCCTGCTGGATCACATCGACAGTCCGGATGTGCAGTTGACGCTGGTCAAGGGCGCGGATCACCGGTTTTCCGAGCCGCCGAACCTCCGCATGATCGAGGATGCGATCCGCGACGTGATCGGCTGAGGCCGCGATCCCGCTTCTCGTGGGCCGTCCCGATGTATAGTCTTTCATCGGGCGCATGTGCCCGGATGGAGGTGTTTTCATGGAGCAGCGGATATCGCTGATCACACTGGGCGTGGCGGATGCAAACGCGGCGGCGGCGTTCTACGACGCGCTGGGCTGGCGCCGGGTCGAGACCGAGGAAGGCATCATCGCCTATGACCTGCTGGGGCAGACCCTCGGGCTCTACCCGCTGGCCAAGCTGGCCGAGGATATCGGGATCGACGTGGCAAGGCTTGGGCGCGGGGCGATGACCCTGGGGTACAATGCGCGCGACCGGGCCGGTGTCGATGACGTCATGGGTCGGGTCGAGGCCGCAGGCGGCACCGTGCTCAAGCCGCCGCAAGAGGTGTTCTGGGGCGGCTATCACGGCTATTTCAACGACCCCGAGGGCCATGTCTGGGAAGTCGCGCATAACCCGTTTTCGCCCCTGCGCGACGGTGACGGTGCGTTTCGCTGGATGGGGTATTGAGGCGGCCTCAAAGCATGTGGAGCCTCGAGTCGCTGGGCCGGGTCCGGCTGTCGCGGCATTTCTACATGCGCGAGTTCCTCTATTCCGAGATCGGCAATTTCCACGCGATTCAGAACATCCCGGACCATCCCGATCTGGCCATCGCGCGCGGGCGGGCGCTGTGCGAGACGCTGCTCGATCCGTTGCAGGAGACCTTCGGGCGCATCGCCGTGCGGTCCGGGTATCGGTCCGCCGCGCTCAATCGGTTCGGCAATCGGAACCGGCTGAACTGCGCGCGCAATGACTATCCGCTGGAATGCCATATCTGGGACCGCCCCGAGGTCGCGGTGGCGGGCGCCAGCATCGTGATCCCGTGGTTCGCCGATCGCTATGACCAGGGCCGCGACTGGCGCGATCTGGCGTGGTGGCTGTATGATCATCTGCCTTTTGCAGAGGTCTGGGTCTTTCCCAAGCTCTGCGCCTTCAACATCGCGTGGCGGCCGGATCCGCAGCGGCGGATCGACAGCTATGTCGCGCCGAAAGGCACCCTGGTTCGGGCAGGCGCCGCGCCTTCCGTGCCGCCAGAGGAACGCGCGACGCGCTATGCCGATTTTCCGCCATTTCGGGGTGTTTCCCATCCGTGATGCGGGCGCATGTTAACCAAATCGAAGCGTCCTTTGTGCAGTCAGGGGCATCGAAATCGACGGGCCGGTGATTCTGCGCGGATCGGCTCGCCTAGCGGAAGGCTTGCGATGAAAGGGTTCGACAACCGTTTTGCGGATTTCCCCGACTACATCCTCGGGATCACCCGCGAGATCTGGGAGGATCGCGGTCTTGGTGCCCGGATGAAGGACTATTACCACCCCGAGGTGATCCTGCGCATGCCCGAGGGGATGTCCTTTGGCGCACCGGCCGCGACGGCGGCGGCGATGGCGACGCTGGCAGAGTTTCCCGACCGTGTCCTGCTGGGCGAAGACGTGATCTGGTCGGGCAGTCCCGAGGTCGGGATGATGTCGTCGCACCGCATCCTGTCGACGGCGGCCCATGCGCGCGACGGCCTGTTCGGCCCCGCCACCGGGCGCAGGGTGACCTATCGCGCGATTGCCGACTGCTTCGCCAAGGCCAACAGGATCAGCGACGAATGGCAGATCCGCGACACCGGCGCCGTGCTGCGGCAGCTGGGGGTCGACGTCCGGGATTGGACCCGCGCACGGATTGCCGGGCTCGATCCGGAAACCCAGCCGTGCCGGCCCTCGGTCGATGTGCAGGGGCCCTATAGTGGCCGGGGCAATGACAATCAGTGGGGCGCGGCTTTCGCGGCGCTGCTGACGCGCATCATGGAGGCCGAATTTTCGGTCATTCCGGGCCAGTATGACCGCGCGGTGCAGGCCGAATATCCCGGCGGGCAGACCGTGCATGGCATACCCGGGGTCGACGCCTTCTGGCTTGGCCTGCGATCGGCCTTTCCGTCTGCCACGTTCAAGATTCACCACCAGATCGGCATGGAGGAACCAAACATGCCGCCGCGTGCCGCGATCCGCTGGTCGCTGAGCGGCAGGCATGACGGATGGGGCCACTTTGGCGCACCGACCGGGGCGGAGGTGCATGTCATGGGGATGTCCCATGCCGAGTTCGGTCCGCGTGGGCTTCGGCGCGAATGGACGCTGTACGACGAAACCGCGATCTGGACACAGATCCTGGCGCATCAGGGGTGACGCCACGTTCCGGCCCGCAGCCCGCGATGGCTGACGATGCCAAGGCTGACTTCGGTCGACAAGGACGCGGAGCCGACCTAGCTTCTGTCCCAGTCGAAACCAACTTGAAAGGCCACCTATGCGAGGAGACACGCTTACGCTTCGTCCGGCCGAACCGTCCGATCTGGACGCCCTGGACGCGCTGTTCGGTCAATCCTATCCCATTCTGCTGAAGGCGGATTATCCGCCCTCGGTTCTTGTCACCGCCGTGCCGCTGATCTCGAAAGCGCAGCCCGCGCTGATTGCCTCGGGCAGCTTTTTCGTGGTTTGCGACGGGCCCCAGATCGTCGGGGCTGGCGGCTGGACCATGCAGGCGCCGGGTGACAGGCCCGGAACGCGCGGCATCGGTCACGTCCGTCATGTCGTGACCGATCACCGCCGCACCCGCGAAGGGATCGGCCGGGCGCTGATGGACCACACGTTGGTGCATGCCCATGCCTGCGGCATGCGCCAGCTGCATTGTCAGAGCACCCGCAGCGCGGTGCCGTTCTACGAGGCGATGGGATTCGAGGCGCAGGGCGAGATCGACGTTCCGCTGCGGCCGGGCATCAACTTTCCGGCTGTCTTCATGCAGCGGGCGCTGTGACTTGACTTGCGTCATGGCGCGATCCGGCGAAACGGGGTTGTCTGGTGGCAGCACAAGGAGGGGACCATGCTCAAGATCACCAAACCGGAACCGAACCGGGTCGATATAGACCTCTCGGGCAGGATCGGCTCGGAGGAAATGGGCCGGGCGCTCGATGACCTTCTCGAGATGTCGCAGGACGTCAACGAGGGCCGGATGCTCTATACCATCACGTCTTTCGCCTTTCCCGACATGGGCGCCATCGCCGTCGAGATGGCCCGGCTGCCCAAGATGTTCGGGCTGCTGGGCCGGTTCGACCGCTGCGCGGTTCTGTGCGACGCGGCGTGGATCAGAACGGCGGCCGAGGTCGAGGGCGCCCTGTTCCCCGGCATCGACATCAAGGCGTTCGAGCTGCACGACCGCGAACAGGCCGAGGCCTGGCTCAAGACCGGGGTTGCCTGACATCGGGCGCATGGCGGCGGGGCTGTTCCGTCGCGGCCATTCTTTGGCTGCTCCTGCCCGGTTGCTCGGGGATCTGCCGGCGGCGGCACAGGACGGCACGGTGCAGAGCAGAGGTGACGCCAGGGACATGTCCTGAAAGCTGGCGCGCGAAATCTGCCAGTGGAGGTATGCTGGGTCAGGTCAAACCGGGGGCACATGGACGACCTGAATTCCGAGCCTGCCAAGTCGGCGGTGTCCAGGGTCCCCGAGCGTGACGACAGTGCCATCGCGCTGGCGACCTTGTGTTTCGCGGGCGGGCTTGTCGGTGGTCCGTGTCAGGCCCGGTTCAGGCGGCCGCGATCAGAATCGCCAGCATCGCGATATAGGTCAGGTGATGCGCAGCCTGATCCAGCCCCAGCCAACGCCAGAACGCCCGATCGTCCTGCTCGAGGCCGCGCAGTTCCGTGCCGCGCGCCTTGATCCAGTCGATATGGTAATGCACCACGATCTCGGCCAGCACGAGCAGGACCACGACCATGGGCATCGACGGTGCGACGACGATCAGCACGAGGAGGCTCAGCCCTCCGTGCAACCCGGCATGGGCAACGCCGCCCCATCGTCCGTAATGACCCTTGGACGCGACCATCCAGGCCGATTGGTAATGAAAATCCGCGAGGTAGTGTTTGACCTGAAAGAGGGCCAGCGCCACGAGAACGGCGGCACCGCTCACACCGTGTTCTCCGACAGGGTCGACAGCCGTTCATTGGCCCGCATCAGCTTGCGCCCGGTATCGCGGCCCATGCCGTTCTCGAGCAGGATGCGGAACTCGGGGTCGCGCGCCACCATCCGCCGCAGCGTGTCTCCGGAAATCACGAAGAGCCGTGCCGGATCAAGCACCGTAACCGATGCCGACGCGACGCCGCCGGACAGAACGTTCATCTCGCCCAGCAACCCGTTGCCGACCGTGCCGATGGGCTGGCCGCCCGAGATGACCTGAACCTTTCCGTCGGCAAGGTAGTAAAGGTTCACCACCGGCTCGCCTTCCGCCAGAAGCAGGGCACCCGATTCGGCATCGACCCAGTTGCCCCGGTTGAGAAAACGCCGCGCGATCGGGGTCGGCATGTCGGGAAAGACCGTGTCGAGCAGCGCCTGTTCCTCGTCCGAAAAACGCACCCTGCGGTTGATCCACATCAGCCGGGCAATTCCGAAGATGCTGATGACCACCCAGGACATCTGGATAAGCGCCGAGGACAGGTTGAAGGCGACCGTCAGGCTCAGCAGGACCAGGCTCGCGGCGACGAGGTTGAGGATGGCATAGGCATATCCGTTGCCGCGCAGCAATCCGAGTTGCAAAAGCGCGTAGGAGCCAAGATAGAACAGCACCCCCGCCAGACCTGCGCCATTCAACAGCTGATCACTTGTGAAAATTTCCATGACCGGATCCGTCAATACAATAAAGGGTTGTAAAACAGCCGTGGTGACGAAAAGCAAAGGTTTTCTCTGATGGCCTCGGTCGGGACCGGCGGGCATGAAAAGCAGGATGAATGCTTTGCAGTTTCCCCAGGGGAAGCTAT
Organism: Marivita sp.; assembly: GCF_020055635.1. Taxonomy (GTDB): domain Bacteria; phylum Pseudomonadota; class Alphaproteobacteria; order Rhodobacterales; family Rhodobacteraceae; genus Marivita. The sequence goes on along the minus strand of NZ_JAIPUT010000027.1, from coordinate 24,763 downwards.
GTCAGGTTAAGCTGGAGAGGACGGTTGAAGCTTTTGTTTTTCCTCGTCCAGAGCAGAGCGGGGGACTCAGCGTGGCCAGTCAGGATCCGGATGTCGTTGCGATCCTCGCGGATGTCGGGCTCGCGCACCTTGTGGACAAATTTGCGGACGAGGATATCGATCTGGGCGTGCTGACGACGCTCGAAGACGGCGATCTGCGCGAACTGGGCCTGACACTGGGGCAGCGGCGCAAGCTTCTTGAACGGCTCAGGCCACAGCAGCGAGAGGCGGCGCTGCCGGAACCCGCGACGATGATGGCCCCGGAACCCGCCTTGCGGCGCGTTTCGGTCCTGTTCAGCGATCTGGTTGGCTTTACCGAACTTCTCGGGCGGATCGATCCCGACGAGATGCGCGATATCCTTCAGCAGTATTACGACGCCGCGCAACGCGCCGCCCAGCGTTACGGCGGTTATGTCGCGGCCCTGCAGGGGGACGGGGTCATCATCCTGTTCGGCTTTCCGGTGACGCGCGGCGTGGATGCGGATCGTGCGATCGGCGCGGCGCTGGCGCTGAATGCCGCGCTCGCGGAGATGCCGCAACGGACGATCGGCGGCGCGCGTGTGGACGTCGTTGCCAGGATCGGCATCGCCAGCGGCAAGGCGATTGTCGGCTATCCCGACCGCGACCTGAATCGCGGCCTGCAACTGATCGGAGCGCCGGTGAACCGGGCCTCGCGCCTCCAGACATTCGCCCGCCCGGGCACGATCCTGGTGGACGGCGCGACGCAGGGCCTGGCGACGCAAACCTTCGGCTTCAGGGCGCTGCCGCCCGCCGCGTTGAAAGGCTTCGCTGACAAGACCGAGATCTTCGAGGTGACGGCGGCCAGCCCGGCGCTGGCAAAGTCGCAGCCGGCGTCCGGGCCTCGCGTTCCGGGCGCGCACCGCGAGGCGGAGGAACGGCTCCTGGCGCTCTGGCAGCAGGCGCGCGAGGGCCGGCCCGTCTTCGCGCTTGTTTCGGGCGAGGCAGGGATCGGCAAGTCGAACCTTCTCGATCACCTTCTGAGCGGCCTCGAGGACGGGCAGGCGCGCATCCTGCGCATCCACTGTGATCCGCTGGCCGAACGCGTCCCGTTGCACCCCGTTGTCCAGCTGCTGGAAGGCATGCTTGGCGGCACGCTCGAGTCCGAGCCCTCGGTCCGCCGGGAGATCCTGCACCGGCTGTTTGCAGAGGCCACGCCGGCGCAGGTCGACGCGGTTGCGGAATTCCTGGGACTGGCCGGGCGGGCGCCCAGCGATCTGGCCCCGGCGCGCCTGCGCAGCCTGTTTCTCGAAACGGTGGCGCAGTTTCTTGTCGGCCCCGGACCGGAACCCTGCCTGATCGCGATCGAGGACATCCACTGGTCGGACCCGACGACGCGGGATTTGCTGGAAGCCTGCGCGCGCAAGGCCGAAGGCAGCGCGGTCATGATCCTGGCGACGTCGCGCCATGGCGACGATTCGATCTGGACCGAGGATGTGGACCGGACCCATGTCGCGCTTGCCGGGCTGGACAAGAGCACCGCGCGCGCGATCATGGACCAGCATCTGGGTGCCAGAACGCTGCCCGGTCAGGTTGCCGGAACGATCCTGAAGCGCAGCAACGGCAATCCGCTGATGCTCGAGACGCTGGCCCGCTCTGCGCGGGGCTGGAGCGATGCCATGCTCGACCAGCACACCCAGATCCCGGCCTCGATCTACGAGAGCATCGCAAGTCGTCTGGACGGGCTCCGGCGCGGCGATCGCGTGGCGGCGGCGATGGCGGTCTTCAACGAACCGACCGACACAACGACCCTTGCGGGCGTCCTGGGCGTGAGGCCCGACGATCTGGATGCGCCGATTGCCGAAATGATCGAGGCAGGCATCCTGCGCGCGGCGGGCGGGACGCATGACGATCGGCTGACGCTTCGGCACAGCCTGTTTCAGGAAGTCTGCTACGAACGCCTCGTGAAGTCCGATCGCGAGGCCCTGCACCGCGCGGTGTTCGCGGCCCTCAAGGGGGCGGCGCTCCAGTCGAACACCGACAGATCCGGGAAGCTCGCCTGGCATGCCTTCCAGGGGGGGCAGCATGAAGAGGCCGCGCCCCTGTCCTTCGCAGCCGGAGAAGCGGCGCTCAAGCGGTCGGCCCTGATCGAGGCGAACCACCATCTGGACCGGGCGCTTGCATCGCTGGATCACCTCGGGCCGAGCCCGGAGCATGATGCCCTGCGGCTCAAGGTGCTTTTCGCGAAATCCTCCGTCAGCCGGGCGCGCTTCGGAATCGCGTCTGACGCGGTCGGCGCGCTTGTCGGACAGCAACTGGACCTCGCCCGCAGTCTTGGCGACAGCCGCAGCGAGTTGATCGCGCTGTTCGCGCTTTTCGCACATGCGCTGGTCGGCGCGAATTATGACGCGGCCCGGGTCTGGGCGGCCCAGCTGTGCGACGCCGCCGAGGCCGCCGAAGACGAGACCTATCTGATGATCGGGCGGCGCTGCGCGGGGTCGGTGGCGCTGCATACCGGTGCGTTTGACGAATGCATCGCCAGCATGCGCGCGGCGCTCGCACAATATGACGAACACAGGCACGGGGCGCTGGCGCATCTGCTCGGCTACGATCATGCCGAGATCAGCGCGGTGTTCCTGTCCTTTGCGCAATGGCTGCGTGGCGATCCGGTCGGCGCGGACCAGACCAGCAGTTTTTCGGTCAGCCATTCGCGGCGGATCGAGCACGTGCATTCGCTGGCGCAGGCGTTGCTGTTCCGGGCCATGCTGATGGGGCTGGCGCAGAACGGTCCCGAAGCCATGGCCTGCGCCGTCGAGGCCGGAGACCTGGGCCGGATGCATGATCTGAGCGTGATGCGGGGCACCAGCGGCTTCATGTACGAGGCGGCAGATCTGATCTGCCGCGACCTGCCGCCGACCGCCGGCGAACTGGCATCGCTGCGCGACGGACACGAGTTGTTCCGGCAGGTCAATCCCTACAATTACCAGCCCATCACAGGCGCATTGCTGGCGCAGGCACATCTGGCCGGGAACGACCTTGACGCTGTCGAGGCGGCGCTGGATCACGCCGAGCATGTGCAGGAAAGCACGGGAGAAACGATGGTGCGTCCCGAGCTGATGCGGCTGCGGGCGCAGGTTCTGGCCGCACGCGGGGATGTGGACGCGGCCCAGGCGGGGCGTGAGGCCGCGCTGGACGTGGCCGAGGAGATGCGCGCCGACATGCTGGCGCTCCGCATCCTGTGCGACATGGTCGAAGCGATGCCATCGCAACAGGCGCAGGCGCGGTTGCAGGCCGTCCTGGACCGGATGATCTCGCATGACGAAGGCCGCGACGTCACCCGTGCGCTGTCTCTGCTGGAAGACCACGCCGCCCGGGCGCAAGCGCGCTGAGCGCACCCTCGCCAAGCAACTCCTGAAGAAGCGCGCGGGCGGTCCGCGGTCCGAACGCCGCCTCGAGCCGCGCTTTCAGGACGGACACCGGGGCAGGCGGCATCAGGAAGCCGGCCAGTTCCGCCGCGCCGATTCCGCCGAACCGTGCCGCGCTGCGCCCGCTGCGGGGCAGCCAGATCGCCTCGGTCCAGCTTATCCGGCCATCCGCGAGCATCGGCATGCGGCGCAGGGGCAGCAGCCCGAGCGGTTGCGACAGGTCCGGCATGGGCGCGGGGGTGGGCTGAACAGGGGGCCGGTTCGTGGCGGGGCCCGACCAGAACGCGGTCCGGTGCAGGGACTGGTCGGCAAGCGAACGTGCGGTCGTGTCCTGCGCCGCCATGGTCGCGTTCCGATGGCTGGTGCGGATGAAGACCCGAGCCGCGTCATCGTCGCCATCCGCATCGAGCAGGGTCGCCACGGCCGCTGCCGCCTGCGCGCCGCTGCGCAAGGCATGGACCAGCCCGTGCGACGCGATCGGATTGCGCGCCAGCGCGGCATCGCCGATCCGCAGGATGCGCCGGTCCGCGAACGGGTCCTGCACCATCTGCAACATGGCCGGCACCACGGCACCGGCACGCGCCTCCAGCGGCGGCCCGAGGCCCGCTTCGCCCAGATGCCCGGCCAGCCGTGCGGCGCGCGCGGCCGCGTCGAGCCCGGCCATGTCGGTGGCGGGCACGAACACTGCCCCCGACAGGGTTCCGTCGGGCAGGGTGCAGGCCCAGAGCCAGCCGTCGGGCAGGGCATGCAACAGCATCGTGCAGTCTGGCGTCCCGTCGAGCCGGGCGGTGAAGGCCAGCGCGATCTCGGAACCTGCCCCTGCCACGCCACGCTGGCCGGCGCGGCCACGCGCATCGACGACGAAGCGGGCCGTGATCGGTGTTCCACCGATCTCCAGGTGCACGATCTCGTCGTGCTGCCGGATATCGCGGGCACGGCCCCTGCGCAGACACTCGGGCGGGATGCTGTCGCGCAAGGCGGCATGCAGCACGGTGCGGTCCAGCAGCAGCGGTGCGTCGCCGGGGCCGAAGCTCCGGGTTTCCGGCTGTGCGCGCCAGTAAAGCCGCATCGCGCCGACATGGCCGCGCCCCGCTGCTGCCAAGGTCGGGCCAAGCCCCAGGCTATGCGCAAGGGCCAGGCCATTGGCGGGCAGGCTTTCGATGCGCGGGGCAGGCGGCTGGTCGGGGTCGATCACCGCAACGCGCCAGCCCTCGGCCAGCAGACCGCGCGCGGCCGCGACACCCGCTGGTCCCGCGCCGAGGATCGCGACGTCGAGGTCAGGCGACGCCATCGAACCAGTCGGGCCGTTCATCCATCAGGCGGGCATAGGCGGTCATCGCGAAGTGCAGCCAGCCCCGGACATAGTCGCAGGCGGGGCGACCGGCATTCAGGACCTCGTGGTGACAACCGCCGCCACACAGGCGCCGCGCCCAGCAGGTCTGGCAGGGAACCTGACGCTCGACCGCACGGTCGGCCAGCCAGTCCTTGCGCGCCGCGTGGTCGATACCGTCGCCCAGCGACCCCATGTACCCGGCCGGGTTCTTGGCGAACCGGTGGCAGGCGGCATAATCGCCCGAGGCGTCCACGGCGAGGTAATCGCGCGCCGCACCGCAGGAATGGCTGCGCGGCTGGCCCCGGTGCAGTTCGACAAGCGCAGTGGCAAGATTGGCGAAGGGGTGCGGCTTGCGGTCGAGCGTTGCCTGCATCCAGGCGGTGCCGCAGCCGATCATCGCGGCCAGAAGCGTCGCGTAATCCTCTCCATCCAGCGTGCCCTTGCCGGTCGGCGAGGTGATCATCGGGGACACGCCGACCGACGTGAACCCGAGCGCGCCAAGCGCGTCCATCGTCGACCCGAGGTCCAGATTGTCGGGTGTGGCGGTGACCCGCGCCGAGAGCGACAGGCGGTCATGATGCGCGGTCAGGTATTGCAGGCCCCGTGCCGCGCGGTCGAAACTGCCCGAGCCGCCGCGGGTCGGGCGCAATCGGTCATTGGCGGCAGCCGCACCGTCGAGGCTGACGGTCACGGCAAAGCCATGCTCGGCCATGAACGCCGCGTCCTGCTCGGTCAGCAGGGTCGCGTTGGTGGTGATCGAGAACCCGACCGAGATCGCCCGGCTGGCGGCACGGCGGCGCGCATGCAGCACGCTGTCCCGGATCAGGGCACGTGCGGCGGTCGGTTCTCCACCCATGAAGGCGATCTTGATGCTGCCCCCCGGCGGTGTGTCGTCGATCAGCGCGTCGATCGCCTTTTGCGCCACGTCCCAGGGCATCCGCGTGTCCGGGCCGCCGAACGTGCCGCCCGAGGCGTAGCAATAGACGCAGGCGAGGTTGCAGGTCTGCGCCACGTTGAGCGCCAGCGCCCGCACCGGACGTGTCAGATCGGCGGGGGGCGGCGCGATGTCATGCGCCGTCAGGCCAAGACGGCCAAGGGCGTCCGACGTGCCCGCGTCGCCGGTCATCAGCCCATCGGCAAGCTGTGCCGCCTGCGCGTCATCCAACCGGTAGAGCGCCGCCGTTTCGGCCATCAGCGCGACCTGGCCGGCCAGATGCGCGTGTTTGCTGCGCGGCCGGGCCGCCGCGATCAGGTCACTGACCATCGCCGTGGCCTTGCCATGCGGCAAAGAACGGAACGCCCACACTTTCGCCAGGTTTCCTGGCCCCGCTGGCCAGCGCCTCGGCCTCGACCTGAAAGCTGCGCATCGCGCTGCGGGCGGCCTGGATGCAGGCGTCCGCGCGGGGCATGTCATCGGCGCGTTCGGCCTGGTAGCCTTTTATCGTGTTGTCCACGATATCGGCCAGCAGGCCAAGCGCGTCGGCCACGGCGGGATCATCGGCATCGGCCAGCTTGACGTCGCGCAGGTAGATCGACGTGTCATGCTCGTAGCGCGACAGGATCAGCTTCACGTCCCGGAACTTCTGGTAGTGCTGCAAGCCGTCGCTGTCGATGCGCACCGCCAGTTCGTAAAGCCCGGCGGGATAGCCGTCGGCATTGGCGCGCAGATGATCGACCAGACCGGCATATTCGCGGTCCAGCCGATTGGCCGGGCGTTCGACCGCGATGAAATCGGCAATCGCGTCCGGCGTTGCCGGTCGCAGGCCTAGCACCCGATCTTCAAGGTCTGACGATTCCGCCGCGGCCGTCTTGCTTGCGTCGCTATGTGGCTGGACGATGGGCTTGTATTTTCCCTTGGGATAGAGCCCTGCACGGTCCAGCGTCCAGAGCACCTGGTTGACCCAGCGCATATGGGTCATTTCGCTAAGAGCCACGGAGAGCACAAGCTGCCGTGCGGCGCGCAGATCGTCGGCCAGATCGGGCCAGTCCCGGCGCTCGTCCTCGCTGATGTCTTCCGGCGCGCGCAACGAGAAGAAGGCGTAGAGATAGACCATCGACAAGGTGAATTCGAGCGGGGCAAGGTCGTCCGTCAGGGCGGTGATTACGTCCTGAAGCGAGGGGTAAGCTGCGTGCAGTGCGGTCAGCGGCGGCATCTCGGGTGTACCGTCGGTTTCGGTTCCGTGCAGCACGAAATCGAGCTCCTGCCAGCGCAGGTTGATCTCGTAGGGGTCATAACGTTCGGGCCGCGCCCGTTCCTGGGTGGACGCCGCAGCGATGTCCTGCGCCGGGCCGCGACGGCGCATCCAGTCAAGAAAGGTCACGGGCTGCGCGGCGTCCTCGGCCGCGTTGCCGTCTTCGGCCTGCGGGCCGACAACCTCTCCGAGCACCACGTCGGGGTGGTTGGAGGCCCAGTACTGGCAGGCGCAGTCGCGGAAATCATGGGTCCACGGGCTGCACATCGACGCGGTCAGTTCGCCCGCGCGATAGACGTCCGGGATCATGCCCGTGTCATCGAGGAAATGCCGTCGACGCCCATGCAGCACCACCGGGTTGCCAAGGGGCTGGCCGCTTGGCGCGCGCTGCGTCAGCTCCACGGTCAGGTCGACATCCGCCTCGACGCCGCGGATGATCCACCAGCAGGTTTCGCCCTCGTACGGCGTCATCTGCACGGCGTTCTGGAAGACGTTGAAATCGTAAAGCTCGATGCGGCTGCCGTGCTGCGCGACGGCGTGCAGGTACCAGTCGCCATCCCCCAGCGCGCCGCCTTCGGGGCCGTTCAGCTGTCGTTTCAGCGCCTTCAGCCACGGCGCGGGGTCGTCGAACAGGGGGTCGCTTTCGGCCTCGGCATTGACCAGCCGCACGCCCTGCGTGCCATCCGGGCCTGCCGGTTCCAGCCCGAGGAATTCGAAGGTCAGTCCGGGAAAGAACCGCACATCCAGCTGGCGGATGTCGAATTCGAGACCGGGGTAACAATTCCCCACCCCCGATTCCATCAGGCTCGAGACCGGGTTGCCCAGCACCGGCTGCGGATAGGGCGGACCAAGGATGGCCGCGCGGTTCAGAGGTTCGGGCGGCTTAGCCATTGTCGTGCTCCCTCTTGCCGGATGCAGCATCGGCGCGCCAGAGCGGGTCGGTTTCCAGCCTGTCGAGATAGCCCATCAGCATGTCATACTGCCGCCGCGTGATGCTGAGCGGGACCCCCATGGAATGGCGCATGAAGGGGGGCATGCGCATGTCATAGGCAATGTCCATCACGTCACGCGGATCGCGGTAGCGCGGCGGGGCCGTCTCGGAGGGCTGCCGGGGGTCTGCGCCGTCGGTCGGGTCGGCATCCCATTTGCCCACCGGCACCTCGGCCGGTTTGCGGATGCCGACGCGGGCGGGAAGATCGGCGACGCGGCCAAAGGGCGGGCGGATGATCTGCCGCACCCGGTCCGGCCGCCGGGCAAGGAATTCGCGCAGCACCGGGCTGTCGGCCATGCGGGCGTGCACCTGCTGTACGACCATCGTGTAGGGCAGCGCCTCGTGCGGGCCCGCGCTGGGCACGCGGGTGTCGCCCTGGCCAGGGGTGTAGTCCGGCGTGATCTGGGCATAAGGCGCGTCGTCTGCGCGCATGCTTTTCGGGCCGAGGCGGGGGGAAATCCCGTCATCCCAATCCGGATCATCGGGACCCGATCCGCCCAGCATCCCGGCGTTCCCGGCCAAGGCCCAGGCCCGGCGCTGATCGAGATTGACCAGGCTCGCGGTTTCGAAAATGCGCCGGAAGAGGTCGAGGATCTCGTCCGGTGTCGTGTCGATGTCGGGAACCGGGCTGGGCAGTTCGCGATCTTCCAGCTCGTCGCGGATCGAATACATCGGGCGACGATCCGGCGCGAAATCGGGCGGGCCGGCAAAGGCGCGGGCCATCGCCCTGAACTTGCGGCCACCGATGGTCAGGGAGGCCTGCAGGATCACGTCGCAGGTGTCATCGATCGTGCCCCAGCCATCCCCCGCGCCTTCGCGCGCGCCGTCATAGCTGTCTTGCGGGGTCGGCCATTTCGGCGTGCCGCCGGTGCGGAAGTTGAACCCGGACCACGGCGTGTCGGGGCTGAGAAAGCGGTTTTCGGGCCGTGTCATCGCATGGGCGGTGCCATATTCGGTGACTGCCGGTTCGAAATCCCCCGGCGTGCGCGGCGAGGCGGTGGCGATGCCGGCATCCGGCGGGCCGAACGTGTCGCCCTTGCCCGGGGTGAAGCGCAGGCGCACCTGGTCGAGCCGCGTCTGGCAGGACCAGTCGTCGCGGTTGGGCTTGAAGGTCTGGACGCTGCCCAGCGGCAGCGGCGCGTCGGGGCGCACCAAGGGCACCTGGTCGCGGGTGCGCGGGCTGATCGCGTCGAGCCGGTGCGGACGGTAGCTGTCGGCGGCGAAGACGACATGGGCAAGGGCTGCACAGGAGGCCAGCTTGGTGCGCGACTGCGCCTTGCGGTTGCCTGCATCGACGGTGAAGACCACGTCGGCAAGCGATGCGCCCCGTGCGGTCAGGAAGGTCTCGGTCACCGGCACGGACACGGTGCTGCCAGTGTCGTCCTGCACCCGCGCCCACAGCTCGAAGAACGGCGCCACGGGTTTGATGTGCCCGTGATCGTCCTTGAAGGTGATCCGTTCGGGCCTGTGCACGACCAGCCGGTGCGGCCAGTGCCCGTCGCCACGTTCGGATCTCGGGTGCAGCGACGGCGCAGGCACGATCCGGGTCTGCACGCCGCGATGCGGGTTCTCGTCGATCTCCCAGGTGTAGGCGTCCATCGGGTGCCTGGCGCCGCCGACACGGGCAATGGCCATCGGTGGATCGAGATAGACCCCGATGATCTTGCCGGACATCGGGTCGCGCCCGCACCAGGGCGCGCAGGCTGTTCCGTTGGCGCTCTTGCAGGCGCAGGTCCCGGCCGTGTGTCCTTTGTCGGTCATGAGCCCTCGCAGCGCATCAGGCCCTGCTCGAAATCGAACAGACCGGTCGGATCGTAGGTCTGCTTGTGGCGGAGCAGGCGGTCGAGATTCGTGCCGAAATAGGCGTCGCCGAAATCCTGGGTGCCGCGACGCGGATAATTCTGGTAGCGCCGCTGGAGGCCCGTGCTGTCCACGGCCATGCTGCCCGCGATCCGCCCGAAATCGTCCAGCCACCCGATCGCGGAATCGCGGGTGGCGTCGAAGGTCCAGAAGGACCAGGCGAACATGTCGAGGCTGTCGGTGCGGTGGACAAAGGCCGTCTTGTCGGGGGGAATGTCATTGATCGCGCCGCCGTAGCATTCCATCGCGATGAAGCTGGTCTTGTCCGGCGCGGCGAGGAAAAGCGTGACGATCTCGCGCCACCTGTCCGAGTCGTGATGAACAGGCAGGATGCGGCTGTCGACCAGCGGCTTGGTGTTCATCGACACCGCCGGCATGTCGATGCCCGGCGGGTGCGCCGTCTGCAAAAGGATCTCGTTGAGATGCAGGTAGCGTCCGGTCTGCCATATCTCGATCTGCGTCGCCTCGTCGGTGACATGCGCCAGAAGCGGCTGGATCGCCGCGCGGGCCTGTTCTTCGGTGCCGTCGAACACCCCGCGGATCATCAGCCCCGGTTCCTGCGCCTCGGGCTTGTCCTTGGTCGGCAGGTTCATCAGAAGCGCCTGAAGCCCGACCCCCGGGGCGCCGCCATCAGTATAGCCCGTCTGCAGATCCTGCAGAACGCGACAGGCGGTGTCGATCCCGGCCCGGCTGGTCAGGGGAAACCGCAGCCCGAAGGCGAACAGCCTGTCAAGTTCGACCAGGCGGTATTCGATCTCGGTCAGGATGCCGAACTGGTTGCCGGTGCCGCCGCGCACCGCCCAGAAAAGGTCGGTGTGCTCGTCCTCGGAGGCGCGGACGACCTTGCCGTCGGCAAGCACCATCGTGACCGCCTCGACGAGGTCGCAATTCATCCCGAAGAGCCGCGAGGTGAACCCGTAGCCGCCGCCCTGCATGTATCCCGCGACACAGACGGTTTCGCAGCCGCCGCCCGGAACGTGCAGGCCGGTGCCGTCCAGCATCAGGTTCAGCTTGCGGAAATTCGCGCCGGCCCCGACGCGGGCACGCCGCGCGTTCTTGTCGATCAGCACATGCGACAGGCCGCTGGTGTCGACCACGACCTGATCGTTGACGGAAAACCCCGCCGTCGAATGGCCGCCCGCCCGCGCGACGACCTTCAGCCCGCAATCCCGCGCAAAAGCCAACATCGCGACCACGTCGCTTTCGCAGACGCAATAGCCGATGATCTGCGGAAAGCTTTGATAGGTGTGCATGAAGCCCATGCGGGCGTCATTGTAGCCCGGCATGTCCGCATAGGTGACGGAGCCCGCGAATCTGGCCGACAACTTGGCTTTTGCCTCGTCCGAGAATGACGGAAGGCCGGTCTCGACCTTGGCGTGTCTCAACCCTGACAGGACTCGTGCTTGCCTTCGCATGTGTCGGTCCTGCCCTTGAAAAAATTAATCAAACTATGACCAACTATGGGAGAGGCGAGGAAGACCTGTCAAGTTCATCAGACAGTTTCGGGAATGCCCAACACGGATCGGCCCAAAGATCGGGCGGGTTGCAACGAGGCTGCAAGACAGGTCGGTCGGACGCCGCGCGGGAGTCCCGCCTGTCGAACCTAGCGGGTGATCTCGATCACCTCGCGCTCGGTCACGATCATGTCGAGCGGCTGGTCCGTCGCCTCCAGCGGCAGTTCCGCGTCCTCCTGCGCGGCATAGGCAAAGCCGATGGCCAGTGTCGGGCGCTGCGCCCGCAGACCTTGAAGCGTGCGGTCATAGAACCCGCCGCCATAGCCGAGCCGCCCACCGCTGCGCGAGAACGCGACCAGCGGCACGATCAGCACTTCCGGGGTGATCAACCGCTCCACCGCCGGCACCATCGCGCCGAACGGGCCATCGACCAGCGCGCAGTCCGGTTCCCATTGCGAGAACACCAGCGGTTGCGCCTTGGCGCGGATCACCGGCACGCCGACACGTCCATGCGCCGCGGCCTCGGACATGGCGGGCAGGGGGTCGATCTCGGTGCGCATCGGCATGTAGCCCGACAGAGGCACACCGCGATATCCGGCGAGCACCTGGCTCAGATGTCCTGCAGCGCCGCGATGACCTGTCTCATGCGCCAGTTTGCGCCGGGCAAAAGCGGCGCTGCGGGCGGCGGCCTTTTGCGCCTCGAGCGTCATAGCAGCACCACGACGGCCAGGCCGAGGAAGGCGAAGAAGCCCACCACGTCGGTCACGGTGGTCACGAAGGCGCCCGACGCCAGCGCCGGGTCGATGCCGAATTTTTCCAGCACGATGGGAATTCCGGTCCCGGCAAGCCCGGCCACGACAAGGTTGATCACCATGGCCGCCGCGATCACCCCGCCAAGCGCCAGCGACCCGAACCAGACATAGCCGACGGCCCCCATGATGACCGCAAAGGCCAGCCCGTTGATCAGCCCCACCAGCACCTCGCGGCGAAGCACGCGCCAGACGTTCGATCCGGTCAGGTCCTTGGTCGCCAGGGCCCGCACGGCAACCGTCAGCGATTGCGTGCCCGCATTGCCGCCCATCGAGGCCACGATGGGCATCAGCACCGCCAGCGCCACGATGGTCGCGATCGCCTCTTCGAACTGGGAAATGACCAGGCTGGCGAGGATCGCCGTGACCAGGTTCACGAAAAGCCACGGAAAGCGCCGCCTTGTGGTTTCGCGCACCCGGTCCGAGACCGAGCTTTCGCTGTCCACACCGGCAAGGCGCAGGATGTCCTCCTCGTGCTCCTCGTCGAGCACCGCCATCGCGTCGTCGATGGTGATGACCCCGACCAGCCGCTCGTTCTCGTCGACCACCGGCGCCGAGATCAGGTGATACTGGTTGAACGCATAGGCCACGTCGCCTTCGTACTGGTCGACCGGGATGATGTGGAACGTGTCTTCGACGATCGACCTCAGCAGCACCTCCCGGCGCGATCCCATCAGCTTGCCCAGGGTGACATTGCCCACCGGGCGCAACCGCGGATCGACCAGCGTGATGTGGTAGAACTGATCCGGAAGCGTGTCGGAATTGCGCAGGAAATCAATGGCCTCACCGACATTCCAGTGCTCGGGTGCCATCACCACCTCGCGCTGCATCAGGCGTCCGGCGGAATATTCCGGGAAGGTCAGGGACTGCTGAACCGCCACCCGGTCGCTGTCTTCCAGCGCATCGAGAATCGCGTCCTGCTGTCCTTGCTCGAGATCCTCGAGAAGATCGACAACATCGTCGCTTTCGAGCTCGCGCACGGCGTCGGCCAGCACCTGGGGCGACAGCAGGCCGATGACCTCTTCGCGGATCGATTCGTCCAGCTCCGACAGGATGTCGCCGTCGAATTCCTTGTCATAAAGCTTGATCAGCCGCATCCGGTCGAAGGAATTGACCTGTTCGAGCAGGTCGGCGATGTCGGCCGGGTGCAGCGGCTCCATCAGCTCGATGAGCTGTTCGCGGTCGTCGATATCGACGGCATAGAGGATCTGGGCCACCGCCTTGCGCCCCAGGCTGTAGGCGCCGTCGAGATCTTCGGTCTCAGGTGCCTCGATGGTCTGGTCTTCGCTCATCCTGCCCCTCGCTTTCCTGCCGTGCCCATCCTTACGCAATCACCGCGGGAGAAAACAGAGCGCGCGCGCAATTTACCATCCGCTTGGCCAAAGATAGGATGGCGCTGCCAGGGTCAAAAAGGGCATCCCATGTCAGACATTTCGCTCCATCTCGGCCAGACGCTTTGGTTCGACGGCAACCCGATGCTGGAGGGGCCGCAGGTGGCGGTTCACGATGTCCGCGGCGCGATTGCCGTGCAGGACGGGCACGTGCTGGCGCGCGGCACGGCGGACGATCTGCGGCGGGCGTATCCACAGGCCACGATCGAGGATCACGGCCAGGCGCTGATCCTGCCGGGGTTCATCGACGCCCATGTGCACTATCCGCAGACCGCGATGATCGCGAGCTGGGGCAAGCGGCTGATCGACTGGCTCAACACCTATACCTTCCCCGAGGAAATGCGGTTCGGCGATCCGGGTTACGCGGCGGACATCGCGGGGCGGTATCTCGATCTGGCGCTGGCGCATGGCACCACGACCATGTGCAGCTATTGCACGATCCATCCCGAGAGCGTGGACGCCTATTTCGAAGCCGCTTCGGCGCGGGGGATGCGGGTGCTGGGCGGCAAGACCTGCATGGATCGCAACGCACCGGACGGGCTGCGCGACAGCGCGCAATCGGCCTATGACGACAGCAAGGCGCTGCTGGAACGCTGGCACGGGCAGGGCAGGGCGTCTTACGTGATCACGCCGCGCTTTTCGCCCACCTCGACGCCGGAGCAATTGTCGGCGCTGGGCGCCTTGTGGGCCGAACATCCCGATTGCCTGATGCAGACCCATCTGAGCGAGCAGACAGACGAGATCGCCTGGGTGCGCGGACTTTTCCCCGAGGCGCGGGATTACCTCGACACCTACGAAGCGCACGGGCTCTTGGGCGCAAACGGGCTTTACGGCCACGCGATCCACCTGGAACCCCGCGAACGCGACCGCCTGCGCGAAATGGGCGCGGCCCTGGTGCATTGCCCGACGTCCAACACCTTCATCGGCTCGGGCCTGTTCGACATGGCAGGTCTGGTGGCCGAAGGGCAGCGCATCGGGCTGGCCACCGATACCGGCGGCGGGTCGTCGTTCTCGATGCTGCGGACGATGGCGGCAGCTTACGAGGTGGCGCAACTGCGCGGTGTCGCGCTGCACCCGTCGGCGCTTTTGTGGCTGGCGACCGAAGGTTCGGCGCGGTCTTTGGGCATCGCGGACCGCGTGGGGACTTTGGCGCCGGGGTCTGAGGCGGATTTCATCACGCTCGATCTGGGGTCAACGCCCGCCATCGCCCAACGCAGCACGCGGGCGGCGGATATCTGGGAGGCGGTATTCCCGACGATCATGATGGGCGATGACCGGGCTGTGACCGGGGCTTGGGTGATGGGGCGGCGGGCCTGACGAAGGATCGCCGATCCTCACCGCACAGGCGGCCCGGCCTAGCCAGAGCGCAACAGGATCAGCGAAGAATTCCCCACGGCTGCCGCGATGCTTGAATAGGCGACCCTGCGGCGTTGCGATCTGTCTGCGGCGCGCAGAAGCCGGGTCTCGGCCTCCTGCACGATGGCGACCGCTGCGGCGCGGGCCGCGCCCTGGCGGTCCGGGGCCACCGGGATCACCTCGCGGCTGGTCCGCGCCGACTGCGCGCTGCTGTCGCTCAACCGAAGCATTGCCGGGCGCTTGGTCGTGGAGGCATTGTCGCGCGCCACGCGGTTCAACTGACGTGCCGCATCGCGGATGATGGTCTCGGCCTCGCGAAACTCCCGGTCCTGGGGAAGCCTGTCTGCAAGCCAGTCGAAATAATCGGCGACACAATCCACCGTGTAAGCAGGATCCGGGACATTGCCGCACAAGCGGCGCGCACCCTCGGTGAATCCGCGGATGACGGACTCGACAGATTGCGGAGCCATGGTCTGCGCGCGGTTCCCCGTGCCATACCCTTGGGTATGGCCGGGCGTGCCGACCATCAGGGCGCCCGCCAGAAAGGCCAGGGCAAAGAGGGGCGGAATGCGCGACAGGATGTCGTCCTCGTCGTTGTCTGAAAAGATGAACTGCCGGTCCTTCATAGATGCTGACCCTCGTGTCGATCAACCGTCTTGAATCCGCCGGCCGCGCAGACGCCTCGAACGGACACGAAAAAGCCGCGCAAGGCAGACCCCGACGCGGCTTTGTCTTCACTGTCCGTGTGAAACGGAAGGCTTACTTGATCTTGCCTTCCTTGTACTCGACGTGCTTGCGCGCGACGGGGTCGTACTTCCGAACAGACATCTTTTCCGTCATCGTCCGCGCGTTTTTCTTGGTCACGTAGAAGTGGCCCGTTCCCGCAGACGAGTTCAGGCGGATCTTGATTGTGGTCGGCTTCGCCATGGGTCGTCTCCTGCATCGGGCAAGGACTGCCCGTGAATGTCATCTTGAACGCCGCCTTCTACCCGTGCGCGCGACCGAGTCAACCCTTCACGCGGGGTTCTTTGCTTCAGGCGGACAGAAAAACGCGCGGAGGGCC
Source organism: Marivita sp. (assembly GCF_020055635.1). Taxonomy (GTDB): domain Bacteria; phylum Pseudomonadota; class Alphaproteobacteria; order Rhodobacterales; family Rhodobacteraceae; genus Marivita. The sequence goes on along the minus strand of NZ_JAIPUT010000027.1, from coordinate 8,892 downwards.
TGTAAGCCGGATTCTGTCCCCCTCGGGTTGCCCCGAGGTTGGATGACCATTCCTCTGGGACCGATGTTGCCACCGGCCTCGTGCTGCCAACCCGGGGATCTGGGCTGAAGCGACCCTGCCGACGCGCGGCGCGATCCCCCTATTCGGCATTGCTCCCGGTGGGGCTTGCCATGCGGGGACTGTTGCCAGCCCCCCGGTGGGCTCTTACCCCACCGTTTCACCCTTGCCCCGACCGAAATCGGGGCGGTCTGTTTTCTGTGGCGCTTTCCGTCAGGTTGCCCTGCCCGGGCGTTACCCGGCACCGTTGCTTCAGGGAGTCCGGACTTTCCTCCCCCTTGTCGGGGGCGGCCATCCGGCCCTCCGCGCGAAACGTGGCGTAGGCGAAGATGGCACCGCGGTCAATCGCTCCGTTTCAGGCGGTGCGCGCGCTTGTCTTCTCCGGTTCGCAAATATCCCGGGAGTTTGAGGGCAGAGCCCTCAAGATGTTCCGTTGACGGAACATCCGCGATGCGTCGACGCATCGTGCCCCTAGCGCAGCACGTAGGGCTGGTGCAGCCAGTCCCACAGCGCGTCGTTTGTCTCGTCCGGGGTTTCCAGCGTCGGCAAATGGCCTGCATCCTCGAGCACGACCAGCCGCGCATGCGGGATCAGTTCGGCCATGAAGCTGTGGCGCTTGACCGGGCACAGCGCGTCATGGGCGCCGCAGAGCACCAGCGCGGGCTGGCGGATCTTGCGCAGGGTGGATTGCTGGTCGCGGCGGCGTTGCAGCGCGCGGGACTGGTTCAGGAACACCTCGGGGCCCAGCGTGTGCGCCATGTCCATCACGGTTTGCAGCACCGCCGGGCGACGCGGGCCGGGGGCAAGGAAGCCCGGCTTCAGCTCGTCGCGCATCACCTCGGACAGCTTGCCGGATTTCACCTTGACGATCTGCGGCTCGCGGTCGGCGGCCACCTGCGGTGTCTCGGCCAGGCAATTGGTGTCCATCAGCGCCACGCGGGTCACCCGTTCCGGCGCCCGGCGGAGGATCTCCATCGCCACGATGCCGCCCATGCTCAGCCCGGCGAGCGCGAATTTCTGCGGCAGAAGCGGCAGAAGGCCCGAGGCGATCTCCTCGACCCGCTGGCCATGGGTGATCGGCGCGACCATCACCGGATGGGTGGCGGAAAAGGCACGGATCTGCGGCTCGAAAAGCCGTGCGTCACACATCATGCCCGGCAGGAAAACGACGGGTTCGATCATCGTTCAAAAGCGTCCCGAGGCGAGGGCGGCACCCCTGGCCAGCGTTTCCAGCTTGGCACAGGCGATTTCCGGGTCCACCGCACCGAAACCCGGTTCTCGCGGGCAAAGAGGAAATCAACCACCTTCTGCGTTCGCGGCAGCGATCCGACATGGGTGGTCTTGATGCGCGACATATGCTCGGCCCCGTTTTTGCATCGGCTTGCGGGGACAGTAGCAAATCATGAGGCACGTGCCAGACGCTTCGACGTATCCGGCATTCTTTTGCAGGGGATAATGCGGCGCCTAGTTCATGAGCCTGCGGGCCAGCGCAGTCTGACGCTCGATCACGCGGGGCAGATCGAGGGTGGTGACATGCCCGTCGCGCACGATCTGCCGACCCTCGATCAGCAGGTGTTTCACCCGCGTCGGCCCCGCCAGCAAGAGCGCCGCCGGATCCCAGCTTCCGGCGCTTTCCACGCCGGTGACATCCCAGATGGCGATATCGGCGCGTTTGCCCAGGGCGATCTGGCCGCAATCGGGACGGCCCAGCACCTCGGCCCCGCCGCGCGTGGCGATGAACAGCGCCTCGCGGGCGCTCATGGCGTTGGCGCCGTTCGCGACCCGTTGCAGCAGCATCGCCTGACGGGCTTCGGCCACGAGGTTGCCGGCGTCGTTGCTGGCCGATCCGTCGACACCCAGACCCACCGGCACACCGGCATCGCGCATGGCGCGCACCGGGGCGATGCCCGATCCAAGGCGGCAGTTCGAACAGGGGCAATGGGCAACGCCGGTGCGGGATTTGGCAAAAAGATCAATCTCGTGCCCGTCGAGCTTCACGCAATGCGCGTGCCAGACATCCGGCCCGGTCCAGCCAAGGTCTTCGGCATATTGACCGGGGCGGCAGCCGAATTTTTCGAGGCTGTAGGCGATGTCCTCGTCGTTTTCGGCAAGATGCGTGTGCAGCATCACCTCCTTGTCGCGGGCCAGAAGGGCGGCATCGCGCATCAGGTCGCGGCTGACCGAGAAGGGCGAACAGGGGGCCACGCCCACCCGCACCATCGACCCTGCGCTGGCGTCGTGATGCGCGTCGATCACGCGGATGCAGTCCTCGAGGATCGCGGCCTCGTCTTCGACCAGCGCATCCGGCGGCAAGCCGCCGTCGCTTTCGCCGATGCTCATCGCGCCGCGTGTCGGGTGAAACCGCATCCCGATGTCCTGTGCGGCGGCGATGGTGTCATCCAGCCGCGCGCCGTTGGGGTAGAGGTAGAGGTGATCCGAGGTCAGCGTGCAGCCCGAGAGCGCCAGTTCCGCCAGCCCGATTTGTGCCGAGACGAACATCTCTTCGGGACCGAACCGCGCCCAGATCGGATAGAGCGTCTGGAGCCAGCCGAAGAGCAGCGCATCCTGCCCGCCGGGCACCGCGCGGGTCAGGGTCTGGTAGAGGTGGTGATGGGTGTTCACCAAGCCCGGTGTGACGACACAGCCCTTGGCGTCGATAATGTTCTCCGGGCCGGTCAGACCCGCGCCGATCTCGGTGATCACACCGTTTTCGATGCGAATGTCGGTGTCCGCGACTTCCGACAGCGATGTGTCCATCGTCAGGACAGTTCTTGCGTTCTTGATCAGGATGGCCATGCCGTTCCCTCCACACATAAGCGTGCCCTTTTCGGTGTGAAGACCCCGCCGGGACGACAGAAAAGGAGCGGAAGGACTCGTCCGGGCGGGTAAAGCGTAGCGCGTCTTGCGCGGTTTGTCAGCCTTTGAGCAGGGCCAGTGCGGCGGCGTGCAATTCAGGCGTGGCGGCGGCGAGTGCCGTGCCGCCATCATGCGCGGGCGTGCCGTCCCACTGGGTGACAACGCCGCCGGCCGCCTCGATCACGGCGATCGGGGCCTGAATGTCATAGGCGTTCAGACCGGCCTCGATCACGAGGTCGATCTGACCGGCGGCAAGCAGGGCATAGGCATAGCAGTCACAGCCGTAGCGGGTCAGTTTGACCTTCGGGGTGACACGTTCGAACGCGGTGCGCTGATCCGGGCTGCCGATTTCGGGGAAGGTCGAGAACAGAATGGCCTGTGACAGGTCGGTCGTGGGTTTGGTGCCAAGCAGGTCCCTGCGCCCCGGACCTGTCCAGTCACACCGGCCCAGCCCGCCCATGAAGCGTTCGCCGACATAGGGCTGGTCGATCATGCCCATGAGCGGGCCGGTCTTGTCGGACAACGCGATCAGGACGCCCCAGGTCGGCGTGCCGCTGATGAAGGAGCGCGTGCCGTCGATCGGATCGAGCACCCAGGTCAGGCCGCTGGTGCCCGCGACGCTGCCATGCTCTTCGCCGAGGATCCCGTCATCGGGCCGCAGGCGGGCCAGCACGTCGCGCATCGCGGTTTCCGCGGCGCGGTCGGCGATGGTGACGGGGTCGAACCCGCCCGCAAGCTTGTTGTCGGTGGCAAGGCCGATGCTGCGGAAATGCGGCAGGATCGCCGCCCGCGCGGCATCCGCCATCTGTTCCGCCACCGACCAGAGGTCGGACGCATCTGCCGAGGTGAAACGGGTCATGAAAAGCCTCCTGAAAGCAGCCCCTTACGGGCTACCCCAGGAGGCATGCAGGCTCAAGCGACGTCTGACAGCACGCGGGCCAGTTCAAACAGGCGGCGCCGCTGGTTTTCGGGAATCGCGTAGTAGGACCGGATGAGATCGAGCGCTTCCTTGTCGCCAAGAAGATCCGCCGGAACCGCATCTGCCCTGGGGGTCGATGCACCGTCCTGCTGGCTTTCGGCGATGCCTTCGAAGAAGAACGCCACGGGCACGTCGAGCGCGTCGGCGATATCCCAAAGGCGCGAGGCGCTGACACGGTTTGCACCGGTCTCGTATTTCTGGATTTGTTGAAATTTTATTCCGACTTTTTCCGCCAGTTGCTGCTGGGTCATTCCGACCAGCCATCGGCGGTGCCGAACTCTTTTTCCCACATGGACGTCAACAGGATGTGCCATCGTGCTTCCTTTCGAAAGGCGCGTTATCGATTTTTTTTGGTCAGACAGGAAATTCTCCACCGCGCTTAAGACAGAAGCATTCTTGAGACAACCTATCCGATTGTGAATGACAAAACGCTATAGCATGGCAGGTATCAGGGCAAGAAATTTGGCCGGGCAAACCAGAAAATGGTTAACAAAATGCAATCATGACGGAGTCTTCGGTAATTTCTTGCGGTCGTTGTGGCCGCGGCGCCGTGACAGGCGGCCTGATCTAAGTCATGGTAAGCGAAAGATAATTCTCCGCAGGAAGCCCCTATGAAAGCGTTTCAGGTCCACAGCCACACCACCCCCCCAAAGATGACCGATGTCGCCATGCCTGACCCCGCGGCAGGCGAGATTCGGCTGCGAATCCACGCGTGCGGGCTGAATTTTGCCGATCTGCTGATGGTGACGGGCACCTATCAGGACACGCCGGATCTTCCCTTCACTCTCGGGATGGAGGTGTCGGGCGTCGTCGACGCCCTGGGCACGGGGGTCGATACGGTCGCCGTCGGAGACCGGGTCGCGGTTTTTGGCGGGCAGGGCGGGCTGGCGGAATACGGCTGTTTCGATGCGCGCCGCGCGGTCAGGCTTCCCGATGGCATGTCGATGACGGACGCCGCGGCGTTCCAGATCGCCTATGGCACCAGCCATGTCGCGCTGGAGCACCGGGCGCGGTTGCAGCCCGGTGAGACGCTTCTGGTGCTGGGGGCCGCCGGGGGCGTCGGATTGACGGCGGTCGAGATCGGCAAGCTGATGGGCGCCACCGTCGTGGCCTGCGCGCGGGGCGCGGCCCGGCTCGAGGCGGCCCGGGCGGCGGGCGCGGATCACCTGATCGATGCCGAATCGCAGGACATCCGGACCGAGATGAAGGCGCTGGGCGGGGCGGACGTGGTCTACGATCCGGTCGGCGGCGCGCAGTTTGAGGCGGCGTTCCGATCGTGCAAGCCCGAGGCGCGGTTGCTGCCCATCGGGTTTGCCAGCGGAGAGGTGCCGCAGATCAAGGCGAACCATCTGCTGGTCAAGAACCTGTCGGTGCTGGGGGTCTACTGGGGCGGCTACATCCAGTTCCGGCCGGAAATCGTAACGCAGAGCCTGGCCACTCTGATGGAATGGTACGGCGTCGGAAAGCTGAAACCGCATGTCAGCCACCGGCTCCGGTTCGAGACGGTGGCCGAGGGGCTGGAGTTGCTGCGCACACGCAAGTCCACCGGCAAGGTGGTTGTCGAGATCACATCCTGACCGGGCCGGGCGAAGTCGCTTCGAAGCGACTTGGTAAAGCGTGTTCGAACACGCTTGGAGACGCGGTTTCCAAACCGCGTACGCAAGGCCCTTCGAAGGGCCTTGGCTGCTATTCCGCCGCCGCGCGCAGGTCGACGCCCGAGATCGCCGCGAATTCCCGTCGCAGCAGATCGCAGAGCGGTTCGATGATCTGCGGCCGCGCCGTGCCGCGATACAGCGCGACCGACTGCTGGCCAAGGTCGGGCAGTTCCGCGCAATTGGGGATCGCCTCGAATTGCGGTGGCTCATGGCCTTCGAGCACCGAGGTGATCGCCAGATCGGCACTGACCGCCACTTCGATGGCGCGGTCGCTGTCCGAAGACAGCACCAGGTCCCACGCCGCGCCGTCCTGTTCCAGCTTTCTCAGCGCCACGGGACGGAACGAGCAATGGTTGCAGAAGGCGACGGGCAGGGGGCTGACCTTCCAGGCCTGACCGCCGGGCGCGCCATACCAGCGCAACGGCACATTCATCAGGATCTCCGCCGCCCGGTCCGGTGTCGTTTCGGTGGTCAGGATCACATCGACCTCGCCACGCGCGAATTTCTCTTTCAGGTCGCTCGAGTAGGAGCTGAACAGCTGCACCTTCACCCGCGGAAAGTCGCGCTGCATCGCCTTCATCACGTTGGGGATCGCCGGGTAGATGATGTCATGCGGCACGCCCAGGATGATCTCGCCCTCCCAGGTGGTGTTGGTCAGCTTGCCGTAAACCTCGTCGTTCAGATCGACGATCCGGCGCGCGTAGGCCAGCAGCTGTTCGCCCGCCGAGGTCAGCGCCACCCCGCGCCCGCGCCGGTCCAGCAGCCGCAGGTCAAGGCTTTCCTCGAGCCGTTTGATCTGCATCGACACCGCCGATTGCGTCAGGTTCAGAAAGGATGCCGCGCGCGTGACGCCGCCCGCATCGGCCACCGCGATGAAGGATCTGAGCGTCGTGATGTCGAGATTCCGCATGTATCACAAACCATGATGATTGAGTTCAAAAACATTCGTTTCACAAATGAAGGTAGCATCCGCATATACATCAGGCAACACGATGGTTTCAGCCAGAAGCATCACGGATCAGAAAGGATACGACATGACCAACATGATGGGGGCGGTCCTCGGACGATGGACCCACACCGCGCCGCGCGAGACCGCGCTGGACCGGTTCAACCGCGCAATGGCGCTGCATCGCAGCCGCGCACGGCTGGCCGCGCTCGAGCCGCATCTGCTGGACGATATCGGCATTGACCGGCAGACCGCCGCAGAGGAGGCATCGCGCCCGATCTGGGACGCGCCAGACAGCTGGTTTCGCTGAAGATCGCGGAAAAACACCGTTTCCGGGGACCGGTTCCGTGGGCACAGAGCCAAATAATGCATTTTCTGCACATTTTTCGACATGTCCCACGGTTTCTCAAGCTTGAAATGCAAGCGAGAAGACACGATATTCTCTCCAGAAGTCTTTCACAGGTGTGGGAGATGCCTGAGTTTTATTCGGAGGGATAAATGGCTGAGTATAACACAATCCGGACGACCGGCGTTGCTGGCGCCCGAGCCGCCCAGATTGATGAGGGTCTGCGCGCGCACATGAACAAGGTGTATGCAACCATGTCGATCGGCATGCTGCTCACCTTTGCTGTCGCTTGGGCCGTGGGCACAAGCCCCGACCTGCTGGCGGTGTTCCGCGATCCTGCAACACTCCAGCCGAATATTCTTGGCTGGATCGTGATGTTCGCACCGCTCGTCATGGTGTTCGCCTTCAGCGCGATGATCAACAAGCTGTCCGCGGCGGGCGCCCAGACGTTCTTCTATGTCTTCGCCGCAGTCATGGGCCTCAGCCTGAGCTGGATTTTCGTGGCCTTTACCGGCATGTCCATCGCCCAGGTCTTCCTGGTCACGTCCATCGCCTTCGCGGGCCTGTCGCTCTATGGCTACACCACCAAGAAGGACATCTCGGGGTGGGGCGCGTTCCTGATCATGGGCGTGATCGGTCTGGTCGTGGCGATGATCGTCAACATCTTCCTGCAATCGCCGGCGATCATGTTCGCCATCTCGGTTCTGGGTGTGCTGATCTTCGCGGGTCTGACCGCCTATGACACGCAGTCGATCAAGAACGAATATCTCCAGCATGCATCGCATGCCGACAGCGAATGGCTGGCGAAGTCCGGGATCATGGGCGCGCTGCGTCTCTACCTCGACTTCATCAACATGTTCATGTTCCTGCTGCAGTTGCTGGGCAACCGGGAATAAGACATCCCGCCAATTAATGCGAAAGGCCGGTCATCTGACCGGCCTTTTTTTGTGTCCTTTTGTGTCGTCGCGTGCCTACACGCCAACCTCCGGCCCCAGGCACATCATCGGCTCGTCGTTCTGCTGCGCCTCGTAGAGCGTCGTGGCGTTCGGGTCGTTCTCGAAAATCGCCCGCAGCCCGTTCGCCTCCTTGAAGAAGGACCAGCATTGCGGCGTCGGATTGTCCTCGTAGACAAAGCAGATCATGCCCTGTTCCTCGTACCAGACCCCGTCCTTGCAGTCGCCGTCCAGAAAGGACCAGCGCACGCGCCGGTCCTCGAGATATTCCTCGACCCCGTAGGCCTCACCGTTCTGCCCGAAATACAGCGTCTTGCCGGTGACATAGGATTCGAACTCTGCGCCGTTCATCGGCTCTGCCGCCATCGCGGGGAAGGCCAGGCAGGCAGCCACGGCTGCAAATGTCAGATATTGTTTCATGCCGCGGATCCTACCCAACACGGCGGGTCGGCACAAATGACATCGGCGTAAGATTTCCGAAAATCGACGCTGTGGTACAATGCACGCCCACCCTTGGGCGGTTGGGCTGCGATTAGCGTCGTTTTCAGGCTCGTGACCCGGTCGCGCCTGTGCGAGTTTGCCGCCAGACGCGAACAAGGGACGACCCAGATGGCATTGGACGAACGCAAGGGTGTGTGGAAATCCGGACGGGGCAAGGGGCGCAAGACGCCCAAGGGCCGTCAGTACAGCGACGCGGCGCTGGCCGAGGTACAAGCGCTGCTGGGCGACCGGCCGCGCCGGCGGGATCTGCTGATCGAATTCCTGCACCTGGTCCAGGACGCGCATGGCCATCTGAGCGCCGATCATCTGCGCGCGCTGGCCGAAGAGATGCGTCTGAGCATGGCCGAGGTCTACGAGGTCGCCACCTTCTACGCGCATTTCGACGTTGTGAAAGAGGGCGAGACCCCGCCGCCCGCGCTGACCATCCGGGTCTGCGATTCGCTCTCCTGCGAACTGGCGGGTGCGCAGGCGCTGCAACAGGCGCTGGAGGATGGGCTTGATCCGACGGCGGTGCGCGTCCTGCGCGCCCCCTGCATGGGCCGCTGCGACACCGCGCCGGTGCTGGAACTGGGCCACAACCATATCGACCACGCCACGCC
>NZ_JAIPUT010000023.1 GCF_020055635.1 Marivita sp. | reverse complement strand
GCTGCAGGGCTCCGAGGCCAAGCGCATCCTCGACGAGGCGCGTAGCACGCTGGCGCCCGCCTGATGTTTCTTCTTGCTCGAAATACCCCGGGGGTGTGGGGGCAGCGCCCCCACGGCGCGCCATGACCGAATTCCCGACGCTCGATCTGCCGGACGATCCGAAACTCACCCACAATATCGTCCATTTCACCCGCGCGCTGCGCGCCGCGGGCCTGCCGGTGGGCACCGGGCGGGTGATCGACGCGGTGCGCGCGGTGGCGGCGGCGGGGTTTACCTCGCGGCGCGATTTCTTCTACACGCTGCGCGCCTGCCTCGTGACGCGGCCCGAGCATCTTCTTGTTTTCTCACAGGTCTTTCGCCTCTACTGGCGCGATCCGCGCTACATGGAGCACATGATGGCGATGATGCTGCCCGCCATCCGCGGCGTGCAGGAAGAGCGCGGCGCGCAGGCCGCCACGGCCCCGTGTCGGCGGTTGGTCGAAGTCCATCACATTCGGGATCACCGTGCAGGGCAGGCCGGTGCGGCGGCTGAACTCGCTCGCCGCCTGGGTATTGATGACCACATGGTCGATCTGCATCAGCCGAGGCGGAAAGGCCGTGACCAGATAGTCATCGACGCAGTTGACGAGAAAGCGGTCCCGCTCCCAGACGAAGTCATGATGGTGCGCGATGCAGGCCACCGGCCCGTCGTGATCGACAGCGCAGACATACGCCGCGCGCCAGAGCCCATGTTGCGTCTGCTTTGTGCGGCAATCGGCCTGCCCTTTGATCCCTCCATGCTGTCTTGGCCGGTGGGTGGACATGAACAGGATGGCGTATGGGCATCGCATTGGTACGGCGCGGTGCATACCTCGGACGGGTTCGCGTCGGCTGAGGGCGCTTTGCCGGTGCTTGATGGCGCACGAGCCGAGCTGGCGGATGCAGCCATGCCAGCCTATGAGCATCTCAGCGCGTATAAACTGCGTATTGCATAGGGCTGATTGTGCAAAATTTCGGGCGGCCAAGCATACGCCCGCCGCCCAAAGTGATAGCCAAATCAGGCTCTATTTCAGCCGACGATCCCGCGCAGCGAGCAATTTTAGTCTGAGCGCGTTCAGCTGGATAAAGCCTGCTGCATCCTTTTGATCATAGGCACCCGCGTCATCCTCGAACGTGACATGCGCTTCTGAGTATAGCGAATGCTCTGACCAGCGTCCGACCGTGCGCACCGACCCCTTGTACAGCTTGAGCCGGACTGTGCCGGTCACGTGGGCTTGTGAGTGGTCGATCGCGGCTTGCAGCATTTCGCGTTCGGGGCTGTACCAGAACCCGTTATAAATCAGTTCTGCGTAGCGTGGCATCAGTTCATCTTTGAGGTGGGCGGCACCGCGATCCAGCGTGATCTGCTCGATGCCGCGATGGGCCTCCAAGAGGATGGTGCCACCCGGCGTTTCATAGATGCCGCGGCTCTTCATGCCCACGAATCGCCCTTCGACGAGGTCCAGACGACCCACGCCATGCTTGCCGCCAAGTTCGTTCAGCTTGGTCAGGATCGTGGCTGGCGACATCGCTTCGCCGTTGATGGCCACGGCATCGCCCTTTTCAAAGGTGATCTCGACCATTTCCGGCGTGTCGGGCGCATCCTCGGGATGCACGGTGCGCTGGTAGACGTAATCGGGCGCTTCCTGTGCGGGATCTTCCAGAACCTTGCCCTCGGACGAGGTGTGCAGCAGGTTCGCATCCACCGAGAACGGCGCCTCGCCGCGCTTGTCCTTGGCGATGGGGATCTGGTTCTTTTCGGCAAAGTCCAGCAGCTTGGTGCGCGAGGACAGATCCCATTCCCGCCAGGGTGCGATCACCTTGATATCGGGGTTCAGCGCATAGGCCGCCAATTCGAACCGCACCTGGTCGTTGCCTTTGCCTGTGGCCCCATGAGACACGGCATCTGCCCCGGTTTCGGCGGCAATCTCGACCAGCCGCTTTGAAATCAGCGGGCGCGCGATGGAGGTGCCCAGCAGGTAAAGCCCTTCATAAAGCGCGTTGGCACGGAACATCGGAAAGACGAAGTCTCGCACGAACTCTTCGCGCACATCCTCGATATAGATGTTCCTGGGGTCGATCCCCAGCATGACCGCTTTTTCGCGCGCCGGTTCCAGTTCTTCGCCCTGGCCCAGATCGGCGGTGAAGGTCACCACTTCGCAGCCATATTCGGTTTGAAGCCATTTCAGGATAATCGAGGTATCAAGGCCACCGGAATAGGCCAGCACAACTTTTTTGGGCGCAGACATGGGTTTTCCTTTAACGGGTTTGCCGGGGCGATTACTTGTTTTTCCCGAGAGGGGCAAGAAGCCGCCTCTTATCGAAGCAGGTGAAGTCGAAAAGGGGCGTGGGATGAAGGGTTGGCAGATCTTCCGGCATTCGTTCAATCTGGTGATGGCCAATCTGGATCAGGCGCTGCGCCTGTCGCTTGTGCTTTACCTCGTGCAAAGCGCGTACACGATCTACAGCTTTCTCAATCCGCCCGAGATGACCGAGTTCGAAGGCACGCAGATTCCGGTCATGGCGCCGGACACCATTCTGCCGACCATTGTCCTTGGCCTTCTGGCGGTGATCGCAAGCCTTTGGATCGCGGTTGCGTGGCATCGGTTCGCACTGACCGGCGAAACTGCGATAGGCTGGGTGCCGCGTTTCCACGGCTCCGAGATCATCAGCTACCTTGGTCGGTCGATCCTGATCGGTATCCTGGTCGTGCTGGGTGTGGTGGTCGTGTCTATTCCGGTTGGCATCATCTCGATCGGGCTGCCGTGGCTGGCTGGCGTCATGTCGCTGATCCTGATCGGTCTGGCGGCGTATCTGTTCTTTCGCTTGGGGATCATGCTTCCGGCGGCGGCGCTTGGCGAGACCCTCAAGCTGGGCGATGCGTGGGAAGCGACGAAGGGGCAGTCCGGCCCGATCCTCATGCTTGCACTCATCGTGGTCGGGGCCAGCATCGTGATCCAGCTGCCCTCGTGGTTCAATGATGACCCGACCTCGATCATCAGCCTGGTCTATTCGCTTGTGGTGAACTGGTTCGCCACGATCATCGGGATCTCGGTGCTGACCACGCTCTACGGGCATTTCGTCGAAGGCCGGTCGATCGAGTGATCGCTTGCGCAAGAGCGCAAAATGCCTAGGGGTGGTGTATGACCGATTTTGCCCAATCCGTTCGCGATGCGACGCAGGCGATGCGCGACGTGTTCCCGCCGACGCCCCTGTTGCGCAACGCCCATCTGTCCGAGCAATACGACGCCGAGATCTATCTCAAGCGTGAAGACCTGTCGCCCGTGCGCAGCTACAAGCTGCGCGGCGCGTTCAACGCGATGCGCAAACGTCCCTCTGCAGAGCTTTTTGTCTGCGCAAGTGCTGGCAACCACGCGCAGGGCGTTGCCTTCATGTGTCGGCATTTCGGCAAGAAAGGAGTGATCTTCATGCCGGTGACGACGCCGCAGCAGAAGATCCAGAAGACCTCGATGTTCGGGGGTGACAGCATCGAGATCCGGCTGACCGGGGATTATTTCGACGACACGCTGGCCTCGGCTCAGGCGTTCTGCGCCGAGGCAGGGGGGCATTTCCTGTCGCCCTTCGACGATGAGGACGTCATCGAAGGCCAGGCAAGTGTCGCGGTGGAGCTGGTGGAACAGCTGGGCACGGCGCCGGATCATATCGTCCTGCCGGTCGGGGGTGGCGGGCTTTCTGCGGGTGTGCTGAGCTACCTTGGCACCCAGTGCCAGTACACCTTTGTCGAACCGGCGGGCGGGGCCTGTCTGCGCGCGGCACTCGAAGCGGGCAGGCCGGTGCGCCTGGACCGTGTCGACACCTTCGCCGATGGCGCGGCAGTTGGTCAGATCGGACAGAAAACCTTTGCGCGCCTCAATGGTGTCGGGCTGGCAAACACGCTGACGATCCGCGAGGACCGGCTCTGTACGACGATCCTCGAGATGCTGAATGTCGAAGGGATCGTATTGGAACCGGCCGGAGCGTTGTCGGTCGATGCGCTTCAGGACCTTGGGCAGTCGATCAAGGGGCGCAGGGTGGTGTGCGTGACCACCGGCGGGAATTTTGATTTCGAGCGTCTGCCCGAGGTCAAGGAACGGGCGCAGAAATACCTTGGATTGAAGAAGTACTTCATCCTGCGGCTGCCGCAGCGGCCCGGTGCGCTCAAGGATTTCCTGAATTTCCTGGGTCCCGAGGACGACATCGCGCGCTTCGAGTACCTCAAGAAATCAGCCCGCAATTACGGCTCTGTCCTGATCGGGATCGAAACCCGCGACGCGGCCAATTTCAACCGGCTGTTCGCGCAGCTTGACGCCGAAGGCTTCACCTACCAGGACATCACCGACGACGATCTGCTGTCGCAATTCGTGATCTGATGCGGTTCGAGGGGGCCACGGCGATCGTCACCGGTGCCGGGCAGGGCATCGGCGCGGCGCTGGCGACGGCCCTCGCGCAACAGGGTGTCCGGGTCTTGGTCAGCGACCTGTCCGCAGCGAAGGCCCAGCAGGTCGCCGACAGGATCGGGGGCGTCGCGCATCACGGTGACCTGTGTGACCCGGCAAGCATCGGTACCATGACCGACGCCGCAATGAACGCCTTTGGGCAGGTCGATATGCTTTTTTCCAACGCGGGTTTCGCGCTGGGCGAACCGGATGGGTCGGCGTCGCAATCCGATGGTCATTGGCAGAAAAGCTGGGACCTGCATGTCATGGCGCATCTTCGGGCGTCACGGATGCTCTTGCCGCAGATGACTGAACGCGGGTCTGGCGTGTTGGTCAATATCGCGTCGGCCGCAGGCGTGCTGTCGCAGATCGGGGATGCGGCGTATAGCGCCACGAAACATGCCGCCGTCAGCCTTGCGCAATCGTTGGCGATCGACCACGGCGCGGAAGGTATTCAGGTGTCTGTGGTGTGTCCGCTTTACGTGGCGACGCCGCTTCTGGGATATGAGAGCGACAGCACAGAGCGGCCCGATGGTGTGATCGAACCCGAAGCCGTCGCCGAGGCAACCCTGCGTGGGGTCGGAGAGGGGCGGTTCATGATTTTCCCGCATCCCGAGGCAGCGACGTTTTTCCAACGCCGCGCGCAAGATACGGACCGTTGGATTGCGGGAATGCAACGTTTGCGCAAGCGGGTCAAAGAGCAGACCGACCGATCCGATCCCGAATCGCTGCACAGGTTCATCTAGGCCGCGAAGCGCTTTGCATATCCGGCTTCGAACACGGCACGCGATTGCACATAGAGATCCTTCAGGCGGTGGATATCCACGGTTAGGCGCCCTGCGGCTGCATCCGACTCGCCCTGGCTGCAGAGGTCCGTCACATCGCAAAAGCCGAGGTTCAGAGCCGATCCCTTCAGGAAATGCATGTATTCCTGCATCTGCGCCGTGTCATTCATGGCGCCGGGCAGCCGGGACAACGTGTCTTCGACCTCGAGCAGAAACAGTTCCGCGACTTCTTCGAAATCTTCCGGACCGATTTCATCGCGCAATTCGGCCACGCGTATCCAGTCAATCATTGGACCCTCCATTGCTGCTCTCCAGTACCAAGGAACTATGAAGATCCTGCGACAGGCAAATCTGGAATAGCGCGCATTTTAGGATTCACCTCTGGTTAACATTTGGGTCCTAGACAGGCATGTGGGGGCCGACGCATGGGTTGGTGAAAAGTATGTTACAGAACGCACGTTTTGCGTTCCCCGATGTTCAGGAAACCTGTCTGCGCCGCGTTCTCGTGGTGGACGACAGTCTTGTGCAGCGTCGGATCCTCACCCTGATGCTCAGACGTTGGGGCTTTGACGTGGTCGAGGCGGAAGATGCCGAACAGGGCCTCGCGCTCTGCGATACGTTCCAGCCCGATCTCGTCATCTCGGACTGGATGATGCCCGGAATGAGCGGGGTGGAATTCTGTGCCGCGTTCCGTGCGACACCGCGGACGTCTTATGGCTATTTCATCCTGCTGACGTCCAAGTCGGAAAAGGCTGCCGTGGCCTCGGGGCTTGAATCCGGGGCCGACGATTTTCTGACCAAGCCGGTGAACGGGGACGAGCTTCGCGCGCGAATCAACGCAGGAGCGCGTATCCTGTCGATGGAGCAGGAACTGCGCGCAAAGACCGCCGTCATTGCCGAGACCCTGTCGGAATTGCAGACCATCCACGCCTCGATCGACAAGGATCTGCAACAGGCGCGTGTGCTGCAACACTCACTGATGCCTGTGCGAGAGGCAATGTTCGGCAAGAGCCGGGTCAGTGTTCTGTTGCAGCCCTGCGGGCATGTTGGTGGTGATCTGGCCGGGATGTTCGGCACACAAAACGGGGATTTCGGCCTGTATAGTCTCGATGTTTCAGGGCACGGCATCACCTCGGCCATGATGACCGCCCGCGTCGCGGGGTATCTGAGCCCGGATTATCCCGACGAGAACCTTGCCTTGGCCCGGTCCGAGACGGACTTCGATTTCCTCGCGCCCAAGGCAGTCGCCGCGCGGCTCAATCAGCGGATGGTGCGCCAGCAAGGGGTCACCGAATACCTGACGCTGGCCTATGCGCATGTCTCCGCTGGATCGGGGCGCGTGCGAGTCGCTCAGGCCGGGCATCCGCCGCCGATATTGCTTCGACGCACCGGCGAGGTTGCGTTCATCGGCAATGGCGGGCTGCCCATCGGACTTATCAACGACGCGCAGTACGAGGATCACGTGATCCAGCTTGATCCCGGAGACCGGCTGCTTCTGTATACGGACGGCTTCACCGAGGCGGTTTTGCCGGACGGATCCTTGTTGGACGAGGCGGGTTTGATGGAACTGTTGCAGTCTGTCCCCGAAGGAGCATCCGGCTCGGCTTTCCTCGATTCGCTATACGCGGCGCTGAAACGCCGAACGGGGCTGGGTCAGGACTTCGATGACGACATCTCAGCGGCGCTTCTGGAATACGGAGGCGCGTGACGCGAAAAGTTCGACAAATTCCCGATCACCCGGGTTCGAAAGTTTCGCCTGCGCGTCCGCGATGCTCATCCAGAGGGCGGTATGATCCGGTTCGAGCGGATCCCCATGGCGCCTGACAGGGGACGCCATGTAGATCAGGCACATCTTTTCCGCCCAGAGCTCGTATTCCGGCATGAACGTAAACCGCCGATACGCGCCAAGCCGCAAGGGACGGGCAATGCGCCAGCCGGTCTCCTCGTAGACCTCGCGAATCAGAGCCTGAACAGGAGATTCGCCTGGGTCGACGCCACCACCGGGCAACTGGATCTCCGGCGCCGGGGAGGATTGACGGGTCAGCAGCAGACCGTCGGAGGACGGCAGGATGGCATATGCGCCGGTCCTGAGCCTGTAGGAGCGCCCCGATTCCGGTGCATTGCCATATCTGCGGATCATGCCAATCCCCTTCTGCCCCTTGGACCTCGCGGTTCGTCTCTTATATAGTCCCGAACATGCCCGCGTGCGGCAAGCAAGGAAATTCCATGACCATCGGTTCTAAACTCGCCTGGGACGACACTGTCCTGCCATTTCAACTTGACCGTTCGGATATTCGCGGACGGGTGGCCCGGCTTGACGGTGTGTTGAGCGGTATTCTCAAGCAGCACAATTACCCCGCCCCGGTCGAGGCGCTTGTCGCCGAGATGGCGTTGCTGACCGCGCTGATCGGACAGACGATCAAGCTGCGCTGGAAGCTGTCATTGCAGGTCCAGTCGAGAGGCGCCGTGCGAATGATCGCGACGGATTTTTATGCACCCGAAAAGGAGGGTGAGCCTGCCCGCATCCGCGCCTATGCCAGCTTTGACGCCGATAGGGTTACGGATGGCCCGGCGATGGAACAGATCGGCGATGGTTATTTCGCGATCCTGATGGACCAGGGCAAAGGCATGCAGCCGTACAAGGGAATCACTCCTCTGTCCGGTGAAACGCTGTCGAGCTGTGCCGAGGCGTATTTTTCACAATCCGAACAATTGCCAACCAAGTTCGCGCTCAGCTTTGGTCAATCGACCGAACCGGGGGTGGCGCAGCACTGGCGCGCGGGCGGGATCATGATTCAGCACATGCCCAAGGCGTCGCCGCATGCCGCCGAGGGAGGGTCCGGCGAAGGCGGGCTGCTACTGGCCGAGGACCTGCTCAACGAGGATGAGGGCGAAAACTGGAACCGCGCCAATTTCCATCTTGCGACGGTCGATGACATGGAGCTTGTCGGCCCATCGCTGCCTGCGACGGATCTGCTGTTTCGCCTGTTCCACGAGGAACGCCCCCGCGTCTTCGATGCACAGCCGGTGCGGTTTGGCTGCACCTGCTCGGAAGCGCGCGTCAGGCAAAGCCTTTCGATCTATTCGGCGCGGGACATCGAAAAGATGACGACGGATGATGGCCGGGTCACGGCGGATTGCCAGTTCTGCGGCGCACATTACGATCTTGATCCCGCCACCGTCGGGTTCGACGCCGAAGATGTGTCGGGTGAATGACCGTGCCCGGCTCGAAGCGGCCCTGCGCAAGAACACCACGGCGTCTTCCGATTTCGATCTGAACCCGGATGTAGACCTGCCCGTCGGGCGCAAACTGCGTCCCGCGGGTGTCTTGGTGCCGGTTCTGGCAAGCGCAGACGGACCGGATGTCTTGCTGACCAAGCGCTCGTCACGGCTCAAGCACCATCCCGGCCAGATCGCCTTTCCCGGCGGGAAACAGGATGACAGCGACGCCGATGTCACGGCGGCCGCCCTGCGCGAGGCGCATGAGGAGGTCGGGTTGTCTCCGGACCGAGTGGAGGTTCTGGGCACCTTGCCGACGCATGAAACCGTGACCGGCTTTCTTGTCACCCCGGTCATTGGCTGGATCGACAAGCCCTTCGACATCACCCCGGAACCCGGCGAGGTGGCCGAAGCGTTTCGCGTGCCCTTGGCGCATGTCACGCAGCCTGGTCTTTTCACGGTCCAATCGCGGCGCTGGCGCGGGACCCGCAGACATTACTACACTGTGCCCTTTGGCCCCTATTACATCTGGGGGGCAACCGCGCGTATTTTGCGGGGCCTGGCGGAACGGCTGGAGGACACATGAAAGTTGCTGGCGACTGGCTGACTTCGGATACGACGCAGGCCGTCTTTGCCGCGTTGACCGCGCGGGGCGATACCGCGCTTGCCGTTGGCGGATGCGTCCGCAACGCGCTCATGGATGTGACGGTCACCGATGTGGACATCGCCACGGATGCTGTCCCTGAAAGGGTTCAGCAGCTGGCCCTCGCGGCGGGTCTGAAGTCGGTCCCCACGGGAATCGACCACGGAACTGTCACCATTGTCTCTGACGGGACCGGCTACGAGGTCACGACGTTCCGGGCCGATACGGAAACCGATGGACGACACGCCGTCGTGCGGTTTTCGACCGACATGGCCGAAGATGCAGCCCGGCGTGATTTCACGATGAACGCGCTTTATGCACGCGCCGATGGGACGGTGATCGACCCGCTGGGCGGTCTGGCCGATCTCGAGGCGCGGCGCGTCAGGTTCATCGGCGACGCCCATGCCCGGATCTCCGAGGATTACCTGCGCATCCTTCGGTTCTTTCGCTTTGCCGCCTGGTATGGCGACCCGGATCTGGGATTCGACGCCGAGGCGCTGGCCGCCATCGCCGACTGTCTGGATGGGTTGTCCGGTCTGTCGCGTGAACGGATCGGCGCCGAGATGATCAAGCTGCTGTCCGCACCAGACCCGGCACCGGCCATCGGATCGATGGCGCAGACGGGTGTCTTGCAGGCCATCTTGCCGGGCAGCGATACCCGCGCCCTGGCCCCGCTTGTCCATCTCGAGCAAGAGCACAACATGCGCCCGAACCCGCTCCGGCGTCTCGCGGGGCTTGGCGTGTTCGACGGGGCGGCATTACGCCTGTCGAAAAAGGATCAAAGGCAACTTGCGCTGTATCAGAGCCTGATTTCGTCCTCCGAGGGGGCGGCAGAACTTGGCTATCGCCACGGCGAGACCATCGCACGGGATGTGCTGATCTTGCGGGGGGCAATGCTGGACTCGCCGCTGGATGCAGACATTCTGACGGCTGCAAAGGCGGGATCAAGGGCGCAGTTTCCGATCCAGGCAAGTGATCTGATGCCCAGCTATTCCGGGGCCGCGCTGGGCGACAGGTTGCGGGCGCTCGAGGATCGCTGGATCGCCTCGGGCTTTGCCCTGAGCAAATCCGACCTTCTCGACTGACCGGGTTCCCTCTGGCGAAAAGCCGCGCTAGGATCGCTGTGTCACGGACAACACCGAACATTGCGTCAACTGTCCTCTTGGTCCGACCGCCATCTGCGGCACGGTCCCCCCTGCATTCCTCAAGGAGACCGTTGGGTGTTCCGCTATTTCGAAAATCTCGTGGACCCTTACGGCCCCTATGACGAAAAGGACACGCCGCCGACGCGGTTGCTGCCCTTCATGCTCGACTATGCGAAGCCGTTCAAACGCATATTCGTCTACGCGACGATCATGTCCGTCGTCGTCGCCGCGATCGAGATCGGCCTGATCTGGGTGATGGGCTGGGTCGTCGATATCCTGGCCGGAGATCCCGCCGAGGTCTGGGAGACATATGGCGGCTGGCTCATTGCGATCGCCGTCTTCATCCTGCTGATCCGACCCGGTTTGCAGGCGCTGGACGTGCTGTTGCTCAACAACACGATCCTGCCCAACTTTGGCACGCTGATCCGCTGGCGGGCGCACAAACACGTGCTGCGGCAGTCGGTTGGCTGGTTCGAGAATGACTTTGCCGGGCGCATCGCGAACCGGATCATGCAGACCCCGCCAGCAGCCGGCGAAGCAGTGTTCCAGGTATTCGACGCGATTACCTTCTCGATAGCCTATGTGATCGGGGCGCTGGTGCTTCTGGGGCAGGCGGATGCAAGGTTGGCGATTCCGCTGATCGGGTGGCTTTTTCTCTACGGGGCGCTTGTGGTGTGGACGGTCAAACGCGTCGGACCCGCGTCGCAAGCGGCTTCCGACGCCCGGTCCGAAGTGACGGGCCGCGTGGTGGACAGCTATACCAACATCCACTCGGTCAAGATGTTCGCACATCACAAGACCGAACTGGACTATGCCAGGGACGCGATCGAAAAGACCCGGCAAACGTTCCAGCGCGAAATGCGGATCTTCACCATCATGGACGTGGTTCTTGTCACGCTGAACGGTCTGTTGATCGTCGCGGTCGTTGGCTGGGCGTTCTGGCTCTGGATGCAGGGTCAGGCGAGCGTCGGGGTTGTGGCGGCCGCAACCGCGCTGACGCTGCGCCTGAACGCGATGACCGGCTGGATCATGTGGGCGCTGACGTCGTTCTTTCGCCAGCTTGGTGTGGTCGCCGAAGGGATGCAGACCATCGCGCAGCCGATCACGCTTGTCGATGATCCCGATGCGCAGCCCCTGCAACTGGCCAAGGGCAAGATCGAGATTCAGTCTCTGACACACCATTACGGGCGCGATAGCGGCGGTCTCGACCAGATCAGCCTGACCATCCAGCCGGGGGAGAAGGTGGGTCTGATCGGTCGCTCTGGAGCAGGGAAATCGACCTTGGTCAAGCTGCTCCTGCGGTTCTACGATCCGGAAAGCGGGCGCATCCTGATCGACGGTCAGGACATCACCAAGGTCACGCAGGACAGTCTGCGCATGGCCATCGGCATGGTGCAGCAGGACAGTTCATTGCTGCACCGGTCGGTTCGGGACAACATCCTTTACGGGCGACCGGACGCAACCGAGGCCGACCTGGTCGCCGCCACCGAACAGGCGCAGGCAGACGCCTTCATCCGGACCCTGCAGGACCTTCAAGGGCGCACCGGCTATGAAGCGCAGGTGGGTGAACGCGGGGTCAAGCTTTCGGGTGGTCAGCGGCAGCGGGTCACGCTGGCGCGCGTGATCCTCAAGAATGCGCCGATCCTGCTGTTGGACGAAGCCACCAGCGCGCTTGACTCCGAGGTCGAAGCCGCCATTCAAGACACGCTCTACGGCATGATGGAAGGCAAGACGGTGATCGCCATCGCGCACCGTCTGTCGACCATCGCGCACATGGACCGGATCCTTGTCATGGACGAGGGGCGGATCGTGGAAGAGGGAACTCATGACGCGCTTTTGGCGCTGGGTGGACTATATGCAGGGTTCTGGGCCCGCCAGTCGGGCGGGTTCATCGATCCGGATACGAAAGCAGCGGAATAGATGCGGCATTTATACCAGACACTGATCGAACGCGCTGGCAACCAGATCGAACCGGTGGGCCCGGCTCCCGGTGTGCCGCCGATCCATTTGCGGGCCTTCATGGGCTGGTGCCTGCGGGGCGGCTGGCGTGTGATCTGGATAGGGGTTGCCATTTCGGTTCTCGCAGGGATCACCGAAGTCGTGTCGATGCAGCTTCTGGGCAACGTCGTGGACGCGGTGGCCCAGACTCCGTCGCAGGATTTCCTTTCCGATCATGCGGGGCTGGTCGTTGCCTGCCTTCTGGTGCTTCTCGTGGCGCGACCGCTGTTGTTCGGGGGGCTTGCCCTGACCCAATCGGTTATGATCGGTCCGAATATCGGCATGCAGGTCATGGCCCGCATGTTCCGTTGGACGCTGGGCCAGTCGGTGACCTTTTTCGACAACGACTTTGCCGGTCGGCTGGCGCAGAAAAAGGTGCAGGCGTCGACATCGCTGACCGAGATCGTGATCGAAACGGTGAACGCCGTCACCTTCGGCCTTGCCACGGTTCTGGGCGCGGCGGTTCTGGTCGGCGCGGTCAATCCCTGGATGATCCTGGCCATGGCGGTCTGGTTCGCCGTCTATATCGGCTTTCTGCGATTGATGCTGCCGATCATCCGCAGCCGGTCTGCGGCGCGGGCCGAAGCCAAGGCGCAGGTCAGCGGACAGGTCGTCGACACGATCAGCAACATCAAGACGGTCAAGCTTTTTGCCGGAGACCGTCACGAGGACGGCAAGGCGCTTGGCGCGATGGAGGATCTGCGGGTCACTGCGCTTCGGTTCGGCGAGGCACAGACACTGTTCCGCCTTGGTTTGATGTTCATCGCGGGTATTCTTCCGGTCGTTCTCGTGGCCATGGCTATCGGCATGCGCGGCGCTGGCGCGACACCGGGCGAAGTGGCGGCGGTTGGAGCTGTCGGCATCCGTCTGTCCCAGATGACGGGCTGGATCAGCTACACGATCATGGTGATCTACAGCCACCTTGGCGAGGTCGAGGACGGCATGAACACCCTCGCGCCGCCGCATCGCATCGACGACACGCCTTCGGCCCCGGAATTGCAGGTGGCTCACGGCGCGATCCGCTTTGATGACGTGTCTTTCGCCTATGGTCAGCGCGACGGCGGGATCGAGAACATCACGCTCGATATCGCGCCTAGCGAAAAGCTTGCCATCGTGGGGGCTTCCGGAGCGGGCAAATCGACCCTCGTGTCACTGCTGTTGCGGCTCTATGACACCGAAAAAGGCACGATTTCCATCGACGGGCAGAACGTGTCGGATGTCACGCAGGAAAGCCTGCGTCGGCAGATCGGCATGGTCACGCAGGAAACCGCGATGTTCAATCGCTCGGCGCTGGACAACATCCGGTATGGTCGCCCCGACGCCTCCGAGGAAGAGGTCTACGCCGCTGCGCGCAAGGCCGAGGCGCATGAGTTCATCGAACAGCTTGAAGACGGGTCGGGCCGCTCTGGCTATGATGTGCATCTTGGAGAACGCGGGGTAAAGCTGTCCGGAGGGCAACGTCAGCGCATTGCCCTGGCCCGCGCGATCCTCAAGAACGCGCCGATCCTTGTTCTGGATGAGGCGACAAGCGCGCTTGATTCCGAAGTCGAGGCACAGATCCAGTCGGCGCTCGAGCGGGTGATGGAGGGCAAGACGGTGCTGGCCATTGCGCATCGGCTGTCGACCATCGCCAGCATGGACCGGATCGTTGTCATGGATGCAGGCCACATCGCCGAGATCGGCACACATGACGCGCTTCTGGCCAAGGGTGGGCTTTATGCCCGCTATTGGGAGCGTCAGTCCGGTGGGTTCATCGGGGCGCAGGCGGCGGAATGAGGAAAATCGCAAGCCTGATCCGACCGTTCGACCCGGCCGAGGGGCCACCGCCACAGGCAATGCTGCCGTTCATCCGCTGGGCGTTGCGCGGATCGGAACGCGCCATCCTGATCGCCTTTGCCATCACCTTTGTCACCGGCATTTCCGAACTGGTCGCGGCGCGTTTCACAGGCTGGGTGGTCGACCAGACATCGCTGGCCGAGATGGGCGCGTTCTGGGAAAGCTTCTGGCCTGTCATCGTTGTCGGCGTCCTGTTCTTTCTGGTGATCCGGCCGTTGATCTTTGTCATGGATGCGGGTGTGACCGGCATCCTGCTCGGGCCGAACCTTTACCCGATGGTCCTTGCGCGACTCAATCAGCACACCCTTGGCCATTCCATGCAGTTCTTCGAGAACGACTTTGCAGGACGGTTGAGCCAGAAGGCGTTGCAGACCGCGCGGGCGCTGACCGACATGGTGATCGAGGTGTCGGATGTCGTGATCTACTCGGTTGCGATGTTCATCGGGGCGTTCATCCTGATGGCGTCGATCGATTCGCGGCTTCTGCTGGTCTTCGTGATCTGGGCCGTCTTCTACGCGGCGGCGCTGCGCTATTTCATCCCGCGCGTGCAGAAGCGGTCCAAGGCACGGGCCGGGGCGCGCACGCAGGTGACCGGACAGGTGGTGGACATCTATTCCAACATCGCGGCGGTCAAGCTTTTTGCCCGCGATGCCGACGAAGACACGGCCACCCGCGCGGCCCTCGACGAATACCGGGACCGGTCGCTGGATTTCGGGACGCTGTCGGCGGTCTTTCGCATGGTCCTGATGACGCTCGGGGGCATGTTGCCGCTGTTTGCCATTCTCGGGGCGCTTTGGCTCTGGAGCAGGGGCAGCGCCACGGCCGGCGATATCGCCATGACGGCGATGATCACGACGCGCCTGTCGATGCTGACCAACCGGCTGGGCCGGGTCGCCATGTCGATCTTCACCAATATCGGCGAGGTCGAGGACGGCATCGGCACGCTGACCCCGCAGCACGGGATCACCGACCGCCCCGATGCGCGGAGCACGGCACCGCGGGGGCCGGTCCATTTCGAGAAGGTGACCTTTGCCTATGGCGGCGCGTCCGATGCGCTGACCGGGTTCGACCTTCCGATCGCCGAGGGTGAAAAGGTCGCGCTGGTCGGTGCGTCGGGGGCCGGGAAATCGACCGTGGTGTCGCTGCTGCTGCGGCTTTACGACGTGGAGGACGGGCGCGTTACCATCGGCGGGACGGACATCCGCGACATCACGCAGATCGCCCTGCGCAAGGATATCTCGGTCGTGCGGCAGGAAACGTCGATGTTCAACCGCTCCGCGATGGAAAACATCCGTTACGGTCGCCCCGAAGCCACCGACGCCGAGGTACATGACGCGGCCAGGAAAGCATCGGCGCACGAGTTCATCCAGGGCCTCGTAGATCACCGGGGGCGCAAGGGCTACGAGGCGTTTCTGGGCGAACGCGGGGTCAAGCTGTCCGGGGGACAGCGACAGCGCATCGCGCTGGCCCGGGCCATTCTCAAGGACGCGCCGATCCTTGTTCTGGACGAGGCCACCAGCGCGCTCGATTCCGAGGTCGAGGCCGAGATTCAGACGGCGCTGGATCACGTCATGCGGGGCAAGACCGTTCTCGCCATCGCGCATCGGCTGTCGACCATCGCCAGCATGGACCGGATCGTGGTGATGGATCAGGGCCGGATCTTCGAGATGGGCACACATGACGCGCTTCTGGCGAAAGGCGGGCTTTACGCGCGCTACTGGGACCGGCAGTCCGGCGGGTTCATCGGTGCAGAGGCGGCGGAATAGCCCTCGACCCGCGACCGTGGCTGAGGCAAAAGCCGCTTCATGACAACGCTAAAGATCAAACGACTGGGACATCTGGGCGACGGCATTGCCGACGGCCCGGTTTACGTGCCCGGTGCGCTGCCCGGAGAGGTGGTGTCGGGCACCCTTGATGGCGAACAGCTGCGCGATCCCAAGATCGACACGCCCTCGGAGAACCGCGTGAAACCGCCCTGCGCGCATGCCCGCTCTTGTGGCGGCTGCCAGTTGCAACACGCCTCGGACGCCTTTGTGTCGGACTGGAAGCGCGACGTGGTGCGACAGGCGCTGGCGGCGCATGGCATTGCGATCGACTTGCCCGACCCGGTCACATCGCCGCCCCGGTCACGCAGGCGGGCGACCTTTTCTGTCCGGCGCACGAAAAAGGGCGCGCTGGCCGGGTTCCACATGAAAGGCTCGGACACGATCATTTCGGTCCCGACCTGTCAGCTTGTGCATCCCGACCTGACCGCCGCCTTGCCGATGGTCGAGGCGCTGGGCGTTCTGGGCGCATCGCGCAAGGGCGAGGTGTCGGTGTCGCTCACGCGCACTGATACCGGGCTCGACGTGGCGGTCACCGGGGGCAAGGAGATGGACGTGGCGCTGCATCAGGCGCTGGCCGATCTTGCGCGCGAACATGACCTGGCCCGCGTTGCCTGGGACGGAGAGATCGCGTTGCAGCGCCGCGCGCCTGTGCTGCGGCTTGGCCCGGCAGACCTGACGCCGCCGCCTGGGGCCTTTCTGCAAGCGACGAGAGAAGGCGAAACGGCCCTGGTAGAGGCTGTGATACAGGCGCTGACAGGGTCGAAACGCGTTGTCGATCTGTTTGCGGGCTGTGGCACCTTCGCGCTTCCCTTGGCAAGGGATGCCGCCGTGCACGCGGTGGAAGGGGATCGCGACATGCTTGGCGCGCTCGATCACGGCTGGCGCAATGCGGCGGGGCTCAAACGCGTCACGCATGAGGCGCGCGACCTGTTCCGCAATCCTCTCGTGCCCGACGAGCTGGGCAAATATGACGGCGTGGTGATCGACCCGCCGCGTGCCGGGGCCGCCGCCCAAATAGCTGAATTGACGCAGGCGCGTGTTCCGCGGATTGCGCATGTTTCGTGCAATCCGGCAAGCTTTGCGCGGGATACGGCGACCCTGATCCGGGCGGGGTATGATCTGGAATGGGTGCAAGTGGTTGATCAGTTCCGCTGGTCGACCCATGTGGAATTGGTGGCGCTGTTGCGTCGGGGCAAGTGAAGAGGCAGCGCAATGCGCAACAAGGTGGCCGCGTTTCTGGATCAGGCGTGGGTAACGAATTTCATCATTGGCGTGATCCTGTTCAACGCCGTCCTGCTGGGTATGGAGACCTCGGATCAGTTGATGGCGACGGCTGGTCCGTTGATCGTGGCGCTGGATAGCCTGTGCCTGTTCATTTTCGTGGTCGAAATCGGTCTCAAGCTTTTTGCGCATGGCTGGCGGTTCTTCCGCAGCGGCTGGAACATCTTCGACTTCGTCATCATCGGGATCGCGCTGGTTCCGGCGACCCAGGGCTTTTCCGTGCTGCGGGCGCTCAGAATCCTGCGGGTGCTGCGGGTCATCTCGGCCACGCCGCGTCTGCGCCGGGTGGTCGAGGGCTTCATCACCGCGTTGCCGGGCATGGGCAGCGTGTTCCTTCTCATGGCGCTGATCTTTTACATCGGCGCGGTCATGGCCACCAAGCTGTTCAGCGATTCCTTCCCTGAATGGTTCGGCGATCTTGGGCGCTCGGCCTATTCGCTCTTCCAGATCATGACGCTGGAATCCTGGTCGATGGGTATCGTTCGCCCGGTGATGGAGGTGTTTCCGTGGGCTTGGGCGTTCTTCGTGCCGTTCATCATGGTGACAACCTTTGCCGTGGTGAACCTGCTGGTGGGTCTCATCGTGAACTCGATGCAGGATGCCCATGCCGAGGAATCGAACGAACGCACCGATGCCTATCGCGACCAGGTGCTTGCGCGGCTTGAAGCGATCGAAAAACGACTGGATCAGCGGTAATCCGCCAGCCCCGGATCACGGTTTCGTTTCCCCGAGCGGCAGGAATTCTGGTACACTTGCAAAAAAACAAATCGGGCAGTGTGCATCAAATGTTTCGAATCCTGTGTCTTCTGGCGCTCATGCTCGGGCTGACAGCCTGCGGCAAGTTTCCAACCTATAGCGGACCCGAGGTGACGCGGGTCGTCGTGCAGAAGGCGGATCGCAAGATGTACCTGCTGCACGAAAAAGCGGTTCTCAAGACCTACGACATCGGCTTGGGATTCGCGCCGCAGGGCCACAAGCAGATCGAAGGCGACGGTCGCACGCCCGAGGGCGAATACCTGATCGACCGGCGCAACCCGAACAGCAATTTCTACCTGTCCATCGGGATCGACTACCCGCGCCCGCGCGACATCGAGATTGCCAGCACAATGGGCAAATCGCCGGGCGGCGACATCTTCATCCACGGACGGCCCTGGAAGAACCGCAAGGGCGGGCGAGACTGGACATGGGGGTGCATCGCCGTGACCAACCGCGAGATGCGCGAAATTTACTCGATGGTGAAGAACGGCACGCCGATCACCATCAATCCCTGATCGGGCGACAAAGGCGCCGTGCGGGTCAGGACGGCGCGTTGACCGGAATGAATCCGGTTTCTTCGGGCGTTCCGAGGATCAGGTTCCACCAGATCTTGCCATTTGATTCCTGGTACCAGGAAAAGCCCATTTCCCGTGCGGTCGGATCGAGAATCACCGCCCGGGTGTTCGGCGCTTCCATCCAGGCGCCCAGCGTTTCGAGTTCGGTTTCGTAGGTTTCCGAGATCGCTTCGCCGACAAGCTTGCCCTGGTATCCGGCGCGCTGGATGCGGGTGATCGGGGACGAACCGTCGGAGCCGAAATGCCAAGGGCGGTTCTGAACGCTCATGTCGCGGGCATGGGTTGCCGCGGCGGCGTTGAGACGGGCGTCGAGTTCGAGCGCGGGTGCCCCTGACGCCTGCCGCAGCGCGTTGATTGCGTCCAGCATCCGGAACTGAATGCGCCCGGTGTCGCCGGGTCGGATCTGGTACACGCGCGGCAGCGGTTTTCCATCCGGACCGAGCGTCGGCGGCGTCGGCGCGGTTGCGCATGCGCTCAACGCCATCGCAGCTGCACCCAGAAGGAAAGTCGAACGCTTCATGTCAGGCCACCCAAGTTTGATCCCAGACGGGCTTATCCTCAGTCATGGGAAGGAGCAAACACACAAAGCCGAGATTTGCCGATATGACATTCCTTTGAATTGCGACTGAGGCATTCACGCAATATACATATACGGGAATTTTCATGCTTTTTCCAACTGAGAGGCCGTATAAATGGCAAAGACTCCCCGTTTTTCAGTAAATCGCCGCAGTTTTCTGGCAGGGTCCGCTGCCATGATTGCAACTCCGGCCATTGCCCAGACCGTCAATGACGGGTCCACTGTCGAGATCGAACGCGATCTGTCGCAGATCGTGCGCCGCAATGTCTCGAGCTTTCGGACGCTTGAATGGCAACCTTATTTCAGCGATCTGACCAATGGCGCCATCCTCGTGGATATCGATTCGCGTGCCCTGCATTACTGGGAAGAGAACGGAAACTACCGGCTTTACCCGTCTTCCGTGCCTCTCACCGACGACCTGACGCGCCGGGGCCGGACAAGCGTGACCTTCAAGGACCCCGAGCCCGATTGGCGTCCGACGCCGTCCATGAAGATCCGCAATCCCGAGTGGCCGGACTACGTTCCGCCGGGCCCGGACAACCCGCTTGGCACCCGCGCCCTGCATCTGAGCTGGACCTATTATCGCATCCACGGCACTCATGATACGCGCAAGATCGGACGCCGCTCTTCGAATGGCTGCATCGGCCTTTACAACGAACATATCGAACAGCTTTACGAGTTGGCGAAAGTAGGCACTCAGGTGTTGCTAATTTGACGACATGGGAATGAACCAAGAAAGTTCAGCGATAAGATAGGTTTGCAATTGACCCTATAAGCTGGTTAGAGAGTCTTACGAGGTAAGTCTTGGGTGCTTGTCGCGTGTTACATCTATGTGCACCGACTCGCGAATATCTGGAGGTTAACATGAAGAAACTCGTTCTCGCCGCTGCGTTTGCAGGTGCTGCTTCGACAGCAATGGCCGGTTCCTATGCAAAAGACGACGTGGTCATGGAACCCGTTGTTGTGGTTGAAGAAGCCGCAGCAACTTCCACTTCCGCTGGTCTCATCATCCCGCTGGTCGTTATCGCCCTGCTGGCTGCTGCTGCAGCGGACTAATCCACAGCGGATTTCACTAACGGAAAAGGCGGTGCTGATGCACCGCCTTTTTTGTGTCCATCGCAGACCGGGCAGGGCTTCGCGCCCCGCCAAATATCACTCAAGCCACCCGTTCATGTTTTCCGCGATCACGGCTGACAGCGCCGCGATATGGGCGTCATCATCGTTGAGGCACGGAATATAGGTGAAATGCTCGCCGCCGGCCTCTTCAAAGCTTTCCTTGATCTCTTCGTTGATCTCTTCGAGCGTTTCGATGCAATCGGCCGAAAACGCCGGTGCGCACACCGCAATGTTCTTCTTGCCATCCTCTTCGGCCAGCCGCGCGACCTCTTCCACGGTATAAGGCTTGAGCCATTCTTCGGGTCCGAACTTTGACTGGAACGTGGTGGTGATCTCGGAATCCTCCCAACCCAGCCGTTCCTTCAGCAGGCGCGTCGTCTTCTGACACTGGCAATGGTAGGGATCGCCCTCCAACAGGTAGCGCTTGGGCACACCGTGATAGGAGCAGACAAGGATATCGGGTCGCTTTTCGATCGTGTCATAGGCCCGTTCAATGGATTGCGCGAGCGCTTCGATATAGAGCGGATGCTGGTAATACGGATCGACTGTCCGCACCGTCGGTTGCCATTTCTCGTCCATCAGGGCGCGGAAGAACTGGTCATTCGCGGTGGCCGAGGTGGCCCCGGCGTAATGCGGATAGAGCGGAAAAAAGAGGATCTTGCGGCACCCGGCCTCGACCATGGCGCGCACCTTGGACTTGGTCGACGGGTTGCCGTAGCGCATGCAGAAATCGACCATCACCTGGTCGCCGTAGCGCTCCTGCATTGCCTTTGTCACCTTGGCCGTCTGGTCCTTGGTGATGGTCATCAAGGGGCTTTCGCCTTGTTCCTCGTTCCAGATCGACTTGTAGGCTTCGCCGGAACTGAAGGGACGCTTGGTCAGGATGATGAGCTGCAACAATGGCTGCCAGAGCCACGGGCTGTAGTCGATCACCCGGCGATCTGACAGAAACTCGTTCAGGTAGCGGCGCATCGGCCAATAGGTGTAATTGTCCGGTGTGCCGAGATTGGCCAGGAGAACCCCCACGCGTTCTGCCGGGACCTTCGGATGATCGGTCGGGGCATGGGTCGGGCGTTGTGCTGTTTTCGTCGCGTCCAACATCGGGCCAGGATCCTTAAAATCGTTTAGCGCGCTAACTAAACTCTATCTGTGTCAGGTCAATCTTTCAGTGGGCTTTCCACTGTATTCAAAGCATCCGCAAGTCGATGCGCGGCAGAGCCGGGGCGCAAAGGTTGGGGCTGCGAGGCGTCCGGTGCCCAACCGGTCAACGTGATGATCTCGAACGTGGCCGGAATGCGCCCCGTGTCATCTGCATAGGCGTCCGCATAAAGCGCCATCGCGCGGGTCATCACATCGCGGCGCGTCAGCCCCTTGATCCGAGCGTTGAGTGCATTGGTTTCGCCCATCGCGCGCAGGTCGTGCATCAGGTGAAGCGGCGTTTCGTAGCTTGTCGTCAGAACCGCGCTATCGGCCACCGGCAAGGCCAGTCCGGCGCGTTGCAGCAACCCGCCAAGATCGCGGATTTCGCCCATTGGCGCGACGCGCGGGGACAACCCGCCGGTGACCTCGATCTCGGCCTGCCCCAGCGCGGCGCGCAGTTCGTGCAGCGTCTGGCCGCCCAGCGCGATGACAAGCAGCAGGCCATCGGGTTTCAATGCGCGACGACACTGGATCAACTGTCCCACCGGATCATTGGCCCAGTGCAGCGCCATGGCGTGAATGATCAGGTCATGTGTGCCCTCGGTGAGATCAAGCACGTCATTGTCCGGTATCAGATGCGCGTCCGGGAAGGCGTCCGTCCAGACCTCGGGGTAGGGCGTGACAATCGCCGGCGCGTGAAAGGATTTGTTAACCAGCGACAGGCGATCCTGAACATCGGTCAGGGCTTCCTCATGCAGGAACAGGGCCGGGCGACGCCGGGCCCGATTGCGATGCAGGATCAGCGCGCCATGATCGGTGAGAAGAGGTGTATCGGACATGAGCGGCAGATAGGATGCTCCAGACAGGATTGCAAATCGCCCTGCGGATGATCTATCCGCCGCGCTGTCTTGCCTGCGGCGGGCTGGTGGAAGACGACAACGGCCTTTGCGCTGCCTGCTTTGCGCAAACGCCCTTCATCACGGGGCTGGTCTGTGATCTTTGCGGGGTGCCCCTTCCCGGCGCATCGGACGAGGTGGTGCACTGCGATGACTGTCTGGCGATCGGCCGTCCCTGGGCCAAGGGCCGGGCCCCGCTGCGCTATGAAGGGGTCGCACGCAAGCTCGTGCTGGGGCTCAAGCACGGGGATCGCCATGAGATCGTGGGCACCGCCGCCGACTGGATGGTGAGCGCCTTGCCCTGCAAACTGCCGGTCGATACCCTGGTGGTTCCGGTCCCGTTGCACCTGACGCGCCTCTTGCGGCGCCGCTACAATCAATCGGCGCTGCTTGCGCAGGCCATAGCCCACCGGCTGGAACTTGGCTTTTGCCCCGATGCGCTGTGCCGGGTGCGGCGCACGACGTCGCTGGATGGCAAGTCGCGCGAGGCACGATTTGTCGAACTGACGGATGCGATCTCGGCCGCGCAGCGAAAATCACGGTTGATGCAGGGCCGGCCCATCCTGCTGGTGGACGATGTCATGACCTCGGGCGCAACGCTTGGCGCCTGCGCGCTGGCGTGCCACAGCGCACAGTGCAGAGAGATTTATGTCACTGTTCTGGCACGCGTTGCAAAGGTTGCCTAAATCCCTGACAATCATGTTAGGAAGAATGCCATGCAAAATATCGAAATCTACACGTCACCGCTCTGCGGGTTCTGCCATGCCGCGAAACGTCTGCTGACCCAGAAGGGCGCGAGTTTTACCGAAATCGACGTGCTTGCCAATCCGAACCGCAAGCCCGAGATGATCCAGCGTGCCAATGGCGGCCGCACCGTGCCGCAGATCTTTATCGGCGACACCCATGTGGGCGGATGTGACGAACTTTATGCCTTGGACCGGGCGGGCAAGCTAGACCCGCTTCTGGCGGCCTGAGACGATGCGGGCGGCGCTGCTTCAGCTTTCGTCGTCGGATGATCCGCAGGACAATCTGCGGGTCACCTCGGATCTTGTGCGCAATGCTGCCTCCGAAGGGGCCGGGCTGATTGTCACACCCGAGGTCACCAATTGCGTCAGCAACAGCCGCAGCCACCAGCGCGATGTCCTGCACCGTCAGGTCGATGACCCGACATTGCAGGGCCTGCGCAACGAGGCGGCCCGGCTGGGCATCTGGCTCCTGATCGGGTCGCTCGCGCTCAAGGCCGAACCGCCGGAGGAGCGGTTCCTGAACCGGTCTTTCCTGATTGCGCCGGACGGGTCGATCGCCGCGCATTACGACAAGCTGCACATGTTCGATGTCCAGGTGACCGAAACCGAGACGTTCCGGGAATCCGCCGGGTTCAAGCCGGGCGACCGGGCCGTGACGGCCAAGACACCGTTTGGAATCATCGGTCTGAGCATCTGCTATGACGTACGGTTCGCCTATCTCTACCGTACGCTGGCCCAGGCAGGGGCCGAGATCATTGTGGTGCCCGCGGCCTTTTCCCCGGCGACGGGTCCGATGCATTGGGAACCGCTGCTGCGCGCCCGTGCGATCGAAACAGGCTCTTATGTGCTTGCTCCCGCGCAATTCGGCCAACATGCCATCAGCCACGGCAAACCGCGTACCACGCATGGGCACTCCATGGCGGTGTCGCCCTGGGGCGAGGTCTTGCTGGATGCTGACCAGCGCTTCGGGGTTCACCTGGTTGACGTCGATCTGTCCAACGTGGCGAAAGCCCGCCGGAAAATCCCCTCTTTGGAACATGACAGAGTGTATTCCGGTCCGACATGAGCGACAGCAGCCCTCTTGCGATTTCCCTGTTCAGCGAATTGCTGACGGCGGATCAGCTGTTGCGGAATCGCCTGACGCGGGTGCTGCCCAACAAGATGGAGATCTCGCACTTTTCAGTACTCAATCAGCTGGCCCGGGGTGGATCGGAAAAGACCCCGGCGCAACTGGCCAAGGCGTTTCACGTCACGCGCGGCGCGATGACCAACACCCTGGGTAAGCTAGAAGCGGCCGGCTATGTGCATATCCGCCCGGATTGGGACGATGCCCGCCGCAAACAGGTGTCGATCAGCCCCGCGGGCCTTGCGGCGCGCGACGCGGCGGTTGCTGCGATCACGCCCCTGATCACCGAGATGGTGTCCGAGCTGGGCGACGCCAAGGTGCGCGCGGCGATCCCGGTTCTGCGCGAGCTGCGCGTCAAATTGGAAGAGCCGGACAGCCGGAGTTGAGCGGGAAGGCCCTTCGAAGGGCCTTGCTCACGTGGTTTCGAAACCACGTTTCAAGCGTGTTCGAACGCGCTTGGTCCAAGCCGCTTCGAAGCGGCTTCCCGCTCAGGCCGGTTTCAGGGACGCGGTGACGTAGTTCACGCTCAGATCGCGGTCAGACAGGCTCCATCTCCACGACACCGGATTGAACTGGAACCCCTTGCGGTCAACCGGATCGAACCCCGCCTTGCGCAGCAGGTCATACAATTCGTCGGGTGTGATGAATCTGGCCCAGTCATGTGTGCCCCTGGGCAGCCAGCGCATGACGTATTCCGCCCCCACGATGGCCGCGGCAAAGCTTTTGGCGGTGCGGTTGATCGTCGAACACAGGTGCAGCCCGCCGGGGTTCAGCAAACGCTGACAGGCTGCCAAATAGGCCAACGGGTCAGCCACGTGTTCGACGACCTCCATGTTCAGCACCACATCAAAGGCTTCGCCAGCCTCGGCCATCGCTTCGGCGGTGGTGTGGCGGTAATCTATAGTCAGGCCGGACTGGCGCGCGTGTGCCTGCGCCACCGGAATGTTGCCACCCGCGGCATCGACGCCGACAACGGTCGCGCCCAGCCGTGCCATCGGTTCGCAAAGCAACCCGCCACCACAGCCGATATCGAGGAGTCGCAGGCCATCGAAAGGTCTGTTTTGTCCAAGGTCGCGGTCGAATTCTTCCGCGATCTGCGAGGTGAGGTAATCCAGCCGGCAGGGGTTGAGCATATGCAGTGGCTTGAACTTGCCGTTCGGATCCCACCACTCGGCGGCCATTGCCTCGAACTTGGCGATTTCCGACGGATCGACAGTTGTCGTGGCGGTCATGAAACATTTCCCCATGGTCTTTTGGTATTCGGTGCCAATATAGATTGGGTATGGATAAATTCCCGAGCCAAAAGCGCGCAGTGCAGTACCTTTATCCCCCCCTCGACCCTTACGATCAGCGCATGCTGCCGGTCGGGGACGGGCACACGATCTATGTCGAACAATGCGGTGCGGAAAACGGCATCCCGGTGATCGTGCTGCATGGCGGTCCGGGCGGCGGATGCAGCCCGTCGATGCGGCGCTATTTCGATCCCAAGGTGTTTCGCGTCGTTCTGTTCGATCAGCGCGGCTGTGGCCGGTCGCGTCCGCATGCCAGCGTCAGCAACAACACCACCTGGGACCTGGTCGCGGATATCGAGTTGATCCGTGAAACACTGGGCATCGACAGGTTCATCGTCTTCGGCGGCAGCTGGGGGGCCACGCTGGCGCTGATCTACGGCATCAGCCATCCCGACAGGGTGCGCCATCTGGTGCTGCGCGGTGTCTTCACCATGACCAAGGCCGAGCTGGACTGGTTTTATGGCGGCGGGGCGGGGCAGTTCTGGCCGGAAACCTGGGCGCGGTTTGTCGACATGATCCCCGAGGACGAACGTGACGACCTGATCGGGGCTTACCATCGACGGCTGTTTTCCGGTGACCTGCGCATCGAGACCCGGTTCGCCCGCGCCTGGTCAGCCTGGGAGAACGCCTTGGCGTCGGTCTATTCCAGCGGATCCGGCGGCGAATCTCCCGGCGATTATGCGCGGGCGTTCGCGCGGCTTGAAAATCACTACTTCATCAATGACGGGTTTCTCGAGGAAGACGGCTGGATCCTCAAGAACATGGATCGGCTTTCGGGGGTTCCCGGTGCCATCGTGCAGGGACGCTATGACATGATCTGCCCGCCCTTGCGCGCGTGGGAACTGGCGCGGGCCTGGCCTGAATGCGATCTGCGCATGGTGCGCAATGCCGGGCACGCCCTGTCCGAACCCGGCATCAGCGCCGAACTGGTCCGGATCATGGACGGTATTTCAAACGCCTAGTGCGGCCGCGGGCAGGGGTCCTGCGCGACATGCGACACTGCTGACCGAAGGTGGCGTTGGCGTCGAAGGTGCCGCACTTGCTAGGATGCCGGAAGAATCGGCCAGATTCGGGCTGGCAGGCGGTGCGACGCCATGCGAATTCAGAGGGAGACGGCGATGAGCCATATTTCCAGACGTCGACTGCTGACGACCGGTGCCGCGGCCAGCGTGCTTGCTGCCAGTGGGTTGCCCCTGCGCGCGCAACAGCGTGGCGGGACGTTGCGCCTTGGTCTGGCCGGCGCGCACACATCCGACAGCTGGGACAGCCGCACCCATGTCGACAGCTACATGATCGTCGCGGGTCACGGCGCGGTCTTTGACTGCCTGACCGAAGTGGCGGCAAGTGGCGAATTGGTCGGCGAACTGGCCGACAGTTGGGAAGCGTCGGCAGACGCGGTCACCTGGACGTTCAAGCTGCGCCGGGGTGTGACCTTCCACAACGGCAAATCCTTCGGGGCCGATGATGTGTTGGCGTCGCTGGCCATGCACATGGCGGACGGGACGCATTCCGCGGCCAGGCCGATCGTTGCGAACATTGCCGAGATGAAGAAGATCACCAACCACGAGGTTGCGTTCACGTTGCACGCCGGCAATGCCGATTTTCCATTCCTACTGTCGGATTACCATCTCTGCATCTATCCGGCGGGTCAGATCGACGAGGCCATCACCAAGGGCATCGGGACCGGCCTTTACCGGGTCGAAAGCTTCGATCCGGGTGTGCGCACCGTGCTGAGCCGCGTGGACAGCCATTACAGGGACGGCAAGGCGGGCTGGTTCGACAGCGTCGAACTGATCGCCCTCAACGATCCTTTCGAGCGTATGACTGCGCTGACGGCCGGGCGGGTCGATGCGGTGAACCGGGTCGATTTCAAGGCCGAGCCTTTGCTTCGTGCGAACCCCATGGTCAGCATCTTCGAAGTGACGGGGAACCAGCATCTTGCTTTCCCGATGTTGACCAACGTGACCCCTTTCACCGAACTTCAGGTGCGCCAAGCGCTCAAGCACGGGATCGACCGTCAGGCTTTGGTGGACACGGTTCTGAACGGGCATGGCGCTGTCGCGCATGACAACCCGATCGGGCCGGCGAACCAGTACTTCGCCGACGATCTGGACAAGATCGACTATGACCCGGACAAGGCGGTTTGGTTGCTCAAGCAGGCAGGCTTCGACGGTCTGACGCTCGACCTTTCGGCGGCAAACGCGGCGTTTCCCGGCGCGATCGAGGCGGCGCAGCTTTACCGGGACTCGGCAAGGACGGCGGGGATTGACATCACCGTCGTGCCTGAATTCGATGACGGGCACTGGTCCAGTGTCTGGAAGCACAAGTCGTGGTGCGCCTGCCACTGGTCCGGCCGGGCAACCGAGGACTGGATGTTCTCGACCGCCTATGAGGCGGGTGCCCCATGGAACGACACGGGTTGGGCAAGCGCCCGTTTCCAGGAACTGCTGTTGTCCGCCCGCGCCGAGCTCGACAGCGACAAGCGTCGCGCGCAGTATCGCGAGATGCAGATGCTGGTCTCAAGCGAAGGCGGGACCGTCATTCCGGCATATGCGAATTTCGTGGGCGCGCATTCCAGCAGGATCGCCAATTCCGGCGTCATCGGAAACGCCTTTCAGATGGACAGCGCGCGGATGATCGAACGGTGGTGGGTGGCCTGAATCCCGGCCATGTCCATCGTGGCGGGACTATCTTGGCGAGCGTTTCGCCAGTATCCGCTGCAAGGTGCGTCGATGCATGTTGAGGCGGCGCGCGGTTTCCGAGACATTGCGATCGCAGAGTTCGTAAACGCGCTGGATATGTTCCCAGCGGACCCGATCCGCGCTCATCGGGTTTTCCGGCGGCGGCGGAAGGTCATCGCCCTTGGCCAGCAAGGCGTTGGTGATGTCGGTCGCGTCGGCGGGCTTGGACAGATAGTCGGTGGCGCCGATCTTGACCGCTGCGACGGCCGTGGCAATCGCGCCATAGCCCGTCAGGACAACGACGCGGCTGTCTGGACGCTTTTCCCGGATCACCTCGACCACATCAAGCCCGTTGCCATCCTCGAGCCGCAGATCGACCACCGCATAGGCCGGGGGACGCGCCGTGGCTATGGCAGACCCGGCAGTGACGGATTGCGCGGTCTCGACTTCGAAGCCCCGCTTTTCCATGGCCTTGGCGAGGCGCCGCAGGAACGGCTCGTCATCGTCCACGAGTAGCAGGCTTCTGTCATCGCCAAGATCGTCGGCATTCCGATCATTCACTGCGGGTTCCTCCGTCGCATTCGCGTTATCCGCCAGTATTAACGGCGAAATTTTCAACATCAACGGGCAAATGGAGCGCTAGTTTGCAACTTCAAGAAAGCAGGCGGCGCGCTCGGCGGTCTGTTCGGGGCTGAGATCGCGCCGGAAGAATTCCACGAACCCGTCCTCGGGCATGACGAGATAGCTGAAGGTGGAGTGATCCACGAGGTAATACTCGTCGTCGCCGGGCTGCCGTTGGAAATAGGTTCGGTATGCCTGGCTGGCGGCCCTGACCTGCTCTTCCGAGCCGGTGAGACCGATCATGTCTTCATGCAGGTTGGCGGCGAATTCCCCCACCACTTCCGGCGTATCGCGCTCTGGATCGACCGAGATGAAGACAGGGGTGATGTCATGGCCCTGCTCGCGCAGAATATCGACCGCTTCGGCGTTGCGCACCGTGTCCAGCGGGCAGACATCCGGGCAGAAGGTGTAGCCGAAATAGATCAGTGACGGTTCGGTGATCACATCTTCGTTGGTCACGGTCTCGCCCGCCGCGTTGACCAGGGTGAAGGGTCCGCCAATCGCGTCGGTCCCGCCTGCGACCTTGGTCGTCCGGCAGGCCGCATATTTGTCGCCGCCACCGCCACCGGGTGCTGTCGCGTACCAGACCCCCCCAACCAATGCGAGGAGTGCCACACCTGCCGAAACCGCTGCCAAACGTACCATGTTGCCCTCTTGTTCCTACGTGAACAAAGCCCTTCTCATCCGAAATGCCTTGCCTATGCTCCGTTACAGCCGAGGTAAGGATTTAAACAATCGGGGCAAGTGGCGAAAGGGCGCAGATGACGCAATCCGAATTCGGGCTGTTCCAAGAGCGGCAGCGTGGGAACTTCATCCGGCTGCGCACCATGATCTGGCTGCGCTGGTTCGCCATTGTCGGCCAACTGGCCGCGATCATGCTCGCCCAGTACTTTTACAACCTGAAGCTCGAACTGGGCCTGTGCTTTCTTGCCATCGGCGTGTCGGTGGTGGGCAACCTGATCGCGATCTTCGTTTTTCCGGAAAACAAGCGTCTGAACGAGGCCGAGAATTTCCTGATGGTCCTGTTCGACCTGCTGCAACTGTGTTTCCTGCTGTACCTGACCGGCGGGCTGCACAACCCCTTCAGCATTCTGATCCTCGGACCGGTGATCGTGTCGGCGACCATCATGTCCCTTCGATCGACCGTCATCATCGGCGCCACGGCGCTCATGCTGGTCACGCTCATGGTGTTCTTTCACCTGCCCCTGCGCACCGAGCAGGGATTCATCCTGCGCATTGCCGATGTGTTCGTGTTCGGGCAATGGGTGGCGATCACGATCGCCGTTGTGTTCCTGTCGCTCTATGCGCGGCAGGTGACCGACGAAATGACGTCCATGGGGGATGCTGTCGTGGCGACCCAGATGGCGCTCAGCCGGACCCAGATGCTCAACAACCTTGGCGGTGTCGTTGCGGCCGCGGCGCATGAGTTGGGCACTCCGCTGGCCACCATCAAGCTGACCAGTGCCGAACTGATCGAGGATCTGGAAGACAGGCCCGAGCAACAAGAGGACGCACGCCTGATCCGAGAGCAGGCGGATCGCTGTCGCGACATCCTGCGATCGATGGGTCGTGCGGGCAAGGAAGACCTGCATATCCGCTCCGCCCCCCTGATCGAGGTCATCCGCGAGGCGGCGGAACCCCATCTTTATCGTGGCAAAGACGTCCTGATCGAAGCTCTCGGAAACGAGGAGGAGGCCTCTGATCCACCGACGGTCATGCGTCGACCCGAAGTGATACACGGGATGCGCAACCTGATCCAGAACGCGGTGGATTTCGCCCGCTCGACGGTGTGGGTCGAGGCGCGGTGGACCGGCAAGTCCATTTCCGTCCGGATCATGGATGACGGACCCGGATATCCGACGAACATGCTGGGTCGAATCGGCGATCCCTTCGTGCGCAACCGGCGAACCGAGAGGGACCGAACGGCACGGCCCGAATACGAGGGCATGGGCCTTGGCCTGTTCATCGCCAAGACCCTGCTCGAACGCTCCGGGGCCGAACTCAGCTTCGCGAATGGCAGCGAGCGGGTCAACGGATCAAGCAAGCGGCGCGGCGCCGTGGTCGAAGTTGTCTGGCCCAGCGACGCGATCCTGTCGCCGACACGCGCCAAGGGCGAGGGCATCGGAGAGAACCCGGCTTTCGATCTGTGAACTTTCCAGCGTCAACCTTAACGATCCGTTAAGCCTCGCGTTGTTCAATGGGGCAAAGTTGCGGAACGGGTGGCAGGATGGATGCGCTTTTCTGGATATCGATACTGATCGGCCTCGGCGGCGCGGGCGTCACCGTCGCCGCATTGGCT
Organism: Marivita sp.; assembly: GCF_020055635.1. Classification (GTDB taxonomy): domain Bacteria; phylum Pseudomonadota; class Alphaproteobacteria; order Rhodobacterales; family Rhodobacteraceae; genus Marivita. The sequence continues at coordinate 29,551 of NZ_JAIPUT010000023.1, read as the reverse complement.
TTGGCGGCGCGGCGTAGCGCGTCCGGATCGACCGAAACGGGGTCCGCCAGCCTGACGCTGCTCTTCGAGGATGGACAGTTGATCGATGCCGACAACGCGATCTGGCCTCTTCTCGACGGGGCGACAGACAGGCCGGAATGGGAGGAGGTCCGCACGGCGCTTCTTCCTGTCGTTCCGAACCTGCCGGAAACCCTTGAGGAACAGGGCCGGGGCGACTCTGACGCGGATGTCCGGGTCACGGTGCGCACCACCGAGCACGGTCACCGCCTCATTCTTTCACCCTGTCCGACACACCAGAGGGACTGGTTCACGGCGCGCCAGAACGACGTCGATGTGACACGTCTGCGGCCGGCGCTGATCTATGCGCCTGACCCGATCTGGAGCCTGTCGCATGAGGGCACGTTCCTCTGGGGCAATGATGCCTTCATGGCCTATGCCGTGTCGCAGGGCGGGGCGGACGCATTCGCCTGCCACGTGTCCGATTTGCTGTCGCAGCCAGAGGTGCTCAGGTCGAAGCGGCTCAAGCTGGACACGCCGGGTATCGGACGCAGCAGGTGGCTCGAGGTCACGACGAAGGAAACCGACGCCGGCATGCTCTTTTTTGCGGCCAGCATCGACGCCGTGGTGCGGGCCGAAGAGGCGCAGCGCAATTTTGTGCAAACGCTGTCGAAAACATTCGCCAACCTGACAACCGGGTTGGCGATCTTTGATCGTGACCGGCGCCTTGTGCTGTTCAACCCGGCCCTGATCGACCTAAGCGGCGTTTCCGTCGAATTCCTGAGTGGTCGCCCCGCGCTGTTCGAGTTCTTCGACAAGCTGCGTGAACAGCAGATCATGCCGGAGCCCAAGAATTACGATGATTGGCGCGAACGGATGGCCAAGCTGGTGGCAGCGGCCAGCGATGATCGGTTCCGCGAAACCTGGAACCTTGCCGGAGGACAGACATTCGACGTGACCGGCCGACCCTATCCGGACGGGGCCATCGCCTTCCTGTTCAATGACATCACGGCCGAAGTGTCTCTGACAAGGGGGTTTCGCACCGAACTGGAGACGATGCAGTCCATGCTCGACGTGATGGAGGACGCCGTTGCGGTCTTCAACCAGCAGGGCATCCTGACCGTGTGCAACGCGGCCTACAAGGCGATGTGGCAGGTGGACCCGGACACGTGCCTGACAGAATCTACCATTCTCGACGCGACCCAGGAGTGGAAATCGGCCTTCCACCCCTCTCCGGTCTGGCCGGAGTTGCGTGATTTCGTGACGACAAACACCGAGCGTGCCAGTTGGGACAGCGAATTGCGGTCGAAAGACGGACGCGAGGTGATCTGCCGGATTGATCCCATCTGCTATGGTGCGACGTTGATCCGGTTCTGTCGGGCGACGGGCCAAAGCGGGGCATCCTCGGAAAAGGACGGGCTTCAGATCGTTTCCGCCTGAGCGCGGCTTTCCAATCTTGCGACCGGGCACAGGGCAGGTAAACATGCCCGCATGACCAAGATGCGCGCGGCTTTCACTTCGACTTCCCCTGATGAGACCGCGCAGTTCGCCAGGCGTCTGGGCGCATCTCTGGCTGCGGGGGATTGCCTGTTGCTGGAAGGTGGCATCGGCGCCGGCAAGAGCCATTTCGCCCGTGCGCTGATCCTGTCCCGGCTGCGCGAACCCGAAGACGTCCCGTCCCCCACCTTCACCCTTGTCCAGACCTACGACCTGCCGGACGGCGCGTTGTGGCATGCCGATCTGTACCGGCTTGGTGACCCGGACCAGATCATCGAACTGGGGCTGCTTGATGCCATCGAAACCGACATCTGCCTGATCGAATGGCCGGACCGCATGGGTGATCTGCGTCCTGCGGGTGCCCTGACGATCCGCTTGGATGACCCGCACAAGACCGACACCCGCGAGATGACGCTTTCCTGGACCGATCCCGCGTGGACGCCGCGCGTGCAAGAGGCCTTGGCATGAACCACGAGGCATTCCTCAAGCGAAGTGGCTGGGCCGGGGCCACGCAGCACCCGCTTGCAGGCGATGCGTCAGTGAGGCGGTATATCAGGCTCTGTTCCGGCCCAAAACGCGCGGTTCTCATGATTGATCCGCAGGATGACACGGCTAGATTCGCCCGGATCGCGGCACATCTGGAATTGATAGGGCTGTCGGCGCCCAAGGTATTAGCTCGGTCCGAAGGGTTGATGCTTCTCGAAGATTTCGGGAATGCACAATTCGCAAGGGTGATTGCGCAGGACCCGGCGATGGAAATTTCGCTTTATCAGGCCGCGACGGATGTCCTGTGCCGCCTTGAACGTCGTTCCCCGCCGGACGGTTTGAACACGGCAACGCCAGAGGTTCTGGGCCAGATGATCGAGCCTGCCTTCACGCATTACCTTCCGCTGATGGGGATTGCGCCGGGTGGAAAGTGCGACGCGATCATCACCTGCCTGACCGACCTGATTGCCCGGCACCTGCCGGACCAGACCCTGCTGGTTCTGCGCGATTTCCACGCCGAGAACATGATCTGGCTGCCGGACCGACAGGGTGTGCTTCGCGTCGGATTGCTGGATTTTCAGGATGCCCTCGAAGGCCCGCCGATCTATGATCTGGTCTCGATGCTTCAAGACGCGCGCCGGGACGTGTCGAAGGCCTGCCATGCGGCAACATTGCGACACTATCTTGGCGCAACGGGCCGATTGGAAGAGGATGTCCTGCCGGTGTTTCACCTCCTTGGACTTCAGCGCAACCTGCGCATTCTGGGGATTTTTGCGCGTCTGGCACAGGAGCGCGGGAAACCCGGATACCTTGCCCTGATCCCGCGTGTCTGGGGGCATGTCGAGGCAAGCCTTGCCGCGCCCGTCGCACGGGACCTCGAACCGCTTGTGCGCGCGGTTTTCCCGGCACCGACGCCAGACCGCCTGAAGATGGGAGCGACCTGATGCCCGATGCCGTCATGCTGTTCGCGGCCGGGTTCGGCACGCGCATGGGCGCGTTGACCAGTGACCGACCGAAACCGTTGATCAAAGTCGCAGGTCTGCCATTGATCGATCATGCGCTGGGCCTTGTCCGGGATCTGGCCCCGTCGCGGATCGTCCTGAACGCGCATTACAATGCGCAGCAGATCGTCGATCATGTCGCGGGAACCGGTGTCAGGGTTGCAGTCGAAACGCCTGACATTCTCGACACCGGGGGCGGGCTCAAGGCGGCGATGCCATTGCTCGAGTCTGACGTGGTTTTCACCATGAACACGGATGCCGTCTGGAAGGGTCCGAATCCGTTGCGCATTCTTCGGGATGCCTGGCAAGACGACATGCAGGCGCTGCTTTTGTGTGTCCCCAAGCGTCGGGCCACCGGGCATGCCGGGGAGGGGGATTTCGACATCTCGGACGACGGAACAGCAACCTGGGGGGACGGCGCGATCTATACGGGGGTGCAGATCATCCGGTTGGATACAGTCTCTGATACGGCCGAGGATGTCTTTTCCCTCAAAACCGTGTGGGAGCGTCTCGAAGCGCAGGGGCAGCTTCGCGCGGTAACCTATCCGGGCGAGTGGTGCGATGTCGGCCACCCCGAGGGGATCGTTTTGGCCGAAAAGATGCTGGATTACGGGAATGTTTGACCAATCCGACACGCCGCGCCTGTTCGCGCTGCCCCCCGGTGCGGATTTCGCGCGGGAACTGGTGCTGGGGCTGAAATCACGGCTCGATGGACAGCCGCCCGAGGCGATGGCGCGGGTGGAACTGATCCTGAACACGCGGCGCATGCAGCGGCGGGTCGAAGCGGTGTTCCAGGGGCTGGGCGCCGGGTTTCTGCCGCGTATTCGCCTGATTACCGATCTTGCCGATCCCATTGATCGCGCGATCCTGCCCCGACCGGTGCCCGCTTTGCGGCGGCAGCTTGAACTGGCGGAACTGGTCGGGCGGCTGATCGACGCCGATCCGACCCTTGCCCCGCGGTCCGCGGTCTACGATCTTGCGCAAAGCCTTGGTGCATTGCTGGACGAGATGCAGGCCGAAGGCGTGACGCCTGACGACATTGCAGCCCTGGACGTGAGCGACCAATCCGGCCATTGGGACCGTGCGCAAAAGTTTCTGCAGATCGTCACGGGCTATTTCGACCCCGATATCGAGGAACCGGACGCAGCGACGGTCAACCGAATGGTGCTGGCCAACCGTCTGAACCGGTGGCGCGAGACGCCTCCGACCCATCCGGTCATCGTGGCAGGCTCTACCGGGTCGCGCGGGACCGCGTTCCAGCTGATGATGGCCGCCGCACATCTGCCGCTGGGTGCGGTTGTCCTGCCCGGCTTTGACTGGGACATGCCGGAAGGCGTCTGGGATGTCCTGCGCAGCAACGTGCGCAACACCGAAGCGATGCAGGGCGAAGACCATCCGCAGTTTCGCTTTGCGCGTTTGCTCGACCGGTTGGACATGGATCATCGCGACGTGGGGACATGGTCGGACACGCCCGCCCCCAGCCCCGCGCGCAACGCGCTGGTGTCGCTGGCCATGCGCCCGGCACCTGTCACCGATCAATGGCTGTCGGACGGGCCGCGTCTGCCGGCGCTGGAGGATGCGACACGGTCCCTGACGCTGCTCGAAGCGCCGTCGCCGCGCGACGAGGCGCGCGCCATTGCGATGCGCCTGAGGCAGGCGGCGGAAGACGGGACCACTTCAGCGCTGATCTCGCCGGACAGGATGCTGACCCGCCGGGTGACCGCTCTGCTGGACCGATGGGGCATCCTGCCGGATGATAGCGCGGGAACTCCTGCGCAGTTGACGGCGCCGGGTCGGCTCTTGCGCCATATCGCGCAGCTTAGGGTCAACGGGCCGACGGCAGACGCGCTTCTGACGATCCTCAAGCACCCGCTTTGCCATATCGGCGCCGATCGGGGGCAACACCGCCTTTGGACATCCGAGCTTGAGCTGTTCATCCGCAAGACCGGCGTGCCTTATCCCGACCTTCCCCAACTGATGGCCTGGAAGGGTGCCGACGCGGCGCAGGATTGGCTGGCCTGGATCGACAGGTGCCTGCTGCAACCGGCCCGGCACGGCAAACAGGATCTTGCCGAGCATATCGATCAGCACTTGGCGCAGGTCGAGGCGATCTGCGCGGGCGCGACCGGCGGGGATGCGTCCGAGTTGTGGGCCAAGGAGGCGGGCAAGACCACCCGCGCCGTTTTCGACGACCTGATCGACAATGCCAGCTTCGGCGGCAGCCTGTCGGCGCGTGACTATGCCGATCTGGTGGACGGTGTCTTGCGCGCGGCCGAGGTCCGCGACCGCGATGCGCCGCACCCGCATATCCTGATCTGGGGCACGATCGAAGCGCGCGTCATGGGTGCTGATCTGGTGATCCTGGGCGGGTTGAACGAGCATTCCTGGCCTGATGCGCCGCCTGCGGACCCGTGGCTTAACCGGCGGATGCGGCAGCAGGTCGGGTTGCTGCTGCCGGAACGGCGGATCGGCCTGTCGGCGCATGATTTCCAGCAGGCCATCGGCGCAAAAGAAGTCTGGTTGACCCGCGCTGAACGGTCCGAGGATGCGGAAACCGTGCCGTCGCGGTGGCTCAACCGCTTGACGAACCTGATGCTCGGGCTGCCGCAGACCGGAGGGCCCGAGGCCCTCGCGGCGATGCGGGACCGGGGCAGTCACTGGTTGGCCCTGGGCCGCGCCCTGGAACAGCCGATCCATGCGCCCCCCGCAGAAAGGCCGTCACCCGCGCCGCCCGTGACCGCGCGGCCCAACGAGCTGTCGGTGACGAATATCGAAAGGCTGATCCGCGATCCTTACGCGATCTACGGGTCCAAGATTTTGCGGCTGCGGCAATTGCATCCGATTCAGCACGCACCGAACCCGATGCACCGAGGCACAATCCTTCACAAGGTGTTCGAGGAATTCGTCTCTGATACGGCCCGAAACGGTGCTCCGCTGACCGTGGAGCATTTGCTTTCGGTCGCCCGACGCATCCTGGATGACGAGGTGCCCTGGCCCACGGACCGCATTCAATGGCGTATCCGGATCGAGAAAGTGGCGCGCTGGTTTGTCGAGAACGAGCAAGCACGGCAGGCGATGGCTCATCCGGTTCTTTTCGAGCAGAAAGGCGGGATGGAGATTGCCGATCCGCCCTTCCGTATCACCGCCAAGACGGACCGGATCGACCTCAACGACCGGAGCGAGGCGTTTGTCTATGATTACAAGACCGGCACCGCGCCGTCGCCGAAACGGCAGATGCAGTTCGATGTCCAATTGCTGGTGACGGCCGCTCTTGTCTGCGAGGGCGGCTTTCCGGATTTCAGCCCGCGCAGCGTCGCCGAAGCGCGCTATATCTCGTTCTCGGGGGAGGGCGCCGAAGTGCCTGCGCCTTTGGAGGACTGCCCGCCAGAGCGGATACTCGCGATGCTGGCCACGTTGATCGAGGCCTATCGCGACCCCAACACCGGCTATACGGCGCGCAACAGGATGCACAAGGACGTCTTCGGGTCGGATTATGACCAGCTTTCGCGTTTTGGAGAATGGGACGCGTCGCATGCCGCAAGAAAGGTGACCCTGTCATGATCCGAGACGAGGCGAGCGAAGCACAGGTCCGTGCGGCCGATCCAACCGCGTCGACCTGGCTGGGGGCCAATGCCGGGTCCGGCAAGACGCGTGTCCTGACCGACCGGGTTGCGCGCCTCTTGCTGGGGGACGCGCGGCCGGAACACATTCTTTGCCTGACCTTCACCAACGCCGCCGCCAGCGAGATGCAGAATCGGTTGTTCAAGCGCCTTGGTGAATGGGCGATGCTGGATGATGCCCGGCTTGGCGCGCAACTGATCGAACTGGGCGAGGACGCAGACAGCCTCACACCCGGGTTTCTGGCCCGTGCCCGGACCTTGTTTGCCCGCGCCATCGAAACGCCGGGCGGGTTGCGGATTCAGACGATCCACGCCTTCTGCGCGTCGATTCTGCGGCGGTTTCCCCTCGAAGCCGGGGTCAGCCCGCAATTCCAAGAAATCGACGACCGCGCGGCGCAGCTGCTGCGCGAACAGATCCTCGACGACATGGCGAGCGGTCCGGAGGCTGATCTGATTGCGGAGATCGCGCGGATCGCGTCGAACGATCCGCTTCAGGAACTTGCCGATCGCATCGTCGGTCATCGGGATGGCTTTGTGCCGCCGCTGGATCGGGCGGACCTGATGCGATGTTACGGTCTGGCACCGCACGACACCCTGCCGATGATCCTCGCCACTGTGTTTCCGGGTGATGAAACCACGTTTTTGGCTGGATTGGTGCCTGATCTGCGGGCAGGCGTCGTCATGGACAACACGCTGGCCGACGCCATTGGAACCGTTCAGGGCGGAGGCATCGAGGCGCTCCTGGCGCTGGAATCCGTCGTGTTCACGCAGAAATGCGAACGGCGCAAGTCGCTGCCGCCATCTGCCAAGCTGCGCAAGGGTGCGATGGCCGCATGCGTCAATCGGCTGGAAGATCTCTACCAACGGGTCGAGGCGGCGCGGGAAACGCGGCTGGCGCTGGAAGCGGTCGACCGCGATCACAGGCTGCATCGCTTTGCCGACACCTTCCTGCGCCGCTACGAAGAGACAAAACAGGCGCGCGGCTGGCTCGATTTCGACGATCTGATCACCCGCACGCGCAGTTTGCTGACCGACCGGCAACAGGCTGCGTGGGTGCTTTACCGTCTGGATGGCGGGATTGACCACATCCTCGTGGACGAGGCCCAGGACACCAGCCCGGCGCAATGGGACGTGATCAACAAGCTGGCGCAGGAATTCACCTCGGGCGAAGGTGCGCGCAGTGATGTTTCGCGAACGATCTTCGTTGTCGGGGACAAGAAACAGTCGATCTATTCCTTCCAAGGTGCCGATCCGCGTGAATTCGACCACATGCGCGCGGCCTTCCGCGAGCAGATGCAACCGACGGGCGCGCCGCTTCGGGATGGTCAGCTCAGCTACTCGTTCCGATCCTCGGTCCCGATCCTGCGGCTGGTGGACGAGATCTTCAAAGGGCGCGAAAAGGCCGGGTTTCTGCCGGATCAGTCTCACATATCGTTTCATGAACACCTGCCCGGCCGGGTTGATCTGTGGCCCTTGATCGAACCGGCAAAGGAAGACGACGAGGACCTGCCTTGGGATACGCCCGTCGACCGCGTCAGCCCGACGCATCACAACGTGATCCTCGCCCAGCGTGTTGCGCGGTTCATCGATCATTCCCTGAAGGATGGCACCGCGATCCCTATTGGCGCAAAGGACGGCGTGATCCAATCGCGCCGGATTCACGCCGGGGATTTTCTGATCCTTGTGCGCAGTCGCGGGGCGCTGTTTCACGAGATTCTGAAGTCCTGCAAGGCATTGGGCCTTCCCATCGCGGGGGCGGACAAGCTCAAGGTGATGGCGGAACTCGCGGTCAAGGATCTGCGCGCGCTCCTGTCCTTTCTGGCGACACCCGAGGACAGTCTTTCGCTTGCATCGGCCCTGCGGTCACCGCTTTTCGGGTTGGACGAGCAGGCGATCTTCGATCTTGCGCATCGTCGGACCTCTCCGCATCTTTGGGAAGAACTGCGCAGGCGAAGAGACGATTTTCCGGCGGTTCTCAAGGTTCTTGACGACGTGCGTGGGCAGCTCGATTTCCTACGGCCCTATGATCTGCTTGAACGCATCCTGATCCGCCACAAGGGCCGACAGAGGCTTATCGGTCGGCTTGGGGAAGAGGCCGAAGACGGCATCGATGCGCTGCTCAACCAGGCGCTGGCCTATGAGCAGACCGACATCCCGAGCCTGACCGGGTTTCTGCACTGGATGGAAACCGATGATATCGAGATCAAGCGTACCGTCGACAGCGCGGGCGCGCGGATTCGCGTGATGACGATCCACGGAGCGAAGGGCCTTGAGGCCCCGATCGTGATCCTGCCCGACACGCACAAGAAGACATCGCAATCCAGCAAGGAAACCTTTGTTCTGGCCGATGGGTCTGCGCATTGGCGTGGGTCTGACAAGACGCGCGCTGCGTATCAGCGCGCCGCGCTTGATGTTGCCAAACAGGCCGAAGAGGAAGAGCGGGACCGATTGCTGTATGTCGCCCTGACCCGTGCGGAACGCTGGTTGGTCGTCGCCGCAGCGGGGACGGCGGACAGCTCGGCCGAATGTTGGCATGACCGCGTTTCGGCCACGTTGGAGACTGTTGGCGCGACGGAGCACGAGTTCGGATTTTCCGACGACGGTCCTCAGAAGGGGTTACGCCTCGATCACATGGCATGGCCTGATGCTATGCCGTCGGTGACAAGGACCGCCACTGTCGACGGGCCGCGTCTGCCCGCGCTTTTTGACCTCGCGGCACCTGTCCCGGAAGCCAAGCCGGCCTCCCGCAGCCCGTCCGACCTTGGTGGCGCCAAGGCACTGCCCGGCGCGGACGGAGACCTGACCGAAGTTGCAAAAGCCCGCGGCACGCTGATTCATCTGCTGCTCGAGACGCTTCCCGTGCTGGCGGCGCCGGATCGCGAAACGGCGGCACGAACACTGATCGGCGACCATCCGCTTGCCGAAGAGATGATTGCCGAAGCGCTGGCCGTCCTCGAGGCGCCGGACCTGCGCCGGTTTTTCGCCAAGACCACCTTTGCCGAGGTGCCGATCACGGCGACTGTCGATGCCATTCCCGACACGCCATTATACGGAATCATCGACCGTTTGATCATGACCGACACAAAGATCATCGCGGTCGATTTCAAGACCAACCGCACCGTGCCCGACACCGAAGACAATGTGCCCGAGGGCCTGCTGCGGCAGATGGGAGCCTATCATGCGATGCTGGCTCGAATATATCCGGATCGAGAGATCGAGACCGGTATCCTCTGGACCCGCACGTCGACCTACATGCCGTTGTCGGAAAAGCGCGTGACACAAGCTCTCGTGAGGGCGCACCACCTTGACGCCCCGGCAGAGGGTACCTAGTCTCTCGGTCCGACCCAAACATGCGCCCAGCCGCAAGGAGAACCCAGATGTCCACCGTCGCCGTGACCGATGATACCTTCGATGCCGAAGTCAAGAATTCCAGCGTGCCCGTAGTCGTCGACTTCTGGGCCGAATGGTGCGGCCCCTGCAAACAGATCGGCCCCGCACTTGAAGAGCTGGCCGCCGAATATGGCGACTCCATCAAGATCGCCAAGGTCGATGTGGACACCAACCCCAACACGGCTGCCGCCATGGGTGTTCGTGGCATCCCGTCGCTTTTCATCTTCAAGGACGGTCAGGTCGTGTCGAACAAGACCGGGGCCGCACCCAAGGCGGCTCTGAAGGGCTGGATCGACGAAAGCATCTGATTTTCCGACATTTTATCGCGAACGCCCGGCCTTGAGCGCCGGGCGTTTTGCGTTGCGGGGCTTGTGCGGCAGGACCGTTCGGCCCATATCGGGACAAACGCGAAGAGGACCCATCATGGCTGACAACGACTTTCCCGGCTGGCACGGCACCACGATCATCGGCGTCCGCAAAGGCGGCAAGGTGGTGATTGCAGGCGATGGCCAGGTCAGTCTTGGACAGACCGTGATCAAGGGCACGGCGCGCAAGGTGCGACGGATCTCACCCGGAGGCTATGACATCGTTGCCGGGTTCGCCGGGTCGACCGCCGACGCGTTCACCTTGCTCGAACGTCTTGAAACCAAGCTCGAGGCGACGCCGGGACAGCTTCAGCGCGCAAGCGTCGAACTGGCGAAGGACTGGCGGACCGACAAGTATCTGCAAAAGCTGGAAGCGATGCTGATCGTGTCGGACGGCAAGGACCTTTACGTCATCACCGGGGCGGGTGACGTGCTCGAGCCCGAGCATGACGTGACCGCCATCGGTTCGGGCGGAAACTACGCCCTGGCCGCCGGCCGCGCCCTGATGGACACCGACAAGGATGCGGAACAGATCGCCCGCGAAGCGATGGCGATTGCGGCAGACATCTGCGTCTATACCAACGGCAACCTGACGGTCGAGACGATCAGCGCGTGACCCGCTGATCAAATCCCGCCGCCGAAAAGGAAATCACCATGACCGATCTCACCCCCCGCGAAATCGTGTCCGAACTGGACCGGTTCATCATCGGACAGAAGGATGCAAAGCGCGCCGTGGCCGTGGCGCTGCGCAACCGTTGGCGGCGCAAGCAGCTGAGCGATGATCTGCGCGAAGAGGTGTATCCCAAGAACATCCTGATGATCGGGCCGACCGGTGTCGGCAAGACCGAGATCAGCCGCCGTCTGGCCAAGCTGGCGCGCGCGCCCTTCATCAAGGTCGAGGCGACCAAGTTCACCGAGGTGGGCTATGTCGGGCGCGACGTCGAGCAGATCATTCGGGATCTCGTGGATTCCGCCATCGCCATGACCCGCGACCACATGCGCGAGGACGTGAAGTCGAAGGCCCACGAAGCCGCCGAGGAACGGGTGGTCGAGGCGATCGCCGGAGAGGGCGCGCGCGAGGGAACCCGCGAAATGTTCCGCAAGAAGCTCAAGGACGGGCTTCTGGACGATACGATCATCGAACTGGAGCTTCAGGACACGTCCAGCCCGTTTCCGATGATGGACATTCCCGGTCAACCCGGCATGGGCGGTGGTGGCGCAGGGATGATGAACCTGGGCGATCTCTTCGGCAAGGCATTTGCCGGACGCACGACGCGCAAGCGCATGACTGTCGCTGAAAGCTACGAGACGCTGATCGCCGAAGAGGCGGACAAGCTTCTGGATGACGAACAGGTCAAGGCGCTGGCTCTTGAAGCCGTTGAACAGAACGGCATCGTCTTCCTTGACGAGATCGACAAGGTTGCCGCGCGGCAGGAAACCCGTGGTGGCGATGTCAGCCGCGAAGGCGTGCAGCGCGATCTGTTGCCGCTGATCGAAGGCACAACGGTCAGCACCAAACACGGTCCGGTAAAGACCGATCATATCCTGTTCATCGCGTCGGGCGCGTTCCATATCGCGAAACCGTCGGACCTGTTGCCCGAGCTTCAGGGCCGTCTGCCCATCCGGGTCAACCTGCGGGCGCTGACCGAAGAGGATTTCGTGCGCATCCTGACCGAGACCGACAATGCCCTGACATTGCAATACACCGCCCTCATGGCGACGGAACATGTCACCGTGAGCTTTACCGAGGACGGGATCGCGGCCCTGGCCAAGATCGCGGCGGATGTGAACCAGTCGATCGAGAACATCGGCGCGCGTCGGCTTTACACGGTGATGGAGCGGGTCTTCGAGGATCTCAGCTTCGACGCCCCGGACAAGTCCGGCGAGCAGGTGACGGTGGACGCCGATTTCGTCGAGACACATCTGGGCGAACTGACCCGGTCGACCGACCTGAGCCGATACGTGCTTTGACCATCACGTATCGCCGGGACGACAAGCAAAGCTTTCGCGAGGACGACGGATTGGGTATGTTAGCGCCACCAAACCTTCGAGGCGCATATGAAACGGTCCCGTGTCAACGACATCCTGCGCGAGGGTGACGCGTTCATCCGGTCTTTGGGCCATACGCTCCCGCCCTTTGCGTACCTGTCCCCGGAGGCGTTGAAGGCCGCCGATCATTCCGAGATAAAGACCCGGCGCATGGGATGGGACATCACCGATTACGGTGCCGAAACCTTTGACGAGATGGGGCTGTTCCTGTTCACCACCCGCAATGGGCTGAATGCCGATCTGGGCAGGAAGAGTGCCATGCTCTATGCCGAAAAGATCATGATCTCGCGGGACCGGCAGCTGAGCCCGATGCACCGGCACGATCTCAAGGTCGAGGACATCATCAACCGTGGGGGCGGCACGCTTGTCATCGAACTGTTCATGGCCGATGCGGCGGGCGGGATTGATCGCAGCGCAGAGGTGTCGGTCATGGTTGACGGCATGATCCGGACCGTGTCGGCTGGGGGGCATCTCAAGCTGGCTCCGGGCGAATCCGTGACGCTGTTCCCGAACAACTGGCACGCCTTCTGGGGCGAGGGTGGGGATGTGCTGATCGGTGAGGTGTCGACGGTCAACGATGACCTGACCGACAACATTTTCGAGAAGCCGATAGGTCGGTTCTCGAAGATCGAGGAGGACGAGGCACCATTGCATCTTCTGGTGTCGGATTACGACACACATCTGTAGTGCGCGGTCCGCTTTCGCTCACTGTTCCAGATCGTACCGTTTGCTGACCCGGTCGACAACCGAGCCATCGGCCAGTCGTTGGTCGGGGTGGCGCGCGTAGGTCTCGAATCCGCGGCTTTGGTAATAGGTCAGACCGCCTTGGTTATCGGCGCGGATCGTGGCGTTGATCCAGGCGTATCCCAGTTCGGTCGCCGCTTGACGCGACACCTCGAACAGCCTTGACCCGACACCCAGCCCGGTCTGGCCAATGCGGACGAAGGTAGCGATATCGCAGGCCTCGGGCGGAAGGTCCGGGTGGGGTTCGAGAAACTGGAACCCCAGGATCCGACCGTTGTCATCCTCGGCGACATGCCATGCAGACCGGTCGGGATCGCGCCGCATCCATTCGAGGATGGTGGGCCGCGTCACGTCACCGGTATGCGCCGTGGTGCCTCCCCTCTTGACAATTGCCGCCAAAAGCTCGGCCATCTCGCGAGCGTCCAGATCGCCAGCGCGCCGCACGGTGATCACGACATGTCCTGCAACAGCTTGGCGTGTCGGGCCGTGAATTCGGTGCGCACCTCGACAGGCGGCCGTAACACGATGTCCAGATCGGCGATCATGTCGAGGTCGGGGGCGCCGAAAAACCTGTCGGCCTCGCCGCGTGTGAACCCGGCGATCTGGGTCGCTTCCATCCAGGCGCTGATGCGATCCGCCTTCTTGATCTGCTTCTTGAGCCGTGCGGGTGTGACCGCGGGCAAGCCGAAGCGAATGTGGATCGCCGCCGTCAGCCGATCGTCCAAGGCCTCGTAGCCGGGTCCGACCGCCGCTTTCACCGGAGATATCATGTCGCCGATCACGTATTCCGGCGCATCATGCAGGAGCGCCGTGAGCCGCTCTGCTGCCGGGGCCTTGGGGCAGAGCCGCATGAACAGGGTCTCGACCAGCAGGGAATGCTCGGCCACGGAATAGGGATAATCGCCGAATGTCTGCCCGTTCCACCGCGCGACAAAGGCCAGGCCATGCGCAATATCCTCGATCTCGATATCGACCGGCGTGGGATCGAGCAGGTCAAGTCTGCGTCCCGACAGCATCCGCTGCCATGCGCGTGGGGATTTCGCCATTTTTCGCCTCTTTTCCGTCTGGGTAGTCGCCCTTCGGAAGCTTGTAAACACGGCTGCATTGCCGGGACGGTGGCCTCATGCTAACTCGCCTTTCAACACGGATGACATTTGGAGCGCCGCACATGGCCAAGGACTATATCGTCAAAGACATCGCGCTGGCCGGGTTTGGCCGCAAGGAACTGGACATCGCGGAAACCGAGATGCCGGGGCTGATGGCCCTGCGCGAGGAATACGGTGCGGAAAAGCCGCTGACAGGTGCGCGCATCGTCGGATCGCTGCACATGACGATCCAGACGGCAGTTCTGATCGAAACGCTGACCGCGCTGGGCGCGGATGTGCGTTGGGCCTCGTGCAACATCTTCTCGACCCAGGATCACGCGGCCGCGGCGATTGCCGAAGCCGGTGTGCCGGTCTTCGCGATCAAGGGCCAGACGCTGGAAGAGCATTGGGATTACCTCGACAAGTCCTTCATGTTCCCCGAGGGCGCGAACATGATCCTCGACGATGGCGGCGACGCGACGCTCTACGTTCTGCTGGGTGCGCGCGCCGAGGCCGGCGAAGACATCATTTCCGTTCCGCAATCCGAAGAGGAAGAGGTGATCAAGAAGCAGATCGCCAAGCGGATGGCGGAAACCCCCGGCTGGTTCACCAAGACGCGCGACGCGATCAAGGGTGTGTCCGAGGAAACCACCACCGGCGTGAACCGCCTGTACCAGCTGATGCGCGAAGGACAGCTGCCGTTCCCGGCGATCAACGTGAACGACTCTGTCACCAAGTCGAAATTCGACAATAAGTACGGCTGCAAGGAATCGCTGGTCGACGGCATCCGCCGCGCCACCGACACGATGATGGCGGGCAAGGTCGCCGTTGTCTGTGGCTATGGTGACGTGGGCAAGGGCTCTGCTGCCTCGCTGTCTGGTGCGGGCGCGCGCGTGAAAGTGACCGAGGCCGACCCGATCTGCGCGCTTCAGGCGGCGATGGACGGGTTCGAGGTTGTTCTGCTGGAAGACGTGATCGACAGCGCGGACATCTTCATCACCACCACCGGCAACAAGGACGTGATCCGCATCGAGCACATGCGCGAGATGAAGGACATGGCGATCGTCGGAAATATCGGCCATTTCGACAATGAGATCCAGGTGGCGTCCCTGCGCAACCACAAGTGGACCAACATCAAGGAACAGGTGGACATGATCGAGATGCCCTCGGGCAACCGCATCATCCTGCTGTCCGAAGGCCGTCTGCTGAACCTCGGCAACGCCACCGGCCACCCGTCCTTCGTGATGTCGGCCAGCTTTACCAATCAGGTGCTGGCCCAGATCGAACTGTGGAAGAACGGCGGTGAGTACGAGAACAAGGTCTACATCCTGCCCAAGCATCTGGACGAGAAAGTCGCCCGTCTACACTTGGGCCGCATCGGCGTGAAGCTGACCCAGCTCTCCCCGGAACAGGCGTCCTATATCGGCGTGAAGCCGGAAGGCCCGTTCAAGCCGGAGCATTACCGGTACTGAAGAAAAAGCCCCCGGATTCGGGGGCTTTTTTCATTCTCTGCGCCCGGACTCGTGCGAAACCGTCGCTGATGCTCTGTCTGGATTGAGTGACTTTCCAGCCAACACCAGAGGGAAAACGCCCCCCGGCCTCGCGAATTTGTGTTTTTCGTTGCCCAATGCCGGGCTTTTTGCCAGTTTTGCAGCGCGTCAAGGGGGCCTTTCCTCAGGGGTATTGAATTTAGGAGAGATAGTAATGGGTAAGAGAGACGAACTGATCGCGCATTATGCCGACGATCTGAAGAACAAGTGCGGCATGACACCGGACATGGACCTGCTGACCAAGGTCACGATTGGCTGCGGTCCGGCGATCTACAATGCAGATGCCTCTACCGTGGCAGGATCGCAGCCGTCCGAGCTCGAGACTGTCAAGACCAACTTCCTGATCAAGAAGCTTGGCCTGAGCGAGGGTCCGGAACTGATGGATGGGATCAATTCGGTGATCGAGACCTATGGCAAATCCGAGCGCAACAAGTACCGCGCCGTGGTCTATTACATGCTGACCAAGCATTTCGGGAAAGAATCCGTTTATCACTGAGTGTTCCGCAAGGATCGGCGTTCAAGGCGTCCCGTTGGGGGCGCCTTTTCTGTTCGACTTGAGACAAGTTCTCTGGACTTGGCGTTTGGAGTAAGCGGTCGCCTGCTGTACACCGTTCAGGACGGTCAGGATGACCGAAACCATATTCAGTTTACGCGCGTGGTGACTTGGGAGCGCGGGGACGGAGGGTTTCGGTTTGTGCCGGAACCCTCCGTTTGAATTCAGAACAGGGTAATCACCGCACCAATCACCGCGGACCCGAATGTCGCGTATCCTGCATCAATCATTGTGAGCATGAACGGGCGACCTGCGAACCCGTAATTGGTCGCCAGCCACGGTGCTGCGAAACAGGCTCCGATGCCAAGGCCGGAGGTAAACCCTTTCGAAACGGTCACGATGCCCAGCATGTCGAACGCATAATACATTGTTGCGGCGACGATCATGGCCGAGACGATGCTGATCACATAGGGAAGCGGGCTTTTCCGGTTGGCCGGCTTGCCGTTCGCATCGGTCGCAACGCCAGATACGACGATCCACGGTTTCGCGAAGACGCTGTACCACAATGCACCAAAAGCCCATCCGGCCAGCCCGGCCACGATCACTGGAAATATTGGCAATCTCCGATCCTCCGTGTCAGCCGAAACCCGTCAGTCGTAGTCTGAGGCCACACATCTTATCCTGTCAAACCCGCCAGATCGCAGATAATCCGCCATTCCTGTTGCGTGACGGGCTGCACCGAGAGACGCGAATTGTTGACCAGCACCATGTCCGCCAACCGTTCGTCCAACTTGATCTGTTCCAGCGTGACGGGTGTCTTGACCGGCTCCAACGCCTTGATGTCCACGCATTCCCAGCGGTCATCCTCTGTCGTGCTGTCCTGATGCGCCTCGGTAATGACCTCGACCGTGCCGACAATCGCCTTTTCCGACTGCGAATGGTAGAAAAAACCCCGGTCGCCGACCGACATCTCGCGCATGAAGTTGCGCGCCTGATAGTTGCGCACACCGTCCCATTCTTCGCCGAACTTGCCCTTGGCGACCTGATCGTCCCAGGACCAGGTCGAGGGTTCGGATTTGAACAGCCAGTATCTCATGGACCGATCACCCGCTTCCACGGGATCAGATCGACGCTTTCGAACAGTCCGGCCTTGGCGTAGGGATCGTTGTCCGCCCAAGACTGCGCGGCGGTCATGTCATCGACATTCAGAATGACAAGCGACCCGATCATCCGGTCGTCTGCATCAAGAAGGGGACCGGCCTGTTCGACGACGCCAGTCGTGTCGATATAGGCGAGATGCGCATCGCGGTTGGCTTTGCGTGTTTCAAGAGCACCGGCTTTGTCGCGGGCGATCAGAGCGATCAGCATCTTTCTTCCTTCATTCTTCTTTCAATGGGCGGGACATGAGACTTTCTATGGCATCCGCAATGGTTTGTGTACCATCCACAAGCTGTGTGACAGTGGTCGTAATCGGCAGGTCCAGACCGCGCTTGAGGGCGATTTCGGACATTGCCCTGGCCGTTGCCGCGCCTTCGACTGTCACGGTCGGATCGAAGGTTTCCGACCGGCCAAGGCACAGGCCCAGCCGGTAATTGCGTGACAGATCGGACGTGCAGGTCAAGGCGAGGTCCCCCAAGCCGGACAGTCCTGCAAGCGTGTCGGGATCCGCGCCGAAGGCGTGCCCGATCCTTTGCATTTCTGCAAAGCCCCGTGTCATGGTGGCGGCCCGCGCACTGTCACCCAGATCGGCCCCCATCACCGCGCCGCAGGCAATGGCGATGACGTTTTTGAGCGCCCCACCCAGTTCGGCGCCGATGGTGTCGGTCGTTCGGTACAGCCGCAGGGTTGGCGTGGTCAGCAGTTTCTGAAGGCTCTTGCCCGTCGCGGCGTCCTGGCAGGCGAGGGTCAACGCGGTCGGTCGGCCGATGGCGATGTCTGCGGCAAAGCTCGGGCCGGTCAGGATGCCCGCGTTGGCAGAGGGCAGGGCCTCGCGGATCACGCCGGTCGGGCCCAACCCGGTCGACAGTTCGATTCCCTTGCAACAGGCGACAAGCGGAACATCGGGAAGCGGGAGACCCTGCACCGTTGCGCGCAGGTGCTGCAAGGGCACGGCGAAAAGTATCGCGTCGCTGCCTGCCAAATCGTCGATCCGGGCGGTCACGGTCAGGGCTTCGGGGAAGGTCGCGTCGGGCAAATAGGCTCTGTTCCGGCGCAACTCGGCCATGTCGCGGGCCTGCGCACCGGATCGCGCCCAAAGGGTCACGGGTCTGCCCGCTTCGGCCAGCGCGATGGCAAGGGCGGTTCCGAAGGCGCCTGCGCCGATGATGCCGATCATGCCTTGGCTCCCTTGCGTCCGCTTCCCAGGCCTGACGGGGTTCGGGTGTCGAGCGGCCAGCGTGGCCGTGCGCCCAGTGTCAGGTCATCAGCGCCGTCGACGGCATATCGTTCCGCCCCGGCAAAGGCGATCATCGCGGCATTGTCCGTGCAAAGCGCCAGCGGTGGGGCGACGAAAGGCAGGCCAAGCGAGGCAGAAAGCGTCTCTAACGCTGCCCGAAGCGGGGTATTTGCGGCAACACCACCCGCGACGGCAAAGCCCGTCAGTCCCGTCGACTGCGCCAGAGCACGGCGGGACTTTTCGACAAGGACATCCCGGATGGCGGCCTGAAACCCGGCGCAAAGATCATCGACGTCGCGTACGTGCAAACCGCCCTGATCCGCAATCAGGTGATCCCTCTGTCGCAGCAGCGCGGTCTTCAGGCCCGAGAACGAGAGGTCGCAACCAGGACGATCCAGCAGGGGGCGCGGGAAGGCGAACCGCGTCTCGTCGCCTTGGCGGGCGCGCGTTTCGACGGATGGACCTCCCGGTTGTGCCAGCCCGAGCAGGCGGGCGGTCTTGTCAAAGGCTTCGCCGGGGGCGTCGTCGATCGTGCTGCCAAGGCGCAAAAAGGCCGTCGGGCCGTCGACGCGCAGAAACTGGCAATGGCCGCCGGACACCAGAAGAATAAGATAGGGATAGTCCAGCCCGTCGGACAGGCGCGGGGTCAGGGCATGACCGGCAAGGTGGTTCACACCGATCAGCGGCTTGCCGGTGGCCGCACTCAGACCCTTGGCCATCATCACGCCGGAGAGCACGCCACCGATCAGGCCCGGTCCGGCTGTCACGGCGATCGTGTCGATGTCGTTCAGGGTCTTTCCGGCCTTGAGCAATGCGCGTTCGATGCAGAGATCCAGCATTTCCGCATGGGCGCGTGCGGCAATTTCCGGGACCACGCCGCCATAGGCCGCATGCAGAGCAGTCTGGTCGGCCACCACCGATGACAGGATGTGGCGCCCCTGCAGGATCGCGGCGGCGGTATCATCGCAGCTGCTCTCGAGCCCGAGGATCGTGATATCTTTGTCCATCAGACTTTCCGTTGCACCCATGGGGTCAAGCAGTTACCACCCTTGTCTGCTGCTCACAATAATACGGACGGTATGGTCAATCCGCGCCCCTTGCTGCTGCTGACACGCCCCGAAGCCTCTTGCGAGGCTTTCTCGAAGGCGTTGCCGGAAGAAACCCGCGATGCTGTCGATATTTTGATCAGCCCGTTGCTTTCGATCCGTGTAACAGGACCTTTGCCCAGTTTTGACGGTATCACCGGCTTGATCTTCACGTCTGTCAACGGTCTAGATGCTTACATGGCGCTGGGCGGTCGGGGATTGGACGTCCCAGTGATCGCGGTGGGAGAGACGACGGCCAGCGCCGCACGGGCTTACGGGTTTCACGTCGATGTGGCCGGGGGCACCGCCGATCATCTGGTTCAGCACGTTCTGGACTGCGGCTATTCAGGGGGGCTGATGCATCTGAGGGGAGAGACCGCAATCGGAGACATTGCCGCCCGGCTGACGGAGGCGGGTGTGGCGACATCCGAAGCGATCCTGTATAAACAGGAGCTTGAACCGTTTCCGTCTTCTGTACGAGAAGCTTTGTCGCAAGACAGACCCGTCATTGCCCCGGTATTCTCTCCGCGGACGGCAGAGCATCTTGCCCGCGAATCGGTGGGTCTGGGTGATATGGCTTACGCGGCGATCAGTCCGGCAGTGGCCAATGCCTTGCCGGGAGGGACGACGCGGCGGGTCCGGGTTGCCGGAGCGCCCAACCGGGAGGGCATGGTGACGTTGGTCGCCGAAATGGTCGCCGAGGCCGTGGCGCTTGAGCGGCGGAAGCGAGACTTGTAAGGTAAAGTTGACACTGCTGTCGCAGTAACTTGACAGATTCGAAGGAATAGCCGGTGGCGAAACGCAAAAGCACGGACAAAACCTCTCAAACGGATGGCGAAGATCAAGTCGAAACCGACGCCGCATCCGAGTCGAAAGATGTCTCAGACACGCCGCCGCCCCAGAGCGACAGCGATATGGAGACCGCTGCCGAGGCAGTTGACGCCGTCGATACCTACGCTCCTGCTGAAGAGAGTGTTGCCGAGGGCACCAGCGACGATGCTGCGCCAGAAAAACGCGACGAGGCGGTGGAGCTGAAAGAGCCGACCGACGACGCCCCGATCGATGGTCCGGACGCGCCAGACGCCTCGGACCCGGCAGAGATATCCGACGCCGACAAAACGCAGGATGAACACATCTCGGAAGACGAGGCCGAGAAACTGATCGTCGACGCGGAAACGGTGGAAGGCCATCAGGCGGATCCCGAACCGATCAGACAGCCCGACCACGTTCCCCTCGCGCCGCAGGTCATCCGGGAAACGACCGTTGAACGAAAGGGCGGGTTTTTCCCGATGTTGCTGGGTGGCGCGGTTGCGGCCGCCTTGGGATACGGGGGCGCAGCCTATGTCTCCCAGGATCTCTGGCCCTTTCAGGCAGCCGACGACACAGCGTTCGAAGATGAGATTCGCGCGGCATTGACCACGCAGGACGGGTCGCTCTCGACGCTTGGCGAACGGATCGCCACGTTGGAAAGCGCCGAAGCGCCCATTGTTGACCTTGGACCTCTGGAAGACCAATTGGCATCGGTCCAGGAAAACACCGCTGGCCTGACCACGCGGTTGGACGAGTTGGCGTCGCGCATCGATACCCTTGAACGTCAACCCCTCGAGCAGGCGGTGTCGCCGGAGGCGATTGCAGCTTATGAGCGCGCGCTTGCAGACTTGCAGGCCGAGGTCGAGGCGCAACGAAACGAGGTCGCGCAGATGGCGCAAGAGGCCGTGACGGCCGAAGCCAATGCCGAAGAACAGGCACAACTGGCCGCGTCGCGTGCCGCGCTGGCGGAAATCACCTCGGCGCTGGAAAGCGGTGACGGGTTCTCGGATGCGATCGCCATTCTGTCCTCGAACGGCGTCGCCGTTCCGGACGTTCTTGTGGCCAACGCCGAGAGCGGTGTGGCCACTCTCGGATCTCTGATCGAAAGCTTTCCCGAAGCAGCGCGGTCTGCCTTGTCAGCCGCCCGCAGTGTCGAGACCGAAGCGTCTCAAGGCGCCGGGCGCGTCGCGACATTCTTTGCCAATCAGCTGGGCGCACGATCCGTGGCCCCTCGAGAAGGCGACGATGCGGATGCCATCCTGTCCCGGGCGGAGGCCGCGGTTCGGTCCGGTGATCTGGACGCTGCCTTGTCAGAGTTGTCGGGCCTTCCGGACGTTGCCAAGAGTGCGCTTTCGGAGTGGCAGTCGAGGGCACAAACACGCCTTGAGGCAAAAACGGCAGCGGACGGTCTCGTCCAGCAGCTCATTCAGGAATAGGGGGGCGTCCGATGCTTTGGTCTCTTTTCAAGATCGTACTTTTTGTTGTCATCGTCGCTGCCTTGACGCTTGGGGCCGGATTCCTTTTGGAAAGCAGCGGCGGAATCCAGATCACCGCAGGTGGCACCGAATTCACGCTGGGACCGCTTCAGTCCGTTATTGCCGCCCTGGTGGCGATCCTGGCCGTCTGGATTTTCCTCAAGCTGTTCACGCTGCTGATCGCGACGCTGAAGTTCATCAATGGCGACGAGACCGCGATTTCGCGCTACTTTGACCGCAATCGCGAACGCAAGGGATTCCAGGCGCTGAGCGAGGGCCTCATGGCGCTTGCCTCGGGCGAAGGCCGGCTGGCGATGGCCAAAGCGACCAAGGCCGAGAAATACCTGCACAAGCCCGAACTGACCGATCTGATCACCGCACAGGCGGCCGAAATGACCGGCGACCGAAAGAAGGCGGAAGAGGTTTACAAGCGGCTCGTTCAGAACGACACCACACGATTTGTCGGGGTGCGCGGCCTGATGAAGCAGAAACTCGACGCGGGCGATACGCAAACCGCCCTGAAACTGGCCGAGCGAGCCTTTGCGCTCAAGCCCAAGCATGAAGAGGTGCAGGACACATTGCTGCGCCTTCAGGCCCGGAATGCCGACTGGTCCGGCGCGCGCAAGACGTTGAATGCCAAGCTCAAGCACGGCGCTTTGCCGCGGGACGTGCACAAGCGGCGTGATGCGGTGCTGGCGCTGTCCGAGGCGAAAGGTGTCTTGGACGAAGGCAAGACCATCGAGGCTCAGGAAGCGGCGATCGCGGCCAACAAGTCGTCTCCCGATCTGATCCCCGCAGCCGCGATGGCAGCCAGGAGCCATATCGCGCAGGGACGGCCGAAATATGCGGTGCGCATCCTCAAGAAGGCATGGCAGGCCCAGCCCCATCCCGACCTGGCCGCCGCCTTTGCCGAAATCGAACCGAACGAAACCGCAGGGGCGCGGCTCAAGCGGTTCCGGCAGTTGACCGTCCTGCGGCCCGAGCATCGCGAAACCAAGCTGCTTCTGGCCGAGCTCAACCTCGCCGCGGAAGACTTTCCCGAAGCGCGCCGGTCGCTTGGTGATCTGGCAGAGTCCCAGCCCGATACGCGGGTTCTCGCCATTGCCGCAGCCATCGAGCGCGGCGAAGGTGCCTCTGACGCGGTGGTGCGTGGATGGCTGGCACGTGCGATTACGGCGCCGCGTGGTCCGCAATGGGTGTGCGAGAACTGCAAGACGATCCACAGCGAATGGACCCCCGTCTGCAACAATTGCGAGAGCTTCGATACCCTGAGCTGGACCTCGCCTCCCCAGAGCGAAACCGTTCTGCCGGCTGGGGCCGAAATGCTGCCTCTGCTCGTCGGGTCGCGCGAAGACACCTCGACTGCTACGGAAGAGGCCGAAATCGTGGAGCCCGATCCGGTTCCGTCACCGGCCGAGGAAACCGTAGCCGAGGGAAAAAGCGAACAGAACGACGGGGCGAGCACATCCGAATCCGAGCCTGAAAAGGTCAAATAGCTCTTTCCTCGGCGCGATTCCGGTGCTAACAGCCCGGCCATTCCCCGGGATATATCCTCACCGGGAATGGCCGCTGTAGCTCAGCTGGTAGAGCACGTCATTCGTAATGATGGGGTCGGGGGTTCGAGTCCCTTCAGCGGCACCAGTTTTCCTCAGTCTTGTTGCGCAACGCTTGTCAATCTGTGCCACGCGTCCGTTGTTGCGGGGTCGGTGGATTTGCTCCATCGCTGCGCCACCATGGTCATGCCGACGGCGCCCAGCTGATTTGACAGATCCGCGAGGTCTCTCCGGGCCAAGGCCGGAGCAGCCAGCGCCCTGGGTACCCACGCGACCCCGAGGCCCGATTGAGCGAGTTGCAGGGCCGCCGTGGACAGGCCGGTTTCGGTGATGACGTTGATGCTGCATCTTGCGGACAGCTCGGGCAGAATGTGGCGCCTGACGGCCGCGCCGAGAAACACGTCGGCCGGGTAGCCGATGATCTGCAAGTTGCCGAGTTCGACTTCATCCAGAATGGTCTGAGCGGCCCGGGTTCCGCAAACCGGAATCAGGGTTTCCGATCCGATGACGGTTTCGGTCAGGAAAGACGGCAGTTCTGCTACCGGTTCGGACGTGATCCGGTAGGTCAGCGAAATCTCCGCCTGTCTGCGGATCAGCAAGGTTTCGCATTCGTCGCGATTGGCGGAACGCAGGCGGATATGCGTCCGGCTGGGTTCTGCGATCTTCGTGATGATCTGCGGTCCCATCGACGTCGTGATTGCATGTTGGCTTGCAATCACGAGCGGCCGCCCGCCTGACAACTGGTCCTGACGCATGTCGGCCAGCAGAAGCCGTTGATCCGAGGCCAGTTTGCGCAATTCGGTTTCGCGGTCGCGCAGGATGCGCGAGGGGCCGCTTGGCTTTACACTGCGGTCGATGACCTTGATCCCGAGCACGTCCTCCAGAACTTTGATGCGGCGGGAAAAGGCGGGTTGTGTTACGTTGCGCAGGCGCGCAGCATCCGCAACGCCGCCGCTGTCGAGCAGGGCCACGAGATCGTCGATCCAGTCAATCCGCATTGAAGGTCTCTTTATGCATGTTACGCATAATAACGCCGGTTTTTCTATTTGACGAGGCATGCAACATGCAGAACTGATGCGTCAAATCACCTGAAAGGACGTCCGATGCATTTTTCCCGTTACCCGCGTGTCCACCTTGCCCATCTGCCAACCGCGCTGGAGCCGATGGATCGGCTTTCAAAGGAACTGGGCGGGCCGCGCATCTGGATCAAGCGCGATGACTGCACCGGCATGTCGACCGGCGGCAACAAGACGCGCAAGCTTGAATTCCTGATGGCCGAGGCGCAGGCGCAGGGGGCTGACCTTGTCATCACCCAAGGGGCCACGCAATCCAACCACGCGCGCCAGACGGCGGCCTGTGCGGCGAAGCTGGGCATGGATTGCCACATCCTTCTGGAAGACCGCACCGGGTCGAACGATCCGAACTACAATCTCAATGGGAACGTGTTTCTTGATTTCCTGCACGGTGCCACGGCGGAAAAGCGTCCGGGGTCCGGGCTCGACATGAATGCCGAGATGGAAACGGTGGCAGACAAGTTCCGCGCCGGCGGGCGCAATGTCTACACCATTCCCGGCGGGGGGTCGAACCCGACTGGCGCGCTGGGATACGCCAATGCCGCGATGGAGCTGGTGACTCAGGCCAACGCCATGGGTCTCAAGATCGACCGTATCGTGCATGCCACGGGCAGCGCGGGCACGCAGGCAGGTCTGATCGTGGGTCTCAAGGCGATCAACGCGAATATCCCGCTGCTGGGCATTGGTGTGCGGGCGCCTAAGGCCAAGCAGGAAGAGAATGTCTACAACCTTGCGGTCAAGACCGCCGACAAGCTGGGGTGCCCCGGCGTTGTGGCGCGCGAAGATGTGGACGCGAACACCGATTACGTTGGCGACGGGTACGGAATCCCGACGAAGGACGGTCTGGCCGCGATCGAAATGTTCGCGCGTCTCGAAGGCGTCCTGCTCGATCCGGTCTATTCCGGCAAAGGTGCGGCTGGGCTGATCGACCTGATCCGCAAGGGCGCGTTCGAGGGCGACGAGAACATCGTGTTCATCCACACCGGCGGCGGTGTGGCGCTGTTCGGATACACGGCGGCGTTCGATTATGACGCGCCGACCATGGCGGCGGAGTGATCGCCTGATGCAGCCTTTCACCGGCAGCTTTACCCAGCAGGAGCCGATCGCGGATGACGCGATAGAGGCGGCTGTCGCGGTTTTGCGCAGTGGACGGCTGCATCGCTACAACACGGTTGGCACCGAACTCGGTCCGGTGGCCGAGCTTGAAAAGGCCTATGCCGCCTATCAGGGGTCCAAATATTGCCTTGCCTGTACCTCTGGTGGCTACGCGATGGCGACGGGTTTGCGGGCGCTTGGCGTCGGGGCTGGTGACACGGTTCTGACCAACGGCTTCACCCTTGCTCCGGTGCCGGGGGCGATTGCCGCCGTTGGTGCCGATGCGGTGCTGGTCGAGATCACGCCAGACCTGGTGCTCGACCTTGATGACCTCGAGGCGAAGATCACCGCAACCGCGCCAAAGGTGCTGCTCTTGTCCAACATGCGGGGGCATCTGTGTGACATGGATGCCCTTATGGCCGTGCTGGATCGCCACGGTGTGCCGCTGATCGAGGATTGCGCGCACACGATGGGGGCGTCCTGGAACGGGACCAGATCGGGCAGTTTCGGGACTGCCGGGTGTTTCTCGACCCAGACCTACAAGCACATGAACAGCGGCGAAGGCGGTTTGCTGACCTCCGACGATCCGGAATTCATGGCGCGGGCGATCATGCTTTCGGGATCCTACATGCTGTATGACCGTCACGGGGCCGCGCCGCCGCCCGAAATGTTCACCGATATCCGGCTCGATACGCCGAACATGTCGGGACGGATGGACAACTTGCGGGCATCCATCCTTTTGACCCAATTGGGCGGTTTAGAGACGAATATCGACCGCTGGAATGCGCGGCATGACCTTGTGGCGGACCGTCTGCGCGGGGTGGCTGGTGTCTATGTTCCGAACCGGCCCGAACAGGAACGCTATGTCGGATCGTCCTTTCAGTTCCTGATGCCGGATGCGGGTGCCGAGGCCGTGCAACAGGTGGTGGCAGGGGCCAGGACATTGGGCGTCGAACTCAAGTGGTTCGGCGCGGACAGTCCGGTTGGCTTCACCTCGAACCATCAAAGCTGGCGCTTTGTGGCGCCGCAGGACCTGCCCCGGACGGATGCCGTTCTGGCTGGCCTGCTGGACATGCGCATTCCACTGACGTTCAGCCTGGATGACTGCGGCCATGTGGCGGACATCATCGTGCATGTGGTACGGAACGCCCTGCAAAAAGGAGCAGCCTGATGCGGAAAATAGGTGTCCTTGGCGGCATGGGGCCGGAAGCCACGATCTATTTCATGCAACAGGTCGTTGACGCGGTTCAGGCGCGCGACGATTCCGATCACATTCCGATGCTGGTGGACAACAACACGCAGGTGCCGTCACGCATCAAGGCGATCCTTGAAGGCGGCGGTGAAGACCCCGGCCCGGTGCTGGTGCAGATGGCCAAGGGGCTGGTCGCGTCCGGCGCGGACGCGCTCGTCATGCCGTGCAACACGGCGCATTACTATGCCGATCAGGTGGCAAGCGCGACGGACAGGCCGTTCCTCGACATGGTCGCATTGACCTGCGCCGAGGCTGCGCGGATCGCCCCGGGGGGCAGGATCGGATTGCTTGGCTCGCCTGCGTTACAGCAGGTGGGTGTTTTCGAGGCACCCTTGGCGAAGGCCGGGCTCAGCCCGGTTTACGTCCGCGAACAGGGTCGTGTTCTTGCGACGATCCGGTCGATCAAGTCACAGGGCGCATCGGAGTTTGCCGCGCATAGCTTGTCGGACCTCTGCGAGCAGATGAAGGCGGACGGCGCCGATGTCATCTGCGTGTGCTGCACCGAGTTTTCGCTTCTCGCGGATGACATCGAGACACGCTTGCCGATGGTCGACGCCTTGCAGGTGCTCGTGTCCGCGACGGTCGATTTTGCGCGGTCGTGCGGTGCGCAGGAGCACGCCGCAACCGCCTAGACTGACACCCCGGCAAGCAGGTCGTCCCGATCCAGGTCGGCCTTTGGCCCGCTGATCTTCACCGCGCCGCGTTCAAGGACGTAGAAGCGGTCGCCAAGATCGTAGGCAAAGCTGAAATACTGTTCGACCAGTACGATGGCCATGTCTGCCTGCTCGCGCAGCAGGGCAATAACCCGACCGATCTGCTGGATGATGTTGGGCTGAATGCCTTCGGTCGGTTCATCCAGAAGCAGGAGTTTCGGCTTGGTGATCAACGCCCGGGCGATGGCGAGTTGCTGTTGCTGCCCGCCCGAGAGCATGCCCGCCCGCTTGTCGAGATTATCCGCCAGATAGGGAAACAGTTCGAGACACAGATCGGGGATCTTGTCGCTACCATCGGTGCGGGCGAAAGTGCCCAGCTTGATATTCTCGCGCACCGTGAACTTTCCGAATATCCGGCGGCCCTGCGGCACGTAGCCCAGCCCGGCAATCGCCCGCTTGGCGGTGATCGAGCCGTCCATCGGCGTGCCGTTGATCCGTATTTCGCCGGTCGCACGAGTGGTCAGCCCCATGATCGTTTGCATCAACGTCGTCTTGCCGACGCCGTTACGGCCCAGAACGCAGAGGCATTTGCCCTCTTCGACCTTGAGCGAGATGTCCTGAAGGATGGGTGTCTTGCTGTAGAAAGAGGTGACCTTGTTCAGAGAAAGCATGTCAATGATCCCCTTCTTCGCCAAGGTAGACATCGCGCACTTCGGGGTTGGCCTCGATCTCGGTAATCGTGCGCTGGGCGAGGAAGCCCCCCATATGCATGACCGTGACAACATCCGCGATCTGGCGAACGAAGGACATGTCGTGTTCGACCACGATCAAGGTGTGCGAGCCCTTCAGCCGGTTGAAGATTTCCGAGGTCTTGAGGGTTTCCTGCTCGGTCATGCCGGCGGTCGGCTCGTCCATCAAAAGCAGGTCGGGGTCCTGCATCAGCACCATGCCGATTTCCAGCCACTGGGTTTCGCCATGCGACAGCAGCCCGGCCAGATCTTCGAGCCGGCGGGACAAGCCGATCATCTCGATGATCTCGTCAAAGCGATTGCTATGCCCGAGGGTCCGGCGGAACACGCCCATCGCGGCGAACGGCCCGCGCCCCTTGGCGAAGGCAACTTCGAGGTTCTGTTCCACCGACAGGTGGGGGAACACCGCCGGCACCTGGAATTTCCGGCCGATGCCAGAGCGGACGATCTTGTGCTCGGAATTGTCTGTGATGTCCTCGCCCTTGAAGAAGACTTTGCCGCCGCTGGTTTTCTGCCGCCCGGTAATCAGGTCCATGCAGGTGCTTTTGCCCGCGCCGTTCGGCCCCAGAAGGCAGCGAAGCTCGCCTTGATCGACCGACAGGCTGAATTCGTTTACCGCCGGAAAGTCGCCGAACTTCTTGCTGACGCCCTGGAGTTCCAGAATACTCATCACACACGCTCCCGTTCGGTGGCCGCATCGTCTTCGGCGGCGGGGCGACCGCGCGCCGCAAGGGACCCCAGAATGGTTTCCACCAGCCCCACGAGCCCCTTGGGCAAGAGCAGCACGACCGCAATGAAGATGACCCCGAGGACAAGCATCCAGACCTGTTGCAACTCGTCGCCCAGGTAGCTTTGCATCCCGTTGATCAGGAAGGCGCCGAGGATCGCGCCAAGAAGCGAAAGCCGGCCCCCGACCGCCGCCCAGATCACCGCCGAGATGCTGAGCGACAACTCAAGCAGGGTCGGCGAGACGTATTGCACGATCATTACCCAGCACAGGCCGGCGCTTGCCGCCAGCAGGCCCGAGATCGAGAACAGCACTGTCTGGTAATAGGCCACGTGGTAGCCAAGAAACCGCGCCCGCCCGGCATCGTCGCGGCTGGCCCGCATGCTGGTGCCGGACTGCGCCTGCCT
>NZ_JAIPUT010000016.1 GCF_020055635.1 Marivita sp. | reverse complement strand
GAGATCGAGCCGGAATCGCCCTTCATGGTCTCGGAGATCTGGAAATAGGCGGCGTTGTCCTTGGCCGACGTGATCTGCAGGCCCGAGGAGATACGGCCCTGGACCTGCGAAAGGTTGTTGTTGACCTGACGCAGTGCGCTCAGGGCGTTCATGGCGGAGGAGTTGGTGATGAGTGATGTCATTGGATCAGTTCCTTCGTTCTTCGGTTCAACCCGGTTTCTCCGGGCCAGCCCGGCCGGGGCCGCGCTGAAGAGACAAAGCGCGAAAAACGTTTCAGGAAGGTTTCATTTTTCACACAAAGCGACCGGGACAGCTTTTTTCGTTCACACAGGGTGGTTTTCGACAGTTTGGCGGTACCCGGAAGACCCCATGCAACGCCGCGTGCAGTCCCGGCCCTGTTCCTGCACCGACGTTTGTTTCAAGGTTTGACACGGGGTCTTGCCGTCAACACGGCAAAGATTGTGCGGAGCGGACGACATGCGCGGACAGTTGGTAAACGTTCCAGTTTTCGCAATGCGTATTCAAAGCGTCTTCTTGGTCTGCGCCGACTCGCGCCCGGTCTCGTCGCGCAGTTGCCCGGACTTGTCGTAAAGACCCCGAAGGCCCTCGCGACTCCGCGTCCGCTCGATCTCTCCCAGTATCGCCTCGGACGCCTTGGCCATGCCCTGGAGCAGGCGCCCGTTCACCTGCAACTGGTCGGCCAGCTCGCGGATCAGGTCCCGCAGGTTGCCGGTGACGTCGGGACCCTCGCGCAGAAAGGGCTCGATCGCGGGCTGGCGCAGTTCAAGCGATTTGAGCAGATGCGCCTTTTCCTCGTAGAACCCGGCGACAGCGCCGACGTCGCCGACCACCAGCGCCTCGTTCTCCGAGGACAGGAGCGCCAGCGTCTGCGACAGAAGCGCCTCGAAGCTTTCGATATTGCCGCGATCCTCGGCCGTCAAAGCCGGATCGCCGCCTTCGGTCTGGCGCCGCTCCCGCAGGCGCAGCGCGAGACGGGACAGCATCGCAGGGGGCTTGACCGGCGTCATCTGCGGTAGGCGTCGATTTGCGCCTCGACGCTCCGGGCGAGGCCCACGCCGCCGCTTCTGGCGATTTCCTTCGCGATTTCCGTGCTCATGAGGCTCGTGAACATCTGCTCGCCCATGCCACCGCCCATCGTCTTGGGCCGGGCGGCCTCGAGCATCCCCTCAAGCATGGTTGCGATGAAGACCGCTTCGAATTCCTCGGCGACCTTGGCGATATGTGCGTCCGAGGCAGGACCGCCCGTAGAGCCCGGCACAGCGGGCCTGGGCAAGGAGAGAAACGGGTCCATCAGATCACCTTCAGGTCTGCATGAAGAGCACCGGCGGCCTTGATCGCCTGCAGGATCGAGATGATCTCGCGGGCGCCAACGCCAATTGCGTTCAGCCCGTCGACAAGCTCCTGCAGGCTGACCTGCCCGCCGACGACAGCGAAACCGGATTCGCGCTGCATGACCGCGATATCGGTTTGCGGAATGACAACTGTCTCGCCGATGGAAAACGGTTCGGGCTGACTGACGGCTGCACTTTCGCTGACGCTGACGGTCAGCCCACCCTGGCTGATCGCCACCTCGTCGATCCGCACATCGGCACCGATCACGATGGTGCCGGATTTCGAGTCGACCACGACACGCGCGGTCGAGGCGGGGTTGACCAGAAGGTTCTCGATCTGGGCAAGCGTCTCCGGCATGTTCGATTTTTCCGGAAACTCGATCTCCACGGTCCCCGGGTCGAGCATCTCGGCCGACGCCGCAAAGGAAGAGGCATTGATCACGGTTGCGATCCGGAAGGCGGTGGTGAGATCGGGATTGCGCAGCGCAAGGCGGATCGTCGCGAGGGAGGAAAGGGCGAAGTCGATCTCGCGCTCGACGGTCGCCCCGTTTTCGACCCGCGCGACAGTGGGCACGCCGGACACGACCTGCGCGGCAGCGCCTTCCACCGCAAATCCACCAACCGCAAGCGGCCCCTGCCCCACCGCGTAGACCTCGCCATCCGCGCCGACCAGCGGCGTCACGATAAGGACACCGCCATGAAGCGACGTGGCATCGCCAAGCGACGAGACGATGATGTCTATCGGCATGCCGCGACGGGCGAAGGGCGGCAGGTCCGCCGTGACCATCACGGCGGCCGTGTTCCTTGTGCGAATATCCTCGTCCGACAGGTTTCCGACGCCGAGGCGGCCAAGCATCCCTTCGATGGAACTTCGGGTAAACGGTGAGTTGCGCAGCGAATCTCCCGAGCCGTCCAGACCGACGACAAGGCCATAGCCGACCAGCTGGTTGGTGCGGACGCCCTCGAAGGTGACGATGTCCTTGATCCGCACCTCCGCAGCGGCGAAGCCGGCGCTGTGCAGAAGGACGATCGCGAGGAGAAGCCGCCGGAACATGTGCTTTGGATCCTGAATTGGTTTCTCCTTCATTGCAGGAAACGATCTTTTTCGCAAGAGCGGGCAGCGCGCGCATACACCATTTTGCTTCGGGCGCATCCACTCTGTTGCTCTGGGCTTCTGCGGCTGTATAAGTTCAATACATTATTTTTCGCAAATGGCTTCAGGAGACGAAGCGCCGATGAAGATATTCGTGCATGACCCGGACCCGGCGCGGCGGCAGAGGTTTCTTGACGCAGTGTCCGTTGGCCCGATCGATCCGGAGGTTCTCGCGTCGCCTGCCGCCGTCCGGGGGCTGGCGGGCCTGAGCGAAGAGGCATCGCGGTCGATTCCGCTCGTGCTCGGACAGCAGGACGTCACGCTTGAACACGTCACCGCGCTGCGCCGATCAGGATGCGAGACCCCGATCCTCATCCTGGTCGACCGACGCATGCCGGACAGGGATGCCGCGCTTCTCGATGCCGGAGCCTGCGACGTGGTCGCGGCACCGTTCCATGACCGCGAGATCGCGGCCCGCCTGCGCACGGCCCTCAGGCGGCGCAACAACCTGGCACGCAACGACATCGCGATCGGCGACCTTGTCGTGTATCTTGATGGGCGCGATCCGGAAATCCTGTCTCTTCCGGTCAAACTGTCTGCCAAGGAGAACGCGGTGCTGTGCCTGCTTGCCTCGAACCAGGGCCGCGTGTTGCCGCGAACGGCCATCTACGAGCGGCTCTACGGGCTGTCGGACTACCAGCCCTTCGACAAGGCGGTCGACATCCACATCTGCCGGATCCGCAGCAAGTTCGCACGCGTCGCGCCCGAGGCAAGCAATGTCATCGAGACGTTCCCAAGGCGCGGCTATGCCCTGCGCTCCAGTGTCGGCGCGTCGATCGAGCGCGCGTGCGCCGGCGGTCAGAGATAGTCGAGCAGCGTCATCCGGCCCAGCCGCGCCGTCACTTCATAGGTTGCGCGCAACTGCACCTGCATCGACTGCAGACGCACCGCCGCTTCCTCGACGTCGACACCTTCGATGCCGGTGACCGTCTTCATGTAGAGGTGGTCAAGGGCATATTGCGCGTCGATCCTGTCCTGCAGCTGCTGTTGGTGATTGCCAAGCGCCGCCTGCCGCGAGGTGAGGGATTGCAGCCCGTCGGCTAGAGTCGTTGCGACGCTTTCCCGCAGCGTGTCGAAGGCGGCCGGCGTCATCGCGGCAAGATCCGTGTTCAGTACCGTGGTAAGCGCGTCGAAGATCCGGGTGAAGGCGGGATCCGTGGCGCTGAGCCCATAGGACATTTTTGTTCCGTCATCGATCTGTGCCGACAGCGTACCCGGACCGCCAAGGTAGGTGACGGCCATGGCGGGGGGCGGTGCAGCCGTCACTTCGACAGCTTTCTGGTCGGTTCCCAGCCCCGAGAAGACATGGTCCCCGCCATGGGTCGTGTTGGTGAAGTTCACGATCTGCCCAAGCGTGTGCTCGGCCTGCAGGCGGTAAATCTCTCGGCTGCTGCCGCGCATTGCGTCCGACAGGGTCAGCGATTGGAAGCTGCGTGCCTGCTCCGAAATCGCGGTCAGCGCATCTGCCATCGACTGAAGTCGGCCCTGCAGCACCTCGTTGGCCTCCATGTAGGCCCCGTTGGCGGCCTGGTGCGACCGCAGCGACAATGACCGGGTGCCAGCCACGGCACTGCCGGAGAAGACGTCCTTCTTCATGCCGGTTGCCACTTCCTGGGTCAGCTTCTCGGCCTCGGCCGCCTGACGCGCGACGATCTGTCGAAGGCCCATGGACTGCTGCAGCGTCGCGATCTTGATGAGTGTGGACATGGGAAAGACTCCGGTCAGACCGCTGCAAGCAGCGTGTCGAGCATGTTGGTGACGGTGGTGAGCACCTTGGCATTGGCCGCGTAGCTCTGCTGGACGAGAAGCAGTTTCTGCATCTCGTCGTCAATATTCACGCCTTCGAAGTTCGCCCGCGCGGCGGACACCGTTTCGGACGCGGTGCGCGAGGTTATCGCGGCACCGTCGGCATTTGCGCGCAGCGCCTGCTGGCTGCCGACAAGCGTGGGCGCAAGATCGGCGAGCGTCAACGTGGTGCCCAGCCCGCCGGTATCTACGCTAACGACCTGAGAAAAGGTCTGGACCATTGCGTCAATGCGTGTCGGATCGCTGGCCGGAACCCCGGCCATGCCGCCCGACTGGAGAAGCGCGGGATCACCGCCGAGGTCTGGGTCGAGCGCCGCGTTGACCGCGATGCGCGCCGCAAGGCCCGGCTGCAGCGCGGCAGAGAAGACCCCGCCTGCATCCGTGAAGAGTCCGGTCCCGCCGGGGGCAATGGGATTGGCGGTCTCGAACCCCTGAACCAGCGCGGCGGCCATCCCGTCAAGCTGATCACGAAAGCCCGGGACGACGCGATTGTTCAACTCCAGGAGACCGGCCAGCGTCCCGCCCGTGACCCCGCGCCCCGGCAAGCCTAGCGTGATATCGACCGCCCCGGCCCGAAGCGTACCGGCGGCACCGTCATAGGCGACGTCAAACACCCGATCGCGCACGACAAGCTCGACGCCGCTGCCCGTGTAGAGGTTCACGACCCCTTCTCCCGTCGTGACGGTCTGGATGTCCATGTACTCCGCCACGGTATCCACCAGCTCTGCCATCCGGTCGGCGCGGCGGTTCTCGTCGAGCGGATCGGCAGGAATGCCGACGCGACGATTGAGCTGCGCGAGTTCCTGCATTGCGCCATTCACCGCGGTCACGTCGTAGCGCAGGTTCAGGTCCACCTCGCGAGCGACCGTATCCAGCGTCCCCGAAAGGGAGCGCAGATTCGTCGCTGCGGCCTTGGCCATCGACACGACCTGAAGTTGCGCCGCCTCCTGGTCAGGAAATCCCGACAATGTCACGAGCGCCGAGCGGAGCTTTTCGACATGTGCCGCAGGCGACGTCGCATCCGTCGGCTGGCCAAGATGGTTGGTGTAGGCCGATATGCCTTCGGCGACGGTCGTGTGCGCCGCCAGCCGGGATTTGCCCGTCCGGTCGAGGCGCGTGAGCATGGCATCGACGCTGCGGTCGATCCGGCCCGCCTTGACCTGCCCCGAGGCCGTGGTGACCGTCCCGACCGCCTTGCGCGTAAAACCAGGACGATCCGCGTTCGCGATATTCTGCGAGGTGACACCGGTCTTGAGTGCCGCAGCGCCAAGCCCCGAGGACGCGATGTGGAGCGCTGAAGTCAGCGTCATGAGAAACTACCTTCAGCGTTTGAGGTTGTTGGCTTCCTGGAGAAGCTCGTCCGAGGTGGTCACGATCTTGGAGTTCGACTGGTAGGCACGCTGGACCATGATCAGGTCGGTCATTTCCTGGGCGAGGTCGACATTCGAATTCTCGAGTGTGCTTGACAGGATGCTGCCCGCGGGCTGGTTGCCCGCCACGTTGAGCAATACGTCGCCCGACTGGGAGGTGAGCCTGTAGGCGTTCCCGGTGACCGCCTCCAGCCCTTCGACGTTCGTGACATTGGCCACGGGAATCTCGTATAGCGCCTTTCGCACACCGTTCTCGAACAGCGCCCAGACGATGCCGCTCTCGTCGATTTCCGTCGACGCCATCCCCGAAACCTCCGAGCCGTCGATCGTCACCCTCTGTGGTTCGTAATCCCCGGCGAACTGGGTGATCCCGTCGTAGGTCCCGGGAGCGCCCAACGCGATGGTCAGGACCTGGGCATTGGCAGGGTCGGCCGCGTTGTCGATGGTGATGGTCATCTCTCCGGTAGTCTCGTCTATTTCCAGTGGCGGACCGGCCGGGGTCGGGCCGGTGTATTCCAGCGGCGCAGCCGGGGTCGCACCGGCATCGTGGAACTTCACCGCAACCGTGCCGTAGACGATGCCCCCACCGGCGACCTCGAGGCTCCAGACGTTTTCCATAGCCACATCGGGTGTCCAGGTCATGGTCAATTGCTCTTCCGCGCCAAGCTCGGTGTAGTAGCCAACCGTCGACACAAAGGGCGCCGATGCGATGCCGGTGCCCGTCGCATCCGCCGGAAGGTTCCCGCTGATCGTGGCTGCGGTAGAAGCTGCGGCCGTAAGCTCGACTTCGCCGAGGTTGATCGTCTCGAGCGAGCCATAGCTTCGGCGGTCGACCGCACCGATCGTGCCGGTGTCGTCGTATTTGAAGCCCGAAAGATGGTAGCCTGCCGCGTTCACGAGGTTGCCTTCGGCGTTGACCGAAAACGATCCGGCCCGGGTCAGCATGTAGTTGGCGAGGACCGGATCGTTGGGCTGTTTCGACACCACGAAGAAGCCCTGCCCGCCGATCGCCAGGTCGGTTACGCTTCTTGTCATGACATTGGTGCCGGCGGCGCCGATCTCGGACCCGCGCTGCACGCTCACGCCTGCGGCATCACCCGACTTGACCGTGACCATCTGCGCAAAAGACCGCTTGAAGCCAACGGTGCCGGTATTGGCGATGTTCTCGCCGATCAGAGAGACGGCCGTGGCATTGGCCCTGAGGCCGCTGACCCCGGATTGCATCGCGTTGAGAATCGACATTTAGGCTTCCCTTCGGAAATGGTCGGTGAAACTTGACGTGCGGAGAACCTTGCGCGCCATGCTCAGTCCTCCTGCCCAAGAAGGGCGTTGATGGCGGTTCCGGTCGCTTCTGCGCCGGTGATGATTGTTTCCGCGGTATCGACGGAAAGCGGTCCGGAAAGCGGTTCGATGGCTGTCAGCCGCGCCACCACGTCGCCTTGGCGGCGGCCCCGCTCGCCAGGAAGGAGCCCGACATACCGTGTCGCGCGGGCGTGATCCCTGGCCTCGCCCGCAAGGTGCGCAGCCTCGAGGCGCTCCGGCACGCTCGCGATCCCGATGGCGCTGTCGTAGGCCGCAAGCGCCGCAGGGATGTCCCCTGCTTCGCGCGCTGCCTTGGCAAGACCGATCTGCACGGCAGGATCCGTGATGTCGCCAGGATCCGCGACGCCGAGCGCCGCAAGAAACTGTTTCGGAAAATCGCTCGTGCCGCTTGCGGCAACACGCAGGCCGGCAACCGGAACCAGAAGGTCTGCGGAGCGGGGAACCAGGCGCCGGTCGAGCGCGGCAAGCGCGCCCTTGGAATCACCCTCCGCGAGGAGGAGGCGCGCCTGCCGGGACGCGGCCGCATCAAGGACATGTGCCCCCGCCTGACGAAGCGTCGCCGGGGGCAATGCGGCGATATTCGCATATTCGGCCTGCGCCGCTTGCAGGAGGTTCGCATCGATCAAACGCTCCGCGAGGCGCGCACGCACTGCGATCCAGTCACCGCGCCCGACCATCAGCGGGTCGAGCCGCCGCACTGTCGCGACCGCTGCGTCAAGGGGCATCTCGCCAGAGTGGAGTTGGTTGGCGAAAAGACCAAGGACGACGCCAAGCCGCGCGTCGGCGAGGTCGGCCTCCGGCGTGTCGGGATGCTCTTGCAGGATGAGTGCCATGACCTCGATCGCGGTCGGCACGTCGCCGATTTGCTCTGCCACGCTGGCGAGTTGCACCCGCAGCCGCAGCGCCGCCGCGTCACCGCGCCAGTCCGAGAGCCCGCCAAGAAGCAGCGCCCGGATTTCCGGAAGGAGCGCCGGGTCGTCCCGCGACAGCGCCATCTCAGCCATCGCGAGCCGGGCCTTGGCCGCGGCTTGGCCCAGCCCTTCCGACAGACGGGCAAAGATGTCGAAGGCCATCTCCTCGCCACCCTGAGCAAGCGCGAGGCGACCCCGCATGAGGTCGAGACCTGCCGTCCCCTCGAGATCGGTCCTGGCCGGTGCGGCGGCGAGAATTTCGGCCGCTACGCCCACCTCACCCCGCATAAGAGCGCGATCAAACAGATCCGGCAGCAGGGCTGTCGCGACGTGTCGGCTCTGATGCGGCAGCGCCTTCAGCGCCGCGCGCAGGTCCGCGCCGCCAGGCTCCCCGGTTTCCGGCGGCGGGGCAAGCAGAACGGACCAGAGCGGATCATCGCGCCAGATCGGAGGCAGCGAGGCCGCCGGTGACTGACCAGCGAGTCGG
Source organism: Marivita sp. (assembly GCF_020055635.1). Lineage (GTDB taxonomy): Bacteria > Pseudomonadota > Alphaproteobacteria > Rhodobacterales > Rhodobacteraceae > Marivita. The sequence goes on along the minus strand of NZ_JAIPUT010000016.1, from coordinate 73,673 downwards.
GAGAGGATCGCCGCGTAGCCAAGCGCCCGGTCCTGGCTTGCGGGATCAAGGGTGGGCCCGTCCCGAAGCGCCCCAAGAATGCTTTGTGCTTCGGGCACCATCATGTGAGCGGTCAGGAACTGGACATAGTCGAGCCGCCGCGCGGCCGCCTCCTGCGGACCTGCGGTTTCCACCGCAGCAAGAAGGGCCTCGCGTTCCTCGGCGAAGGGCCGGAGATAATGCGAGGTGGCTCCAAACTTCGCCGGGTCCGGTCGCGGAGAGTCTTGCTGCGGCACCAGACGCGGCGCGCCGTTGCGAGGCCCCGGGTCCGGATCAGCGGTCCGCGCAATCGGCTCGGACGTTTTGATCGCCGCGACCTCGGGCCCAGACGCGCCTGTTGCTCCTGTAGCCGGCAGGCTCGGCCGGATGCGAAACGCCGTCAGGTCGCGCTCCAGACCAGCCGATTGCCCGCCCTCGAGAAGGATACGGGCGCGCTCGGCAGCCGCCCGGCTGTCGAGATGGAATGATGTGGCTGCCGTAATTGGGGGCCGCAGGACAGGCCGCACATTGCCATCGGGAAGGTCGGCAGCTGGCAGCGGCGGAGCACCAAGCAGCGCCAATGCAAAGGTCAGCGCCCAAGCGGGACGCACGGGCATGTGCGTTCGGAAGCGGTCGCTTCTTGCCCCCTGTCCACCCTCGCTGCACCCGATCGACATTCCGTTCGCTTTCAGTTTGCGAAAAATTAAGTTGTCGTATAATGATTTTCGCAGAACGGATCAACGGCTCATTTCAAATGGAGGCAGCCGATGGAGAATACCGCTTACGTGGCGCTGTCTCGGGCGGCAATGCTGGAACGCGCAACCGACGTGACCGCGAACAACATTGCCAATGCCAATACCATCGGCTTTCGCGCTGCCGCGCCGCTTTTCGAAAGTCTGATGGTGCGCGGTGGCATGGATGGCGACCTGACCTCGATGGCCTACTCGATCGAGACCGCAACAGTATCCGACCTTTCGTCAGGTGGCGTTTTTCGCACAGGTAACCCGCTCGACCTCGCTTTGCCTGGCCAAGGCTGGCTTGCCTACCTGACGCCCGAAGGGCAGACGGCGCTCGGTCGCGACGGGCAACTCACGCTGACCGACCAAGGTGATCTCGTCAATGCGGGCGGAGATCTCGTGCTCGATCTCGGCGGCGCGCCCATCACCCTTCCGCCCGACGAGGCCAGCCTGACCATTGCTCCGGATGGCACCATCACTGGCGACGACGGCGCTGTGCTGGGCCAGATCGGTATCTTCGAACAACCGGGAATCGCCGGGTGGCAGCATCTGCGCGGCTCGCTCCTTGTGCCCCGGGATGGGATCGTCACGCTGATGCCCGCGCTCGAGCCGAGACTGCTGCAAGGTCACCTCGAACAGTCGAACGTCAATCCTATCGAGCAGATGACCCTGCTGATCAGCCAGCAGCGCGCCTACGAGCGCTCCATGAACATGGCCAACATCAGCGACGACCTGCGCAAACAAACGCTCAGCCGGCTTGGTCCCAATGCCTGACAAATCTGCGAAAAATGAAATGGAATCCATGAGATGAACGCACTCGGCATCGCCGCGACCGGAATGCTCGCCCAACAGACTCAAGTGGACGTGGTCGCCCACAACATCGCAAACGCCAATACCACCGGTTTCAAGGCCGGTCGGGCCGCGTTCCAGGACCTCATCTACCAGACCCAGAGGCGCGAAGGCGCGCTCACCGGCGAAGACGGGGCGGCACGGCCCGTGGGCGTCGATATCGGGCTCGGCGTGCAGACTGCGGGGATCATCCGCCTGAACACGCAAGGCGGTTTGCTCGAAACCGGCAACCAACTCGACCTCGCCATCGACGGACGTGGCTATTTCGTCGTCACCCGCCCCGACGGTTCGGCCGCCTATACGCGTTCCGGCGCTTTCAACCTCTCGCCCGAGGGCGAAGTCGTGTCGCTCCAGGGTGACCGCCTAGAGCCGCCGTTGGTCATCCCCGAGAATACCACCCGCGTCGAGATCTCGGTCGACGGTCAGGTGATGGCTTATGTCGGCAACGAAATTGCGCCGCAGCTTCTTGGCCGGATCGAATTGGCCACCTTCGTCAATGAAGCCGGGCTGAAGCCCATCGGCGACAATCTCATGCTCGAAAGCGCGGCCTCCGGAGCACCGGTTGACGTAGAACCGGGTGTCGAAGGCATGGGGGTCCTCCGCCAAGGCTATCTCGAACGTTCGAACGTCGACGTGATCAAGCAGATCACCGACCTCATCACGGCGCAGCGCGCCTATGAGATGAACTCGAAGACGCTGACCACCGCAGACCAGATGCTCCAGACCGCGAACCAGATCCGGTGATACGCCCGCTCCGTTCCCTTCTCGCGGCTCTGGCCGTTCTGGTCACTCCCGTTTACGCCTCCGTTCAGGCACTTGCAGGCGAAGGCGTGCCGAGCCGCATTCTGATCGAGGAAGCGGTGTTGTCGGATACCGCGCTCAGCATTCCCGCCGACGGAGAGATCCGGATCGTCCTGCCCTCCGGCGTTCCCGATACCGCGCTCGCGGTCGAGGCGTTCAGCTTCGATCCGCGGGCAGGTATCTTCGCCGCCCGCCTTCTTCTTGCTGACGGTCAGATGGTGGGATTCCGGGGTCAGGCAAGCGTCACCGTGCCGGCGGAAGTGCCGACGCGTCGGCTTCACCCCGGCGAGATCATATCAGAAGCAGACCTCGAACCCGCCCGCGCCGTCCTGGCCACGCTGCCCACATCGACCCTGCGCCTCACCGAAGACCTCGTCGGCAAGGAGGTGCGCCGCACCCTCCTCCCCGGCCGTCCGGTACCCGGCGGTTCGATACAGGAACCGCGTGCCGTCCGGCGCGGGGAAAAGGTCGAGATCGTCTACAGCCACAACGGATTGGACCTTTCTGCCGCAGGGCGCGCTCTCGAGGACGGGGCGTTGGGAGACGAAGTTCGTGTCGTGAATCTATCTTCCAACCGGACCATCTCTGCTGCCGTGGCCGGCGCCGGCCTTGTCGAAGTCCGGTGATCAGCGAGACAGCCATGTACAAGCCTCATTTCTCCTTCCGCCTCGCGGTTCTCCTTGCGGTCGCAGCTCTCACTGGCTGCGCGCAGATTGACGAGCACCGAAATCCACAGCTGACGGGCATGGTGCTTGACCGCGGAACCATGCCGGAAGCCTCGGCAGTCCGCGTGCCCCAAAGGGCACCGCAGCCCCATGTTCCGCCCGTCCGCGCCGAGGCCGCTTCACTGTGGCGCAACGGCTCGCCCAGCTTTTTCGGCGACACGCGTGCCGCGCAGGTCGGCGATATCCTCACCGTGGTGATCGAAATCGACGACGAAGCGCAGCTTGCAAACGAGTCAAATCGGTCGCGCACCGCAAATAACGAAATCGAAAAACCGACTTTCTTCGGCTACGAAACGAAACTCGACCGGTTCCTTCCGGGCGTTGGCGCCGAAGACCTGCCAACCAGTTCCCTCATCGATCTGTCCTCGAACAGCGCCGCAGGCGGCAGCGGCTCCATCGGGCGGAACGAACGCATCAGCCTGCGTGTCGCCGCCATGGTTCTTCAGGAGCTTCCGGGCGACAACCTCGTCATCGCCGGGCGCCAGGAAGTGCGGGTCAACAACGAACTGCGCGAGCTCCGCATCGCGGGAATCATCCGCCAGGTGGATGTCGACATGTCCAACTCCATTCCCTACGACAAGATCGCGGAAGCCCGCATTTCCTACGGCGGGATAGGACAGATTTCACAGGTCCAGCAGCCCCGCTACGGGCAGGACGCTCTTGATATCATCCTGCCCTACTGAGATGGAAATGGACTTGGAAAACGAGGAAACCGGTGCCGAAGCGGTCGCAAAGCCTGCTCCTGCGCGACGGTGGCTTGGACCCGGTATCCTCCTGCCCGTGATCATTGCCGTGGCCGCAGCCGGCTTCGGACTCGGGCGCTTGGGCGTGATGACCCTCGCTCCGGCGCCCCAAGACTCACCGGCGATCCTTGCCCCTCAAGCGCACGCCGCAGGGCGCTTCGCAATCGCCGTGAATGGTTCCAAAATCACCTTCGTCGACGCAATCGTGCTGGTGGATGGCGGTGACGGAAGCCCCCAAAACCCCGCTCAACTGCGCGATGCAGTCCTCGGGCTTCTGACTCAAGCGGCCGCTCTGCCCCTCGTGCAGCATGCAGACGACACGCTCAAGATGCTGGAACGGTCCACAATGGCAATGGCCACCGAAACAGCTCCCTGGCTCGCGGGACTTAAACTAGAACTTCCCGAACAATGAACGCCGAACAGGCCACCTGGCGTTCGCACAGGTCATCGCCTGCGGCAGCAAGGCACAGGACCACAGCAGGGGGCTGGGTCCCGGACCGCTTGGGATGTGTCCGAACGCCCCTTACTCGATGCGGACAATCTGCGAACTCAGGGCACTACCGCCACCCGATAGGTCAAGGCGCTGCTCGCCGTTCTCAAAGCTGAGAGAGAGGACCTCGAAGCTGGCATACGTGTTGTATCCGCCCGTCGTGTCCGCCGTGGCCAGGGCGACCTCGTAGCGACCGGGGGGCAACAGGACGCCACCGTCATCCGTCCCGTCCCACGCGACCTCCACCAATCCTTGTTCCGAAGATGGAAGTCCCGCAAGTTCACGGACCGTAACTCCGTCGGCATTCCGGATGATCGCCGTCACGTTTGAAGCCGGGCTCTGAAGCTCGTAGCTGAACCGGGCACCGCTCGGTCCGAGTTCTATCTGCTCGGATGGGACCGTGACCGTGCGCCCGATCAGCGAGGACTCGGAAAGCGCCGCGCTGAGCGCAAGCTGCGTGCGCAGCGACTGCATCTGGTCGTTGAGTTTCACCGATTGCTCGACCCCAGTCAGCGTGGCGAGTTGCGAGACGAACTCTGTCCCGTCGATCGGTTTCAGCGGATCCTGGTGGCTGACTTGCGCAACAAGAAGATTGAGGAAGCTCTCGTAGTCGCTCGGGGGGGCAGACGGCGCATCGACAGTCGGTGCGGCGGTTGCTGCGGTGATCGGGTTCAGGTCCATGCTTGGGGTCCTCAAGTGATGATGTTGACGCGGTCTGAATGGACGATCTGACGGGGCACCGCCTGGCCGGCGGCTTCCTCGATCGAGTCTTTTGTGGCGCCAGCGTCGGAACCGGACTCCGACGCGGTAGAAGACCCCTCGCGCTGCGGGCTGCGCTGCCCGGTCCCTGGCTGGAAAAGATCCATCGACAGCGATCCGGAGGCCGCTCCGCCTTGAGAAGCAAGCGCCTGCGCGACGGCTTGCCGTTCGGATTGCATCGCTTCGAGCACCATTGGGTTCTGAATCCGCAGGACGATATCCAGACCGCCATCGCGCGCCTGCTGGATGCTGACCTCGATAAGACCCATCCCGTGGGGCTTGAGGTGAACGATGGTCTCTCCCACCTCGCGGGGCAGTGCGGCAATCCGGTCCACGACGTTCGGCACGATGGCAGAACGTGGTCGGACCGGATCTGCCGGCCTGTCTCCGGCCGCCTCCAGCGCCTGGAGTTCGGCGTCCATCGCGCCGGGGGCGGTCGGCCGGTCGATGGCGATACGCTGCTCTGTCTCGACAACCGGATCGACGGCGACGTCCGGACCCGGCGGTGCAAGAGAGGCTGCCTCGGTGGTCGACGGGTCGAGGGGGCTCGGACCTGTCGCGCCATCCGGCGCGGCCGGAACGTCCGGACCGACGCGGGGTGCATCGTTGCGCACGACCTCCACCGACGCCAAAGAGACACCTGCGGCCTGTGTTCTGACAGCTTCAGGCGGAACCGGGTCGCTATTTGCCGGCACCGCAGTCGCATTCGCGTTTGGCGTTCCAGTCCCCAAGGCCCGGAACGTCTCGGAGCTCTCCGGCGCGGCCGTTATCTGCGCGGATGCGGTGCCATGTGCCCGCCCATCCAGCGCTTCGGACGATGGCGGAAGGCGCATATCGCCGCCCTTGATCGCGTTGCTTGACGATGGCTCTCCGGCCCCCTTTTGCGCCAGAACGATTTTCGCAGGTTCAGTTGGAATTTGACCAGTGGCCCCGGCCGGATCAGCAGCATGATCAACTTTTCCGTGAGCTGCAGGGGCTGCCGCAGGCATGCGGGTCGCAATCGCACCTGGGACCTGCCCCACCTCACTGTCGCTGGTCATCCCGCCGTCCAAGCGCACATTCTGACCCGCGACACCAATCGAAGACCCTCCAAGACCTTGCTGAAGGGAAGCGTTTTTCGCAGAGCCGGGTGAAGTCTCTCCGTCGCCAAGAGACGTATCGGGTGATCGGCCTCCCGCGACCAGAGGCGCAGGCATGCCAGCGTTGACGACGCTCGAGTCCTGCTCCACCTCACTGTCACCCGGCATCAAGCCGTCCATGCCCGCATTCCCACGCGCCGGAGTCGCGTCGAGCGGATGCGCGGCAAGATCCTTGGTCTCACCAGCGACCGCACTGTCCGGCAAAGCCTCGGGAGGCAGGTCACTTTGCGCCTGTTCGTCTTCCTCACCTTTGCCAGCGTCTTCGGCGTCGCTTGACACGGCGGCGACCTCAGGCTCCGACGGGTCTGGTGCTGCCGTTGCCCCGGGCAAAGAGTCCGCTGGAATTCCGGCTCCCCCAAGCAATCCGTCAAACGTAACCTGCGCGGCCGTCACAGGGCCCGCGCCGCGCGAAGGCGGGGTTCCCGCCCCTGCCGAAACCGATCCCATCGCCTGCATCACGACTCTTCTCCGATCTGTGCAGAAGTAACGCCATGACGGATGAACTGCGCCTTCATCCGCGCAAGAGCCCGTGCTTCCATCTTGCGGATCCGCTCCACACTCATACCGGCCCGGGCCGCGACGGTCGCGAGCGGCAGGTCGCTTTCACACCGACACCGTTCTATCAAGAGGCGTTCCGTACTGCTGAGGCGCGACAAGGCCGCATCGACTATCCGCCGTCTTGCATCGGCATCTTCTGCGCTGATCATCGCCAGTTCCGCCGGTTCTTCATGCGCGCACAGATCCCACCCATCGATATCGTCGATCCGCTGCGGTCTGGCGGCGCCCCGGAGAGCAGCGAGATCGCGGTCCCCGAGCCGGCCTTCGCGGGCAGCACGTTGGTGTTGCGGAGGAATGGCGACAACCGCGATGTTCCTGAGCATCTCTTTGCGCATGGCGGCCCGGACGAAGGGTCGCGCATAGGCAAAGAACGGCACACCATCACGCGGTGCAAAGCCATCGATACAGCAGATCAGGGCGAGGTTGCCTTCGGAAACAAGGTCATCCCACTGGTGCGCCTCGGTCGACCATGCGCGCGCCATAGCCCGGATCAAGGACGCATGTGCCCGAAGCAAATTGTCGAGTGCGGCGGGCGCGCGGTCCGACTGCCACTGGGCGATCCATTCGAGTTGATCCGCCCCGTCATGCGCAGACGGTCCGTTTACGGGACTGGCGCCATCGTGGGCAGCGTGCCGCAGCTGTTTCATCGCGCTCTGTCGTCTCCGCACTTCCCACGAGACCGGTCATGACATCTTAAGATCGTAATTACAACATTTTTCGCAAATACGTTCCGGGAGACGCAAATGTGACCACGATCCACTTCATTTGTGTCGACAGAACATGCATGAACTTACCTAACGACCCGCGGAGAGCACGAAATGGCAGACCCGACCAGCATTCCAAACACCCGACCCACGGTGATCATCAAGCGCCCGAAGAAGGTTATAAAGGGCCATCATGGCGGAAATTGGAAGGTTGCCTATGCCGACTTCATGACTGCGATGATGGCTTTCTTCCTCTTGCTCTGGATCCTGTCGCTCAGCGAACCGGAGAAACTCGAGGGTCTCGCCGACTATTTTACGCCCGCAAGCATCCCGCTCGTCGATCTTGCGGGCTACGATCCGGCGGCTGCCAAGGTGCGGGACGCGCGCGAAGCACTCCTTATGGACGAAACTCCGCTGTGGCAGGCAACGCCCGACAAGGAGTCGCCCGGATCTCCCTCGGGAATTGCGAACGAAGCAGGTGCCAATCCCTGGTCGGCATTCGAGCAGACCACCGAGACCGAGCCGGAAGACCCCGTCGAAGAAGAGAATGAACGCGATTCGATCGACGCCACGCTCGCCGCGCTCAAGGACACGATGGCGAAGGGCAACCCGCTTGAAAGTCTTGCGGGAAACCTGATGGTCTCAAGATCTGCAGACGGCGTCGTGGTCGAAATCATAGACCTTGGCGAGCGCCCCATGTTCCAGTCGGGCAGCGCCGAACTGACCGAGGTCGTTGGCAGTGTGCTGAAGGAAGTGGCCATCGTGCTCGCGGATGTCCCTATGAACGTCAAGATCATCGGCCATACCGACTCCACGCCCTTCCGCGGAACCGGAGGCTACGGCAATTGGGAACTCTCGGCCGATCGCGCCAACGCCGCGCGTCGAGCCCTGGAAGCATTTGGCGTCGCGCCAGAGCGATTTACCCGGGTCAGCGGTCGCGCCGCGGTCACGCCGCTCATTTCGGAAGACCCGAGCGATGCCCGGAACCGGCGCATTACCATCGAACTGGTTGCGGTTGGCACTCCTGGAAATGCGACTTCCGCGGACGACTCGTGAACGGGCGTCAGCATCAGCGACAACTGCCCAAGGGATTCCGGTGGCTCTCCTGCACAACTTTGGCGGAATCTCCCTTGACCACTAGCCGTTTCCACTTTCGCAAAACTGCGGGAGGATATAACGGTTGTACAATCCCTGAATTTGGGCGTTCAGGGTGAAGTGAAAGATCGTATCCGCCCATTTGCAAAGGGGTCCGCGGCGAATGCAACGTTTGAGTCTTGGCGTCCTGGTGGCGGTCCATATCACCTGTGCCGGTGCGACGGCGCAAAGCGATACGCTGCGGATCGTCGGCGCAAGGTTTACGGGTGATCTGCCGACGCTTGTCGCTGATGAACGGGACTTCTTTCAATCCGCCGAGCTTGATGCCGAGGTGGAATATGCGTTCGACACCAGTGCCGGGCTGACAGCCCTTCGTCGCGGAGACACGGATGTCGTACTGACAGATATGACCGCGTTCGTCATTGACCGCCTTCAGGATTCCACCCCCGGCGAAGGCGACGATCCCGTCATTCTCGCAAATCTCCTGCACGGCCTTCCAGACGCGAGGATCGCTGTGCTGCGGTCTCTTGGAGTCGAAAAACCGGGCGACCTCGCCGGGAAACGCCTGGGCCTGACCCGCGGAACGTTTTCCGATTACCTTTGGTCCGTGTTCGCAGCTTTTCACGGAATCGAAGGTTCGGTCGACCTTTTCGATCTTCGCTTCGACGAAATTCCACAGGCCTTGGTTGACGGTCGGGTCGATGCGACCGTGATATTCGAGCCCTGGGAAGAACTGGAGGAAAGGTGGCAGTTGCCCTTGACCACCTTCCCAAGCGATTTCATCCTGCCCACGCACTGGCTCGTGGTGACAACCCGCGACGCGATTCAACAGAGTCCAGACGACATCGCCGCTCTCCTCAAGGCTTATGCGCAAGCCTCTGACTGGATAGAGCGCAATCCCGAGGATGCGCTCACCTTGTTTGCCGAACGTTGGGGGTTCAACACGCAGCTCTACACTGCCGCTGCAGAACGGCTGCCGATCTTCGATGTGACGTTGGACTGGTCAATCTACGCAAGCTACCGAGAGCAGTCGGCCTGGGCTGCCCGAGAAGGCCATGCCAACAGGAGTGAAAACGGCTCATTCGTGACAGCGGTTTCGACCCTGCCGCTCGCAAGCTTTTCGCCCTCATCAGTCCTCCTGCCGATTGCAACGTGGCCCGACATTGTCGCCGGCGTGCCATGAGGACAAGTATCGTTGCAACGTCCCGGGCCGCGCTTGCGGCGATCGCCATCATCGCGGCACTCCTTGCAGGCGTCGCCGGAAGCCTGCTGACCAAGGCCGTGCACCAGCATGATGAGATGGCGTTCATTCTCGATTTGCAGCGGCGCCTTTCTGCGTTCTCCGTGGCGGGTGACATGCTTCTGACAACGCCTGCCGATCCGGCCACGATGACGACCGTGATTGCGGAAGGACGGTCGGTAAAGCAAGCGCTTCAACGGCTCGGGCCCGACAACCCTGATGTCCGAAATGCCACACGTGCAATCGACATCATTCTGCAAATGCTCGCAACCACTGCCCCTGAGGAGGGCGAGGCCGCGCCACTAGAGAGGTTGCGGGAAATCGATCCGACGGTACAGAGCCTGATCTCGGCGATTTCCACCTATGGGATGGTGCTCGACAGGGCCGCTGGCGACGCGGTCGAAAGCCACAGCCGCGCCATTGGGCAAGAGACCCGTTTCCTTTTCACATTGATGGCCGTCCTTTCGGCGCTCTTCGCCATCACCAGTTTTGTCGGGTTTCTTTTGCTCTACCGCCGGGTGGGCCTTCCGCTTCAGGCAGTCGCCGAAACGATCCGCAAGATTGATGCGGGCGACAGGAACGCCCGGATGCCCGAGACGAGGACGGATGAATTGGGCGAAGTCGCCCGCGCGTTCAACAGCCTTGTTGCCCGGCACGAGGCATCGCAGCGCGATCTGGCACGTTCAAGCGCACTTGTGCGCATGGCCTCCGAGGTGGCGCAGTTCGGTGGCTGGCGCTACGTCGTCGGGGCGCCAAAACTCGAATGGACCGAAGGCACCGCGCTCATCCATGATCTCGAACCCGGTTTCGCCCCCACGGTCGAGGAGGGTATCCGCTTTTATCACGAAGATGATCGCGCAAGAATCGAGGCCGATTTTCGCACATGCCTGAAGACGGGAGAACCTTTCGACGGGGTCTACCGGCTCATAACGGCAAAAGGTCGAGAGATCATCGTCCGCTCCGTCTGCGAGGCGGAATTGGACGCTTCGGGTGAAACGGTTGCAGTTCACGGCGCCTTTCAGGACATCACGACGCTCCGCGCCCTCGACCAGCAACTCTTCGAGGCGCAAAAACTCGATACGATCGGCCAGCTGACGGGCGGCATTGCGCACGATTTCAACAACCTGCTGACGATCATTCTTGGCAATGCCGACCTCCTCGTGGAAGCCTTGCCGGACAAACGGACACAACGGCTGGCCAGCGCGGTGCTCGATGCGGCGGAGCGCGGTGCAGAATTGACAGACAGTCTTCTTGCCTATTCACGGCGTCAGCCACTTCGGCCCGAACTCACCAAGGTCAACACGCTGATCGAACGCTCTGCCATGCTTTTCCGTCAGGGCGTACCGGGAGACGTCGAGATGGAGTACCACCTCGGCGCGCAGAACGCACTCTGCAAGGTCGATCCGGGCCGGCTCCAGTCCTCGCTCCTCAACCTCGTCTTGAACGCGAGCCAGGCGATCAGCGGACGCGGACGCATCCTCGTGGAAACCGAACTCGTCGAGATCGACGAAGAATGGGCAAGGAGTCAGCCCGATACGAGACCGGGAAACTATGTCTGTATCTCGGTCTCGGACAATGGACACGGCATGACGTCCCAGACAGCGGCCCGGGCCTTCGAGCCGTTCTTCACCACCAAGCCGCAGGGCGAGGGGAGCGGTCTCGGCCTGAGTTCGGTCTACGGTTTTCTGCAACAATCCGGCGGCCATGCGCGGATCTACTCGGAACTCGGGAGCGGCACGATCGTGCGGCTCTATGTTCCGCTTGCCGAAGCGGGGGCAGAGGAAAAAGTGGAGAAAGCGGCAGCGGAGGAGACCGTGCACCCGGACGGCCAGGGCGAGCATGTCCTGGTGGTCGAGGACGACGAAGCCCTGCGCAGGAATGTCGAGGAACAGCTCGCGCGGCTCAACTACCGCGTGTCGAGCGCGGCGAATGCCGAGGAGGCGCTGACCGCTCTCGCGGCTGAGCCGGACGTTGATCTCCTGTTCACCGACGTCGTGATGCCCGGCCTGATCAATGGCGCCGATCTTGCCCGCGAAGCAAGAAGTCACAGCCCGGACCTGAAGGTGCTCTTCACGTCAGGCTATACCCAGCAAAGCCTGATCCACGACGGGCGTCTCGAAGATGGGACGCTGCTTCTGACCAAGCCCTACCGTTCGACCGATCTTGCTCGCGTTCTTCGTATTGCATTGGCCGGTGGTGAGCTCAATCCGTGAGGGAGGCACATTTCTGTATGTGGAGACTTGGCGGTGTGCGTTGCGCAATCGTGCCTAAAGGTTCGTAAACAAGCTGAAGAACACGCGTCATTCGCCTCTGGCATCGCCGTGTCGAGATATGACCTAAACGAGTTCCGACACCGCATCGACCAACTGCTGTCGTCTGAAAGGCTTGCGGATCGTCGAGTCCGCGCCAAGCATTTCCGCGCTGGTCGTGATATCGCTCAAAGCGTTCGAACCCGGCGGGAAAAGCCGCGCCCCTCCTGTCATCATGATGATCCTGGTTTGCGAGCTCATTCTCTTGATCTCAAGGATGAGCTCAATTCCGTCACAGTCAGGCATGAACAGATCGCAAATCACAAGATCAAACCCGGTTTCCGCCAACAGGCTTATGGAACGTGCGGATCGGCTTTCGAATGTCACGTCATGTTCAACGCAAGCAAGCATCGCAACGACGGTGTCGCCCACGTCCGGGTCGTCATCGACTACGAGTATCTTTGCCATGTCTCAGGACAATTCCATTGTTTTCGCAAATCACAAATAGCCGATAAGCCCGTCGCAAGAAAGACCGGAGAAAACCTGCGTTTCCAAAATGTCACATAAATCAGCGCTGATCGGAGTGCTTTTCCCTCTGCCGGTCACTTACACAGGCTGGATCATTGTCGGGAGGTTCGTCGCATTGCTGCACGGTGACAGGAAAGTGATCATGTTCGGCGGCCATGCCATTCCCAACGGCGCTTGAGCCTCAGAATGGGCCTTTCGATGAAATGATAGGATAGGGGCGCCGTGACCGCGAGGAGGATGAGCCCAAGCCACCGGTCCGGCGGCCAGACCTGGTCGGGGCCGCGCCAGGGTGAGGTGCTGAGGTAGAAGCCCTGGTACATGTAGAGGCCGTAAGAGATCACACCGACATAGCGGATTGGAGGCAGTTCGAGCAGCCGGACGAAGGCACTGTTCTGGTTGCGGGTGATCCAGACGATCAGGATCAAGAACCCCACCGCTCGGACATAGGATGTGAGGGGCGGCTGCGATGCCCCGGGAAATGCCTCGATGAACCAGAAAGCGACCCCGAGCGCGAAGCCTCCAAGCCCGGTGAGGGCCGACGGCCAGCAAAGCCCGACTTCGCGGTTGGCAAGCAGCGCGCCAAGGCATCCGAGCGCGATGTTGATGCCGGCGAAGAAGGACCAGCGATAAACGAAAAACTGGTCAGTGGCCGCTGTCTGGCTTGCGAAGACGTGAAGCATGGCGGCGACGGGGACGAACACGAGGAGCCCGAGGAGCAGCGGGCGCCACGTCGCGGCGGCGGCCGCGAAAATGAACGGCCAGACCAGATAGAAATGCTCCTCTACGGCGAGCGACCAGGTATGACCCAGATTGGTCGAATACTCCTCCTTTGGCACGAAATTGTAGGTGTAGGTATAGGCATGCGCGAAGGACTGCGGGCTTGCGACCTGTCCGAACATGACCTCCATCACCAGCGTCGCGGTAACCACGAGAAAATAGATCGGCATGATCCGGAGGGCTCTGCGAATGTAGAAGCTTCGCAGCGACACCTCGCCGTTCCTGTCCTGCTCGTGCACCAGAAGGTGCGTGATGAGGAACCCCGACAAGACGAAGAACGCTTGCACGCCGGCCGAACCGTTGATGGAACGGGCAATCCCTTCGGCGAGATAGCCGCGATCAACCAACGCACCAAGCACGTTCGTATGGCTCAGGATGACCGCCATGATAGCCAAGGCCCGGATGCCGTCGAACCCGCGGATTGTGCTGTTCGCATTCTTCATGTCGGGGCAACGGGAGCGTGTCGGCAACGTTCCGGGGGTGCCGCGGCCTCGGCGATACCTCGCCAGTTTGGCGCAGATGTCCTCTACACACCCGCGCGAGACATCTTGGCCTGATTGCGGAATGGCCCTGCCCAGCCAGGCCGGACTGGCAATGGCGGACAAGGCCGGAACAAGAACCGGCGCAAATTGCGGGTGCGGACAGGCTACGCGAGACTGTCGATAAAGGGCATGATCTCGGCCTCGGCGAAGGCCAGCACATCGGGATCGTTCAAGAGCCCGTCCGCGACCTTGGCATTGGCGTTGGGAACCACGACTTCCTTGGCGGCAAAGACGCGCGCCAGCATGCCATTCAGGATGTACTTCAGGTGCGCCTGCGCGCGGACGCCGCCCAGGGCGCCGCCGGACACGCTGACCACGAAGCAGGGCTTGTCACGGAAGACAGAGGCGAACGCCGGGCGCGACGCCCAGTCGATGGCGTTCTTGAGAACGCCGGGAACGCTGTAATTGTATTCCGGCGACACAAAAACAATGCCATCGGCCGCGCCGACCTGATCGACGAAGGCCGCGACAGCGGGGTTGTCGGTCACGTCGGCGTTGTAATGCGGAAGGGTGCCGATATCGGCAATGGACCAATTGGCCTGTGCCTCCAGGCGCTGTGAAAGCGCGCGGGCGGTGGCGCGGGATGAGGACATCTGACGCAGGCTTCCGGGAATGATGAGAATGTCGGGCATTGGTTTCCTCGTTGTTCAAAGACGGGCCAGCCATGTGGCGGTGGATGGCAGAAGGATGATGATGGCCAGCGTGACCAGCATGGCCAGGATGAAGGGCGCGGCCCCGCGAAAGATTTCTCCCACCTTGAGGTCGGGGTCGTCCATCGCGGACTTGATGGTATAGACCGACAGCCCGAAAGGCGGGGTCAGAAGCCCGATCTCGACCGCGATGACGGTGATGACACCGAACCAGATCAGGTCAAGACCGGCGGCATCCGCCACAGGAAGCGCGATCGGCAGGACGATCAGCATGATCGAGATGGAATCGATCAGGCAGCCAAGCGCGACGATCAGCAGGATATAGGCCAGAAGGAACCCATAGGGACCGATATTGCCGGAAAGGAAGAACTCGGACAGTTCGCGGGGCACGCCGGACAGCGCCAGCATCCGGCTGAAGAAGGTCGCGGCGAGGATCAGGAACAGGACCGAAACGGTGATCTGCCCGGTCTCGACCAGAAGCCGCCAGAAGGCCCTGCGATCAAGCGAGCGGCGCAGAAGCGCGATGACGAGCGCGCCGAAGGCACCCGCCGCGCCAGCCTCTGTCGGGTTCAGGAACCCGCCGTAAAGCCCGCCCAGCACCAGGACCATCAGGGACAAAATGGGGATGGATTTCAAGACGACGTCGAAGAGTCCGATATTGTCGTACTCGGCCTCGTCTCCGGCTTCGAACACGAAATCGCGCCGCGTGGTGGCAAGGATCAGGATCGTCACGGTGAAAGCCAGCGCGAGCAATATCCCCGGCCCAATGCCCGCAAGGAACATCCGCCCCACGGATTGTTCGGCAAGAACCGCGTAAACGATCATCAGAAGCGACGGCGGGATCAACATGCCCAAAACGGACGACCCGGCAACCACGCCGGTGGCGAATGTGTTGGTGTAGCCGTGGCGGCGCATCTCGGGCACGGCGATCCGGCTGAACACCGTAGCCGAGGCGATGGAGATGCCGGTGATCGCCGCGAACACCGCGTTGGCAAAGACGGTGGCGACACCAAGCCCCGCCGTCACCCGTTTGAGCAGTTTCTGGAACACGTCGAACGTGTCCTTGCCCACACCCGAGACAGTCACCAGCAGCCCCATCAGCACGAAGAGAGGGACCACCGCGAACAGGTATTCCTCGAGGCTGTCATTGGCGACCTGCGCCATCATCCGGACCGCGACTGTCTCATTGCGGATCAGCGCGACACCGACGAACGACGTGGCAAGCATGCCTATCCCGATGGGCATCCCGATCAGGATAAGCAGCACCAGAACGGCAATCGCGCTGGTTCCGATTTCGAACGGCGTCATCGGCGGGGTCCCATCGTCTGGCGGAGCGCGGCGATCACGCGAATGGCGCTTTCAATGGCCGCAATCGTGAAACCCGCGAGGATCAGCACGCGGAAGGGCCATGTCTGCAGCGTGGCAAGACCGGGGACGCCAATGAATTCGCCGGCGCTGAAATCCTTTTCCACAACGCGGATCGAGGCCCAGGCAATCAGGCCCAGAACAACCGCGCCCGTCAGGTCGAACAGACCGTTCAGCAACGCCCCAGCCCTCGGATACCGGCCTGCGAAAGGAAGGATGAACACCTCTGTCCTGGCCAGTCGCCCTGCCCGCACGGTTGCGGCAAGTTGCAGCGCGACCAGCGCCACCACCAGAAGCCCGCCGCCTTCCGAGACCAGCGGCAAGGACGCCCCCATGGTGTTCCTGGCAACGATATCGGCGCAGATGATGACCATCAGGACACCGATCAGCACGGTGCCCAGGGCGGCGAAGGTCTCCACCACCCTGTGCCAGACCCGTTCAAGCCGGGTCTCCGGCACCTCCGTCCGCAAGGAGGAGGGGCGGTTATTGTCTTCGGTGTTCAAGCCGCGGCCCTACTTGTCCCAGTCGCGCGCCGGAGTTTCTCCGCGGGCGCGAAGGCCGTCCAGATAGGCGGAGAGGAACGCGTTGGCCGGGATGCCGCGTTCTTCAAGCGGGGCTGCCCAGTCGCTTGCGACATCCGGCATCTTGTTGACCCACTTGACCAGTTCCCCTTCCGGCATTTCAACGATTTGCGCGCCCATTTCGACCATCTTGTCGAGCGCGAATTCGTGACGTTCGACAAGGTCCTTGCCATGTGCTTCGGTGTAGTGCTTGCCCGCTTCGATCATCGCGTTCTGGACCTCTTCGGGCAGGCTGTCCCAGCTGTCCCGGTTGATCGCCACGGCGCCCGAGAAGGCACCACCCCCGTCGAAGCGATTGATATAGGGCGCAACTTCGTGCAGCTTGATCGGCAGCGCTCCGAGCGCCAGCGTCAGCGCGCCATCGGACACACCTGTCTGCACATCGGTGTAATAGGTCGTCAGCGCGCCATCCACGGCGTTCGCCCCGGTCCCGCGAAGCCAGTTGCCCAGCACCCCGGGAGCAGAGATCTTCATCCCGTCGATGTCGTCGATACCGGTCAGCGGTTCCTTGGTGTAGATGTCGTAGAGATCTGTCCCGGTCAGGCCGAGGACCTTCAGGTTGTATTGTTCCCATTCCTCTCGAAACGCGTCGTTGGTTTCCAGAAGCTCTTGGTGCACTTCAAGTTGCAGTGCCGGGTTTGAGGTCGAAAACGGGGCGTTCGACGATGCCTGGCTGAGCGGCAGCTTGGCCTGTTCGAGGAACGAAAAGACCCAGCCGATGTCGGTGATGCCTTCCTCGACCGATGTCAGGGTCGCATTGGCCTTGTAGAGCTGGCCGCCGAAGGCTTCGTTCCATTCGATCTTGTAGGTGCCGGTTTCGGCAAGGATCTCGTCCGTCCTGGCCATGAAGTGGGTCTTGATCATGCCGACCCATGGAACAACGGTCGGGTGGCTGGACGCCACGGTCAGGTTGATGGTTTCCTGCGCGTGGACCGGCAGTGCCAGAAGTCCCGCGAGGAGCGCGCTATGCAGAAGTTTCATGAAGTCCTCCCTTGAGTGTTGTCAGTTGATCGTGAATGTCTGGCTTGAATTGTTGAACGTGATCGTCAGCGACCCTTCGTTGATCAGCCATGGCCGCACCTTGAAGGACCGCGCGCCGGAGACATGCATCGGGTCGCGCTCGGCGATGGTGATGGCCTCTTCGCGGGAGGCCGCCCTGACCACGACAAGCCCTTCGCCTTCCCAGCTTTGCTCGTCATCCGTCCACATCGGCCCGGCAGCATAGAGGATGCCGTCCTTTTCAAGCTGGACCTGGAATTCCAGATGCTTTTCGATGATCGCAAAGACCGGACCCAGCCCGTCGGTCGGGGTCGTGAAGATCGCGTAAAGCTGGCGCTGGAGCATCTCTTTCGATGCCTCCAGCACCGCTGCGGCGGGTACCATTTTCGGGTTTTCTTCGGACATTCTGCACCTCCCCATGCATAATTGATCCTGATGGACGGCACTGCGGTCCTAGCGTTTGGACAGCTCTGCCCGGATTTCGTCACCATGTTCATCCAGAACCGGCGGCGGCAGGACATCGAGTTCTGGTGTCCCGTCGAAACTGTAAGGCGCGCGCACGGTCGTGAAGGTGCCAAGTTCCGAGGACGGTGCATCGACCTTGATCCTGAGATGTTGCGCCTGCGGGTCTTCCAGCGCTTCGCTCGCATCGTAGGCAGGGGCGTGCGGCACTTCGTTTTCAAGCAGACGCTGACACCACGCATCCCGCGGCCTTGTTGCGAAGATCGGTGTGAAATGCGCGATCAGGTCGTCCTGATGCTTGATCCGCTCGAGCCGTTCGGCAAACCGGGGATCGTCGTTCAGATGCTCCTGCCCGGTCGCGGCAAGCAGGCCTTGCCAGAATTTCGGCGGCGACGACATGTGGATTGCGACCCATTTCCCGTCGGCGCACTCGAACGTGTAGGATTGCGACACGACCGGGCGCGACAGCGGGCCCATCACTTCGTTCACCGAGTAATAATGCGTGAAGCTGTCGAGGTTGAAATGGCACATCGCCTCCAGCATGGAGATGTCGAGCCGCCTCCCCTTGCCGGACTTCGACCGTTCCAGAAGCGCCGCAAGAATACCCATGGCCGCATATTGGCCGGTCACGGCATCGGCGATGGCGGGACCGATGACGCGCGGATTTGTCGGCGGTGTCAGAAGCCGCAGATAGCCGCTTGCCGCTTGGGCCACGGTGTCATACGCGGGCCGGTCGCGCGACGGGCCGGACGTGCCGAAACCCGAGATCGCGCAATAGATCAGGTCGGGTTTGATCTTGCGCAGCTCATCTTCGCCGGCGCCCAGTTTCTCGGCGACACCGGGGCGGAAATTCTGGATGAACACGTCCGCGGTCGCGATCAGGTCATGCAGGACGGCGAGGTCCGCCGGATCCTTGGTGTCCAGCGCGATGGACCGCTTGTTGCGGTTATAGGTCTGGTAGTGCGGCGAATAGAGCCCCCCCTTGAACGCCCGGAACGGATCGCCCGTGCCGGGGCGCTCGACCTTGATGACGTCGGCTCCGAGATCGGCAAGATGCATCCCGGCTGCCGGGCCGGTGATGTAGGTCCCAAGCTCGATTACGCGGATATCCTGAAGAATCTTGACCATGGATTATCCCGCCGCCCTGGATGATTTCGATGATGGCTTGCCGTCATAGGCAATGGCCTGGTCCGCCTCGTGCGACATGATGAATCCGATCGACCGCTGCGTTTCCTCAAAGAGATGTGCCGACAACCCGGCAGTGCGGGCCAGCAGCGGCACCGCCTTGATCGCGTCCAAGGGCCAGCCCGCGTCCAGGATACAGGCCGGGATCGCGCCCGAGACATTGATCGGCAGCGGGCGTTCGATGATGCCTGGGGCGTGTTTGCCAAGGATCCGGAGCGTTTCGATATACTTGCCCGACACCCCAAGATCGTCTGCGATCTCCAGCAGCCTGTCGGCCCGAGGATCGCCGGAACTGTGCTGCGGATGGCCAAGCCCAGCGACCTTGCGGCGCTCGGCCTTGTGATCCTTCAGGCTGGCGATGGCGGCCGTTTCGATATCCGTGCCATCGCGTTCTGCCTTGGCAAGCACCTCGGCAAGGTAGCGCCCAGCAGATTCCGAGCTTCCTGCAACAACGCTGCCCATGCCCAGAAGGCCGGCCGACATCGCGCCCTGCCACGCGTCCGGCCCGGCCGCCAGCGTCATGCGTGCCGCCTGCACCGAGGGTACAAGACCATGTTCGGCAATCGCGACGAGGCATGCATCCATCATGTCGCGCTGCGCCTCGGTCGGTTTGTCACCAAGCACGAGCAGCCAGAAATAGTCGGTGAAATTGATCTTGCCGATCAGGTCGCCGCACAAATCATGGCCCCGGACGGTGACGCTTTCGGCGTCCGATGTCGCGATGGCGGTGAAAGACTGGTCTTGCTTCCCAATACGCATGGCTCTCCTTTTTTCGCAATGCGAAAACTTTTGCTCTTGCCGAAAAGTATGGACCAGACTAGCTTTCCGTCAAGTCGAATTATCGGTCGCTTCGAGCGGCGATCGTTCCAGGGGAGGAAATGCATGCGGGATATCAACCAGTTCACCATCACGGAGGCGGTGAAACAAACGTTCAAGACAGAGCCCGGAAGCCGGTTCGAGCAACTTCTTCACGGATTTCTTGACCATCTGCACGACTTCACACGCGAAAATCAGGTCACGCATGAAGAGTGGATGGGGGTTCTCAACTTTCTGTACGATTGCGGACAGATATCGACCCCGGAACGGCATGAATTCATCCTGCTGTCGGATGTCGTAGGGTTTTCGGCACTGGTCGACATGATCAACACCAAGGGTGGCGCCACCGAAGGGTCGAACCTTGGCCCGTTCTATCTTGACGACGCGCCGCGCAAGACATTGGGATCGGACCTGTCCGATGGCCGCGACGGCGTCACCGTTCTGGTGCATGGCAAGGTGACGGATACGCTCCACAACCCGCTGCCCGGCGCGATCCTCGATACATGGCAGGCGGATGCGGCGGGCACCTACCCGATCCAGGAGCAGGAACAGGGACAGGACAAGTTCGATCTTCGCGGCATCTTCGAAGCGGACGAAACGGGCAGTTTCTATTACACCACCGTCCTTCCGAAACCCTATACGGTTCCCTATGACGGACCGGTGGGCAAGCTGCTGCGCGCCGGGAACCGGCATGCGTGGCGTCCCGCGCATCTGCATTACATCGTCCGCGCTCCGGGGATGAATTCGATCACCACCGAGGTTTTCTTCGAGAACGCGGAATATATCGACAACGATGCGGTGTTCGGGGTGCGCAAGTCGCTGATCGCCAAGGTGGGTCCGGCCAAGGATGCCGATGGGCTTGGCTACGCGCTCGAGAAAAAGCCGGATGCCATCTGCACCTTTGATTTCGTTCTGGCACCAGAAGGCTGATCTTGACCGAAACGAACGAAAAACCGGCGGAATTCGTCGAGGCGCTGGCGAAAGGGATCGCCATCCTCGAGGCATTCGATGCCGCCAACCCCGAGATGACGCTCTCGGAGGTGGCGCGGCGCGTCGGTCTGACCCCCGCTGCGGCGCGCCGATCGCTGATGACGCTGGAAACGCTGGGGTATATCGGGCGGCGGGACAAGCGGTTCCATCTGCGCCCCAAGCTGATGGCGCTCGGATCCGCGTTCTATTTCACGGCGCGGATCGACGAGGTGCTTCAGCAAGACCTGCGCACCATCGTGGACCGGTTCGGCGACGCGTCTTCGGTCGGCTCTCTGGACGGCGAGAACGTGATCTACGTGGCGCATGTCACGGTCCAGCGCGCACGACGGGCGGCGGCAGTCGCCGGTGCCCGATATCCGGCTTATGCCACCTCGATGGGGCGGGTCCTGCTGGCCGGTCTGCCGAACGAAAAGATCGACGCCTACCTGAAAACATATGCTCCGAAGAAACTGACCTCGAAGACCTGCACCAATCCCAAGGCGTTGCGGGCCGAGGTCATGGTTGCCCGCCGGGACGGCTATGCCACCACGGTCGACCAGCTGGACTACGGGATCACCGCGCTGGCCGTGCCGATCCGCGACGCCGACGGCAAGACCGTCGCCGCGCTCAACACTTCGGGCTACACCGGAATGGTGACGCCGGAACAGCTCGTGAACGACCGCCTGCCCGCCCTGCGGGAGGCAGCGTCCCACATTTCACACCAACTGAACCGCTATCCGACCCTCAGGGCGGTGCTCGGCGGATAGGAAAACAACAAGGCTCTGGGAGGAGACCGACCATGTGCAGACTTTGCAGCCCCGCGACACCCAAGTCGTTTTGCCCCGGCAACGTGCCCTTCATGTCCGCCCCGGCCGACAGCAATTCCGGCGCGAAGGCCGCGCAAGCCGCACGGACGACGATTTCCGCGGAATCTCTGCCGGAAATGTCCGGTGAAAAGGGAATGCGCATCCTCATCAAGGGCGGTGTGGTGATGTCGGTGGACGATGCGATCGGCAACTTCGCGAAAGGTGACGTGCTGATCGAGGGCGACAAGATCGTCGAGGTCGCCGCGCATATCGAGGCGGGCGACGCGCGCATGATCGACGCCTCCGGCAAGATCGTCATGCCGGGATTCATAGACACCCATCACCACCAGTTCGAGACCGGACTGCGTTCGGCGCTGGCAGATGCCATCGTGGTGAACGACGGCAAGCCCGAGAATGCGCGGAACTACTACGAAGCGATGCTGCTTGGTTTTTCCCAGCATTACCGGCCGGAAGACGTCTACATCAACGAACTTTACGGCGGCCTCGCCCAACTTGATGCAGGCGTGACGACCGTCATGGACGTCAGTCAGATCCACCACTCCGCCGAACATTCCGACGCGGCGATCCAGGGCCTCCGCGACGCCGGGCGGCGCGGGGTCTTCGGATATTTCGAAGGCTGGTGGGACGGCAAGGAACACCCGGGTGGCGCACGCCGCATCCGCGAGCAGTACTTCTCTTCCGAGGACCAGCTTCTCACGATGGTCATGGGTGGCGAGATCTACATCGAAGGCTACGAGGACATGTGGGCCATCGGCCGCGAGCTTGACCTGCAGATCGCCCTGCATGTCGTCACCACCTTCGGCATGACGCCCACATTCGATGCACTGGCCAAGAAGGGCGTTTTCGGCCCCGACAACATCTTCATCCACATGACCGGCATGACAGACGATGCGTGGAAGGCAGCCGCGGATGCCGGCGCGCATGTCTCGCTTTCCGTCCCGATCGAGATGCACATGCGCCACGGCGAGCCGCCGATCCAGAAGGCGCTCGATCTCGGCATGTCGGTGTCGCTGTCCTCGGATGTGGAATGCACGATGTCTGCGGATTTCTTTACGCAGATGCGCGGGCTGATCACGTTGCAACGGATGCGGGCGAACGAGCGCGCGCTGTCCGGCGACGAAGGGCATCCTGCGCTGATGCGGACCGCGGATGCGATACGTCATGCCACCATCGAAGGCGCGAAAGGTCTTCGTCTCGACAAGAAGACGGGATCGCTGACTCCGGGAAAGGATGCGGATATCATCCTCCTCGATGCGGAGGCGATCAATGTCGCGCCGCTCAACAATGCGGCGGGTGCGGTGGTCACGCTCATGGACCGATCCAATGTCGACACCGTCATGGTCGCGGGCAAGATACGCAAATGGCAGGGTCGGCTTCTGGGTCACGACATGGACAAGCTCGGACGCGAACTCGCGGCAAGCCGTGACTACATCTTCGAGAAAGCCGGCGTCGAGCAGGATCTCTTTGCCTGAAACAGGAGTGGACAGATGCTTTTCCCCACCACACTCGTCGGAAGCTACTGCCAGCCGGACTGGCTGATCGACCGCGAGAAACTGAAAGGCCAGTTCCCGCCGCGCACCCGCGCAAGCGAACTCTGGCGCGTGCCTGAGCCGTTTCTGAGAGAGGCGCAGGACGATGCCACGCGGGTCGCGATCCGGGAACAGGAAGAGGCCGGGCTCGACATCATCACCGATGGCGAAATCCGGCGCGAGAGTTACTCGAACCGGTTCGCAACCGCGCTCGACGGACTGGACCTCGACAATTACGGCACCGTCTTCACCCGGTCTGGCAGCCCCGTGCCGGTACCGCGGATCATCGGCCCGATCTCCCGCGCGCGGCAAGTGGAGGTCGAGGACCTCAAGTTCCTGCGCGCCCATACCGACCGGAAGGTGAAGATCACCCTGCCCGGCCCGTTCACGATGAGCTTGCAAGCCCAGAACGATCATTATGCGTCCACTGCCGATGCCGCGATGGATTATGCCGAGGCCGTTCGGGAGGAAATCGCCGATCTCTTCGCAGCAGGTGCCGACATCGTGCAACTGGACGAACCGTGGCTTCAGGCGAAACCCGACATTGCCGAAGAATACGGCATCGAGGCCATCAACAAGGCCCTGAGCGGAGCCGCGGGCACGACGGCCGTTCATATCTGTTTCGGCTATGCCGCGATGACGAAAAAGCGACCCGAGGGGTATTCTTTCCTGCCCCAGATGAAGGCCTGCACCTGCGACCAGATCAGCATCGAGACCGCGCAGGCAAAGCTTGACACTTCGGTCCTGGAAGAGCTGCGTGGCAAGACGATCATGGTCGGCGTGCTCGACCTGTCCGACATGACGATCGAGACACCTGAGATCATAGCAGACCGCATCCGCCGCGCCCTTCCCCATGTCGATGCGGACAAGGTCGTTGTCGCGCCCGATTGCGGATTGAAATATCTTCCGCGCGACGTTGCCTTCGGAAAGATGAAGGCCATGGCCGATGGCGCGGCGATTGTGCGTGCGGAACATGGAGGAGAAAGCAATGGATAACGCGAACGAAATCAGGAAGATCCAGACGCAAGGCGTGCATCACATCACAATCATCGGTGCCGACCGGAAAACGACGATCGACTTCTGGGAAGGCGTTCTGGGGATGCCGTTCATCTTCGATCAGCCGAATCTCGACGACCCGAACGAAGGCCATCTCTACTTCGATCCGGGAGACGGGCGGCTGATCACCATCTTCACCAACGAAAGCCGGGAACCGGACGCCGAGCCTGTCCCTGAAGCGACCGGTTCTCTTCATCACCTTGCGCTCAATGTCAGTCAGGCAACCTTCTGGCAGGTCGCGGCGCGGCTGGATGCGCGCGGTGTCAAGCATTCTGGTCCCGTCGACCGGGGCTTCATGGATTCCATCTACTTTCGCGACCCGCTGGGGTTGCGGCTGGAACTCGCCTCCTACCGCTTCGAACCGCCCGAAGGGTGCCGCCACGCCGACGTCATGATCGAGGCCCACAGGGTCCGCGTCTCCAGGGGCGATCATCATATTGATCGTGAACACCTGGCGGACGCCATCGAACTGCTCGTGCAGCGCCGCCAGAACTCGCTTTCCAACGACCGGGACGCACGCAACCCCTACTAGTCGTTTGATCCCAGGTCGGGGGATCTGACGACCCCCATGGCCCGAATAAGCCGGGCGGTCGCCCGATGTGCACGTTCGGGATGATGGCAGCTGGCAAGCACCGCCATTCCAACGAGTTGTTGAAATTTTTCGCGCGCCTTCGTAGAGTTTTGCAGGCTCAGGAGGTTTTTACGATGGGCGCTATACGTTTTATTAAAATATTTGCATTTGCTGCTCTTGCTAATCTTATCATCCAGAATGGCGGCGCGCAGGCCGAAAGCCACGTGCCTCCCGCGCCTCCGCCGATGACCGGGGCCACGCCGCCGCCGCCCCCACCCCCCATCACCGAACGCGAGATGAAGGTCTTCATCACCTCCAACGGGACGGTCGATGGCCCCTTCAACAAAGCGCAACTGGAGGCCAAGATTGCCTCGGGCCAGTTGAACCGGACGACCCTGGTCTGGATCGAAGGGATGACGGACTGGGCCGCCGCCGCCACGGTGCCTACGGTGGCACCGCTTCTGGCTACGGCACCACCGCCCGCGACCTTCGATGCCCAAGGCTTTCAGGTCGGCACATGGGAAAGCACCGGGTCCGGCCCTCTGCCGGACGGTAGCCAGGCGCAGTTCTCCGAGAACATGACCTTTCGGGCTGACGGTACGGTATCCGGGTTCGGCTCGATCAGCAGCCAGCAGACCTATGGAACCTTCGTCATGAACCTGTCGTCGACTGGCACCTGGAAGGTACAGGCCAAAACCGAGAACAGCTATATCCTGTCTTTGACCCTCACGATTACAGGTACGTCACGCGTCGGCCCGCCCACGGTCGAGACTGCCAGCGATTCCATCCTGCTCACGGTGGTCGATCGCAACACGGTGGCCAGCCCGGACGGTCATCGCCGCTACCGGATCGGAAACTAGGAGGTCGCCATGTTCCGTATCATCGCCATATTGATCCTGATGTCCGCCCCCGCGTTTGCCCAAGAGGGACAACGAACCCTTGACCGGGACACGCGCAATACCGCGCTTTCCCCGCCCCCGATGCAGATTTACATAACCCAAGACGGCCAGCAAATCGGGCCGCTGGATGCGGCCGGCTTCCAAGCCCACCTGGGAAGCGCACAGGCGGCTCTCTCGACGCTCGTGTGGATGCCGGGCATGTCGGCCTGGCAGCTTGCGTCGACCGTCCCGCAATTGCAGGGCATCATTGCCGCGATCGGGCAGGCCGACGTGCCGCCCGAGCAGTTCAGGGTCACGGATATCCAGTCCTACATGCTGGGCGTCTGGATCAGCGAGGCGTTCAAATGGACCCAGAACGATGTGCCCTATGATGCCGTCATCCAGATGAAGGTTCTGCCGGACGGGCGTTTCGAAGGCGCGACGATCCTGTGGGACAAGGACGATCCCCAGCGCCCGATGCGCGTTGATCACGAGAAGGGCACGTGGGCCGTGTCTCAGTCGGCCGAGGGCAACTTCAATTTCGAGCGCAACATCACCTACAGCACCGTGATCGGGACCGAGATCACTGTCAGCGGTCAGGACACCGACACGCTGTCGTTCAAACCCACGGGGCCCAACGGGTTCAAGACCGTCGAGAATATCGACATCATCCGAGTGCCCGAGGCGAACTGATGCGGCTCGACCGTCGCGCGGTCACGGCGGGTGGGCTGGCGCTGCTTGTCCCCAGCCGGGCGTTTGCATCGGATGTGCGCGTGTATATCGCTGACGGCGACCTCGCCACCGGCCCGTTCAGCGAGCAGGAAATCCGCAAGCGCATCAAATCGCAGGCCGAGGCCGCCCGAACGCTTGTCTGGCACCAGGGCATGGCGGATTGGGCGATGGCGACCGACGTGCCGGCGCTGGCCGCGCTGATCGCGTCGTTGCCCGCGCAAACGCCCTTGGATTTCGAAGCGCTGATCCTGGGCAGGTGGATCATCAATGATGCAATGCTGATCGCGGGGGATGAAACGCAAAGCGGCGGCAGCCTCATCCCTGGATGGGCTCAGATGCAGATCAACAACGATAAGACCTACACGTCCAAAGCCTATGCCCAGTGGGTCAACAGATTCTTCCGGCCTGTTCCCACACCCCCGCTCCAGCCAGGCCAGGTTCCCGTGCGCCCGCCCATGCAGCTGGTTGACAACACGGTAACGTACACGATGTCGGGCTCGGGCAAATACTGGGTTGAGCCGGTCGACGCCACACGTTTCGACCTTGTCCTGATCGGCACCAACAAGATCACGACCAATGACAAGCCAGAAAAGCCGAAAGCGATCGACGACAAGATCGAATTCACGGTCATTGGACCCGATCACTTGCTTTCCAAAAAGGGCGAAAACTTCCGTCGGCAATCCTCATGACTGCAACCCAAAAGACCCGTCCATGACCGAGACAGAAGAGCCCGCACGGGTGTCCAACATGACCTATCCCGAGCTGGTCCAGTTCTATAACGCGCAACTCGGACGGGTCGAGATGACGTGGTTCCGGATCATCTACCTCCACGCGGCGATGGTCGGCGTGCTTGTCTTCTTCGGCGAGGCTGAAGAGTTCCTATTGCTTCAGCGAATTGTCGTCTTCGCCTTCTATTCCGTCAATCTGCTTGTCTTCTTCTTTGCCCTGCGCGACGGCTACGGTGCCATGCAAAGCGCCCTTCGAGACCTGTCGCGGTTCCCTGACAAACTGGGTGCCGTCGATGATTGGTTCCGGGCGCAACGGCTCGGAATGAAAACCGGGTTGTGGACGCTGGTCATGACCATTGCATGGCTGCTGGTCTTGTTTCTGTTGTTCTACAACCTGCCTACGGGCTAGCCGCGCCCAGCCCGTCGCCGACAATCATGAACGCCCCCCAATAGGCGGGATGAAGTTGGCGAGGGTCCGACGCGGGATCGTCCAGAACAGCCAGCATGGATTGCCGCAACGCTTCGGCGCGTGGCGTGCCGGGCGCGCGCCGCAGGATATCGACAGTCCCGGTCGTAAGCGCCACAGCCGCATCGCTGTAGACAGGCCAATGCGACACCAGAAGGCTCTCGGCACCGGCCGAAAAGAAGGCGCTTGCCATGCCCGAAAGCCCCTCGTCGCTCTGGCTGTCGCCCGAGGCCGTGTTGCAGGCAGACAGGACGACGAAATCGGCGTCCAGGTCCAGCCCGGCGATTTCCGCGGTGGTCAGGATGCCGTCATCCTGTGCCGTTGGAAGGCGGGGTGGCGTAAGGACCAGCCCGGAATCATTCACGCCGATCTCGCCGGCGACCAACCCGTGGGTTGCAAAGCTCAGGACGGCGAAATCGCGCAATTCCCCCGTCGCGCTCAGGCGTTTTACTTCCGTTTCCGTGGCGTCGCCGTGCAAAAGGACGACGCTGTCTTCGAACCGTGCCGCGATCTCCTGCAACTCGCACCGCGCATCAGGCAACGCCGCCATATCGGCGATCAGACCAACGCGGGCCGCTCCGCTGCTGCGTTGCAATTCGGATGGCGCTGCAGAAGCAAGAACGAGTTCCGCCGCTCCGCCGCAATCGAAGGGCACCGGGCCGTCCCTTTGGGTTCCGATCAATGGGTCGCCGACGCCGAAGAAACGGCTCTGCCGTGCGTCCTTGCGGGCATCATCGCGCAAAGCCACGAAACTCCGGACGCTTGGTGCGATTTCAACCGAGACGTCGCGGATCAGCCAGTTGGCCCTGCCAAGGGACTGACCGGGCGCATGCGGATTCTGCAATGTCAGGTGAAACGGAAGCGACAGGAGTGTCTGATCGGGCACGACGATCAATCGGTCGCGGCCCTTCAGAAGATCGGCCATTGGTTCGATCAACAGCTGATAGGCCAGATAGGCCGCCTCCGTGTCAAAGGACGGGCCCGAGGTCTCTGGCAACAGCTGAAGCGAAAAACTCCCGCGCGTTCCGGCGCTGCCTGCCTCTGCGCAATTGGGATCGGTCAATGCTGCCGAACACCTCAGGTCCCGTGCGAGACCCGTCAGCACCGATCTTGCCGGAATTTCAGCCACCAGAATGCTCTCATTGCTCAGGGCGATGAGGTACGAGGCCAGGCTTCCATCGGCGAGCATCGCGTCGCTTGTCACGAACTGCACAAGCACCTCGTCGTCACGTAACCGCGCCGACACCTCTGCCGCTGAAAACGGATTGGCACCGGCGATGCGGTTAAATTCCGGTGCCCGCTGCGCAATTTCGACAGAGAGAGCCTGGTGTTCCCGGGCAAGCTCTTCCTGCCGTGCGAGGATGCGGTCGGGGGACTTTCCGTCATACCGCGCACGCGAAACAGCTGCGTCAACCTGTGTGATCTCGCGCGCGACAAGATCCCGTTTACGCAACATGGCGGCGACTGCATTGTCGGCCCAGCCCCAAGCCAGCGCGGCGTTGAGCGCATCGCCGGCCGTTGTCGTATTCGACAGTTGCGCGACCACGAACATCTCGTTGTGAAACCGCAGATCCGCTCCGGAAGCTGGGTCACTGCTCAGCCCAAAGGCGGCGGCCAGGTGATAGGGAACATGATCCGTTGCCCCGTCCTGCGTGCGCACGGCGGGGCGCAAGCGGTGATCCGAAAGCATTCGGAACCGGCGAAGAGCGTTTGCCATATCCCCTTCGGCCAGAGAAACGCGCCCTGAAACTTCAGCCAGCCGCATTGCCTCTTGCGATCCCTCGGCGGTGAGTCCCGTCCCGAAATCTACCCAGTCCTTGGCAGCAACCGGGTCGCCGCGGCTTATCGCTGCCTCGCCCAGGATTGTGACCAACCCGGCACGCTGAGCAGCGTCTGCGCCCTGGAAGGCTGGATGTGTTCGTATGATGTCGGGCGTCGCATCGAGCCGCTCGGCCACCACGGTCAAAAGGCTTTCCCGTGTCTCTTGGGCAAGATCGCCGAGGGCCGGGCCCGAAAGGGCTGCGGTCAAGACTTCAACGAGGTCGTCGCTGATGCTGTCGGATTGCTCCAACATCAGTGCCGCCAGGTTGAAGAGTGCCAACTGTACGGCAGACGCGTCCGGCTCGGCGCGGTCTTGCTCGAACTTCAAGCGTTGGCGGGCCAAGGAAAGCGCCTTGGCTTCATCTCCGGTGGCCTGCGCGATCCAGGCAATCGTGCCCATCGCAGAGACCACGGCTTCACTGTCGCCGGTGCGCTCTCCAAAAGCGCGGAAGTCCTCAAGGGCGGCCAGCGCTTCGTCATACCGTCCGAGGTCTCTCAAGGCCAACGCAGCCCCCTGAAGCGCCGCGCCAAGGTAATGGTACTCTCCGAGCCCGCGCTCATCCGCCAGGTCAATCGCAGCAGAATAGGACGCGTACGCGGCTTCCATGCGCCCGAGCCGCGCATGCATTCCTCCCAGCGAAAAAGAGAGATCGAAGAGAAGCTCCGGGTCGTCGCTCGGGACGATGGAGTCTACGTCCAGCGCCTTGCTCACCAGCGCGGCGAACAGCGCGTCCTCGACGCCGCCCTGCATCGCCACTATCCCGGCGCTGTATCCGATGGGCAGGTCCAGAATAGCAATGAATGGCGCGGGATAGGACAGGATCAGCGACAGGTATGGCCGCGCACGGTCAAAATCCCCGATATCGAGATAATTCCGCATCACCATTGTCGCGTAGATCGCCGCGAGCGGGTCCTCGGGCGACGCTAACGCGAGATAAGCGTCGAACACGTCCAGAAATTCCGGTTCAAGCGGATGTTGCCCCGAAGCAAGAAGATCCCATGCTTCCGAAAAGAGCGCATCCGCCTCGACGACACGGGCGTTTTCGGCCTCGATCATGGCCAGCCATGCCGCCTCGTCAGGGACATTCATCGTGTTGAAGGCGTCAAAAAGCATGTCCACCAGCGCTTCCTCGTCGGGGCCGATGCTGGCAAAGGATTCCCAGTCCTCGAATGTGTATTGCAGGAACCTCTGCGCTGCGCGGGCCTCTTGCCCGTTTCGAAAAAGCGCCAGCGCCATCATTCCCGTCGCTTCGACCGCCCATGGATCGGCTATCTCCGGCAGCTCCATTGCGTGGAATTCGAACAACGCCGCATAATAAAGGGCCTCGCGTGGTTCCGCTTCTTCGAACACGATGGCGGTGTTCCTGAGCGCGGTCAGCGCGTCCTCTTGGCCCTTCGGCGATGCGAGAGCGATCCGTGCGATCTTCACATTCGTCTCGGTCGCCGCTTCCAGGTCGCCCAGTGAGACCTGGAGGTCGGAGATAGCGTAAAGAATGTCCAGTCGCGCGATCCCGTCGCGCCCGTAGAGCTCCTCGAGGTCGGAGTCCAACGCCTGCATTTCGGCCAGGATAGCCGTTCCGCGCCGCCCTTGGTAATACGCCGAAAGCGCGATCAGTTCATGGGCGAGGATCGTGTCACCGGTCGCCAGATCCGAGTCGAGTGCATCCTCGGCCAGCGCAATGGCGCGATCGAAATCGTCATTGTTGTAGGCCGAGACAGCTTCATCAAGATCGGCCCATAGGAGCGACGGAAACAGGAAAAAGATCAAAAAAATCAAATTTTTCATGGTGCCCTCGCGGCTGCATAAAATCAGTCGGCTGCCGCCTCCAGAAGAATGTTTTCGAATGCGGCGACCCCCGGCTCTCCTGCGAAATCGCGGGTCAGTACAGATTGGACCTGCTGTTTCGACAGCGCTCCCGAGTTTCGCAGATGGCCGACAATGTTGAGCATGCTTTGACCGGCGCATTCGGCACGCACATATTGCCAGACCCGCTCCAACACCGGGTTGGCTTGCATTCCGCAGCGCTGGTTCGGTCCCGGATTGCGCCAGAACAGCGTTGCGATATCGAGGATCGCCGATTGATCGTTGGCGACATAGCTGTGCGCAAGCATGTCTTCGCCCAGTTCGCTCATGTCGATCGTGTCTAGCACTGGGATCTCGATCAGGTCTTCGCCGCCTTGCCCGGCGCGCGGCGCGTTGCCATGCAGCTTGCGCGACGCCACCAGCGCCCAATCCTTGTTCGATGCGTAGAGCGTGAGCCTCTCGGCCAAGGGCCGGAGTGTCGGCAGAACATGCGCAAACAGGCCTTGGTCTACATCGGGTGCGGCAAAAATGACCTGATCGAAAAGCGGCGCTTCTATCGGCGCATTGCGCAACGCGATTAATTCCAGCGCATCCGTCAAGGCGCGGTTGCCCATGGAATGCGCAATGATGTGGATCGTCCTTGCGTCCGATTGCGCGACGAGGTCTTCGAGAAACAGCATCAGGCGCCGCCCGCTCAAGCGGACGACAGCGCTGTCGGCGATATAGCCCACTGTCGCACCCTTGGATGGCCAGGAATAGAGCACCGGGAGTCCTTTGAAATCCATGTCATAGGCCAATTGCGCCGCGCGCTTGGCGGCCCCGTCGAACGTGACGTTATAGCCGTGGACAAAGACAAACAGATCGTCCGCAGACCGCTCTGTCAGTCCCTCGCGTATCGAGGCGAAAAAGGCTTGTGACTCCAGCGGTGTGATCGACTGAACCACCACATGCCGGGCAGGATCCTCGGCGAATTCAAGCTTGAAGATCGAGGGCGCCGCGATGGTGCCGGGCACATGGTTGCGGGGGATCGTGACCTCGGCGATGCCCAACTCCAGCCCGGTCCCGCGGTCTGCGCCGTAAAACCGCGCCGGGCGATCACTGCCGGTCCGCGCCCGGTCGGTGGCGTAATGAACTTCGACGGTGACAAAGCCGGGGTCGTTGCTGCGCGTCGCGGGCGGCGCATCTGCCGGTTCGGGGGCGTTTGCCGCCTGCCGTCGCAGGGCCTCTGCGGTTGCGGTGTCGCCCAAGGACTCTTCCACGTTAGCGATGTCCCGAAGCAAGGCCGAAAGCAATTCAGGTCCGGGGGCCCGTTCGCGCAAGGCGTCAAGCGCCGCGTAGTACGCCTGGCGCGCGTTTTCGAGTTCCTGTCCCTGGAGATAAAGGTCCGCAGCGTCCCAGTATAGCGATGGGACATCCGCATCCAGCCGCTCTGGAAAGCGCTGCGCGTAGGCCGCCATGGTCAGCATGGTCTCGGCTGCCAGGGCGAAAGCGCCTTCGGATGCCAAATTTTCCGCCTTGAGTGCCAAGAGGTCGAAAGCGATCTTCGGTTCGTTCGCATTCTCGCTGATCAGAGCATCCAGATCGTCCGCTTCGAATTCCCCGGTCAAAAGCGCCGTGCTCAATTCGCCCTGCGCCGGCAACGCGCCGGGAGTGGCCCAGGCAATACACAAAACAATGACCTTGAGCAGCCGCATGCGTGCCTACTCCCAGAAAAACGATTTGGAAGTATTGAACAGCCAACTAGACACAGAAGCAAGTTCCTGTAGGCTTTCATCCAAGCTTTGGGGGATGTTCTTTTGCCTAAAGAATTTCGCTTTGTATTATTTTTTCTGACGGTCCTCTTTTCCGCTCCGCCTGTTGCGATGGCTGCGTCCTATGCTGTCCTCGTGGGCGTTTCTGACTACGATGAACGAATTGGCCTCTCGGATCTGCGTGGACCTGCAAACGATGTCCGGCTGCTGCGCGATGTGTTCGAGACGCGCGGCGACTTCGACATCCGCATTCTGGCCGATGGTGTGGATGGCGGCATCGACCCGTCCCGTGAGAACATTCTGGCGGCGCTTGATGACGTTGTGGAGAGATCGGAACCGGGTGATTTCGTCTATCTCCATTTCTCCGGTCATGGCACCCAGCAGGGCGACCTGAACGGCGACGAATCCGACGGCATGGATGAAGTGTTCCTTCCGAGGGATACGGCCCGAGCGGAGCCCGGCACGACGGTTATTCCCAACGCAATTGTCGATGAAGAGTTTGGTGAGCGGGTGTTGGCGATGCGGACCAAGGGCGTCGATGTCTGGTTCGTGCTGGACAGCTGCCACTCTGGTTCGGGTCTTCGTGCGGGCTCGCCTCGGATCGCTACGCGGTTCGTTGACCCGGCTGCCCTGGGAGTGAGCCTGCCAGCAGCCACCACTGCCGTGGCATCACCCCTAATCGATGCCGCCGGCGACGAAAATCTACCGGGCAAATACCTCGCTTTCTACGCTGCGCAATCGTCGGAGGTCGCACGGGAAATCCAGATCGACGAGGCAGACCCCGACAGCTGGTACGGCCTTTTTTCCTCGCGCCTTGCTGCCCGCCTTCAGACGGGGGCAAACCAAAGCTATCGTCAGCTTTTTCAGGCACTTCTCGGCGATCTCGACGACAGCGCCATTCCCGGTGCCGCGCGGCTCCAGACCCCGCTCTGGGAAGGCAATCTGATTGACGCTCCGGTATTTGGCGGCGGTGACGTGATCGGCGTTAGACAATTTGCGGTGGACGGCGCGCGCATCCGCGCGGGCAAGCTTCAAGGCCTGCGCGATAACACGGTCGTGGCGCTTGTGGCCGATGCCGCCGCTGCGGCAGATGATATTCTTGGTTACGCACAGCTTCGCCAGACCGGTGCGCAATCCGCGACGTTTGTGGCCGTGAATGGAAGTTGCGTTGCCAGTGTTGCCAAGGCCTGTGACGAACTCGGTCCGACGCCGGCAAATGCGAGGTTTGCGCGCATTGTGGCCCAGCCGCTCGATGATCGCATCCGGATCGCTCCGCCGCAGGATCTTGAAACCGGCGAAGTGTTGCCGGCCGATCACCCGCTCTATGCCGCTTTGACCACAGCTGTGGCGACTTCGAATGCAGACCAAGCTACGAATATTGTCCTCGAACCGGATTCCTCGGTTCTGAGCGCCGTCATGGATGACGCTCTTTGGTTCGGCGCAAGGCTTGCAATCGGTGACAGTCCAGTCGGTCTGGCTTGGCGGCCCGGCGATGGCCCACTGGACCAACTGCTTCTTCGTATCGTCAAAGCCGAGCAGGTGGCGGAGATGCTGGGCAGCGTCGCCGGGACGCAATCCGTACTTTTCCCCAGCCCCGTTGAATTCGAGGTCAAGCAGCTTGCGTCGGATGCAAGTCAGTTGAACCAGAACACACCCACGGATCTGGTTGCCGAATGCATGGCCGCTCTCGGGTCTGCTGCACCGGTCCCGGACTTTGGAACTGGCGCGCAACTGAAGCAGTGCGATTATCTTGTTTTCGAAGCGCGCGGAGTCGTTCAGGGCCCCGCCCGTGACGTCAACCGTGTCTATATAGACAGCCAGTTCTGCGTTTCTGCCGAATATCAGCGTATCGAGGGCATCGCGCGTCCAGCTTTGATCGGGGAGCCGATGACCGTCTGCTCAGACTGCCCCGAGGCGTCCGGCTTTGTCCAGAAAGCCGGTGCAGAGCGTATGTTCTTCGTCGTCACGGAGGCCGAAGACAACCGTGAGGCGCTGAATCTTGAAGGCGCGATCGACAATTGCGCGACCCCGGGCACGCCGACGCGCTCTGGTGCGGCCCAAAGCGTGAGTGGTTTTCTGAGCGGGCTGTCCGAACGCGACGCAACGCGCGGGGGCATGGGTAACATCGGGATATCCAAGATCTGGGTCGAACAATACAACTGGGACGTCCTGCCACGCAGTGCCGCGCTCGCAAATTTTGGCCAAAACTGATTTCCAAGGGGGAAAACATCGTGACGAAAAAAATTTCCTGGGGTGCATTTGCTCTCGCCGGGGCAACAGCCTTTATTGGCGGGTCGGCAGACGCACAGACGACACTTGATGACATTTTGCGGCCATCAGCCACCGGTGACGTCCGCAGTTTCGTGCGGGACGCCAAGGAGGCCGGAACGCTTGTCACAGAGGCCGCCGATACCCGCATTTATGGCGGTCGTCCCGCGGAACAGGGTGCCTGGCCATGGCAGGTCAGCCTGCACACGGCGGAGGACGTGGGCGATGATCAACGCAGCCGGATCCTGTCGCAGTTCTGCGGCGGCTCGCTGATCGCGCGCCAATGGGTGTTGACGGCAGCGCATTGTGTCGAGGATTTCGACGGCAATGTCTCGGCGCCTCAGGAAATCCTGATCCGCTCGGGAGATGTCGCGCTTTGGCAAGGCGATTTTCGCCCGATCAGCGCCGTGATCCCGCACCCGGATTACAATCCTGTTCGTACCGATAACGATATCGCGCTTCTCAAGCTGGCAGAACCGGTCTCTGGCAGTTCGGGTCCTGTTGGCGCCATCCCGGTCTTGCAGGATGGATCACAGCTTCAACCTGGGCCTGCAGTCTCGATCGGCTGGGGCTTGATGGAGGAAAACACGGTCCCCGCTGTTCTCATGGAAGTCGAAATCGAGATCGTTCCGAATGACGCCTGCAACAACGGATTTGCCGAACAGACGCGGCGCGACATCGGCAGCTTCCTGTTATCGATGGGGGTCGCCCACGAAATTCCAGAGGACAGACTTGTTCAGGCCTTCGAGCTCATTTCGCCCAGCATAGGCGACGCGCTGACCGACAACATGATCTGCGCCGGTGTGCCGTCGGGCGGCAAGGACAGCTGCAATGGCGACAGCGGCGGCCCGCTGATGGTGCGGCGTGCTGACGGCGGCTGGATGCAGGTCGGTATCGTGAGCTGGGGCAAGATGCCTTTGGGTGCACAGACGGCCTGCGGACTGCCATCGTTGTACGGAGTGTACACGCGCGTGTCGAATTACTTCGACTGGATTGGCAACACCATTCGTACGAATTGAGGTTTGGGGACATGACACAATATTTACTGAAACACCTGGCCTTCACTCTGGCTCTTGTCCCGCTGGCACCTTTGGCTGCAACGGGCCAAGGGTTTGAAACCGGCAGCTTCACTGATCTGGAGGGTGGGGCTGATGCACCGCCGCCGCCACCGGCAGCAAACGATGGTTTTGTCGACCAAGGGTCGTTCGGCCCAGGCAATGGAGGCGGCGGATCGGGGCTGGCGCCACCGCCGCCTCCAACTGACAACCAGGGTGGCACTGTCGTGCCACCTCCTCCGCCACCGAGTAACAACGAGGGGGTTACGCCGCCCCCTCCCCCACCGGTCGACAATAACGGCGGGCTTGTTCCCCCTCCTCCGCCACCCCCACCCAGACCCACGCCCCCACCACCGGACAACAATGGCGGCCAGTCAGAGTTTAATCCGCCCGTGACACCCGACCAGGGCCCGCAGATCGACCCGCAGATAACGGCGTTCGAGACACGTGACTTCGGCGTTCCGCCGCAGCAACATCTTCGACAAGATCAGTTCCACGCGCATACGCCAACCTCGGTCCCAGGAGCGCAACTGGTCACGACAGCGAATCTTTTGCAGGCCATGAATTCCGGCATGCAGATGGTCGTTATCGATGTGTTGGGCTCGGGCTATGGCTTGCCCAATGCTTATGTCGCAGCGCCTCTTTCCTCACCGGGATCATTCGACGATCGGACTCAACAACAAGGCAGCCAGTGGCTGAATCAGATCACGGGCTCGAACAGGAATATGCCCATCGTGATTTACTGCTCAGACCCGATGTGCTGGCTCAGCTATAACGCCGCCCTGCGCGCGGTGGCCGCCGGTTTTACCAATGTCTACTGGTATCGCGGCGGCATTCAGGCTTGGGAGATGGCCGGCTTGCCCTTACGCCCGACAGGTTTCTGATCCGCCGCGCCGGCAGAGGCCCTGCCGGCGCATTGGTCCGACGCGTTCCATTTCCGCATGTCCGAGCACTTTGCCGCTCGGGCTGACGTGCATGGCATCGCCCTCGAAAACCACCTCGCCAAGCGTTTGGAAGTCCGAAAGAATTCAGTTGGTTTCAGCTTTTCTCGGAACATTGCCGAAAAGCAGGAAACCGACGTTATTCCCAAATAATCACATATAATTAAGATAAAACAATTACTTAAACTGGATGGCCCTTGTCATACTTCGGTATGATGCCCGTCCGACCTCGGTTCCAGACGGGTGTCGATCATACCGTTGACCGATATCGCTAAGATGCGGACCTCGTCAGATTGAGCTTCATGAGCGGTCGCTTCGACCAGCTTTGCTTGAACACATATCTGGCGAAGGAGCCTGAACGATGAAGACTTTCACACTCAAGAAAATCACCCCCCAACTCGTCCGCTTTGGAAAAGACGAGAGTGGCGCCACAGCAATCGAATACGGCCTTTTCGCAGCGCTGATCGGCGCCGTGATCGTCGGAACAGTCGTGACCCTTGGCGGCCAGACGAACGCGGGGTTCACAACTGTCAGCACCGCACTTTCCGATGCAGGTATCGAAGCGCCGGAGTGATGCGCGGACCTGGATCGCACGGCTCTTTGGATCTGGGCCGTGCGACCCGCCTTATCCCCGCGATCATTCATCAGGAGAGTCGCCATGTCCCTTTCTCAAGTGGATTCACAGAATGCCCACGCGTTTTCAGCCTATGTTTGCACCGAGCCCGGAGCCGCGCTCGCGCGTGAAGTCATCGGAGCGTCGGGCGCCCCGAGCGGGTCATTGATGGGCGGCGGGTTGAGCGGAGCGGCCCGTGCGGCAGGAGGGCTCGTCGGGGGCCAGATGCTCTTGACCGAACTCGGTGAGTTGCCAGTCGACGCCGCCTGCGAGAATGTCTCAGAACTGCGCAAGAGAGGTGCAGAAGTGATCGTTTTTGGACAGGACCAGAACATCAACACATATCGGGCTTTGCGCAAAGCCGGGGCTTTGGAATACTTTCACATGCCCGTCACGGCGCAGGACATCCTGTCTACTGAAATCATCCCGTCCGATCCTGCAAACCTGTCCAGACCCGTCACGACGCATCACCGTACGATTGGGGTGATCAGCACGAACGGTGGGGTCGGCGCAAGCGCGCTGGCGGCAAGCCTTGGGCATCTCTTGGCCTCGGGCAGCGACGGTGCAAGCCGGACCGCACTGATCGATGCCGATTTGCAATTCGGGACGATCGCGCTCGATCTCGATCGGCTTGGGACACCGGGATTGCTTGACGCCCTCAGGGCCCCGGACCGGATCGATGGCACATTCCTTCAGGCGACGATGGATCAGGTTACCGAAACACTGTCGATCTACTCGCACTCATCCGATTTGCAGAATGACGCTGCCGAAGTTCAGTCGGGATGGCTCGCCATGCTCGAACGGGCAAAAATGGAATTCGCCACCACGGTCGTCGATCTGCCTCGCAGTCTGATCATGCAAGACCCAAAGGTGCTCCATGCCCTTGATGCGGCAATCCTTGTTGTTCCAGCTGGCTATGCAGGCGTCAGTGCTGCCGTGCGGCTTGTCGCATATATCAGATCGGTCACCCCCGACACACAGCTGAGCCTTGCCCTGAGCGAAGTGCGCAAGGACGCACAGCTGTCATGCAAAGACATTGCCCAGGCCCTCAGACTGGAATTGAGCACGGTTCTGCCGCGCTGTGACACGCAGGTCTTGCGCGCCCAACGCAAAGGCAAAACGGTGGCTGAACTCTATCCGCGCGCCCCTTACGCAAAGGCGTGCCAAGAAATACTGTCCTCCATCGCACCGGATCGCGGCTCGAAAACGTCTCGGAAAGGCCTTTTCCGGAAGGTGGCCAAATGACCGGCATGCCCCCCAAACCAACCCACCCTCAGACCTTGCAAAGCATACTCCTGAAATCGCGAGGCCTGGACTCGCAGACGCCGCGCGCGCCCGAAAGCTCCGGGACACTGACGCCTGAACTTCGCCGAGACCGGCTGTCCAAGGTTGCAAAATCCGTCGAGCATCATGAAACGTCACCTCGAACGGCAGGAGTAGGCAGCACTGTGAACGAAGGGGCTGTCGGACCGATGCTGGCGCTTGCCAATGACGTCATTCGCGACCTGACGGACACTCTGGATTATACAAAGCTGGCGGCGCAAGAGAGCGAAGATCAGCAGGCCACCATCCGCGCAGGCATCTCGAAGATAGGGACACAGCGCAAACTCCATCTGAATGGACAAGAGGTTGCGGCGCTCGTGAGTATGGTCCTTGCTGACATGCTTGGCCTTGGCCCGCTGGAAACTCTCCTTGCGGACGAAACCGTCACGGACATCATGGTCAACGGCCCGCATCAGGTGTTTGTGGAACGCAACGGCAAGCTTGAGCAGACCAATATCCGGTTTCGCGACAACGACCATGTGTTTGGCGTTGCCAGCCGCATTGTCGGTGCCGTCGGCCGGCGCATTGATGAAGCGCAACCCATGGTGGACGCCCGTCTGCAGGATGGAAGCCGCGTGAACGTGGCCGTCCCACCGCTGGCGATTGACGGGACGACCATCACCATTCGGAAATTCCCCTCCAAGCCCGTCAGATTGGATGCTTTGGTCGACAACGGAAGCCTATCGGCGCAGATGGCAGCGTTTCTGCGCCTTGTGGCAGAGCTACGGCTGAATGTCCTTGTGTCCGGCGGTACGGGTTCGGGCAAGACAACCTTGATGAACGCGATGTCGCAATTCATTCCGGAGTCCGAACGCATCGTGACCATCGAAGACGCCGCGGAACTGCGCTTTCAGCAGCCCCATGTTGTGCGCTTTGAGACGCGCCCGCCGAATGTCGAGGGCACCGGCGAGGTGACCATGCGCACCTTGATGCGCAATGCCCTTCGGATGCGGCCGGATCGAATTATCATCGGTGAAATCCGGGGCGACGAAGTGCTCGACCTGCTACAGGCGATGAATACGGGTCACGACGGGTCGATGAGTACACTTCACGCCAACTCGACACGAGAAGCCTTGACCCGCGTTGAAAACATGGCCGCCCTGGCTGGGTTTGTGCCGGGGGTCGGCGTTGTCCGGCGTCAGCTTGTCGATGCGGTGCACCTCGTCATTCAGGTCAGTCGCATGCGCGATGGTCGCCGCCGGATCAACGCGATCTCGGAAATCGCCGGCCTTGCCGGTGATGCCATCACGCTTCAGGACATCTTTCGCTTTGACGTTGATCCCAGCAGCACCCGGTCTGATGTGCGCGGGCGGTTTGTTTCGACCGGGTATCGCCCAAACTTCACGAGCCGCGCTGCCGATTACGGGCTCGAGGCCGAACTGAACCACGTTCTCAAGGGGTAGCGGGATGACCGAATTTATCTTCATCGCCGTCTTTGTCGCCTTCACCCTGTCTGTAGTGGCGCTCATAGGTTTGATACAGGTTGATCGTGAAACGCGCCGTCGGCGCTCACGGCTCTCACGGGCTTGCTCTGGCAATCTGGGCGCGCAGGGCATCGCTTTCGAGGAACAGGTGCCAGCCGCGCCGAACCGCCCCCGCCAACAGCAAGAAACGCACAAAATATTCCAGAAGCTGGAAAGTCGTATCGTGCGGGCCGGATTGCGGATCACGCCGATCGAATTGATTGTTCAGATCGCAATTTCGGTGTTCGCTTTCTACGCGATCGGAATTCTCATCCTGAAGATGTCTCCAGCCGCGACCGCGCTCATCTCGGTTCTCGTACCGTTGGGATGCGCTTTCTTGGCACTCAAGATCGCAACAACCCGCCGGGTGGCGGCGTTCAGCAACGGACTTCCAGAGGCTTTGGATGTGTTCGCACGCGGATTGAAGGCGGGTCGGCCGGTGGCAGAGTCCATTGCCGTCGTGGTGGAAAATTCAGCCGACCCCATCAAATCGGAATTCGCACGATGCCAGGACGAATTGCGCCTGGGCACCAGCCTTTCGGACAGCCTGGAACGGTTGTGCCGAAGAATGCCGACAGCTGAAGTCCGCTTTTTCAGCGTCGCCACGTCTTTGCAAAACCAGACCGGCGGAAACCTCGTCGAGACGATGGAAAACCTTGCCGTTCAACTGCGCGACCGTCGGAATCTCAAGAAAAAGGCGCGCGCCCTGTCGTCCGAAGCG
Source organism: Marivita sp. (assembly GCF_020055635.1). Lineage (GTDB taxonomy): Bacteria > Pseudomonadota > Alphaproteobacteria > Rhodobacterales > Rhodobacteraceae > Marivita. The sequence goes on along the minus strand of NZ_JAIPUT010000016.1, from coordinate 32,145 downwards.
CGCGCAAGCGCTGCCATCCTTGCTGCCTTGCCGTTTACCGTGGCTGTCGCAATTGCCTTCCTCAACCCAAGTTACCTCAGCGCGCTTTATTCCGATCCGCGCGGGCAAGTGATGTCGGTCGCCGCGCTGATATGCATCCTGCTCGGGATTTTCTTGATGATCCGGATGGGGAAGCTGAATGTCTGATCCGTTTACCCAGATGTCCTTGATCCTGTTCATCGGCATGACCGCGATTTTCGTCGGGCTTGCGGCTGTCCTGCTGCATGAACGCAGCGCAATGCAGACACGGTACCGCATCCAGCGCGCGGCCGGTGTGAAAACCGCCAAAAGAACGTCATCGCATGGCGGGTTGAAGCACCTGGCGACGACCCTTCGCGGCGCGGTCGTCAAAGCCGGGGATCGCGCTTCAGTCATTCTGGGCGGCGAAGCAAAAGCGACGCAGGAGGAACTCTCCAGCGCCGGGTTTTCGGGGCGGGACGCCTTACTTGTCTATGCGTTTCTGAAAACGGTTCTTCCCGTCGCAACGCTGATCTTGGGCGTCCTCATGGTGGTTATCTCGGTTCCTGTCGGAACTGGAATGATCCTCCCTTCGGCAATGGTCCTTGCACTTGCCCTCGCCATTTCGAAGGCGGTCGACTTCGTGGTCGATGCCAAACGCCGAGCCCGGTTGGCCCGCATCCGGAACGCGTTTCCCGACATGCTGGAACTGCTGGTGATCAGCAGCGAAGCCGGTCTTGGCCCTCAGCCCGCGTTGCACCGCGTCGCAAACGAACTGCAAACCGCGCATCCGGAACTGGCGAAAGAAACGCTGCAATTCGTGTCCGAAATGCGCATGACGAACAATCGCCGGGCAGCCTATGAGAGGCTGAACATCCGAGTGCCCTTGCCGGAAATCGCCGTCTTCACACAGACACTGGAACAATCGGACACCTATGGCACGCCGTTTTCGCGCGCGATGCGCACCCTGATCACCGATCAACGCGCCGACCGCTTGTTGCGCGTGGAAGAGAAGGCCGCACGCTTGCCTGTCATCATGACAGTACCGCTGATTTTCTGCATCATGCCTGCGGTGTTCGTCGTCCTTGTCGGACCAGCGGTGCTTAGCGTTTTCGACAACATCATCGCAGGAGGCTGACCCATGTTCGCACGCATCCGAGACAGATTTGACCGTTTCAAACGGTCCGAGGACGGGGCCGTCGCGGTTGAGTTCGCTTTGCTGGCCCCGCTTCTGTTTGCAATGCTGTTCGGCATCGTCTGCCTTGGATATTTCATGGCGCTGAGCCATTCCATACAGGGCCTTGCCACGTCAACCGCACGCGCAAGTCTTGCCGGAATCACCACCGAGGAACGTCAGGCCTTCGCCGAATCCCATCTTGCCCAGGCCAGCGCACGGTATCCGTTACTGGACACATCCGCGATCATCAGCACGATCGCAGTGTCAGAAGGCGCCGCCTCGTCGATCACCGTAACGGTGAACTACGCTTTGGCTGGTTCGATGCTCGATCTGGCAACCGGATTCCTGAACCTTGATCTGACGTCTTTGGAAACAGGAGCGTATCTTGCGTATTGATCGAACCTTTCTGGCGCGGTTTCGCTCAGACACCGATGGAGCGGTAGCCGTGATTGTCGCCCTGACCTTTGTCATGCTGATGGGGTTTCTCGCGCTCGGGGTCGATGTCGCGTCGCTCTATCGTGAGCAACACAAACTTCAATCCATCACCGATCTTGCGGCATTGAGTGCCGTGCCGGAACCTGCCGCTGCAGACAGCCGGGTCAGCGCCGCGAAGGCAGAAAACGGTGTTGCGAATGCCGTGACAGACAGGCTAACCAAAGGTCGTTACCTGAGAAATCCCGCCATACCGCCCGAAGCCCGGTTTTCGCCGCTCCCGGACGGAGCCACCGGCATCAATGCCGTGCAGGTCCAGTTGCGGGACGACGCGCCGTTGTCGTTTGCCCAGATTTTCACCGAAGACGACCACGTGACAGTCAACGGCAGGTCACTGGCGGCTCGCACCGGAGCAGTGCGTTTTTCGCTCAACAGCGCAATTGCCCAGCTGGATGGCGCAGCCTTGGCGAAGGTCCTGAATTCAGCTTTTTCCACTTCCGTCTCGCTTGATGCGAATGATGTACATGTCCTTGCCGAAGCCTCCGTTTCTGCCGGAGACCTTGTTCGGGCATTGGCCTCTCGGATCGGTTTCGACGGCGCCAATCCGGCGGACATCCTGAACGAACGTGTCACACCGGAACAGGTTCTGGCTGCATTGCAGAGCCTCTCGTCGCCCAACATGGCAAATGTTGTGTCGCTGCTGTCCGCTACCGGAAACGCATCTTTCCCCATTTCCCGCATTGTCGGTGGGATAGATACCGACCTTGGCCTGACCGTGATCGATTTTCTGGATGAAGCGCAAATTTCCGCGATGGATGTCTTGATGTCCGTTGCGACGTCAACCGCTTCGGATCAACCCGTCGCGCTGGCCCTGGCAGCACAGGTTCCCGGGGTGCTGGCACAGACCGTGTCGCTGGTCCAAGGCGAAAGACCAGCGCAGTCAGGATGGGTCGCCATGGGCGAAGCGGGCGTGACCCTGCACCGCGCGGCCATCCGCCTTGACCTTGACACCGAGCTGTCGCCGACCCTTCTGGACCCGCTGGTGTCTGGCGTTGCAGCAACCCGCCTTCATCTGCCGCTTTATCTTGAGCTTGCAGGGGCCACGGCGACGCTCGACCAGATGTCCTGCTCAGAAGACCCCAATGCAATTGCCGCGGATTTCATAACCAGCCCCTCGCCGCTCCATCCCGCGAATGGCACGTCGGTTGCGGCGATCTACCTTGGCGAACTGCCGAACTCCGGTGGTGCGGCCGTTAATCCATCTGACTTGGGATTCGCCGACTTCCTCAGCTTGCAAATCACGGTGCCGGTTCCGCTCTTGCCGGATCTCACCGTCGGCCCAATCAAGCTACAGGTGCGGTCGCTCGCGACGATCGGCCGGTCCAACACCGAGCGTTTGCGCTTCACCCGCAGGGACATCAACGAGGGCCGAAATACCCAGAGTTTCGGCTCTGAAAATCTGCTGACATCGGGGGTCAGCAACCTGCTATCGTCTGACACCACCGAGATCCGGATCAAACCGGGTCAAACCGACCTGCTCTCAGGCCTCACGTCCGGGGTGTTGAACACAGTGCTGAACAATTTGCCTGTGCAGCTTGCTCAATCGCTGTCAGGCCCGGTCGATGCGCTGTTGGATTCGACCTTCGCTTCGCTCGGAATTGAACTGGGCACAGGTGAGCTCACCGTGAACGCGCTGCATTGCGAACGCGCTCGGTTGGTGCAGTGAAACATCAGTGCCCTGCCGCGACCGTTTTGAACGGCTTTTCTTTGGTCGAAGAAACCGCTCGGGACGCTTTCTTGACCAAGGGCGTGACATTGTCCCGCTGGGGTACCAGATCAGCAGCCGGTTCGGCCGCGTCGGTCGCCATCTCACAGACCTCGTCCGTGACGAATGCGATCAACTGGTAGCGGGAATCCAGTTTCGATTTCTGATAGATATTGCTCAATTGCGATTTCACGGTTGGTACCGAAGAGCCGCGCATTACGGCAATTTCGTTGTTCGAAAATCCCTTGGCCGCAAACAGAGCAACTTCGGCCTCGGCTTTGGACAACCCCCACTCTGCCGCGTAGTGATGCATCACGGTGTCTTTCGAGGCCGTATCTCCTCCCCCGGGCGCCAGCTTTGACTTGCGCTGACCTTCCAAAAAGCTCGAAATGCGTTTGTAGGCGATATACGCCACACCTGCCGTCAGAACGGTAAAGAGCGCGAAAAGACCCGAAATCATCGCCAGACTGAAGTTTTCAGAGGGCAATACCAGACTTGCCATCAACGCCGTCTTCACACCAGCCACACCAAGCACCAGAACACTTGCCGAAACCATATAACGGTTCATGGGAATTTCCTCGATTTTGTTCTTAACGCGCATGATCGGCGGTGAATGTGGCGAAAAGAAGCTAATTCGACCTCGATTCCATGAAAACTCTGAGGTCCCGCGATGTGGTTCACAGCGGTCATTCCGGTATTTCGGCCAGGATCAGCCTTGAGATATTATTGACGTCATCATTCAAAAAGCGGTGGGGCGTTCCCAAGTCTCAAAGCGCACCCAGCCGCCGCTCCTGTCGCGTCATCAGGCGATCGACCTCCGCACGCGCCGTGTTGCTCAGCATCGCACCGGGTTTGCGCAAAGCGTCATGCGCAATAATTCCCCGCTTGGCGAGCGTGTATTTGCGAATGGCAAGGCCGAGCCCTGGCTGCTGTTCAAAACGCGCGAGAGGCAAGTAAGCATCAAAAAGATCCTGCGCACGATCGACCTCGCCCTTGGTCATGAGGTCAACCACGCTGACCATCATCTCCGGATAGGCAAAACCCGTCATCGCACCGTCCGCCCCACGGCCCATTTCCTCGGGCAAATACAGCCCGCCATTGCCGCAGAGAATTGAGATGCGCCTGTCAATCATTCCCGGCGCACGCAGCGCGGTGATCTTCTCAAGCCCCGGCCAATCCTCGTGCTTGAGGCACACGCAGGTCGGAAGATCGTTGAAAATCCGCGCGATCACCTTGGGCGCGATCTGGACGCCGGTGGCCAGTGGAAAATCCTGCAGAACGAAGGGCACATCCCCCAGCACTTCGGCCACTTGCGTATAGTACGTCACGATCTGATCATCCGTACGAAGGCTGCCCGGCGGCGCGACCATCACCCCGGCCGCTCCCAAATCCATCACCATCCGCGTCAGCGCATCGATCTGGGCAAAGCCCGGCGCAGACACGCCGACGACCACGGGCACCCGGCCATCGACCCGCGCGAGGATCCGCGCGACCACGTCCCGCGATTCCTCGACCGTCAGCTTGGGCGCCTCGCCCATCATGCCCAGCACCGTGAGACCCGTCGCGCCTGCGTCGAGATAGAAATCCACCATGCGGTCACAGCTGTCCATGTCGATCCGTCCATCCGGATGGAACGGTGTCACGGCGATGACGTAAACGCCTGCGGCTTCTGTTGTAAGGAGTGTCATAGCGCTTTTCCGTCTTTGTTGCGGTCTGTCCGGATGAGGTGAAGAGAGCGTCACGGCCGTTGGTGGCCCCAGAAATCCGAAGGCAATTCAAGATCGGCCGCCCCACCGATCCTGTCGATCATCACCCCCGTCTGGCGCACGGCATCGGACAGGACATCCGCTTCCTCCACACGGGTAGACCTTCGCTGCTCCAGCACCATCTCGCCACCGACCATCACGTTGGTCACGTCATTGCCATTGGCGAAGCAAACAAGCCGATGCAGCGGCATGTTCGGCGGGCAAAGATGCGGGCGGCGCAGGTCCATCGTGACGATGTCCGCCAGCTTGCCCGGTTCCAGCGACCCGATCCGGTCCTCCAGCCCCAGCGCTCGCGCGCCGCCGATGGTGCACATCTCCAGAACTTTGCCGATCGGCAGGACCGAAGCATCCTGGAAATGGCGGCGGTGATAGTGCATGGCCTGTTGCATGTGCCGGAACATATCTGCCGACCGATCCGGCGCGGTGGCGTCCGAGCCAAGCGCGACACAGGCCCCCGCGTCCATGAGTTCGGTCGCCGGGCAGCGGCCCGCAATCGAGGCGTTTGCCGAGGGGTTGTGCGCGACCTTGGTGCGCGTATCGGCCAGCAGCGCGATCTCGTCCTCATGCAAGTCGATGCAATGTGACAAGAGACTGTCCGGCCCCAGCAGGCCAAGTTTCTCTGCCCGCCGGATCGACCCGCGCCAGTGGCCGTCCTGCGTGAAGATCAACCCCTTTTCCCGGGCATATGCCCGCACGACTTTTGCTTGCCCGCAGGCCGTTTGGTAATCTTCGGGCGACATATCGCGCTCATGCTCATCGCGCAGCACCGGATACAGCGCCGCGATGCGGATGCGACCCTCGTGCGTGTCGTGCCAGTCCGCAACGACATCCTGCAACGTCTGCATCTGCCGTTCGAACGACACGGGGTATGTGTTTCGTGTACCGTCCTGCCAGTCGGCATAGGTCAGCGGATGCGGCGCGCGGGTTGGACCCACGGCGACAACGCTGCGGGTGCCGACCTCGACCACACCCCGGCAATGAGCGGCGGCATAAGCCGGATCGTCGGTGCGCATGATCGTGTCGCCACCGCCCAGCAGGGACACACCGGTGGTCACCCCGAACCGAAGACGTTCAAGCGCCGCCAGCCGCGCTTCGGCATACCAGAACCCGGGTGGAGAGGCCTGAGTGTAGACCTCGCCGCAAATCTCTTCCCACCGGTCGCCTTCATGCATTCCGATGGATTTGACCAGCCCGTGACCGGCATGGGCGTGCACGTCGATCAGGCCGGGAAAGACGATATGGCCGGTGGTGTCGATGACGCGTTCGGCCTGTATGTCGAGACTGTCCGCAGCACCCACGGCGAGGATCCTGCCGTCAGCGACGGCAACCGCGCCATTGTCGATCACCTGGCGGTCCGGATCCATCGTGACGACGCACCCGCCGGTCAGAAGCGTGTCGGCCCTCATGCGCCACCCTCCGGCAAATACGGAAGGCGGGCCACGTCGATCACGCCGTCAGCGGGCATCGCGAAATCCGGATGCTCCCCCGCCAGCCCGATCACCCGGATCGGGTTGTAGAGCGTGAGCCACGCCGGGTCATCCTGCAACAGCGCATAGGCCTCGCGCCAGATCGCGGCACGCTCGGCGCGGTCCGGTGTAACGCGGCCTTGGTCGATCACCGCTTCGACCTCGGGGTTGGCATAGCCTTGCCACCATGACCCTTTGAGGCGCGAGTCGATCTTTTCATACAGCACGCGATAGGTGCTCATCGGGCTGGAATCGAACACGCAGAGATCCCGGATTTCCTTGCGCCGGACCATGTGCGCGTAGTCCTCGCGCTCCGGATGAACATGCACGTTGAGCCTGATGCCCACGTCCGCCAGTTGCTCACCCAAGGCCGCGGTCAACCGCTCCGCCTCGTCCGGCAACCGTGTCGGGCAATCGACCTCGAGCATCAGGCCATCCGCATACCCGGCCTCGGCCAGAAGCGCCCGCGCAAGATCACGGTCGCATTGCGCGCCCTGCCCGTCGCCCGCGCCAAAGTGATTAGGGCTGACGAAGCCACGCAAAGGCCGCGCCGCGCCGTGCATGACGGTGTCGACCAGCGCGTCGCGATCCACGGCGACGCTCAGAGCGCGACGGATCCGAGCATCGGCCAGCGGACCCTTGGCGGCGTTCAAAAGGTAGATGATCGCCACAGGAGACAGGTATTCGTGACGCTTGATCCCCAGCTTCCGCGACGCCTCGAAATCGAGTCCGTTGGCCACCTGAACGTCGCCACTCTCGAGCAGCGCAAGCCTGTCGGCGGGATCGGGAACCAGCCGCCATGTGATCTCTGCGTTGGCAGGCTCACCGGCGAAATGCCCGTCCACGCGTGCCGCGCTGATCTCGGTCTCACCGATCGTGGTAATCCGATACGGCCCCGATCCGACCTGTGCGGTAAGGTCGCCCGCATCCAGCGCTTCAAAGGCCGAGGGGGCAACGATGAAGCCTTGCTCCAAGACATCCAGCAAATCCGCCATCGGGTCTGACAGTGTCACGCGCAGCGTCACCGCATCAATCACGTCTATCTGCGCTCCGCCAAGATACTGCCGCCAGACTGCCGGGGCTCCCAGCGTATACCCCTTGTCCTCGCGCGCCATACGTTCGAGCGATGCCTTGACTGACCGCGCGTCACAGGGACTGCCATCGTGAAACCGCACATCGGGGTTCAGGTGAAACGTCCAGACCCGCGCGTCGTCCGACACCTCCCAGCGCCGCGCCAGATGCGGCACGAAGCCCTGCCCGACGCGTCGGACCAGCGTGTCATAGACCGCGTGCAGGATTGGTAGCTCGTCGCTGGCATCGGTGCAGTCGTGCGGATCGTGAATGCCCAGCCGGGCCTGTGCGATGATGGTCATGGCCTGTCCCTTTCCGGCTCGTCGATCAGGTGGCAGGCCACCGTCTGCCCGTCGCCCACATCCTGCAACGCCGGACGTTCCCTGGCGCACCGCTCCCACGCGAACGGACAGCGTGTTCGGAAACAGCAGCCAGACGGCAGATCCAGCGCGGATGGCACCTCGCCCGAGAGCACGATCTCATCGGTCTCGCGCTTTTCCTTGATGCTGGGGGCAGCCGACAGCAACGCGCGGGTGTAAGGATGGCGCGGCCGCGCAAACAAAACGTCGCGCGGCGCGTGTTCGACCAAAAAGCCCAGATACATCACACCGACCTGATCCGCGATGTGGTTCACCACCGAAAGGTCATGGCTGATGAACAAATAGGCCAGCCCGAATTCGTCGCGCAGGTCTTTCATAAGGTTCAGGATCTGCGCCTGAATGGACACGTCCAGGGCCGAGACCGGCTCATCCGCGATGATCAGCCCCGGCGTCACCGACAAGGCGCGCGCAATGCCGATCCGCTGTCGCTGTCCTCCCGAGAACTGGTGCGGATAGCGGTTTGCGTGTTCGGCATTCAGCCCGACCTTGGCCAAAAGCTCGGTGATCCGGCGGGGCACGTCCTTCCGATCATCCGCGCCCTTGGTCTGTTCCAGCAGCGGTTCGGCCACGATATCACGCACCCTCTGGCGCGGGTTGAGCGAGGCATAGGGATCCTGGAAGATCATCTGCATTCGGGCGCGCACGGGCAGCAATTCGGCAAACCCGTAGCTTGCGATATCCTCGCCCTCGATGCGCACTTCTCCGGCGGTGGGGGTGTAGATGCGCGCAATGGTCTTGGCGACCGTGGACTTGCCACACCCGGACTCGCCCACGAGCGCCATGATCTCTCCACGCGCGATCTTGAAGCTGACGCCGTTGACGGCGTGCACCACCGGGTTGTCGAGCCGTACGCCGCCAGCCCCGACGCGCAGCCGGTCAAGGAAGCCGCCACCGATGGGAAAGTGCATCTGGAGGTCGCGCACGTCGAGCATGGGTGTGTCGGTCATGCGGCCTCTCCGGGCTTGAGGGGGAAATGGCAGGCGGACGACAGGGTTCCGTGCTGCGGCTCAAGCTGCGGCTCCACCTCGGCGCAGAGCGCCTGGGCGCGTGGGCAGCGGTCGCGGAAATTGCAGCCCTTGGGCAGATTGCGGATATCCGGCACCGTGCCAGGGATCTGGCTCAGCCGGTCATGCCGGTTTACCGTGTCCGGGATGCTGTCGATCAACCCGCGCGTATACGGGTGCGACGGCGCGTTGATCAGGTCGCGGGTGCGGCCCCGCTCTACCACCTTGCCGCAGTAGAGAACCGTGATGTGGTCCGCCATTTCCGACACCACGGCCAGATCGTGCGTGATCAGGATCATCGACGCGCCCTTCTCGGCGATCTGGGCGCGCATAAGTTTCAGGATCTGGCTCTGGATCGTCACGTCGAGAGCGGTTGTCGGCTCGTCCGCGATGATCAGGCGGGGGCGCGCCAGCAAGGCAATCGCAATCACCACCCGCTGCCGCATGCCGCCGGAAAACTGGTGCGGATAGGCCTTGAGCCGCTCCGCCGCGCGGCTGATACCGACGCTTTCGAGCATTTCGACACAGGCCGCCTGCCGCGCCTTGGCGTCCAGATCGGTGTGCAGGCGCAGCACCTCGTCCATCTGCCGACCCACGGAATGAAGCGGGTTGAGCGAGGTCATGGGGTCCTGAAACACCATCGAAATTTCGCGCCCGCGCACCTTGCGCAGCTCGGCTTCACTGGCAGCGACAAGGTTCTTGCCATCGAGCAGGATTTCGCCTGCTTCGATCTTTCCCGGGCTGTCGATCAGCCCGAGGATCGAAAATCCGACCACCGACTTGCCGCCACCGGACTCGCCCACGAGGCCCATCACCTCGCCTTGCCCGATCTCGAAACTCACGCCGTCCACCGCCTTTACCGTTCCGGAAAAAGTGTGAAAATGGGTGCGCAGGTCACGCACGGCCAGAAGCGGTTGATCGGTCATTTCAGCCTCGGATTCAGTTCGTCGCGCAGAAAATCACCGAAAAGGTTGATGCCGAAGACCAGCATCATGATCGCCACGCCGGGGAACACCGACGTCCACCAGAGGCCACTGAACAGCACGTCAAAGCCGTTCTTGATCAGCAGCCCCAGCGACGGCTGGGTGATCGGCACACCGACGCCGAGGAAACTCAGCGACGCTTCGATCAAAACGAAGGTGCCGACCTGGATCGTCGCGATCACGATGAGCGGCGTCAGCACGTTGGGCAGCACGTGCTTGCGGATGATCTTGTGGTTGGGAAGACCCGCGACCTTGGCCGCCTGCACGTACTCCTTTTCGATCTCCGACAGGGTCGATCCACGGACCGTGCGGGCATAGACGACCCAGCCCACCGCCGTCAGCGCGATCAGCACCTTGTCGACGCCAGTACCGACAGCCGACATCAGGAACAGCGCGATCAGGATGGAGGGAAAGGACAGCTGAATGTCCGCAATCCGCATGATCACGGAATCCACGATCCCGCCGTAGAACCCGGCGATCAGCCCCAGCAACGTGCCGATGGTGCAGGACGCGACCATCGCCACCAGACCGATGAACAGCGAGATGCGCGCGCCATAGAGGATCGACGCCCAGACATCGCGCCCCTGCCCGTCCGTACCCAGCCAGAATTGCGGGTCACCGCCGGGCAGCCAGACGGGCGGCTTGTAGCTGTCCATCAGGTTCAGCGAGGCGATGTCGTAGGGGTCCTGGGCCACGAGGAACGGCCCGGCGAGAACGGCAAAGGCGAAGGCCGCCATCAGCGCGCTGCCGATGATCGCGGACGCGCTGCGGCGGTAGTTGTGAAAGAATTCGGAGGCCAGGAAACCGGTCATCACACGCCCCTCATTTCAGCCGGATGCGTGGGTCGATCAGCATATAGATCACGTCCACGAGGAAATTGATGACAACGAAGATCAGTGCGACCAGCATCAGGTAGACCACGATCACCGGACGGTCGGCACGATAGATGCTATCGATCAGGAGCTTGCCCATGCCGGGCCAAGAGAAAATCGTCTCGGTGATGGTGGCGAACGCGATCAGGTCGCCCAGTTGCAGGCCGAAGATCGTGACCACCGGGATGAGCGCATTCTTCAGCCCGTGTTTGTAAAGCACGTCGCCCCGCGTCGCCCCCTTGGCACGGGCGAACTTCATGAAGTCCTGACGCCCGACCTCCATCATGCCGGCACGGGTGATGCGCAGGATGATCGCCATTGTGGCAAGCGACAGGGTGACGGCAGGCAGGACGATATGGGTCCAGCCGTCCCATGTCAGGATACTGAGGCGGATACCGAATATCTCGACCGTGTCGCCCCGTCCCGAAGACGGGAATATCCCCCAGTGTACGGCGAACAGGTAGATCAGGACCATGCCGATCCAGAAACCCGGCAGGGAGATTCCCAGAAGCGAACCCGCCATGATGACCCGGCTTATCCGGCTCTGCGGGTTGGCCCCGGCATAGACACCAAGCGGGATTGCAACCGCAATCGCCAGCGCCATCGCCACAAGCACGAGTTCCACCGTGGCGGGCATCCGTTCAAGGATCAGCGTCATCGCCGGTTGGCGAAACACATAGGACCGGCCGAAATCGCCTTGAAGCAGGCTGGTCAGGAATTTCCAGTATTGCACCGGCAACGAGTCATCGAGGCCAAGAAGCCGCCGCGCCTGTGCAATCTCGGCGTCGGAGGCGTCAATTGGCACCACCATGAAAACCGGATCGCCTGTAAAGCTCATCATGAGGAACACGATGACCGACACGACCCAGAGCACCAGCGTCATCTGGATCAGACGTTTGAGCAGGTATCCAAGCATCGGCTGGCTACGGTCTTTCGCGGGAGGGTGTCAGAAAGGGGATCCCCGGCAGGTCAAGACCGCCGGGGACTTCGAGGCTTCGGAGCTTATTCGACATCCATGTCATAGGCCCAGATGAACTTGTCCACGCGCGGGGTCAGGCTCACACCCTCGCGGGCGGCGTAGATGTCCTGTTCGTAATGCACGGGGATCATCGGGATGTCCGCCAGCAGCAACCTGGTGGCCTCCTGCAAAATGCGGTCACGCTCTTCGATGCTGGGCGTCGCGTCGGCCTGATCGACAAGCGCATCGACCTCGGGGTTGGAATACGATCCCCGGTTCACCTGACCGTAACCCTCTTTCTTGTCGCGGGTGTAGAACAGCGCGCCATACATCGACCCGGCATCGCCCGCAGGCACATCCCATCCGCTCATGATGAAGCTGGACTGTTCTGTGGGCACACGGATGTAGCCCCAGAAGTTCGACTTGGGCATGATGTTCAATTGAAGGTCGATGTTGATCTTGGCCAGCATCGACGCCAGCGCCTGTGCGATCTGCGCATCGTTGACATAGCGGTCATTGGTGGCGTCAAGCGTCATGGTGAAGCCGTCGGCATAGCCTGCTTCGGCCATCAATTCCTGCGCCTTCTCGATATCGAGCGGATACATCTCGCGGAAGTTCATCCCGTCGACGTAGCCGATATGCGAGGACGGAACGAACTGGTCGCTGGGGGTCGCAAGCCCGTTCATCACGATCTGGTTGATCGCATCGACGTCAATCGCCCGCGCAATGGCTTCACGCACACGCTGGTCGGTCATCGGGTTCTCGCCTTCGATGGTCGGCGATTCCGCGCGTGTGTCCATCGCCAAGACGACGTTGAGAAGGCTGGGACGGGTCAGAACCTTGAAGCCCTCTTCGGATTTCACACGCTCCACATCGCGCACCGACAGATCCTGGATCACGTCCACTTCGCCAGTCAGCAACGCCGCAGTCCGGGTCGCGGGGTTGGTGATCGGGCGAAACGTGACCTGGTCGATGGTCGGCTCGCCGGCCCAGTAATCGTCGAAAGCGGTCAGGACCAGACGCTCTTCCTTGATCCATTCTTCGAGCATGTAAGGTCCGGTGCCCATCGGCTGAAGGTCCATCTGCTCGTCGCCGGTCTCGGTCGTGTAGTCCTCGTCGAGGATCAACAGTTCAGCCAGATCGTTGGGCAGAACCGCGTAAGGCGCCGGCGTGGTGATCTCGACCGTCAGGTCATCGACAGCGGTGATCGACGCGATGTTTGCCACGAGATCAGGGCGGATCGACTCACGCGCCTTTTCGACGGTGAACACGACATCATCAGCAGTGAATGCGTTGCCATTGTGGAAGGTCACGCCTTCCCGCAGTTTGAAACGCCATGTGGTCTCGTCGACGTTCTCCCAGCTTTCGGCAAGGCCAGGCCCGAAGGTCAGATCGGGGCTGCGCTTTACCAGCGGGTCGTAGAGGTGGTAATACATGATGTTCGAGGACAGTTCTTCGCCCGCCAGCGGGTATAGATGGCTTGGATCAGCGGTCAGGCCGATCGTCACCGATTTTTCCTGCGCGACGGCCAGACCGGCGGTCAAGGCAAGAACGGTCGCGCTCAGCACGCCGGTGCGCAATGCGGCTTTGGGGGTATGCTTCATGAAAGGAACTCCGTGTTGGGGGTGTCGGGGTCGGTTTTCCGACCCTCTGGATTGTTGTTCGGTCCACTGCGTCAGTGTCAGTGGCCGGGTTTCGCGGTCTGCACCTCGATCTGGTAACCTTCGGGATCGTTCATGACGAACGCGCGGATACCCAGCTCCGCGCTGTCGAACATCTGGGACAAGCCGTCCACGTCATTCTCCTTGGCCCACGCGTACCACGCATCGACATCCGGAACGCGCAGGCACAACTGGCTTGTCTTCGCTTCGGCCCAGTTCTGCATGCCGCGCGATTCCTCAACAAGACCGACATGCGCCTGGCCGTCGATGTTGTAGATCTTCGACCAGCCCTGATCGATGGCAAGGGTCAGGCCCAGCACCGTTTCGTAAAAGCGCATCGCTGCCGGAAGGTCGCGATAGTATTGAAACGTGATGGCAAGAACGAACCCATCAGTGGGCCGCTGCGCGGGTGTGGAGGTCATGTGGTGCCCTCGATTGTCCGATTTGTGTTCAGACGGTATACAGAAAAAATACCGAGTCAACGCCCGCGTTGAGAAAAGTCGATCTCAGCAGCACAGTGCCCTTAAAACGGGTGGTAAATGTGCGAAATGATCGATTCGCGGACGTTCTTGAGATGCAGCTTCATCGCATCCGACGCCGCCTCGGCATCGCGGTCGAGAATGGCGTCGATGATTGCGATATGTTCGTGACAGCCCGGAACAAAGCGGTCCGGGATAGAGCCCTGATCGTACATGCGGGTCTTGAGCTTGAGCCGGTCGATCAACTCGGTCAGAAGCTTGGAGCCTCCCATGCGCGCGATCAGGTTATGCAGGTCGATGTCCAATTCCGAATGTTCGGTGGCAGATGGCCTCTGGCCTTGCAGGAACCGCTCAACCCGCTGACGAATGGCCTTTAATTCGTCATCAGATACGTCCCCGGCCAAGGCCGCCTTGCGCGCTGCTTCGCATTCAAGAAGGCTGCGCACATGCAGGATCTCCATGAGATCGTTCAGTGAAATCCGGTTCACGACCGGCGTGCCGCCGGGCGACCGGACGGCAAGGCCCTCGCTGATCAACTGGCTGATCGCTTCGCGGACGGGCGTGCGGGAGACACCAAGCAGGTCGGCGAATTTCTTTTCGCTCAACCGCATACCGGGCTCCAACGTGCCGTCGAGAATCATGGCCTTGAGCCGCTTGAAGGCGGAACCGCCCAATGTTTCGGTGACCTCTGTCACGACCATTCCCCTCGATTTGCTCAGATCATCAGCGGTTGCGAGACGCCTTTGAGTGCCGGTGATTCAAAATGGTATACACCTTGCATGCAACTTTACCAAACTTTGCTCGACATAGGTCTCCTCTGGCAGATGGGACATCTTTTTAGCACGCGTCTTTTCGTGCGTGTGGTTGTCATCGGACATGTGTTGGATGCGTCCAGCGCCACCTGATGCCCAAAGCCGCCACACAGCGGCCAAAGCCCAACTTGATATTCAGCGATATTGCCGCTATATACCGTCACAATAACCGTATGGATCTACGTCATGCACATCGCGAACTTTGCTGAAGACGGACAGTTTGAGCCGCGAAAGATCGCGACCGCGCTGCGTACCTCGGCGGAGGAGATCGCAATGACGGTCGGTCTTGGCAAGGACGCCTTGCAGCGGCGGACGCGGATCAGCTCGGACAAGACGCAGCGTCGTTTGCGCGAACTGGTCGAGGTACTGAACAAGGTCGAACCGCGGTTCGGGTCGGACCTGATGGCTTATGCGTGGTACCGCTCAGAGCCCCTGCCCGGCTTTGATGGCCGGACCGCGATGCAGCTTGTGCAAGAAGGCAAGGCGCAGCAGGTTCTCGAATACATAGACGCGGTTGACGCTGGCATCTTTACCTGATGCCCCTGACAGGCGGGCGCTTTGTCGGGTCGCTTTACCGGGCCCTCAACCCGGTCTATGCACGCACGCCGTTGTCCGGTCGCGGTGCAGACCTCTATGGCGGGCGCTTCAACGCCAAGGGAACGCCGACGCTTTACACCGCGCTGGACCCAACGGGAGCGTTGCGTGAAGCCAACCAGGTGGGCAGCCTGCAACCGACGATCCTGGTTTGCTACAAGGCCGATCTGGGGCCGATCTTCGACACGCGGGATGCAAGAAAGCTTGAGCATTACGGTATGTCGGAGCGTGCTCTCGCAGATCCGAGTTGGCGCGCAAAGATGCTCGATGGCCAAACCGTTCCGACGCAGGTTTTTGCTGCCAGCCTCATCGCTGACGGCTTTGCGGGCCTTCTGATCCGAAGCTATGCAAAAGGCGCATCCGCGGCCGATTTCAACATCGTGTTATGGCAGTGGACAGGCGATAGCTGTCATCTGGAAGTCGTGGATGACGAAAACCGTTTGTCGGGGTTGTGAGCAAAGCAAGCTGTCCATTCAACGTCGGGTCCGCAACAGTCGCAAAACGGCCGTTTGCTCATGTCTTCGACCAAGTGTCCTCTTCGCTGATCTGGTTGAGCAATGGCTGCCCAGTCCGGAAACGGTGCACGTTTTCGATGATCATCGATAAGGATCTCTCGGACCGATCCGGCAGCGACGCAGTGAAATGCGGGGTGATCAACACATTGGGCGTGTCCCACAACGGATGATCTTCAGGCAGCGGTTCCGGCGTCGTCACGTCCAGACCGGCACCCGCGATGCGACCTTCCCTGAGGGCCGCGATCAGTGCGTCCTGATCGACGACGGGGCCGCGCGCCAGGTTCACAAGCACGGCGGACCGTTTCATCTGCGCGAATTGTTCGGCACCGATCATGTGATGCGTGGCGTCTGACAGGTTGATGACGAGGGCGACAATATCGGCCTGTTTCAGTATGTCGTCGATGCCTTCGCCAAGATCGCTGGCATACATGCGGTCCACACCTTCGGGCGTCGGTTCGTCACGGCGCCGGTAGCCAAGAACCTTCATGTCAAAGGCCTTTGCCCGCAGGGCCAACGCCTTGCCGGTGTGGCCCATCCCGATGATGCCCATCGTGCGCCCCGAAAGCGCACGCAGGTTCGCCATTTCGGGCACGCGCCGCCATTCGTGCCGCTTTTGCGCCTCGTAGAAATCCGTGTAGCCGGAACACAAAAGGAGCGAGAACATCATGACATGCTCCGCCAGTGCCGGGCCGGACCGTCCCGCGGATCCGGTCACGATCAGGCCTCGCTCAAAGACCTCGGGGCGCGCGGACTTGGTCAATCCGGCATGGTCGCAATGGACCCATTTCAGACACGGTGCCGCTACAAAACGGGCGTCCAGATCGCCTTTCAGAATTGCAATCTCCGCGACCTCCAGCGCCGCGGCGACTTCCGCATCGTCACTGGTGTCGACCTTGATGATCCGTCCCGGCGGCAAAGCCGCCTCCAGTCGGGCCCATTGGTCTGCGTCGAAAGGAAGATCGCTGGAAAGAATGGTTACTGTGTCTGTCATCTGCCGCGCTGTCCTGTCTTGCTCCGCGCCCAGTGGATGCGGCTATTTCGAGGAAACCGCCCGTCAACCAGGCCGCTGAGTTGCGCGCGCTTCGTTTCCGACGGTGGATATATTTCACACATTATCTACTACGTATAATGTGCTTCTATCAAGCACAAACCAAGTCGCCCGATCAGGTAAATTGCATCCAAGCCATTGAATTACAATGGATTATGGAATTTCTGCGGCGTCCTATCAGACACCGGCCTTGGCTCCTGGATCAGAGCAGTAGCGGATCAAATCATCGCCCCGGCCGGGAAACGCAGGATCGTTCCTCTAGTCGGCTTTCTTGAGACGCTTCCTGCGCAGACGGTCGAGAAAGGCGGTCTGGGTATTCAACAGATGTTCCTCGATCGCGCTCGCGGCTTCTTCCGGCTCTCCGTTTTCCACCGCTTCGACGATGCGCCAATGCTCGGCAATCGAGCGGCGCATCTGGGCAAGGTTCAGCGGGTCCGACCTGGACAGGGCCTGGAGCCACCTGTCGTGTTTCCGGATGATCGCGACGGCTTCACTGTTGAAATGGTGATCCACGATGAAGTCGTGAAACGCCAGGTTGGCCTTGTGATAGGCAGGATAATCGCCGTTCTGCACCGCGGTCTCGCAAACCTCCTGGCGCCGCCGCAATTCGGCGATTTCGTCTGGAGTGGCGGACTGGACGAAGGATTTGACGATATAGGCCCAAAGAACGATCTTCAGGTCGAAGACGTTTTGCAGCATGTCCTCGTTGATCTTGCGCACACTGGCACCGCGATTGGGCATGATGGTGACCAGACCTTCGCCCTCGAGCATCTGAAGCGCCTCTCGGGCAGGATTTGTGCTGGTGCCGTATCGCTTGGCAATCTCCGACACTTTCAAACGGGCGCCGGCCGTAACCCGGCCGTCAAATATCTCTTCCCGGATCAGATGCGCAATGCGGCTGTATCCGGGTTCACGAGCTTTCTTGTTGATCTGCCGGACAGTGGAGTTGCGCTGCAAATTCTTGGCTATCTGATCCATGGTCTTCCTCTGTTCCGCAAACTCACCGTTTCAAAGCGTGGCCCTGACACTGTCCGGGGCCGCGGGCTGCGCTGATCCGTCGGGGCGTGTTGGTCCTCGCGATCCAATTTTGCCCACGGCAGATAGGTCTAGTATAGTATCATGAACATATTCACACATATAGTTCCCCGAAAAGCGCAGGTGCCATCAAATGGCTGCCGCACTGTTGCGGCGGATAGAAGACCACAGCGCAAGTCCGATCATCGCCACGCCCCCCAGACCGGTCACGACCTCGGGGATATGGACAACAGACTGCGCGAACATGATGATCGACAGGACTATGATCGCGTAGAACGCTCCGTGTTCTAGGTAGCAATACTGTTTCAAGGTGCCGCGTTCGACCAGCATGATCGTCATCGAACGCACATACATGGCCCCGATCCCCAGGCCGATCGCGATGACCAGCAGGTTCTGTGACAGGGCAAAGGCCCCGATCACCCCGTCGAAGGAAAACGACGCATCCAGGACTTCGAGATAAAGAAAGGCCCCCACCCCTCCCTTGGCTGCGCCTTCGAGCACCTCCTGCGAACTGTCCAGCATGGCCCCGAGAGCTTCGACGCCCAGAAAGGTGAGCAGGCCCCAGATCGCTGCGCCAAAGAACGCATCGGCAGCGTCTGCATTCGCCTGCAACGAGGAAAAGCCAAGGATCAAAACCAGAACCAGCATGATCTCGAAGCCGCGGATACCGGCAGCACGCGCCATCTTCGTTTCGATCCAGCGCACCCAATGTTCGTCTTTTTCCTTGTCGAAGAAAAAGCACAGGCCGACCATCATCAGGAAGGTGCCGCCGAAGGCCGCGATGGACAAGTGAGCATCTTGCATGATGCGGGCATATTCGCCCGGCTGCGCCACGGCCAGCACCAGCGCCTGCCAGGGCCCGACCTTTGCGGCGATGGCAACGATGGCGAGCGGAAAGACGATCCGCATACCAAAGACCGCGATAAGAATACCCCAGGTGAGGAAACGGCGTTGCCACTTGGGCGACATGGTCTTGAGCTTGTTGGCGTTCACGATCGCATTGTCGAAAGACAGGCTGATCTCGAGCACCGCGAGCACGGCACAAATGAAGAAGATCGACAGCGTGCCGGAGGCGGTCCCGGTTGAATTCCAACCCACGACCGCCCCAAGGAGCAAACCAATGGCCGTTACGATAAAGGCCCAGCGGAAATGATGAAGCATCGATCCGCCAGGCTGCGAGGCGGCATCACTGCTCATCTTGCTTGATCCGGTGATAGAAATACGTCCGGTCCCTGGACGCGAGCCACGTCTCGTAAGCCGCCCGGTTTTCTTCCTTCGTGCAGGGATAGAGGCCGATGATGGTATCCCCCGCCGCCACCCGCTCGGCCACGAAGTCTTCGAAGGCCGTCATCTCGATACACTCGTCGGCAAGCTCGTCGGCGATTTCAGCAGGAACCACGATCACGCAATCCGCATCGCCGACGATGATGTCGCCCGGAAAGACCGGGGCGTCACCGCATCCGATGGGTTCGTTGATGGCGATGGCTTCGTTGGTGGTCAGGTTGGTCGGACTCGACGGTCGCGTGTGGTAGGCGGGCATGTCGAGTCTGGCGATATTCATCGCGTCGCGGAACCCGCCATCGGTCACCACCCCTGCCGCGCCGCGTTTCATCAGCCGGGTGATGAGGATATCGCCAGCCGAGGCCGCATCGGCCTGCTTGCGGCTGTCCATGACCAGAACATGGCCCTCGGGACAGGTTTCGATGGCAACGCGCTGCTTGTGCTCGGGGTCACGAAAGACCTCGATCCCGTTTCGGTCCTCGCGGGCGGGCATGTAGCGCAGAGTAAAGGCGGGACCGACCATATTGCGCCCCTTCCAGCCCACCGGGTGCACGCCTTGGATCACCTGATGACGCAGCCCGCGCTTGTAGAGGGCCGTGGCAATTGTCGCGACCGACATATGTTGAAATTTGTCACGGGTGCTTTCTTTCATCGTCAGATCCTTGATATGTCAGGGTTTATCAAAGCGTCAGAACCCAACTGGGCACTGCGCCGATATCGACACGGTCGGCAAGCTCCGGCATCCCGTCGGGTTTTATGCGATAGGTCCATGCCTCTCCGCTCTTCTCGCCGAGGGCGACGAGGAAACGTCCCGCGGCGCTGAGGTCAAAGGCGGTCGGGCACTCTGGCGCAGGAACAGCACCGATAAGATCGATCTCACCCGACGCACCAAGGCGGTAGGCAAATATCTGCGAGGTGCTGCGCTCGGACGCGTAAAGGATGTCCTCTCGCGATCCAAGGCGGAGTTCGGCAGCACAGGCCTTGTCCGCGCCCGGCAACAGATCAACGCGGCCCCGGACAGACAGGGCACCGCTGTGCGCGTCCACATCGAGACAGGTCAGCGTACCTGCGAATTCCGACAGCAGGTAGGCCCGGGATCCGTCTGCCGTGAAAAGGATATGCCGCGGCCCCGACCCTTCGGGCAGGTCGAGCCGGGAGATCGGGCTGAGGCCCCCGCTTTCGACGTCGTACGCATAACATTGCACGAAGTCGCCCCGCAGGCTGGTCGCGTAGGTCAAGCCGTTGGGCGCCGCGACCACGCAATGGGCCTTGTGGGCGTCTATGGTCAGGATCGGATCGTCGGCGCACCCGGCGCTGTCGAGCGGGGAGACAGCTATGGTGCTGCCGGTGTTGGACGAGGTCAGCACCCGTCGATCATCGGCCGACATCGCCACGTAGCACATGCTGGCCGGCAGGCTCGCTTGGCCAAGGCAGGTCAAACGGCACGCATCTCGGTCGAAAGCAAAGCTATAAAGCCGGAAGGCATCGCCGCGCCAAGCCACGTAGATCCGGCTTGCATCCGCACTGGCAACCATGGGCACACCGCGGCACTCGCCCTCGGCTTCTGGAAGCGGCTGCTTGTCAAGGATCGAGAGCGCGCCGGTTTCCCGGTCCAGCGCGCAAAGCGCCAGCGCCGCCTCGCCGGCAAGCGCGACGACCATGAGGTCGCCCGTCGTCGCGCTTGCGCTGTCGTCTGCTTGCGCCATCTGAACCTACGTCTGGTCGGACCGCTTGAGCCGGAGGCGTGAGCCGCGGCGCAGGCGGGGTTGAAAATAGACGCATTCGCCAAAAGTGCCCGGCTCGTAGGCTCCTTCGTTTTCGGGCATGTCCGCCACGTTGCGGCTGCTGGGGTACTTTTCGATCTCTTCCTCGACAAGTTCCACACCCAGCCCCGGCGCGTCGGGCACCCGCAGGGTGCCGTTCTCGGACTTCAGCACCGGCGTCACCACGTCGTAACGGCCTTCCCAATCAAACTCGACGCGTTCAAGCATCAGGATGTTGGGGATCGTCGCCATGACATGCAGGGCCGCGAATTCCGCGACCGGTCCAAGCGAGCCAGAATGTGGCGCCATGGTGATGTAGTGGGACTCGGCCATGGCCGCCATCTTGCGCATCTGGGTGATGCCCCCGGCGCGCCCGGTGTCGGGTTGGATGACGTCCACAAGATCGCGCTCGATATAGGGACGGATGCCAAAGATCGTGCTGACCCGTTCGCCTGCCGCCAGCGGGATGTCCACCGCGTCGCGCACCCGTTGCAGCGCGTCGAGATTTTCCGGCGCGACCGGATCCTCGTAGAACAGCAGGTCCAGCTGTTCCAGTTCGCGCCCGACGGCAATGGCGTCTGCGGCGGTCATCCAGGACGGCCCGTGCGCATCGACCATCACGTCCACGTCCGGTCCGACCGTGTCACGGATCGCCGCCACGAGATCGAGGTTCACGGCGCCGGTAAAGCCGACCTTCACCGCGCTGTAGCCCCGGGCCATCAGTTCCTGTGCCCGCTCGGTCGACTTGGCATGGCCATAGACGGGGATCGTGTCCCGAAACTTGCCGCCCAGAAGGTTCCAGACCGGCTGGCCCAGCACCTTGCCCTTGATATCCCAGAGCGCCATTTCGAGGCCGGTCAGGGCACCGCCACCGACGGTGCCGGTCATGCCATGCCCCATGATCCCGACGTAGAGCCTTTGCCAAAGGCGGTCGATGTCACGCGGGTCTTCGCCGATCAGGATCGTGGAAAGATCCTGCACCGCCCGTTCAATGACACGCGGCCAGCCGGAACATTCGCCGATGCCGTAGACACCTTCATCGGTCTCGATCTTGAGGAACAGCCAGTTGCGCGAACCGCGGAACGACCCGGCACCGGCAGGCATGCCCGGGCGCGACCCGACCTGCATCAGGAATGTCTTGATGTCTGTTATTTTCATGTCAGGTCCTTTGGCTGCTCTCGCTGTAGCGCACGCGTTGTTTCTGGCCTCGCACGCGCGGGTCGGCTACCGGCACGGCGGACAGCAGCGATTGCGTGTAGGCGTGTTGCGGGTTTTGACAGACGGTCTCGGTGTCGCCGGTTTCGACGATCTGCCCGCGATACATCACCGCGATGCGGTCACAGAAATAGCGGATCACCGCGATGTCGTGGCTGATCAGGATGAAGCTGAGATCCAGCCGTTCCTGAAGGTCCAGAAGCAGGTCGAGGATCTGCGTCCGCAGGCTCACGTCCAGCGCCGAGGTCGCCTCGTCCGCGATGATGATGCGCGGGTTCGGCGCAATCGCGCGGGCGATCGACACGCGCTGCCGCTGCCCGCCCGAAAAGGCGTGCGGATAACGCATGTAGGCGGTGACCGGCAGACCGACGAGTTCGAGCAGTTCATGGACCCGGTCGCGGATCTGCGGACCGGTCAGCTTGCCTTCGACAATCAGCGGTTCGGCGATGATCTGGCCGATGGTCATTCGCGGGTTGAGCGAGGAGAACGGATCCTGAAACACCGTCCGGATGTCGCGCCACGGCTGCGCCAACTGGTCTTCGGTCAGGCTGGCCAGGTCACGTTCCTGCCCGGTGTCGTTGGTATAAAGGATCCGCCCGTCGGTCACTTCGTGAACGCGTTGCAGGCACCGCCCCAGCGTCGTCTTGCCCGAGCCACTTTCGCCCACGATTCCGAGGTTTTCGCCTTTGCGCAGTTCCAGCTTGGCCTCGTTGACCGCCGTCAGGCCACGGTTCTCCTTGCCCCACCATTTCTTGCTCGCGCCAAAGACCTTGCTGACCTTGTCTGACACGAGAATAGGCGCCCCGACCGGACGGGTCTCGCGCATGGCCAGCCGCCGCTCCGAGGGGTGATCGAGTTCGCGAACGGAATTGAGCAGTCGCTGCGTGTAGTGGTGCTGCGGATTTTCGAAGATTTCGTAGACATCACCCGTCTCCACGACCTTTCCGAACCGCATCACGGCAATCTCGTCTGCAATCTCCGCCACAACGCCCATGTCGTGCGTGATGAACATGACCGCCATGTCGCTCTCGTCCTGGATCGAGCGGATCAGGTCGAGGATCTCGGCCTGAATGGTGACATCCAGCGCCGTCGTCGGTTCGTCCGCGATCAGCACCGTCGGATTGCACGACAGCGCCATTGCGATCATCGCCCGCTGCCGCATGCCGCCGGAGAATTCGAACGGAAACTGGTCGATGGCCTTGCCCGGATCCGGAATTTCCACCTTGCGCAGCAGTTCAAGGGTTCGTTCGCGTGCCTCCTTTTTGGAAACGGCCTCGTGCAGGCGGATCGCCTCGCCGACCTGATCGCCGATCCGGTGGACCGGTGACAGCGAACTCATCGGTTCCTGAAAGATCATGGCGATATCGCGACCGCGCAGGTTGCGGATGGCCTTGGACTTGGGATCGAGCTGCAGCAGATCGATGGTTTCCTCAAAGCCACCGGTGCGCGCCGTGCGGTGCCGATGCAGCAGCGCCTCTCCGCCGGTTACCTGTCCGGGCGGATCGACGATCTGCAGGATCGAGCGCGACATCACGCTCTTGCCGGAACCGCTTTCCCCGACGACACAGAGCGTCTTGCCGGCGTGCAGTTCAAGCGAGACGTCATCCACCGCGCGGAAAGCGCCCTTCTTGGTGATGAATTCGGTGGTCAGGTTCTTCAGTTCCAGCACCGTCGTTTCAGCGTCGGGTTTCATGGCTGTCTGTTTCATCAGTGATTGTCCTGCGAATAGGGGTCAGCCGCGTCGCGCAGGCCATCGCCCAGGAAGTTCAGCGCCAGAACCGCAATGACAACCGCACCGCCCGGCACGAACAGCCACGGCGCCTCGGAAATGGAGCGGATGTTCTGCGCCTCTTTCAGCAATACGCCCCAGGAGATGATCGGCGGGGTCAGGCCGAGGCCAAGGAAGGACAGCGACGTTTCGGCGATGATCATCACCGGGATCGCCAGCGTGACCGAGGCGATGATGTGGCTGACCATCGAGGGCATCATGTGCCGGAAGATCACACGCTTGCGCGAGCCTCCATCCAGCCGGGCAGCGGTGACGAAATCCTCGGTCCTGAGCGCGAGGAACCGGCCCCGGACGACCCGGGCAAGTTCCGTCCACGCGACAAGCGACAGGATGACGGTGATCGCGAAATAACGCGCCAGCGGCGACCAGTCCTGCGGCAATGCCGCGCTGAGGCCCAGCCAGATGGGAATCGTCGGCAAGGAGATCACAAGCTCGACGACCCGCTGGATGAACATGTCGACCCTGCCGCCGTAGAACCCGGAGATGCCGCCCAGGATCAGACCCAGGACAAGGCTCAGGCTCACACCGATCAGGCCGATGGACATGGAAACGCGGGTCCCGAAGATCGTCCGGCTGAGCATGTCGCGCCCCAGGCGATCCGCGCCGAAAAGAAAGAAATGCTCGTCAGGGTTTTCGGTGGTCAGCAAGTGACGCTCCATCGGGAACAGGCCCCAGAGTTCGTAGGGATCGCCCTTGGCGAAAAAGTCCAGATAGATCTTCTTGTCCGGGTCCAGCGCGTAACTGGTCTCCAGTGTAAAGGAGTCCCGTTCCATCGTCATGGCGATCACATGGGGACTGAACGACCAGCCGCCCTCGGCATCCCGGTCGATGAAACGGATCATCTGCGGGGGATGAAAGATGTCGGACGACGACGTCGCGTTTGGATCAAAGGGTGCCAGGAACTCGGCGAAAAGGCCGATGACATAGAGCAAAAGGATGATGATCGCGCCTGTCATGGCCAGCTTGTGGCGGCGGAAGGCCAGCCAGATCAGCCGCCACTGGGATGCAAAATCCTCGGGCGATTGTTCGAGGGCACGGGGGTCTATTTCGGATTTCGTGGTCATTTGGATCACCGGAAGCGGATGCGCGGGTCGATCACCGCGAGCAGGATGTCGGAGACGAGCATGCCCACGATCGACAGACAGCAGAGCAGAAGGATGAAGGCCCCCGCGAGATACATGTCCTGCGCCAGCAGCGCTTGCAGCATCAGAGGACCGGAGGTCGGCAGCGACAGCACGAAGGCAGTGATGACGGCGCCGGAGATCAGCTGCGGGAAGGCCCAGCCAATGGTCGAGATGAAGGGGTTGATGGCGATGCGCACCGGGTATTTCAGGATCAGCCGCCATTCCGACAGACCCTTGGCGCGGGCGGTCGTCACATAGGGGCGGTGCAGTTCATCCAGCAGGTTGGCGCGCATGATGCGCACGAGGCTCGCCGTCGCGCTTGTGCCAAGGATGATGACCGGGATCCAGATATGTGCGGCTAGGTCACCCATCTTGGCCAGGGACCACGGCGCATCCTGATATTGTTCAGAGAAGAGCCCGGAGACGTCCGATCCGAAATGCACCACGGCAACGTACATCAGCACGAGCGCAAACAGGAAGTTCGGCGTTGCCAGCCCGATGAAACCGATGGTGGTGAAGAAATAATCCCCGATCGAATACTTTCGGACGGCCGAGTAAATTCCGATCGGAAGGGCCATCGCCCAGGTGAACATCAGTGTCGCCAGCGCGAGCGTGACCGACAGCGCCATGCGCTCCCAGATCAGTTGGCTCACCGGCTGCTGCCATTCGAAGGAAATCCCGAAGTCGCCCTGAAGCACGCCCCCGATCCACCGGAAATACTGGATGATGAACGGTTGGTCGAAGCCGTAGCGTTCGCGAAGCGCGTCCAGCCGGGCTTCGTCAACCACGTCACCGGATTGCGCCAGCGTGGCAGCGAAGGTGGTCAGGTAATCGCCGGGTGGTGCGGTGATCAGCGCGAAGGCGATGAGCGACACCGCGAACAAGAGCGGGATTGCCCAGAGAATGCGACGCGCGATGTAGACAAGTAACATCAAGAGACCCCTGTTTGCTTGCTCTTTGGTCGGATTGAGCCAGCGTTGTCAGATCACCTGCCAAGCATGGCAGGGGGAAGGAAAATGGCACTGCAAACTGGTTGCGCACGAAAGGCACGGCAGCAACTCGAAAAGTCATGCCATTGCTGCTCACGCAGCCTGTCTCGTGCATACTTGAACTGGTGAGGGAGGAGCGGTGCCACCCTTGGGGCGGCACCGCTCAGGTCGACGTTATTCGCTTTTCCAGAACCACGTCTGTGGCAAGGTCGGCGAAGGCGTCGGGTAGTACCAGGAGCTCGGCATGCTCTCGGGCACGTTCATCAGGTCGTTCTTGACGATGCCGTAGGTCGGGAGCGCCTGTGACACACCGATCGTTTCGAACTCGTCCGCCGCGATCTGTGCAATCTCGAGCATGGCCTGGCGACGCTCTTCGGCATCGGTCATCCCCCGCGCCGCATCATAAAGCTCAAGACGCTTCTTGATGGACGCGGGCGGCTCTTCGCCCTTCTCACCACCGCTCAGGTACCAATCCTTCCACGCGATGCCGTAGCGGCTGTCGTGGTGCACCGGAACCAGCATCTGCGGGATTTGGCCAGCAACCCAGCTTTGCGTGGCGCGCCAGACCGCGGCGTCATGATCGTTGCTGTTGGAGGTCCGCTCGTAGAAGAACGTCCGCTCCATGGGATTGATCTCCATGTCGACGCCGATCTCGGCCCATTGCTGCTCGATCAACTGAAGCGAGTCCACCCAGGTCGGATCGAATGTCGGGATGACGTCAACCTGGAAGCGCACGGGATCGCCGTTGGCCATCCTGCGGATACCGTCTTCGCCACGTTCCAGCCCAAGCCCGTCCAGCAACGCGTTCGCCTGCTCGGGATCATGTTCGAGGAACTGAGTTGCGATCTGCTCGTGGTGGTAGGGATGATCCTCGAACGGCCCCTGCTGCCAAGGTTCGCCCTGACCCAGCATGACCGTGTCGATGATCTCCTGCCGGTCCATGCCGAGAGAAAGCGCAACCCGGAAATCCTTTTCCCTGAACAAAGCCCGCTTTTCAGGGTCTTTATGCGTCAGGTTGAGGCTGATGGACATGTCGGTGCCGCCGGTGGACTTGGCTTCGAAGAAGTCGTAGTCGCCCTTTTCGCGGTTCTGTGCCAGCACCGGACGGTTCGCTGGCGGGTCGATGTGGCGCAGGCCGAAATCGACATTGCCGCCCATCACGGAAAGTATCAGGCTTTCGACATCCTGGTCGATCGGCGCCACGACCTGATCGATATAGGGCAGTTGGTTGCCCTCGGTGTCGATCTGCCAGAAATAGGGGTTGCGCGTCATCACGACACGGGTGGCCCCGCCGACATAGGGTTCACTGATGACCCAGGGGTCCAGCGTCGGGCGCTCCGGGTTGCCCCAACGCGCAGGAATCTCCAGATCGCCACATTTCTGCAGGAACAGGTTCTGCCAGTCCGTTGCACCGTTCTCTTCGATGAGCGCGGCCAGACCGTCACTGTTGTAGGCGGGCAGGAACTGCGAGCAGTAATGCTTGGCATACAGCACCGGATGCTGCCCCAACGGGCTGGCAAGCTCGGCAAGGAAGTCGCCGTAAGGTTCCTTGAAGGTGAAGCGCACGGTATAATCGTCCAGCTTTTCGACCTGCATCGGCTCGCCGCCCGACGTGTAGCGCGGCGGTGTCGGCGCGAATTCTTCGTTCAGCACCAGGTCTTCGACGTTGAACATCACGTCATCGGCCGTGAACGGCGCGCCGTCCGACCACTTCATCCCGTCGCGCAGATGGAACGTGAACACGCGACCACCTTCGGTGACCTCGACGCGCTCTGCCACGTTGGGCACAATCTCGGTATATTGCGGATCCCAGCGAACCAGACCCTGGGGGCCGACGACACGCAGGATATGATTGTGGTCCGAGCTGCCGCGAAGATAGATCCGGAGATCACCTCCATAGGCGCCGACCTCGTTCAGCGGATTCACAACCTCGGGCTCGTCGCCAACGCGTTCGGCGACCGGCGGCAGGTTGCCCGCGTCCACCATTGCCGCAAGCGACGGTGCCTGGCCGGTGGCGTCCTGCGCCGCCGTGGAAAAGGCCATCAACGGCAGGATCGCCGCGCCCAGCATCAGGCGGGCCAATCCGCGCCCCTTTGGCGTGAACGTATCAGATGCAGTATCTTGTCTCATTCTCTTCCTCCCTGTTTGCGCTGCTTCAGCCGACGGCTCCACCCGCCTTCTCGCTGCGCCCATGAAAACCGTATTACAGACATTTACACTTTTCAATATAGATTGTACATTATTTTGAGGGTCGAGATTGTTAGCCTGTCTGACGCGCTCCGTCAGGGAACTCAGAACTACAAGAAATGGTGGAAAAAACGAGAATGGTCAGCGGCGTAGAAACACACAGAATGCGAAAGAGCGTATCGTACATTATTTCGGAACAGAAGCCCGTGTTGACGATGTTCGACCGTGACCCGGCCATCGGGCTGGATGCTTTCGAAGGCGCCGGTTCATGACGAATTCGAATCCATCCCCACGCAAGCCGTCGGAAAAGGTGTCCCACGCCATCCATCGGACGGGAAAGCGGATCGCGCTCACCGGC
Source organism: Marivita sp. (assembly GCF_020055635.1). Lineage (GTDB taxonomy): Bacteria > Pseudomonadota > Alphaproteobacteria > Rhodobacterales > Rhodobacteraceae > Marivita. Next base: position 3,424 of record NZ_JAIPUT010000016.1, on the reverse strand, counting down.
GGATCCGGTCGGGTCGGAACGGCACTACGCCGGATCCTCACCGAAAAGGTGGCGGCGATCAAGATCGTGGATACCGCGGATCCGGGACCGCTCGCCGCCAATGAAACCTGGGATCAGGTCGACATATCCGAAGGCGAGGCCCTGGCCGCGTGTCTGACAGATGTAGATGCCATCGTGCATCTGGCCGGCTATCCGAACGAACGGGGTATCGAAGACATCCTGCGCGTCAACGTCCTGGGCACGCATAACGTGCTTGATGCCGCTCGGCGCAATGGAATCGATCGCGTCGTCTTCGGCTCTTCGAATCATGCGGTCGGCTTTTACCCGCGCGAGACACGCGTGTCCGATGCCGACCCGATGCGCCCGGATACGCTTTACGGACTGAGCAAATGCTGGGGCGAGCTGGAAGCTGGTCTCTATTTCGACAAGTTCGGGATCCGCACATTGAACATCCGCATCGGCAATGCCGGGGACCGGCCCACGGACGCGCGCGCGCTCAGGATTTGGGTTAGCCCACGGGACCTTGCTCAATTGGTCCTGATCGGGCTCGAGCATCCGGACATCACCTGCACAACCGTTTTCGGCGTATCCCAGGTTGAAGCAGGCTGGCTGGACAACAGCACGGCGGCGGCGCTGGGTTACATCCCGGCTGACAGCGCTCAGTCTCTGGCCGGCCCGGATAATGCACAGGAGCGGCCTTCGCCCCTGCCACATATCGCGGAATTTTTTCAAGGCGGGCGGTTTTGCGTCATCGACCATGACGGAACGCTTCGGGGTCGCCTGAGGTGACGCCTCTCGAAGCGTCACTCCCTGGAACCTTGCAGGACCCGCGCGTCCGGCCCCAGGTGATCTGCAACGACGCTTTAGAGGCGGTTTTCCAGCCGCTGGCCGGAGGACGCCTCCTGCGGCTGCGCCACATGGATCATGGCGATCTGCTGGTACCGCTTGACGACGAGTTCATTGATCTCGACAGATGGCCGAAAGCTGGTGCGTTTCCGCTGTTTCCGTTTCACAACAGGTTGCGGAACGCGGCCTTTCGACACGAGGGGCGCACGATCAAGCTGAACCCCAACACGACGAACGGCAAGGACGTGATGCATGGCCCCGCACACCGGCGCCCATGGCACGTCTCCGATCAGGCGGCTGAATACATCGAGATGGCACTCGAATACAGGGCCGACACAGACTGGCCTTTCGACTTCATGGCGACGCAGAGGTTCGAACTGCATGGAAGCAGCGTCAAGGTCAGGCTTGCCCTGACCAATACAGGGCGCACCGTGATGCCTGGTGGAATCGGTTGGCACCCTTATTTCAGACCTTCTCTCGATGGACAGATCGGCCTTGCAGCCGTGCGGCAATTGGAGCCGTTTGCCCAAGGCGGGCCATTGGAAACGAACCTCGAAGGCAGTCCCACCGCGAAGGTCGCGTTGCCCGATGGCGAGACCCGGCATTTTTCCGGCTGGACGCAGGCGACAGCGTCGATCGGCGAAGGCATCAACATCACGCTCATGGGTGATCGTGAACTGACCTGCCTCGCCGCCCTGCACAAGAGCGACTACCTGTGCCTTGAACCCGTATCGCATGTTGCCGGCGCCTTTGAGGCAATGCGGGCAAACGCCGGCACCAATACCGGCCCGCGCTTGCTGACTCCTGGAGAGAGCCTTACCGGGACAGCGATCTTGTCGGTGGCCTGAACCGGCACCATCCAAGCTCCAGGTCTGTAAATGGCGGCGCGAGGATACCGGTGGTTGCGGTCGATCGGGCCGGCGCCAAAAGGGCTTTGAAATGGACCGCGACCAAAAGCACAAATGAGGACGCACCGTAAACGGAACTCGTTTCCGGAGTGCGACGTGCCTGACCAAACGTCTCATTCCCCTATTCCTGACAAAAACAGTCTTGAACTTGGTTTCAGATGTCTTTAGCCGATTTCCGACTGAACCACTCAAGTATAGGATTCCATCGATGCCAATCAGGTCGATCCTGGCACTGGGAAGCGCTGCGCTGGCGTTTTCCGGCGCGGCTGCCCATGCCGAAACGAACTACCCCCTGACGATCGAAAACTGCGGTCAGACCGTCACTTTCGAACAAGCCCCGCAGAACGCCGTGGCCCTGGGCCAGAACAGCGCGGAAATCATGTTGCTTCTCGGGCTCGAAGACCAGATGGCCGCAACCGCCTTCTGGCCCAATGCGGTGCTGCCCGAAGTGTCGGAGGCCAACAGCGAGGTCGAGGTTCTCACCGTCGAATTTCCGACGCTGGAATCCGTGCTTTCGAAGCAGCCCGATTTCGTGGCCGCCATGCTGACGACGCTGCTTGGACCCGACAGCAAGGTCGCCAAGCGGTCGGATTTCGAGGATCTTGGGATCCCGACATATCTTTCGCCGAGCGCCTGCTCGACCACGCTGGATGCAAGCGATGCCTACGGTTCGCGCGACGCGCTGTGGAGCATGGATCTGCTCTACAAGGAGATCGAGGATCTGTCGCGGATCTTTGACGTGGCCGACCGTGGTGACGCGCTGATCGAGGATTTCAAGGCCCGTGAGGCAACCCTGCGCGCCCAGTTTGCCGAAAACGAAGACCTGACCTTCCTGTTCTGGTTCTCCAGCCCGTCGCCCGCCGACGACGCCTATTTGGGCGGCGGCAACGGGCCATCGGGTTACATCGCGGACATTCTTGGAGGCTCGAACGCCATCACCACCGAGGCGGACTGGCCGGCCGTTGGCTGGGAGGGAATCATGGCCGCCAATCCGACGGTTTTTGTTGCGGCACAGGTCGACCGCAATCGCTGGGACCTGGACACTGCGGACAACAAGATCGAATTCCTGCAATCCGATCCGACCGTCAGCCAGATGGAGGCGGTTCGCAACGGGCGCATCGTGGTCATGAGCGGCGCGGCCATGAACCCGAGCATCCGCACGCTTTACGGTGCCGAGCAGGTGGCCGAACAGCTGAAAGCGCTTGATCTTCCGTGATGACGACTGATGCTTCTGAGGGCGGGGCGGGTCGCCTTGCCCTCTTTCTGTTCCTGTCGCTGATCGTCCTTGCCTTCGCCGTCGCCGCCGCAACAGCGATTGGCGATTACAACATCGGCTTGGGGACGGTGTTCCTGTCGGTCACCAACGAACTGGGTCTGACCGGCGCCGAAATCGCGCCGATCGAACAGAGCGTCGTCTGGAACCTGCGCCTGAGCCGGGCGCTTGTGGCGGCACTCGCCGGGGCCGGACTGGCGATCTGCGGGGCGATCCTGCAGGCGCTGTTGCGCAACGCACTGGCCGAGCCGTTCGTGCTGGGCGTTTCTGCAGGTGCGTCGACCGGGGCGGTCTGCGTGATCGTGCTGGGCATCGGCGCGGGCAGCCTGTCGCTGTCGCTTGGCGCCTTTGCCGGAGCCTTTGCCGCCTTTGCACTGGTGGCGCTGCTGTCCAACGG